>JBFWYI010000093.1:0-38111 GCA_050186575.1 Sandaracinaceae bacterium | reverse complement strand
GCGCCGCGGAACTTGGCTTCCTCGACGCGGAGCTCTTCGACGAGCTCCTGGCACTCGGGGCGATCGCGGAGGTGCTTCATGAGGAGGGCGGAGCCCTCCATGAACGCCTTCTCGTAGCCGAGCGCTTCGCGCACGCGGGTCGCGATGCGATCGCGGCCGGCGCTGAGGTCGTTCTCGAGCGCCTCGCTGTAGCGCTGGAGCTGGGCGCGGAGGTCGTCGATCTGACGGCGGAGATCCGACGCGGCGGCCTCCTTCTCGGCTACGCGGGTCTGGTGATCCGAGATGACCTCTTGGAGCGTCTGCGCGCGCGCTCTCGTGGCGCCGACCTCCTCGAACGCGGCGCGGCTCGCCGCGAGATCGCCGCTGCGGCTCTGCGCGGTGATCAGCGCGGACTGGTGCGCCCTCTCCCACGCCTGGTTGGCGTCGGTCAGCTTGCGCTGCAGTCGCTCGACGCGGCCTCGCTCGGCGGTGGCGTCGCGAAGGGTGCGCGACTCCTCCTCGGCGAGCTCCTCGACCTTGCGGCCGATCTCGGCGCGGAGCGCGCGGCCGCGCTTCTCGATCGCCTCGAGCTTCTTCTGATGGCTCGCGAGCTCGCCCTCGAGGCGGCTCGCGCGCGCGGAGAGCTCCCACATCTGATCGGACGCCTGCTGGAGCTCGGCGGGGGCTCGTCCGTTCGGATGCGCGCGCGCGAGCATCCGCGCGAAGTAGGCGGCGCGACGGCTCCACTCGACGACGCCAGGCGTGGGGGCGGGCGGCGGCGGGAGCTCGACGGAGGGGGCGTCGTTCGCCTGCTGCTGCTGTTGCTCCCACGTGGTCGATGGCAACTTGCGTTGCAACGCCTTGAGCTGCTCGCTCAGGTGGTGGCCGTCGCGGAAGCGGCGCCGCGGATCCTTCTCGAGGAGCTTGAGGATGATGGCCTCGGCCTCGGGCATGAGGTCCTGGCGGAGGACGGTCGGCCGCGGCGCGGGGCTGCTGCGCTGCATCTCGAGGAGGGTGTCGCGGTCGCTCGAGCGGAACGGGAGCTGACCGGTGACCATCTCGTAGAAGAGGATGCCGAGCGCGTAGAGGTCGCTGCCGGGGATCGCGTCGTCGCCGCGCGCCTGCTCGGGAGACATGTACTCCGGCGTACCGAACACGGCGCCCTTCGGGGCGAGGCGCGGATCGCGCGCGAGCGCAGCGAGGCCGAAGTCGAGGATCTTCACGAAGTCGCGACGCCCACCCTTGCCGGTGAGCATGATGTTGTCGCTCTTCAGATCGCGATGGACGACGCCGAGGTCGTGCGCGCGCGCGAGCGCGGCGGTCATCTGCTCGAGGATGTCGACCGCGCGGACGATCGGCATCGGACCCTTGCTCACCTGGCTGCTCAGCGAGTTGCCGGTGAGGTACTCCATGACGAGGTAGAGCTCGCCCTCTTCGGTCTCGCCGACATCGTGGATCTCGACGATGTGCGCGTGGTCGACGCGGTTCGCGGCGCGCGCTTCGCGGAGCATCCACGCGCGGAGATGCGTCTCGCCGCGGAGATCGGGGCGGATCAGCTTGAGCGCGACGACGCGATCGATGAGGACGTGTCTCGCGCGGTAGACGACGCCCATGCCGCCTTCGCCGAGCAGCGCTTCGAGGCGGTAGCGTCCCGCAACGACTTTTCCGAGATACGTGTCCTGTTTGGTTCGCGAACGCGCCGTCGCCATTCGGTGCTCCTGAGCGGAATGGGAGGACCAGTGGTCTGGATCGCGCCGATGATACACGCGCGGCCCCCGGAGAGATCGAGAGACTTTGCGGGCTGAAGGTCGCCCTTCCCGGAACGGTAGGAGTGAGGCTATCCTGAACGAGCTTCCTTCCACGCCGGCCCTCACCGGGAAGCTCATGGCCCTCGACGCGATCGGTCCGTACCGCATCGAGCACCGGCTCGCCGCCGGTGGCATGGCCGAGGTGTTCGTCGCGAGACGCCTCGGGCCGCACGGGTTCAAGAAGCGGGTGGCCCTCAAGCGCATCCTGCCGCAGCACGCGCGGGATGCGGAGTTCGTCGGGATGTTCATCGACGAGGCCCGCCTCGCGGCCCGCCTCGAGCACCCGGGCATCGTGCAGGTGTTCGACTTCGGCGAGCACGGCGGCGCGCTGTTCATGGCGATGGAGCTCGTCGAGGGGACGACGGTGGGGCGGCTCCTCCGGACCATCGCCGCTCACCGCGAGACGGTGCCCCTCGGGCCCGCGCTCCACATCGCGCACGAGGCGGCCTGCGCGCTCGCCTACGCGCACGAGCTCACCGACGACGACGGCAACCCGCTGCGCCTCGTCCACCGCGACGTGAGCCCGGCCAACCTGCTGATCGATCGGCGCGGGCGCGTGAAGCTGACCGACTTCGGGATCGCGCGGTGTCGCACGACGACGCAGCGGACCGACGACGGGCACATCCGCGGGAAGCTCGGCTACATGTCGCCCGAGCAGGTGGTCGGCGAGGAGGTCGACGCCAAGAGCGACATCTTCACGCTCGGCGTGGTGCTCGCGGAGCTGATGATCGCGGAGCCGCTCTTCGCGGCGGGGGCGGACCTCGACGTGCTGCTCCAGATCCGCAACGTGGATCTCACGGTGCTGCGCCGCGCGGGGACGCACATCCCTCGCGACGTGGTGCAGCTCGTCGAGTGGATGCTGAGCGGGGCCCGCGAGGACCGCCCGAGCGCCGCGCGGCTCGAGCGGGTGCTGCGCGACATCCTCGTGCGACGCGGCGAGCTCGGACGCGGGCCGCGCGATCTCGCCGCGCTCCTCGAGCGGCTCGATCTGATCCCGCGGCGCGCGCACGAGCGCGAGGACGCGGGGTCGCGGCCGACGTTCCTCGTCGAGCTCGACGAGTCCAAGCCGGCGCCGAGCAACGCGAAGGCGCTCCTCGATCGGCTCGAGGGCGCGGAGCCGTCGATGTACGAGCTCCGCGGCGTCGACGGCGAGGTCGAGGAGGCGGTGGCCTACTCCGAGATGGTGCGGCGGATCGTCACCGGCGAGCTCGCGCCGGGCACCAAGGTCCGCAAGGACCGCGGCGAGTTCGGCTCCGCGCACGGGCTGCCCGAGCTGCGCCGCTACCTCGACAGCAAGGCGCTGCAGTGGGGGCCGAGCGGTCCGCCCCGCGGGGCTCACAAGCGCGGGCTCCTCCACGCGGGACGCCTCTTGCGCGAAGCGCACTCGATCACCGAAGCGTCGGAGACGGGCGCGCTCCACCTCTGGGACGGGCGGCGGCAAAAGCGCATCTACTTCCGCGGAGGGCAGCCGGACTTCGTCGCCTCGAACATGGAAGCCGAGTTGCTCGGTCGGTTCCTCGTCGAGAAGAACGTGATCCTCGCGATGGAGCTCGAGATGGCGCTCGCGCTCCTGCCTCGCTACCACGGGCGGCTCGGCGACGCGCTGGTCGGTCTCGGGATCCTGCGCCCGATGGCGCTCTTCAACGCGGTCAGCGAGCAGGTGCGGAGCCGCTACCTCGAGGCGTTCCGATGGCCGAGCGGGCAGTGGGCGTTCGTCCGCGGCGAGCAGTCCGGCGAGGAGACGATCCCGCTCCGGCAGGCGGCGCGCGAGCTCCTCGCGGAGGCGGCGTACCAGCCGGAGAAGGAGCAGCTCGAGGCGGCGGTCTCGACCTTCGGCGACAGTCGGCTCGCGGTCGGCGACGACGCGCAACGAATGTTGCCGCTCTACAAGCTGCCCCCGTCCTGGGAGCGGATGATCCTCGATCTCGACGGGCGCGCCACCGCGCAGGCGCTCATCGAGCAGAAGGAGCGCGCCGGCGAGCTCGAGGCGACCGAAGCGCTGCGCGCGCTCTACTTCGGGTATAGCTGCGAGCTGATCAAAGCGGCCTGAGCACGGACTCGCACCGCGCCGAGGCGCTTGCCGAGGCGGGCGCGAGCGGAGAAGCTCCGGCCGTGCGAACCACGTCGCTCGCGATCGTCTTCTTCGCCGCGTCGATGACCGCGTGCGGAACCGGTCCGCGCGCGCGCGTCGCGGCGGCGGCGGACACCGGGCACTTCGATCCCGCATACGCCGCGTACCTCGAGCTAGAGAGGAGCGAGGGGGCGGACGAGGAGCTGCTCGCGCGGGTGGCGGGCGCGCTGCTCGAGGAGGAGGCCGGAGAGACCGACGACGCGCGGAGCCGCGCCGCGCTCTCCCAGCTGACGCTGGCGGGCACCGCGGGAGAGCCGATCCTCGATCGCTTGAGCCGAGCGTCGGGCCGCGGGCCGGGGCGTCGGGGGGCGCTCGAGATCCTGGCGCGACGTGGTCGTGAGCACGCGATCTTGGCGCTGCGCGCGATGGCCGACGATCCGGATCCGGCCGCGGTGACATCGTCGGTCCTCGGGATGGATCCCGAGGCGGACCGCGCGCTCCTGCTCGCGAGCCTCGACGCGACGCACGGCCCGTTGCGCGCGGCGGCGGCGGCGCGGCTCGCTCCCGTCGCGGATCGCGCGGAGGTGCGCGAGGCGCTCGAGGAGATGGCGCGCGTCGATCCGCTGCCTTCCGCGCGGGCGGCCGCGGTGCGATCCCTCGCGCGAGCGGGGGAGGGCGCGCTGGACGCGCTGCGCGAGCGGCTGAGCGACGCCGACGGGTCGGTCCGCACCGCGGCGGTGGACGCCATCTTCGAGGCGGACCGCGCGGCGGCGCGAGAGACGCTCGGTCCGTTGCTCGCGATCGCGCCGAGCGCGTCGGGGATCGAGGCCGCGCGCCTGCTCGCCGAGCCGGATCCGAACGGGGCGAACGAGGAGGACGCGGCGTTGGCGCGGGCGTTCCTCCAGCGCGCGCTCACCGCATCGGACGCGGCGCTGCGCGCCCAGGCCGGCGTCGCGCTCGCGGGCCTCTCGCTCGCGGCGGAGTCCCCCACCGGCGCGGTGCTCGCCGCGCTCGAGACGGAGCAGGATCCGTTCGTCAAGCTCTCGTTCGCACGTGCGCTCGCCCGTCGCGCGCGCGAGCGGGCGTTCGCGGTGCTCGAGGAGCTGCTCGGCGCCGAAGGCATGCCGCGCGCGCAGGCGGCGGCGCTCCTCGCCACGGAGCGGCACGAGCGCGCGATCGAGGTCTTGCGGGAGATCGTCGGGAACGCGGAGGCCGACTCGATCGATCGGAGGACGGCGGTTCGCGCGCTCGCCCGGGACGCGATGCGCCCCGATCTCGCGGAGAGGTCGCTCCTGGACGACGACGCGTTGGTGCGGATCCACGCGGCGGGTGGCATCCTCGCGGCCGCGGCCGCGCGCCGCTGACCGTCCGGCCACCCACGGAGATCCTCCTCGTGCACTACGACCACATCCTCGCCGCCACCGACTTCTCCGATCTCGGTGACCTCGCGCTCGAGCGCGCGGCTGGCCTCGCGCAGGCCGGCGCAACGAAGCTTACCGTGCTCCATGTGCTCCCGACCCCGACCGCGCCGAGCCCGATGTTCGCGCACTACGACGTCAGCACGAGCGACGACCGCGTCGCCTCGGCCAAGCGCGAGGCGGAGCGGCTCCTCCGCGAGCGGATCCCGAAGAGCGTGTCGGAGAGCGAGATCGAGATCGTGGTGGAGGTCCGCGTCGGTGATCCCGCCAACGAGATCCTCGCGTGCGAGGTCGCGAACGCGCCGGACCTCATCGTGCTCGCGACCCACGGCCGCCGCGGCTGGAAGCGCTGGGTGATGGGCAGCGTCGCGGAGCGCATCGTGCAGATGGCGTCGGCCGACGTGCTCACGATCCGCGAGCACGACGAGGCGCACGCCCACGACGATCTCTGAGCGCGAGGCTCAGTCGCTCAAGAGATAGTGGGCGAGGGCGTCGGCCATCGCGTCGAACTGTGCGCTGTCGAAGTGCGCGCCGCTCGAGAGCCAGTCGGTGTGGCTCGAGCCGATCTCCCCGGAGAAGTGGCCCACCACGTCGAGGTGATCGGCTCTTGCGCTGTAGAGGAGCTCGCCCCACAGCATGGAGCGGAGCGGGACGACGCCGTCGCTCATCGATGGCGTGCTGGGTCGCCCGATCGTCTGGCTCAGCCTCGCTTCCACCGTGCGCTCCGGAGCGGGGTAGGGGTAGCGAGACGGCTCGCTCGAGGTGAGCGTGTAGATCGTGGAGTACACCGTGGCGGAGAGCGCGGAGTAGGGCGAGCGCACCGAGCTGACGAAGCGCACCGGTCCGGGTGGAGGGCTCGCCGTGGCGACGCACGCGTAGCGGATCGCGGAGTCGTCCTCCGCGGCGGCGTTGAAGAGGTCCATCGCCTCCGGCATGAGCTGGATGATCCCACCTTGGTCCTCGCGGATCCCGGCGAGCCACTCGCGCACCTCGCCTTGCCCCTGCTCGCCCACGAAGCGGAGCGTGAGCGTGGTCGCCTCGTCGAGGAGACGGACGTTGACGCCGACCATGTCGTCCACCGCGCCGAGCGCGGCGACCAGCTTGGCGAGCGCCGCGAGGCCCGGGCGGCCGACCGAGAGCGTGGTGACGGTGAGGAGCGAGATCGCGTAGAGGAGCCGCGTCCCGCTCACCGTGGCGAAGAACGCGGCGAGCGGCGTGCCGAAGTGCGGCGTGTTCATGGTCACGAGCGAGCGCACGCGGCGGCGCCACGCGAGCTGGTCCGCGTCGAGCGCGCCGAGGTTGGTGGTCGGGCTCATGAGGAGCCGCGCGTCGAGGCCGCCCGTCGAGTGCCCGACGAGGTGGATCGGTCCGTCGTCCGCCTCGGAGCTCGACGTGATCGCGCGCGCCACGCGGACCGCGCGCCTCCGGATGGACGCGGTCGGTTGGACGGGGATCGCTTCGACCACCACCGAGACCCCCGCCGCGTCGAAGCGCTGGGCGAGGGCGCGGCGCAGGTGCACGAAGTAGTCGTAGCCGGCGAGGCGGCCGAACCCGAACATGCCCGGGATGAGGTAGATGCGGTGCGGCGCGCTCATGGATCGGGCCTACGGATGCGTGACGGCTCGCGAGCTCGAGGCACCTCGGCACCCTACCAAAGTCCAGGCGGCGGTCGTGCGTTGAAAGGCCGGCCGCGCGGGCTATCTTCGGGCCGCGATGCGTGCTCGATCGGCCCTCCTCGCCGGGATGCTCGGCGCGTGCCTCACCGCGATCGGCGGGTGCGAGCCCGATCCGCGCAACGACGCGATCCTCTTCCTCGATCGCGTCGGTCGGATCGACGCCGATGATCCGATCGAGGAGCGCCGTCGCATGATCCAGTCGCTCGCCGCGCTCCCGATCGCGAGCGAGCGGGTCGACGAGGCGCGTGACGCGTGCGTGGCCGGGCACGACAAGATGCTCTCTGCCGAACAGCTGCAAGAAGACGTGCGGGCGACGCTCTCGCGCTACGCGCCGACCGACACCATCGCCGACGCGGACCGCGCCACCCTGGACTCGCAGCTCGCGGAGGCGCGTACGCTGATCGAGCAGGCGGGTCCGCTCATCTCGCGCTGCCACCGCATGACCACGGATCTCGAGGTGCGCTATCGTCCGAGGCGAGGGCGCCCGTGACGTACGTCCATCCCGCCGCTCGCTCCGGCCAGCCTGGGACCGCTCCCGCGGTCCTCTTCCGCGCGTCGCTCGCGGGGCTCGTCGTCGCGCTCGCGGCGTGCTCGTCCCACGAGGACGAGGTGCCGATCGTGCCGGACGAGGGCGAGATCGTGACGCCTCCGTTCGCGGTGCGCGGCGAGGCGGAAGGCCTCTTGCTCGTGTGGTTCGACGAGGAGGGGACGCACACCGCGACGTCGCGCGCGGAGATCCCCGAGGCGCATCGCGAGATGGTGCGCGTCGAGGACCTGAGCATCGAGGACGACCTCGATCCCTCGCTCGTTTACGTGGCCGACCTGCGGCGCGCGCGCGGCGACGGGAGCTACGAGGTCCGACGGATGGCGCGCGAACGTTTCGACACCGCCGCGCTCGGCGCACCCGCGGCGGAGCAGCCGGCCGTGGTGGCCACGGCAGATCCGACCGAGCCGATCGAGCCGATCGAGCGGGCCGTGCCCGGCGCGGAGCCGGCCGACGCCGACGTGATCATCTACGGCGCCTCGTGGTGCGGCGCGTGTCGCTCGGCCGCGGCGTATCTCCGGCAGCGCAACGTGCCGTTCATCGAGCGCGACATCGAGCGCGAGCCGGGGGCGCGCCAGGCGATGCTCGAGGCCGCGCGACGCGCTGGCCTGAACCCGAGCGGGATCCCGGTGATCGAGGTGGGCAGCACGGTGATCGCGGGCTTCGATCGCGGGGCGCTCGACCGCGCCATCGCGCAGCTCGGTCCGGCGCCGACCCCGATCTGATCGCGCGTCGGGTCAGGTACGCTCGCGCCGTGAGCCGCGAAGGTCCCCCTCGTTCCGGGTCACCCTATCGAGGAGGCGGTCCGAGCGCGCCGGCGGCCCCGCGCGAGCGCGATGGGATCGTCGACGAGCTCATCCGCCAGTTCGCCGATCCGCTCGCGTTCTACCGGGAGCTCGTGCAGAACGCGATCGACGCGGGCTCCTCGCAGATCTCGGTCACGCTGGGCTGGGAACCGGAGCCCTCGTCGGGCGAGGCCGGGCTCGCGCGGATCAGCGTGCGCGACGATGGGTGCGGCATGGGTCGCCGCGTGCTCGAGGAGCAGCTCACGGTGCTGTTCCGCTCGGGCAAAGAGGGCCAGTCCGACAAGATCGGGAAGTTCGGGGTCGGTTTCGTCTCCGTCCTCGCGATCGAGCCAGCGCAAGTACTCGTGCGATCCTCCGAAGGGGACGGCACGGAGTGGACGCTCGTGCTCGCGCCCGATCAGACGTACGACCTCTTCCAGGCGGAGGGCGGCGCGCACCCGGGCACCACCGTCACGCTCGAGGTGCCCTGCCCGAAGGGCAACTTCGTGAGCCTCGTTCAAGGCTCGGAGGGCGCGCTCGTCCGTTGGTGCCGGCATGCGCAGATCCCGATCCGCTTCGTCGCCTCGTTCGGAGGTGGCGAAGCGCTGCGCGAGGCGCGGATCGACCGCCCCATCGGGACGGGCGGGTTGGTCGAGGTGCGTCGGACCCGCGGCGCCACCACCGTCGCGGCGGGCCTCGCCGCGGACGCGTCCAGCTACGTCGCGTTCTTCAATCGCGGGCTCTTGCTCTACGAGACGGACCAGCCGCTGCTCGGCCGCGCCCACGTCACGGTGCACGACCCGAGCCTCGAGCACACGCTGAGCCGTGACAACGTACGTCGCGATGCCCACTTCGAGAACGCGATGCGGGTCGCGCGGGACGCCGTCGAGATCGACCTCACGGCCGCTGTGAAGGCGGCGCTCGACCGCGCGATCGGTGATCCGAGCGCGTTCGTCCCGCTGTTGCGTGCCGCCAACGACGCGGACCTCTCGTTGATCTGGCGCGACGTGACGCTGCCGATCCTCGAGGTCGATGGAGCGCGCGCACGCACGGTGCACGCGCTGCGGTCGGGGCGCGTGTACGCGGGCCGCGCCGACGACCCGGTCGCGCGCGCGGCGGCCGAGGCGCGGATGGTCGTCCTCGACCTCACGGGGTTCGACGATCCCGCCGCGTACCTCGAGACGCTCCAGGCGATCCTCTCGGTGACGCCGCCGGACGTACGGAGCGAGCTCTCGCTGCTCACCCCGGTGCCGCACGAGGGGATCGATCACGTGCTCGCGGAAGGGGTCGCCGACGCGCTCGAGGCGTGCGTGCGACGTCCGAGCCGGGTCGCGTTCGCGCGGCTCGAGGGGGCGCTCGAGGCGTCGCTCTCGGTCGCGGCGGATCCCGGGGCGAGCCCGGAGATCATCCGGACCGACGAGGCGCGGGCCGATCCGCTCCGTCGCTTCATGCGGCCCGGGCTCGTGCTGAACACGCTCCACCCGATCTGCGTGGCCGCGCGGGCAGCCGCCGAGGAGCGCCCGGAGCTCGCGGCCGCGATCCTCGCGCGCGCGGTGTTGCTCACGCGGGGGCGGCTCGGTCCGACGGAAGATGAGCGGTGGATCGCGTTCGCGCAGCGCAGCCCGGAGCTCGGGTGAGCGGCCGTCGCGTCGCGAGCGGTCGGTTGCGCGTCGATGCGGCGCGGGCGGTCGACAAGCTGCGCGAGTACCAGCTGCCCGACGCCGCGCTCTGGGTGCTCGAGGTCGTGCGCGCCGCCAACGCCCTCGGCGCGACGTCGATCCAGGTGACCGGCGACGCCGACGACGTGCGCGTCGCGTGGACCGGCGCCGCGATCGACCCGTCGGCGCTCCCGAGGCTGTTCGACGAGCTCGTCGATCCGTCCCCCGCCTCCGAGCGGCGCGCGCTCCGCCTGCTCGCCACCGGCGTCAACACGGCGCTCGGTCTAGAGCCACGCTGGATCGACGTGCTGACGAGCATCGCCGACGGTCGAGCCGCGCGCGCGCGCTATGGACCTCGGCTGCTCGAGCGCGCGCCCGACGGATCGGCGCCGCGATTGCGCGAGCTCGCGTTGGAGGAGGTCGCCGCGCCGCCGGAGCTCACGGTGGGCGGTTCGCTGGTGCACCTTCGCCGCTTGCCGTCGTTGAGCGCGATCGGGGTGCTCGTCGGATATGGCGAGCCGCGCGAGCTCGCGATCGCGCGCCGCGCGTGTGACGACATCAAGACGCCGACCACGGTGGGCCGCTCGGCGATCGGGCGCGGCACGTCGCATCGGGATCTGTTGCGCCTCCGGCTCCCGGAGCCGTTCGACGGGTTCGTGGCGGTGATGGATCCCGCGAGCGCGGTGGACGACGCGGGCCTCGATCTCGCAGAGCACGACGTCTTGCTCGCGCGGTACTCGCTCCCGCTCCCCGGGCTCGCCGAGACGGGCGCGAGCGCGCGCGGGCGTGTCCCGCTGCGCGCGTACCTCAACGCGCCGCGGCTGCCGACGAACGCGTCGCGATCCGCGGTGCGCCTCGATGAGCCGCCGGTCGACGACGCGCTGGTGCAGATCGAGGCGATGCTCCCCGCCCTGATGGAGCGCCTCGTCCGAGAGCTCTCGCCGGACGACGCCGAGCACGAGTGGACGGGCACCGCGCGCGAGCGCCTGCGAGCGTCCGCCATCGCGATCCTGTCTGCGCACGCGGCGGGTCGGGACTTCCGGGCTCGGCTCACCCCGGAGGGACCGAACGCGACGCTGCCTGCGTGGATGCGCGCGCTCGCCCTCGCGCCGCTGTTGCGCGACGCGACGGGGCGCCCGCGTACTCCGGCGAGCTTCGCGTCCGAGGCGCGCGACGGCCACGTCCACTACGCCGAGGAGCCGTTCGGCGACGATCTCGCGCCGTGGTTCGGCGACGTCCTCTGGGTGCCCCCCGGCGATCCTTCGCGCCTGCTGCTCGGCGGCCTCGCCGCGCCCGACGCGCGCACGCTCCTCCATCGCACGCGGCGATTCGCACGCAAGAAAGAGACGTTCCTCGCGGCGGCCAAGCGCGCCGCCGAGCTCCGTCGCCATCGCACCCACGTCCTCAAGATCGCGCTCGTCCCCGGCCTTCGCAGCAAGCGGTCGATGGTCGATGCCGGGCCGCTCGCGCTCGATGGGCTCGAGGGCGAGCTCGCGCTGCTCGACGCGTCGAACCCGGTTTCGGGCTCGCTCCGTGCGTTGGTGGACGGCCGTGAGATCGAGACGGTCGCGTTCGATTCTCCGGTCGCGTTCGCCGCGATCGCGGGGACGCGCGAGCTCGTCCCGAGCCTGGACTACGCCGGCGTCTGGCGAAACGCCGCGTTCGATCGACTCAGCCGCGCCGTCCAGGCGTACGTGGTGATCGCGGCGGAGGCGCTCGCCGATCTCGCCTACGGCTCGGACGAGCAGCGACGCCGCATCGAAGGCAAGAAGAGTGTCGAGGTCTATGTGGACCTGGGCGCGTGGTTGACGACGGAGCCCGACGCGGTCGCCGGGTTGCTGCGTCGCGCGGTGCGGTTGGGGCTCTCGCAGCTCGGGGGGACGCGAGACGAGCTGCTCGCGTGCAAGAGCACGCTGCTCCGGGCGCCGATCTGGCCCACGGTGGGAGGGCTCACGCTCAGCACGCACGACGTGTTGCGCGCGCTCGGCGCGTCCACGCCGCCGCGGCTGCGTTTCTCGTCGGCGGGGGTCCGCCTCGCCCACGTGCCACCCGGGTCCGTCGTCCTCGAGCTCGAACGCGGCGATGTCTCGGGGTTCTCCGCGGTCCACAAGGACCTCGTCTCGCTCGACTACTCCGAGCGATGCCGGGCGCTCTGTCGCGAGGAGCGCGACGGGATCGATCCCGAGGAGCGCCTCCTCGATCGGGTGCGTGTGGCGGGCGGAGCGGCCCTCCGGATCGTGGACGGTGAGCTCCGGGCCGTCGCCGCGTTCAGCGCGTCCACCTCGAGCCTCGAGGTCCTCCACTGGGGTGCGGCCGTCCATCGAACCGAGCTCGAGACGATCGCGCCGGTGCGCTTCGTGGTGGAGGACGGCACCGCGACGCCGGACCCTCGCCTCTCCCGGCTCGCTGGCGAGGCGCCGAGCTATCCGATCGACGAGTGGACGCGACGGCTCGTGCGCGCGTTCGTCGACGCGTTCGAGCCGGGTCGTGCGCCCGCCGAGCTGACGCTGGAGGTCGAGGCGCCCGAGGCGGCGCACACCGCGATCCGCGCGCTGGTCCGTGCGCTCGGCGCGGTCGACGATCTCGAGGGATGGCTCGGCCTCGGGCGGGTCGACCGACTGCGCCGCGCCCGGATCTTCCCGCGGCTCGGGCGGTCCGAGCGCGCATCGCTGAGCGAGCTGGTGGAGGAATACCCGAGCGAGATCCCGTACGTCGGACCGAACGAGCCCCGCGTGGCGGGCGCGAGCGACTTTGCGCCGCTCTCGATCGACGACGCGGCGCGCAGCGCGATCGTCAGATTGACGGATCGTCCTCTCGTCGACGTCTCGGACGAGCTCGAACGACGGCGCCGCTACGCGCGCCGTGCCGAGGCGCTCGAGCGCCACCTCGAGAAGATGCAGGTCGATCCGTCGGTCGGCTTCGCGCCGCCCTTCATCGACGTCAAAGGAGAAGGTATCTTGCGGGCTCGCGCCGCGCTGGGCAGCCGGCATGGCGGCGCCGAGATCATCGTGCTCATCGAAGGGCGTGCGTTCTCGGTGGTCCGGCACACGGACGGGTTCCCGCTCCGCGTGCTCGTCGACCTGGACGAGCGCTGCGCCGACGAGGACTTCACGGACCTCTCCAAGACCGGACGGCGACGCGTGCGCTTCGCGGTCAACGAGGCGGCGCGCGCGCTCCTCGCCGACGCGATCGCGGAGGATCCGACCTCGCTCGTCGAGGCGGGTGATCGGTTCGAGCTCATGCTCGAGTGGGCGCGGGCCCGGGCGAAGCAGAAGCTGAACAAGCGCGAGCAAGCACTCTTGCGAGATCTGCAGAAGATGCCCGCGTTCCCCTCGATCCAGGGGCCGCGCATCGCGATCGACGACGCGGTGTGGAAAGGCTCGGTCCGGGTCGCGACGTACGACGATCGATGGCTCGAGCCCGCGCGGGGTGACGCGCCCTCGAGCTACGACTCGCCGATCCTCGAGCTCCCCGCGAGCGAGCGGCGAGCGGCTTCGCTGCGCGAGCTGATCGAGCTCGTGTGTCCCCAGCCGCTCGTGGTGGACGTCACCAAGCGCGTCGCGCGGCTACAGTCGGAGCGACGCATCGGTCGAGGGCTCACCGAGCGCCCGCGGCTCGCGCAGGTCGCCGACCGCAGGTTCTGTTTCCCGATCGAGGAGCTGCTCGACCCGGACTCGCCGGCCCGCGAGCTGCTCGGTATCGGAGAGGCCACGCTCGCGCTCGACAGCCACACGCGGGTCACCCTCGCGCGCGAAGGGGCCGAGCCGATCATGCTCGAGATGAACCTCATCCCGCGCCTGCACGTCGCGGCTCTGTCTCCCCTCGGTCGACGCTCGCTGACCGAGACGGATCGCCTCGCGCTCGAGAGCGCGACCGTCGAGCTGACGAGCCAGGTCCTGCGGCGCGTGATCGACACCGTCCCGCACGCGACGCTGCCGGATTGGCTGCGCGCCGTGCTGCGCGAGAGCTGCCTCGCCGGCGGGGGCGAGTTCTTCGATCAGGTGATGGACGTTCCGATCTTCGAGACGACGGCGCGCGTCTGGGTCACGCCACGCGCCGTGAAGTCCGACGCGGATCGCCATTCTGGCGTGTGGTTCACGACGCGCCCCACCCACCTCGTGCCGCTCGACGAGGATCGCATCGCGCTTCGCATCCGCCCGAGCGAGGAGGTGGCCCTCGGCCGCTGGGTGAAGCTCGTGAACGGGACGCGCGAGCTCGAGCTCGACGACGTCGCGCGACGCAACCTGCGCGCACCCGACGTCGAGTCGCTCGAGCCGACGCCGAACGAGGCCGCGGTGGCGGCGGCGGTGTTGCGGATCGAGCCGACCGATCGCGACCCGCTCGAAGGCACGATCGCGGTGCTCCGGCCCGGGCACGCGTCGCTCAAAGCGGTGCACGTCAGTCGGTCTCGCCGACCGCTGGGGCGCCTCGACGCGGTCGGTTGGCCGGTCGTCGCGCGCCTCGATCATCCGGGGCTGACACCGGACCGGACGTGGTCCGCGCCTGAGCAAGGCGAGCTGACGCGCAAGATCGTGGACCGCGTGCGTTCGATGACCTGGGCGGCGCTCGCCGATCTCGTCCCGTTCCCGCGCGGGCCGCGCTTCATAAAGCGGGTGCGCGCGCAGACGCCGAAGGGCGTGGCGCGCGTGGAGGGGGTCGCGTGGCTCAGCTCCGGCGAGGCGCGGAGCGTGACGGTCGACGCGGGTGCGGGTGAGCGCGAGATGGCCGACCGCGCCACGGGCCTGCCGGTGAGCGCGCGCCTCTGGCTGGCCGAATCGTTCGGTTCGATCGAGCTACGCGACGTGATCCGCGGCGCGTACGAGGATCTGATCGCGCGCGTCGCGGAGCGCATCCGGACGCGCACGGTGGACGACGTCGATGGTGCGCTCGCGGAGCTCGTCCGCGCGAAGCGGCTCGGGGTGAATCCGCTCGACGCTCAACCGGAGGAGCGCACCGCGCCGATCCTGAAGACGGTGCTGAGCGCGTTCGACCCGCCACGCACGCTCGAGGAGGCGTACCAGCTGGCCGCGCGGCCGGGCTCCGTCTTCGCGTGCGCGCCGGAACGAGCGAAGGCGCTTCGTGCGGAGGGCATGGAGGTCCTCGTGGTGGACGGCGGTGCGCTCGCCGAGGAGCTGAGCCTCCTCGTGGGAGCGAAGGACTCGAGCCGCGCGGTGCTCGCGCCGCCGAGCCCCCCGCCGCCCGCGCGGAGCTCGCGTACGCGCGCGCAAGAGAGAGAGAAGGACGCCCCGCCTCCTCGCTCCGAGCTCGAGGCGGCGCTTCAGGCGCTGGCTCCGTGCCTCGAGGGCATCGAGTCGGTGAGCCTCGCGCTCTCGCGGGAGGTGCCGCTCGCGAGGCTGAAGGGCGACGAGCTGGTGATCGCGGCACGCCACCCGGCGGTCGTGCGCGCGCGGCGCGCGGTCGAGGCGCGATCGGTCGACGCCGATCGGATGCTGCGCGCGGTGCTCGCCGCGTCGACCGGGGCGATCGCACGCGAGCAAGGTACCCTGTCCGAGGAGGGGCACCTCCGGATCCTCTGCGCGCTGCTCGAGCGTTGAGCCGCCACATCGGGCCGGGTCTTCCGATCGGCGCTCCCCGCGGCTCAGTAGTCGAGGTCGCGCCGGTAGTCGGGCTCGCGGGTCGTCGTCGCGCCGCCCGTCGGACGAGGCAGAGGGGCCCGCTCCGCCGGGGCCCGTGGCGTGGACGATCCCGCGGCCGACGCGGTGGACGCTCGCTGCGCGGACGGCGTCTCTGCCGACGGTGTCCGCGGGGGCTGGGCTCGCGCCGGCTCTGCTTGCGCGGCCTGCGCTTGCGCGGCGGATCGTCGCGCGACGTGGTCGCGGCCCGCGTGCGCGGTGGACCCGCCCTCCGTCGGTGCCTCCGTGGCGGGCGGCTCCGCGCGCGCGACCTCGGCGCTCGTGACCTGGCCGTCGATCGCCTGGTCCGGCCCGATCTCTTCCTCGATCGGCGCGGCGCCGGCGGTCGTCACCTCGAGCGTCGCTTCGGCCTCCATCGGCGCGGAGGTGGGCTCGTCGTGCCCCGCCGCCTCGCGCGGCGCGCTGTTCGCGGGGGTCGGCGCCTCGCTCGTCGGGCTCTCCGACGAGGACGGCAGCGCGTCCGAGAAGAGCGCGACGCTCACCGTGGCGGCCGCCGCGACGGCGGTGATCCCGATCCACAGCGCGGCGCGGCGTCGCGGCCGATCGCCAGCGACCGGGATCGAAAGGCGGATCGCGGCCGCCGGGCGCGCGGTGGGCTCGGAGGCGACCGGCTCGGGCGCGGCGGGGTCGAGCGCGGCGGGGTCGAGCGCGGCGGGGCCGAGCGCGGCTACATCGGGCACATCACGTTGCGGGGGACGAGCCTGCGCGAGCGCGGGCGCCTGTGCGGCGAGCAGCCGGGCCGCCGGCGCGTCGGCTGCGCGAAGGACCCCCGTGCTGGGCAGTCCCGCGCTCGCCGCGACGGCCGCGTGCGCAGGTTGCTCGCCCACATCGATGTGCGTGTCGGCGCCCTCCCACGGCGCGGCGTCGCTGATCCCACGCCCGACGCTCACGATCGACTTCGGCGTGGCCCGGCGTCCCGGTCGTGGAACCACCGTCTGTCCCGACGCGAGGGCGTCGACCGCCGCGCGGAGACCGTCGCGCATCGCGCGCGCGTCCTGCCAACGTTGCGTGCGATCTTTCGTCAACGCGCGCATCACCACGGACGAGAGCGCGGCGGGGAGATCGGGCCGCAGCTCGTCGAGCGGGGGCACGCGCTCGGTCGCGACCTGGATCAGGATGTCCCCCATGTTCTCGGAGTCGAAGGGGACGTCACCGGTCAGCCCTTCGTAGAGGATGATCCCGACCGACCAGAGATCGGTCCGCGTGTCGATGTCGCGCAGCCCGCGCGCTTGCTCGGGCGACATGTAGAGCGGCGTGCCGACGACCATCCCGGTGCTGGTCATCCGCGCCTCGTCCGTGTCGCCCAGGCTCCGGCTGATGCCGAAGTCGAGGAGCTTCGGGTACTCGCCGTCCGGATCGCGCGCGAGGAAGACGTTCTCCGGCTTGATGTCGCGATGGACGATGCCCGCGTCGTGAACCGCGGCGAGCCCACCCAAGACCTGGATCAGGATCTCGCAAATCTCGATGTCGGTCAGCGGACGCTCGGTGCTCTCGAAGCGCGCCGCGAGGCTCTCGCCCTCGAGGAGCTCCATCACCATGAACGGCTGCTCGCTGTCTTCGACCATGCCGTAGTCGAGGATGCGAACGATGTTGCGGTGAGCGATGTTGGCGGCGAGCTTCGCCTCGCGCACGAACCGCGCGGTCATGCGCGCCTTGCTGCTGCCGAACGCCTCGAGCAGCTTCACGGCGACCGGCGCGTCGAGCTCGGTGTGGGTGGCGCGCCATACGCTGGCCATCCCACCCTTCCCGATGGGCTCTTCGAGGCGGTACTTGCCGCCGATCACCGCTCCTCTGGCCAACTCCATTCCGGCGCGCCTCTATGATAACGTGACGTGCCGCTTTGATCAGGTTCGCTCGATCCGGGCGTCGGTCGCCCTCGTACAACGCCATGGGTCGACTCCTCGTCCTCGCGCTGGCGACGGTCTTCGGAGGCATGTCGATCCCGGCGCCGGCGCCCGCGCTCGCCCAGGACGAGGTCACCACCGCGCAGGCTCGCCAGCTCTTCCAAGAGGGGATGGCGGCGATCGACGCGGGTGACTCCGCGACCGCGGTGGACCGCTTGCGCCGATCCCTCGCGCTTCGGGACTCCGCCGTCGTCCGATACAACCTCGCGCTCGTCCTCATCGAGACGCGGTCGTTCCTCGCCGCGACCGAGCATCTGCGGGCGGTGCAGCGAATGGCCCCGGAGGGATCCGAGATCGCAGCTTCCGCGGCGGAGCGCCTCGCCGCGGCGGAGGCGCACCTGGGTCGCCTGCGCGTCGAGATCGACGGGGATCGCGAGGCGGTCACGGCTCGGGTCGACGGACGGCCGCTTGCGCCCGCGTTGATCGGCGTGGAGCACCCGCAGGATCCCGGCGTGCATCGGGTCGAGATCTTCCGCGGCGATCGACAGCTCGCGTCCACCGAGGTGTCGGTGAGCCGGGGCGCGTCGACCGAGGCGCGTCTGTTCGCGAGGCCGCCGACCCCCGAGGAGCAAGGTGTCTTGCCGCCTAGGACGGAGGAGGACGGCGGTGGGATCGAGAGCGAGTGGTGGTTCTGGGTCCTCCTCGGCGCCGTCGTGGCGGGCGGCGCGGTCGCGCTGGGCGTGATCCTCACGATGCCGACGGAGGGGGAGCCGACGCTGCGCGGGGACGACGGCATGGTCCACACGACGCTGATCGAGGCGCGGTGGTGAGCGCGCGTCGCCGGCTCGCCGTCGCGCTGGTCCTCGCGGGCCTCGTCGGATGCGAGGGCCCGCCGACCCAGATCCTCGTGGTCGTCGACGCGCAGCCGATGGTCCGGAGCCGCGCCACGGCGATCCAAGTGCGGATGTGGGGGCGAGGCCGCGACCAGGACGACTTCGGCATGGGGACCGTGTTCGAGCGCACCGATCAGGCCACCGACTACCCGTGGCCGCGTCGCTTCGCGATCGCGCCGGAGGATCGCGACCCGTCGCGCCTCTGGCGCTTCGAGGCGCTCGGCGTCGACGACACCGGGAGCGCGTTCGTCGTGAGCCGGATCGTCAGCGGGTACACGCGCGGCGAGTCGCTGCAGGTGGTGCTCGTCCTGTTCGACAACTGCATCGACATGCTCTGCCAGGCGGACCTCAACTCGACGTGCGATCCCACGATCCCCGCGTGCGTCGACGCGCGTCGCGACAACCTCGACCCTCTCAGCCCGTGTGAGAGCGACGCGGACTGCGACGATGGCTTCGCGTGCACCGTCGACCAATGCGTCGGCACGGTGTGCGCCCACGTCCCGGACGACTCGCTCTGCGCGGACCTCGGGTGCGCGGAGGGCCGCTGCATCGAGGGCGAGCCCACGGCGGGCCGCACGTGGATCTGCGCGCGGGAGCTCGTCGACTCGAACTGCGATGACGGGCTCGACTGTACGTCCGACGCGTGCCGGGCCGACGGCGTCTGCGTCCCGATCCCGGACGACGATCTGTGCACCCTCGATACGGGAGGACGCTGCGACGCGATGGAGGGGTGTCAGTACGACGCCTGCACGCCCGCGAACTGCGACGCGACGGCGACCGGGTGTCAGAGCGCGACGTGCTCGGGCGGCCTCTGCGACCGCACCCCGCTCTGCGGATCGGGTCAGATGTGTTGTCACGACGCGTGCGTCGCGGCCGGCTGCGATGACGGCAGCGAGTGCACGACCGACCGCTGCGACCCGGCGGCGGGCTGTGTCAACGATCCGAGCGCGAGCCAGGGTGACCTCTGCGACGACGCCGATCCGTGCACGATGACCACGACGTGCTCGGCCGGGATCTGCACGGGCGGGAGCGACTGCGCCGTCCAGGCCGGACCATGCCGCGTCGGGACGTGCACGGCGACGGGCTGCACGTTCTCGAACCGCGACGGCGCGAGCTGCCCCGGAGGCACGCCGTCGTGCCCCAACGTGTGCTCGGGCGGGGTGTGCGGCCTGCGGGCGTGCTCGGACGGAGGCGGCTTCGACGCGGGCACCGGCGGCATGGACGCCGGGCGCGACGCGGGCACCGACGGCGGGATCCCTCCCGGGATGGACGCGGGCCGCGACGCGAGCACCGGGCTCGATGCGGGCGGGGGCGCGATGGACGGCGGCACCTGCGGCGGCACGACGTGTCCGATGCCGGGAGACGCGTGTTGCGGCGGCACGTGCTGCGAGACATCGCTCGGCTCCTTCTGCTGCGGGACGATGTGCTGCCCGGCCGGCTTCGCGTGCGTCGGCGGCACGACGTGCACGCCGATCAGCGGGCTCGAGGGCGGCGCGATGCTCGACGACGGTGGCGGGGTCTGAGCGCCGCGATCGTCTGCGGTCGTCCGCGGTCGTCAGCGATCGTCGCGCTGGCGCCGCGGGCGGTAGAACACGCGGACGGGCGTGCCCTCGAAGCCGAACCGCTTACGGATCGAGTTGATCACGTAGCGCTGGTAGCTGAAGTGTACCGAGCTCGGCTCGTTGCATATCGCGACGAACGTCGGCGGGCGGGTGGACGCCTGGGTCACGTAGTAGAGGCGCACCGCACGCCCGTTCATCGTCGGCGGAGGATGGTGCTCGAGCACCTCGTCGAAGAACTCGTTGATCCGCGCGGTCGGGACGCGCTTGTCGTGCTCGACGAGCGCGGCCTGGACGGTCTGGATCAGCTTGCGCGTGCCGCGTCCCGTCTTCGCGCTGAGCGAGACGATCGGCGCCCAGGGCGCGAAGGCGAGGATCTCCTTGGTGCGCGTTCGCACGGTACGTTGCGTCTCGCGATCGAGCAGGTCCATCTTGTTGAGCCCGATCACGAGCGCTCGACCGCGGTCCACCGCGAGGCCGGCGAGCCGCGCATCCTGTTCGGCCACGCCCTCGTCGGCGTCGATCATGAGGATGACGGCGTCGCTCCGCTCGATCGCGCGGATCGCCTTCATCACGCTGAGCCCCTCGACCCCGCGCTCCTTCTGGACCGCGCGCTTGCGCCGGATGCCCGCGGTGTCGATGAGCACGTAGCGCTCGCCGCTCACCTCGATGAGCGCGTCGATGCTGTCGATGGTGGTGCCCGGTCGGTGATCGACGAGCTGGCGCTCCTCACCGAGGAGCCGGTTGGTGAGCGACGACTTGCCGGCGTTCGGTCGACCCACGATCGCGAGGCGCGGCAGGCCCGCGTGCTCGGGGGCGAGGCGGTCACCGGGGTCGACCTCCTCCGGGAGCCTCTCCGCGATCGCCTCCTCGAGCTCGCCGAGGCCGAGCGCGTGCTGCGCGCTGATCGCGAGGACCGACTCGATCCCGAGCTCATAGAGGCTCATCGCCTCGCTGGCGCGCGACGGGGAGTCCGCCTTGTTCGCGACGTAGACGACCGGCTTGTCGGTGCGGCGCAAGAGCCGGATCGCCTCCTCGTCGGCCGGCGCCGGGCCGCTCGTCGCGTCGAGCACGCACACCACGACGTCGGCCTCCTCGAGCGCCGCGCGCACGTGCGCCGCGATGCCTTCGGTCATCGGGTCCTCGGAGTGCGGATCGAAGCCGCCGGTGTCGACCAGCACGCAACGATGACGCAGGATGTTCGCCTCGGCGTAGTGCCGGTCGCGCGTGACGCCGGGGATGTCCTCCACGATCGCGAGGCGCTGCCCGATCAGCCGATTGAACAGCGTGCTCTTGCCGACGTTCGGCCGCCCCACGATCGCGACGATCGGGAGGTGCGTCCCCGCGCCGAGCGGGAGGGGCTGCTCGACGCGCGGGCCCCGCTTCGCGGGCCGGCGGGTCACTCCGACTCCCGCGTCAGTCGCCGTACCTTGTCGGGGTTCTTGGTCCAGCCCTCCTCGACCTTCACGAAGAGGTTGAGGAACACCTTGCGCTCGAGCAGGTGCTCGATGCGCGAGCGCGCTTCGGTGCCGATCTGCTTGAGCAACGCGCCGCCCGCGCCGATCACGATGCCCTTGTGGGAAGGTTTGTTGACGAGGATCGACGCGTCGATCCGCGCGAGGGCGTCCTCGTCGGCGAAGCGATCGATCCGCACCGCGACGCCGTGCGGGACCTCCTGCCGAGTGTGGGCGAGCACCGCCTCGCGCACGTACTCCGCCGCGAAGTAGCGGAGCGGTCGGTCGGTGAGGAAGTCCTCGTCGTACAGGCGGCCCTCGGGGAGCTGCGCCGCGATCGCGCGGATCAAGGCATCTACGTTGTCGCTCTTGCTCGCGCTCATCGGGACCAGCGCGGCGAGCGCGTGCTTCTTGTCCCACGCCTCGAGCGCGGGCAGGAGCACCGACTTGTCGCGCAGGCGATCGACCTTGTTGAGCGCGAGGATCACTTTGCGCCCGGTCTCCGCCGCCTGCATCACGACGTCCTCGTCGGCCGCCGCGATCGGATCGCCATGCGCCGTGAGGCCCGACGCGTCCACCACGACGAGCACGACGTCGACCTCCTCGAGCGCGGCCTGCGCCTCCTCGTGGAGCGCCCGCCCGAGGACGGAGCGCGGCCGCTCGAGCCCGGGCGTGTCCACGAACGCGATCTGCGCGGGAGGATCCTCGACCTCGCACACCGCCAACAGGCGTGATCGCGTGGTGCCCGGCCGTGGCGCGACGATCGCCAAGGGTTGTTGCAGCACCGCGTTGAGCAGCGTGCTCTTGCCGACGTTGGGGCGACCGACGATCGCGACCCGCCCGGCTCTGAGGACCGATCCGCTCATGTTGACTCGCGCGAGGAGGAGCGCCGTCTTAGCACCCCGTGCGCGCTTGACCATCCGCGGCCCACGTCGGACCTTTCGGGCGCCATGGGGATCGCATCGATCGTGCTGGGCGTCGTGTCCCTCATCCTGACGATCGCCGCGTTCATCGTGAGCTTCGTGCCGGTGGTGGGGTCGTTCGTCGGCGCGCTGTTCAGCTTTGGCGCGCCGGTCACCGCGGTGTTCGGCGCGATCCTCGGAGGCGTGGCCCTCTCGCGAGCCAAGCAGGAGGGGACCGATACCGGGACGCCGACGGCGGGGCTCATCGTCTCCGTGGTCGCGTTCTTTCCTGGCCTGCTGGTGGCGATCACGTGCGGCATCTGCGACGTGCTCTGCGCGAGCGCGGCGCTGAACCCGCACTCGGGCCAGCCGGCCGCGTGGATGGACGCGGCGGCGTGGGGTCCGAGCCCAGGCCTCGGGCCGGCGCCGGATCCGGGCGCGCCGGACCCGTACGCGAACCCGAACGACCCGACGATCGATCCCTACGATACGAACGCGGATCCGAACGCGGTCGATCCGAACGCAGATCCGAACGCGGATCCGAACGCGGTCGATCCGAGCGCAGATCCGAACGCGGATTCGAACGCGGTCGATCCGAACGCCGTCGATCCGAGCGCGGATCCGAGCGCCGACCCGTACGACCCCAACGCGCCCATCCCGCCGCCGCCGCGCTTTCCGCCCTGATGCATCCGATCCTCGTCGTCCTCGAGCTCGGCGAGGGCTCGCGCCCCATCGGGACCTACGGGACGTGCGCGGCGATCGCGATCGCCATCGCGGGGTTCGGCGCCGCGCGCGCGGCGGCCCGCGCCGGTCGAGACGTCCCGCTCACCATCGCCGCGGTCGGCTGCGCGGTGCTCGGAGGCGCGCTCGGGGCATGGCTCCTGTTCGGGCTCGTGGAGTGGCTCCGCACCGGCGACCCCTCGCCGATGTGGCACGGCGGCGGGCTCGTGTTCTTCGGCGCGGTGCCCGGCGCCGTGATCACGCTCGCGATCGCGCGCCGCTTCTTCGAGCTCGACGTGCTCCGCATCGCCGAGCTCAGCGCGCCCACCACGCTGGCCGCGCACGCGATCGGCCGCCTCGGCTGCTTCTTCGGTGGCTGCTGCTACGGCCGACCGACCGACGTCTCGTGGGCGGTCCGCTATCCCGCGGCGATCGATCCGCTCGGCCTCTTGCGGCATCCGAGCCCGATCTACGAGTCGGTCGGGCTCCTCGCGCTGGCGCTCGCGTTTGCGCTGGTTCCGCCCGCGCGTCCCGGCAGCGGGAGGCGCGCGGCGCTGTGGCTCGGCGGCTACTGCGCGCTCCGCTTCGCGCTCGAGGGCCTGCGCGGCGACGCGGTGCGCGGCGCGTTCCTCGGCGCGTCGACCTCGCAGTGGATCGCGCTCGCGGGGCTCGCCTTCGCGTTCGCGTGGTGGCGACAGGGCCGATCCCTTCGTACCGTGTAGTCCGCCATGCCTCTCGCGGTCGAAGCGGTCGAGGGCGATCGATGATGAGCGCCGCGCGCATGTCGCTCGCGATGGTCCTGCTGCTGTTCGCTCCGCTGCTCGACGTCGGACCGTGGAGTCAACTCGGCGTGCCTCATGCACACCCGGTCGAGGCCGCCCTCGCCGAGCCGCCGATCGTCTGGATCGACGCGGGCGACGCCTCGATCGGGTCGACCGACGCCGACGTGCGCTTCGCGATCGAGCTCTGCTATCGCTCGCGTCCGATCGAGATCCGCTCGATGGCGGCGAGCTCCGATGGCGCGTGCGGGGTCCAGCGCTTCTTCAGCGAGCTGCCGCGACGGCGCGTGCACACCGCCGCCTACGGGATCGATCGCACGGAGGTGACGCAAGAGGCGTTTACGCGATGCGCGACGCGCGGGCGCTGCGTGCCGAGCCGGGTGCGCGAGGACGATCTCGATCTCGGCGATCCGCGGCTCCCCGTCACCGGCGTCACCCAGCCGGAGGCGGAAGCGTACTGTCGGTTCGCGGGCGGGCGGCTCCCCACCGAGGAGGAGTGGGAGCGCGCCGCCCGCGGCCGGAGCCGGCGTCGCTTCCCGTGGGGGGCGCACTACAACTCGAGCCTCGCCAACCACGGACGCGCTCCCGCCGGCGAGGATCGGAGCGACGGGTACGCGCAGGCCGCCCCGGTCGGCAGCTTCCCGGCCGGCGCCTCGCGGTACGGTCTCGACGACATGGCCGGCAACGTCTGGGAGTGGACGGCGAGCGCGCCGCGGCTCGCCGACGTCGGGGTCGGCCTCGATCCGAGCGTCTTCCGCGTGGTCCGCGGCGGCTCGTGGGCGCAGCCGGCGGAGGCGATGCGCGTCACCCATCGCGTGTGGTTCCAGACCGGGAGCCACGCGAGCGACCTCGGCTTCCGCTGCGCGTACGACGCCCATCGTTGACCGATCGGGCGCGTCCGCTATCCTGCGCCGCCTCGGAGGCCCCTTTGTCCGCGAAACGCTTCGCCTTCCTGCTCCGCGCGACGATCGCGCTCTCTGCCGCGACGTCGGCCCTCGGCTGTAAGCAGCAGGAGAACGAGGTCTGCGAGTACTACACGCCATCGATGGGGGTGGCCGGCCAGGGCGACTGCGCCGACGGGCTGACGTGTTGCGTCGGCACGAGCACGAGCGAGCGGGGCTACTGCGTCCCGATCGGCATGTGCATCACGGTCATCCCGGACGCCGGGGTCGGTGACGCGGGCGACGCGGGCGACGCCGACGGGAGCGTGAGCGACGGGGCGGTGCTGGACGGCGCGACCGAGGACGCGGGCACCGACGCGGGCGGGACGGACGCGGGCACCGACGCGGGCGGTACGGACGCGGGCACCGACGCGGGCGGGACGGACGCGGGCACCGACGCGGGCGGCGCGGACGCCGGCGTCGACGCGGGTTGATAAGGGTTCCAGCGGCCCGATCGCACCTGTACGATCCGCTCGCCATGCGCGAGCGCACCACATCGAAGGGCGCGCGAGGGCGGCGCGCGTGAGGGTGTGCCCGCGCTGCTCGGAGCTCTATGCGGACGACGCGAGCCACTGCCCGCTCGACGGCACGCCGCTGCGAGCGGTCCTCGATCCGCTGATCGGCAAGACGGTCGGCGGTCGCTTTCGGTTGATCCAACGCCTCGGCGCGGGCGGCATGTCGAGCGTCTACCTCGCGCGCCACGTGCTCATCGATCGGCTGATGGCGATCAAGACGCTGCGCCGCGACCTCGCGCGCGACCCGGTGCAGCGCGATCGGTTCCTCCGCGAGGCGCGCGCCGTCAACCGCATCAACCACGAGAACATCGTCGAGATCAGCGACTTCGGCGAGACGGAAGACGGCCTCGTCTACCTCGTGATGGAGTACGTGCCGGGCGAGCCGCTGCTCAAGGTGATGAGCGACGGTCCGTTGTCCAGCCTTCGCGCCCTCGACCTCGCCGAGCAGTGCGCGACCGCGTTGGCGCGCGCGCACCAGATGGGCGTGATCCATCGCGATCTCAAGCCGGAGAACATCCTCATCGTCCAGCGCCGCGACCGGCGCGACTTCGTGAAGATCCTCGACTTCGGGATCGCAAAGATCATGGACGCGCCGTCGTTGACGGGCAGCCAACAGATCTTCGGCACGCCCGGCTACATCGCGCCCGAGTACATCCAGAGCACCGACATCGACGGGCGGGCCGACCTCTACTCGCTCGGGTGCATCCTCTACGAGCTCGTGACCGGCGCGCTCCCGTTCGACTACGAGTACCCGGGCGACCTCCTCGTCAAGCACGTCACCGAGCCGCCGGTCCCGCCGAGCGTCCGGCACCCGCGCGTCGACCCGCCGGTCGAGGCGTTCATCCTGCGCTGTCTCGAGAAGAACCCGGACCAACGCTTCCGCGACGCGCACCACTTCCTCGTCGAGCTGCGCGCGGTGCGCGAGCGGCTCGGACCCGCGGAGAGCTGGGGCGGCCTCGACGAGAGCCACGACACGCTGGTCCCCCCGAGCCTCCCCGACCCGAGCGCGCGCGACACCGCCGAGCTGATCGACTCGCTCGCGCGCGCCCTCGACGACGAGGAAGGGACCGCGACCCCGGTCGAGCCCGCACCGCGGCCGCGACCGCGCCGGGACACGTTGATCGATGAGCTGCGCGCGTCCGGCGAGCACGAGGTCCCGAGCGGGCCCCTGAGCATCCCCGAGCCGCCGACCCTCACCGGCGAGGTGGTGCCCTCGGCGTACGATCCGTCGGCGAGCGAGGCTCCGGCGACCGACGAGGGGCTCCTCGGCGCCGGCCGGTGGCGCCGTCGGTACGACGCGATCGTGGTGCACCTCGGCCAGCTCGAGCGCCCGTTGACGCCCGAGGCGGAGGACGCGCTCAGCGAAGCCGGCCTGTCGCTCGCATCCCTCGAGGACGCGGTGTCGAGCGCCTCCGCCTACCAGGAGGCGGTCGAGGCGCTCCACGAGCGGGCGCGCGATTACAAGGCGACGCTGGGCCGCGCGATCGATCAGGCGGCCGCCCGGCTCTCGGCCGAGCGGGGGATCTTCGAGTCGCTCGTCACCCGTCGGAACAACCTCCGCACACGGCGCGAGGCGGCGAGGATCCGCCTCCGGAGGGGGGCGGGCTCGGAAGGCGAGGCCGACGCGCTGCTCTGGGAGCTCGCCGCGGTCGACGAGGAGCTCCGCGGCGCCGGCCTCAAGTGCGACGAGCTCGAGGCGCAGCTCGGGGAGCTCACCCGCGAGCTCGAACAGAACGGAGAGCGCCTCATCCGCGAGCGCGAGCAGCTCGTGGCGGTGCTCGATGCGCAAATGCTGCGGGTCGAGGAGACGGCGGGGTCCCTGCGCCAGCCGCTCGAAGACCTGGAGCGCTTCGTTCGCGAGCACTGGGGCGAGGATGAGCCGGCCGCGCGGACTACCGAGGCGTGACCAACGTGCGTGCTCCATCGAGACGCAGTTGACGAAAAAGCACCTATCTGCCTAGGGTTTCGCGTGGTCAGCACCAACGTTCGTCGCTTCGGGGCGATCGCCTTCGCCCTCGTCCCCGCGCTCCTGCTCGCGCAGCTGCTCGCCCCGCCCGGGGCGCTCGCGCAGGATCGCAATCGCGCGCGCCAGCTCTACAACGAGGCGCAAGCGCTCTTCGACTCGGGCCAGTACGCGCAGGCCGAGGCGTCGTTCCGCGCCGCGTTCGACGCCGTGCCGAACCCGGTCGTGCTCAAAGCGATCGCCGCGGCGCAGGAGCGTCAAGGCAACGTGAGCGGTGCGATCGAGACCTACGAGCGCTACCTGCGCGAGGCGACGAACGCGA
Organism: Sandaracinaceae bacterium; assembly: GCA_050186575.1. Taxonomy (GTDB): domain Bacteria; phylum Myxococcota_A; class Polyangia; order Polyangiales; family Sandaracinaceae; genus JAUHXR01. The sequence goes on along the minus strand of JBFWYI010000093.1, from coordinate 10,626 downwards.
CCGACCGCGCCGAGATCGAGGGTCGCCTCCGCGAGCTGCGCGCGCGCCCGTCGACGGTGATGATCGCGAGCACGCCACCCGGCGCGACGATCTCGATCGACGGTCGCGACACGGGCCGCGTGACCCCGGCTGACGTCGAGATCCCGCCGGGCGACCACGCGATCGAGCTGCGGCTCACCGGCTACGCGCCCTCGACCCAGCAATTCTCGGTGCCGGCGGGGACGCGGATGCGCCTCGAGCTGACGCTCAACGCTTCGCAGTCGTCGGATCCGATGGGGTCCGAGGGAGGCGACGGTCAGGGAGCGGGCGACGAACAGGGTGGCGACTCCGGAGGGTCATCGGACGATCCCTCCGTCGGCGTGTGGGTCACCGCCGGCATCGCGGCCGCGGCGCTGGTCAACGGCACGGTGTTCGGTTTCCTCGCGCTGAGCGAGCAGAGCAACTTCGACGCGCAGCCCTCGCACGAGATCGCGGACCGCGGCGAGACGTTCGCGCTCGTCGCCGACATCAGCTTCGGCGTCGCGGCGGCGTTCGCGATCACCGCGATCGTCCTCTACATCGTCGAGCGCAGCAGCGGGTCGTCCGACAGCGCGAGCGCTCCCGATCCGAACGCTGTCCAGCTCACGGCCGCGCCGTGGGCGAGCCCGAACGCTGCCGCCCTCGGTGGTGCAACCTGTGTGGACGCGCGCTGCCTCGACGTAGGCGGCTCGCTCGAGCTTCGCTTCTGAGAAGGTGTGGAGGTAGGTCCGTGATCACCGACGAACGTGTCCTTCGATCTTCCCTGCGCGCGGCGACGCTCCTCGCCGCGGCGATCGGCATCACCGGTTGCTCGCTCGTGGTCAGCTTCGACCGGAGCCGGATCACCGACGGCGGCGACGCCGGCGAGATGGACGGAGGCCGGAACGACGCCGGCCCCCCGGATGCCGGGATGGACGACGCGGGTCCCCGCTGCGGCAACTCGATGCTCGACACCGGCGAGGGCTGTGACGACGGAAACGCGATGGCGGACGACGGGTGCAGCGCCACCTGCGACGTCGAGGCGGGCTGGAGCTGTATGACGGCCGGCAGCGCGTGCACCGAGATCTGCGGCGACGGCATGGTCGTCGGCGACGAGGTCTGCGACGACGGGTTCACCGACGCGTGCGGCAGCTGCAACGCGGACTGCACCGCGACGGGCGCCGGCTCGACGTGCGCGGACTCCATGATCTGCGAGGAGACCGAGGAGTGCGACGACGGCGACACGGACGTCGACGATGGCTGCGACGACATGTGCGAGGTCGAGCTCGGCTGGGTCTGTAACAACGAGCCCTCGGAGTGCGCAGAGACCTGCGGGGACGGCACGCTCGACACCGGCGAGATGTGCGACGATGGCAACCCCGACGACGACGACGGCTGCACGAACTGCCAGATCGATCGGGGCTACATGTGTCCCACCGCGGACATGCCCTGCGTCACGACGTGCGGCGACGGGATCATCGCGGGCGCCGAGGAGTGCGACGACAGCGGCACCGCGGCGGACGATGGGTGCAGCGCGACGTGCACGTTCGAGACGGGCTGGGCCTGCATCAATGAGCCGTCGGTCTGCAGCGAGGTCTGCGGCGACAACATGATGGTCGGCGGCGAGGCCTGCGACGACGGCAACACGATGACCGAGGCGGCGTGTCCCTACGGGATGGCGACCTGTATGGTGTGCAACGCCGACTGCTCCGCGTCGGTCGCCCGGACGGGCAACGTGTGCGGTGACACCTCGATCGACGCGGTCAACGAGACGTGCGACGACGGGGACATGACTTCGATGGACGGCTGCAGCGCGACGTGCCAGACGGAAATGGGCTGGACCTGCATGGGGATGCCGTCCGCGTGCACGCCGACCTGCGGTGACGGCCTCCTCCGCGGCACCGAGATGTGCGACGACGGCGGGACCACGTCGGGGAACGGCTGCTCGGCCACGTGCACGATCGAGAGCGGCTGGATGTGCAGCGGGACGCCCTCGAGCTGCATGCCGATCTGCGGCGACGGCCTCATTCGAGGCAGCGAGATGTGCGACGACAACGGGACCACGTCGGGGAACGGCTGCTCGTCCACGTGCACGATCGAGACCGGCTGGACGTGCATGGGCGCTCCGTCGACGTGCACGCCGACCTGCGGCGACGGCATGGTCGTGGGCAGCGAGGCCTGCGACGACCGGAACACGTCGGCGTGCGGTCTCTGCAACGCGACGTGCACGGCCGTGGTCGCTCCGGTCGCGGCGTCCGGCAGCATCACCACGATCGGCGAGGGGACGGGCGCGCTCGTGGACGGCAACACGTTCGTCCTGAACGACGGCGTAAACCCAGCGACGACGTTCGAGTTCGATTCGAACAGCTCGCTGATGGTGGCGGGACGTGTCCCGGTGACCATCATGAGCGGCGGGGATGCCAACAGCGTCCGCGACGCGATCCTCGTCGCGGTGAACATGACGGCGCCCACGCTCGACATCACCGCGACGAGCGGCGGTACCGCGATGGTCCTCCTGAACAACGACGCGGCGGGCGGGTTCGGCAACAACGCAATCAGCGAGACCGTGCCGGGTGCGGGCTTCATCGTGAGCGGCATGAGCGGCGGTCTGACCCGGGACTGTCCGGCGACGACCGGCTGCAACGCGGCGGGCGTCTGCCGCAGCGGTACCTGCACCTCGAACATGTGCATGTGACCGGCGGCCCGGCCTAGTCGGACGCGACGCCCTCTCCGGTCTGACGTCGCGGCCATCCCGGCCGCGACGTCGTGCAATTCCTGCCTGCCTCGGCGGATCGTCCGATTCCGTCCCGCCTCGCGGGCCGCGCACAAAAAAAGTGTGCGACACGGTGCGCGCGTGTCCGACGTCCACGCGAGAGGGCGAAAAGGGATGACCGGGAGGCCTCCCACACTTCGGCGTGGTCGGTTCCCCTCCCATCGATGACGGGCGGCGATGCCGCCGATCTTCAACGACGTGTCCGCTCCGCTTTCTTTTCTTCCTTCGCTCCCCGCTTCGCTTCGCTTCGCTTCCGCTTTCTTCGGCTCGCACGGTCGCTCGACAGCTTCGCTTTCGGTTCTGCTTACCGCTTACCGCTCGTCGCTTGCTTGGGCGTCGTCGCCGACCCACCGGCCCCTGACGTCCGCACGGTTCGTCGGTTCCGATCTCCGCGTTCTCGCCTCCGCGTTCCCGGGCTTCCGGGGGCGCGGAGGTCCTATGGGCGACCCGCGTCCATCTGCGCGTGCACGCCGGTCGCCGGCTCGAGCGTGAGGCGGACGCGGAGCGCGCGCGCGAGCATCACCACCGCGGCCGAGCTCATCCCGCCGCGGAAGCTCTCGTCGGCGTCGACGATCGCGCGGACGAGGAAGTTCGCGTCCCCCACGTCGAACTCGGCCCATCCGAGCACGTACGTCGCGTGGCTCGGCAAGACCCCCGTCTCGAACTGCCAGCGCCCGCCGCTCATCGCCCCCTCGAGCGCCTCGAGCTCCACGGTGTGATCGCCGTGCTCGCGGAGGATCATGTGTCCGCCCGTCCCGACGAGCGGACGGTCCACGCGCCAGTCGAACTCGAGCCCGTCCTCGGTGCGCTCGCCGGTCAGCGTCGCGGTGCTCCCCTGGATCAGCGCCTGCGCGAACGCGACCGGGCTCAGCATGATCGCGCGGACCTGCGCCTCGGTGCGGTTGTAGCGCGTGAGCAAGACCGATTGTCGAAGGGTGGGTCCGTCGCCCTCGATGAGCACGAGGTCGCCGCGCCGCATGAGCCCCTCGAGCGGCGCGACGTCGATCGTCGGCCGGTGCATCCCCGTCCCGCTCGGAGGTGGGCGCGTGAACCCGGCGCGTCGCTCCGACTCCATCTGCACCCGCGTGAGCGCGCCGAGCCCCATCGCCATCGTGATCGACCGGCTCAGGCTGCGCCCGATGTTCTGCATCTGCCTCGTGACCGCGTTCGCGTCGCGCAGATCGATGCGCGCGCTCAGCTGCACACGACAGCGCGTCGGTGAGAGCGGGACCACCTGCCACACCTCGCGGCCGTGCCCGAGATCCCCTCCGCTGCGCTCGACCACCATGCGATACCCGCGCCGCTCCTGTCCGCGCGGCGGGGAGTACAGTGTCAACATCGCTTGCCCACCCAGCGTGAACAGGCTCGTCCGCCAGTCCCACTCGTACGCCAGCATGTCGCCTCGACGCTCGCGGACGGTGACCGACGAGATCGCCGGCATGAACTCGTGGTAGCGCTCGGGCGTCGACATCACCTCCGCCACCGTCGCGGCGGGCGCCTCCACGTCGAGCGCGAGGTGCACGCCCGGCAGGAGCTCGCCCTCGGTGATCTCGATCAGCCCGACGGTGCCCTCCGCCAAGAGCGGCTCGAGCCGCGCGAGATCGGCGCGGGTGAACCCACGCAGCGGGGCGACGAGCGCGTCGTTCGGGTCCGCGTCTTGCGCACGACCGGAGCGCGGCACGGTTGCGATCGCACACGCGATCGCTGCGTAGGCGAGCGTCCTCACGCGCCCTGTGACGCACCGGGGGCCGCGAATACTCAATCGGGCCTCCTCACCCCCGTCACCCTCTGCTACACAGCCCGGCATGAAGATCTTCATCGACTCCGCCGATGTGGGCGAGATCCGCGACGCCGCCGCCATGGGCGTGGTGGACGGCGTGACCACGAACCCGTCGCTCGTCGCCAAGACGGGCCGCGCGTACCGCGAGGTGGTCGAAGAGATCTGCGAGATCGTCGACGGGCCGATCAGCGCCGAGGTGATCTCGACCGACAAGGACGGGATCCTCCGCGAGGCGCGCGAGGTCGCGGCGTGGCACCCGAACATCGTCGTCAAGGTCCCCCTCATCGTCGACGGCCTCAAGGCCGTGCGCGTGCTGACCGCGGAGGGCATCAAGACCAACGTGACGCTGTGCTTCAGCGCTCCGCAAGGGCTGCTCGCCGCGAAGGCCGGCGCGACCTACATCAGCCCGTTCCTCGGCCGCATCGACGACACGAGCTGGGACGGGATGGAGCTCATCGGTCAGCTCCGCACCATCTACGACAACTACGGGCTCGACACCGAGGTGCTCGCCGCCTCCATCCGTCACCCGCGTCACGTGGTGGACGCCGCGATGATCGGCGCCGACGTCGCGACCTTGCCGCACTCGGTGATCCTCCAGCTCGCGCGCCACCCGCTGACCGATCTCGGCCTCGCCAAGTTCCTCGCCGACGCGGCGAAGATCCCGAAGTCCTGAGGCACGCACGCCGTGTTGCGGAGCCCACGCACCCTGCTCGCCGCGATCGCGCTCGTCGTCACCCTCGGCGGAGGGATGACCGCCGAGGCGCAGGAGGGCTTCGCCGGCGGGGTCCGCGGACACTTCATCTCCTCGTCGGAGGGTGAGCTCGGCGGCGCGCTGAGCGCCGACGTCGGCTACGCGTTCGATGTCCTCCGCCTCGGCGGGTTCCTCGGCGTCGGCGCGGTGCCGAGCGAGGAGGACACCCGCAACCGCATCTTCATGCCGCTCGCCGCCTCGATCGGGATCGAGCTGCTCGGCGAGGTCGTCGGCTTCTCCGCGTACCTCCGCGGCGGGCTCTGGGGCGGCGCGACGCAGGAAGTGAAGCTGACGGTCGGCGGCTTCGTCGGGGGCGCCGCGTACCTCGAATTCGCGCTCGGTCGCGGCGTCGCGATCACCGCCGGCCTCGACGTGTGGGGCGTCTTGGGGGACGGCGAGACGGTGCTCTTCGCGCCCTCGCTCGGGCTCTCGTGGATGCCCCCGATGGACGAGGAGCCCGCGCCGTGAGCTCGCGCGCCGGCGGGCATCGAGGCGAGCTCCCCCTCCCGTCCGCGGTCGACGTGCGTGTGCTCGCGGAGCGGCGCGACGCCGAAGGGTTCCTCCGGATGCGGCGCCTCACGCTGCAGAACCGATACGACGATGGTGTGACGTCGGCGCCGTATCCCTACGACCTCGTGGAGCGGGCGGCCCTCGACGCGGTCGCGATCGTGCTCTTCACGCGGGACGAGGACGGCGTGCGCGTGGTCCTGCGGTCTGCGCTGCGACCGCCGCTCGCGTTTCGCGATCCGCCCGAGTCCCCCGTGCAGTGGGAGATCCCCGCCGGATTGATCGAGCCGGACGAGCTCCCGGATCGCACCGCCTCCCGCGAGGCCGAGGAGGAGGTCGGCCTCGTCGTTCCGCCGGCCCGCTTCGCGCCGCTGGGCCCGCCCGTCTACCTGAGCCCGGGCGTGATGGCGGAGCGCCTCCACTTCGTGGTCGCCGAGATCGCGGAGGACGAGCTCGGCGCGCCGACCGAAGACGGAACGCCGGTGGAGGAGCGCGCCGTGGTCCGCGTGGTCCCCCTCGACGCCGCGCTCGAGCTGTGTCGTCGCGGCGCCATCCGCGACATCAAGACGGAGACGGGCCTCCGCCGTCTCGAGGAGCACGCGTGAGGAAGGGCGACTCCACCCGAGTCCCGAGCGGCCAGACCCCGCGCCCCACCGGACCGCCGTCCCACTACCCGCCGAAGAAGCGCGTGCTCTTCGTCCACAAGAAGAGCGCGTACCAGCTCTACGTCCGCGAGCGGAACAACCCGCGGATCCGGAAGCTGATCGAGGACAACGATCGTACCGTGCGACACCTGATCGACGCCGATCACGCTCACCTCGCGACGATCGAAGAGGCGCGGCAGGCGTGCAAGGACCTCGGGATCCGCGGCGTGTTTCGCTATCGCAGCGAAGACGGGATGACCCTCGACTTCGATCTGATCGTGACGATCGGCGGAGACGGAACGCTGCTCTGGGTCTCGCATCGGGTCGGCGCGGAGGTCCCCGTGCTCGCGATCAACAGCGCGCCGACGTACAGCGTCGGCCACTTCTGTGGAGCGCGCAAAGGTCGTGTGAAGGAGTCGATCGCGGCGGCGCTGGACGGAAAGCTCCGGGCCACGCGCCTCGCGCGCATGCAGGTCGAGCGCGACGACGAAGTGCTGCATCGCAGGGTGCTCAACGACGCGCTCTTCTGTCACAAGGTGCCGGCCGCGACGACGCGCTACCTCATCGAGGTGGACGGGAGGGAAGAGGCGCACAAGTCGAGCGGCGTCTGGGTCGGCCCGGCGGCTGGCTCGACCGCCGCGATCCGCTCGGCGGGCGGCAAGGTGCTGCCGGCCGGCTCGCGACGCCTGCAATTCCTCGTGCGCGAGCCCTACGTCGAGCCGACCGGCCCCTATCGCTTCACGCGCGGTCTCATCGCGCCCGGTGAGTCGCTCTCGGTGTACAGCCAGGTGCGCGAAGGGCGGCTCTACCTCGACGGGCCGCGCGTGATGCACGAGGTCGACATGGGCCAGCGCATCACGTTCTCGGAGAGCGAGGAGCCGCTGATGCTCCTCGCGTTCCCGCGCGGGCGAGCTGCGACGTCCGAGGGCCGGTCCCGCAGCGCGGCGCGCTAGAGCGGCTCGAACGACACGTAGAATGCGTGGTTGAACGTGTCACCGGGCATGAGTCGGAACGGAGCGAAGTACACGTCGGTCGTGAACAACCCCGCGACCACGGCTCGACCGCTCGCCGCGATCGATACGTCCGTCAGGTTGACATAGGCGGACGAGCTGCCCGAGCTCCGGAGAGACCAGAGGTGGTTGCCGTCCCGATTGAGCACGACCAGCTGCCCCGCCGGGGTGCCGCCGAACGGTCGGTACATCGCGACGTACACGCGCCCCGCCGCGTCCACCGCCGCTCGGTCGAAGTAGGCTTCCGGTCCAAACGTCCTGGCCCAACGAGGAGTGCCATCGCCTGCGTACGCGACGACGGCGCGCTCGGGGACCCCCGCAGCACCGACCGGAAAGCCCCCGATACCGGGCGCGGGGAGCGCGAGCACGACGCCGTCGTCGAGCGCGGAGAGCCCCGCCGGCGCGGAGACGCTCCCCGTGTCCTGAACCCAGATCACGCCGAGGCTCGCATCGAGCTTTGCGAGGAACAGGCCGCGGGTCCCGACGGTATGCGTCCCGATCATGACCTCCATGCCCCCGTTCCCCACGAAGTAGATGGAGCCATCGGGGCTCGCGGCGAGCCTCGCGTAGCTTTGGAAGCCCCGGCTGCGCTCGGTGGTCCCGAGCTGTGCGGTGACGTCGCCCGTGCTCGTCAACCGGAGGATGCCTTCCTGTACGCCCGCGGGGGGCGTGCCGGTTCCCGATGGCAGCGGGCCGAGCCCGAAGTCAGTCCCGTTTCCGTACTGTACGGCGACGAGCAGATCACCGGAGGGCTCGGTCAAGAGGGCGATCCCTTGATGAAGGACGCCGGCGTTGCCGTAGCTCCGCGCCCACGACCACGTTCCGTCCATCGTGAGCGTCGCGACGAACGCGTGATACTGGATCGTGTCCGGCGGTGTGACGGTGAGGGGGCCGAAGGTCGTCGTACCGAGGTGGTCTCCCGTGACGAATATGTCGTTGCCACGGACCGCGATGTCGTTGAGATGGGGCGCCGCGACGCTATTGATCGGACGCGACCAGACCGTCGTCCCGGTCGACGAGAGACGCGCGATGTAGGGGACCAGGCTGAACACGGCGACGACGATCGCTCCCCCGTCGTCCAACGCGATCACGCGAGCAGAATTGCTCGCACCGCCGGGCGGCGTGTATGCCCAGCGCGCGATCGGCGGCGCCGTGCACGTCCCGCCGCTGCAGATCTGTGTCGACGAGCACGAGGTTCCGCACGCACCGCAAGTGTACGCATCGATGAGCAGCGATTCGCACCCGGAGAGCGGGTTCCCGTCGCAGTCGTCCCAACCCTCGGCGCATACGAGCCCGCACATCCGGGCGCTGCACGTCGCGATCGCGTGGCCCGCGGTCGGGCATTCCTGCGCGCAGCTGCCGCACGTTTCGGGGACGGACAAGTCCGCCTCACACCCGTTCTCCATCGTACCATCGCAATCCTCATAGCCCGTGCGGCACGCGTACACGCACCGGTCGCCATCGCACGCCGCGTCAGCGTTGAGGAGCGACGGGCAGCGCGCTGGCGCGCAGACCGACCCGTCGTCGAGCGCAGCGTCAAGCCCCGCGCCGGCGTCGGTCGTCGCCGCGTCCACCGTCGTCGATCCGTCGACGGGCGCGGCGACGCACTCGCCCTCGCGCTCGACCGTCCCGGCTCCGCATATGAGCCCGGGCTGGCAGGCCACGACCAGCCCTTGGACGAGGAGGATCGCGGCGATGCGGCGGTAGGTCATGCCGCAGGCTACCCCGGACAACGGCACCAGCGTTAGCGGCAGCGACGGTCATCGCGCTGCTTGCGAGCCGCGTCTCGGTGGCATCGTCTCAAGGACAGTCGATGAGGGCGTCGACGCGCGGCGTACGCTCGCGCGCTCGATAGCGGACGCGCGCGACGCCGGAGCTCGGCCCGTAGAGGACGAGGTGCGGCCGAGGACACTCGCCCGGCGCGAGGGGGATCGCGATGCGGTCCGCGACCGCGCGCGACGAGGCCGTGCTCGGTGCGGTGCCGCTCGCGAGGAACGCGGACGCGATCTCGCCCGCGTCGTCCGCGCACACGACCGTCGCGCGCGGCGCGCTCCCGCTGATCCGCTCGACCTCGACCGTGAGCCCGGACGCATCGCTCGCGAACGGGCCCGCGATGTCGATCGCGGATGGGTGAAGCACGACCGTCGCATTGTCGAGCCATCCCGGCTCGTCGAACGCGGCGGGCGGCGGGGGCTCGCCGTCGCCGAGCGGACCGATCAGCGGATCGAGCTGACCCGAGCAGAGATCGAGGCTCACGGTGAGCCCGCGGCCGAGGAGCGCGCGGAGGCGCCCCTCCGCTCGAGCGCCGAACTGATCTCGCGCCTCGGCGGCGGGGCTCATCCCGAGGAGGCCGCCGAGCCCGCCGACGACCCCGGACCACGCGCCGCTCGAGCTGAGCGGGAGGTTGCCGAGGAGCGTGACGCTCGCGCTCGGCGGGGATGTCGGCGTCAACGCGACGTTCGCGCGGCGGGTCGCGGCGTCGTAGCGGAGGTCCGCCGTCGCGTCGAGCGCGACGCGCGACTCGAGCCGCACCGTGCCCCGTACGTCGTAGCGCGTGCCGAGCGGGCCCGCGCCGCTCTCGTCGACCCACTGCCAGCCGCGACCGGAGAGGCGGATCGCGACGGAGTCGTCGTCGCGCTCGACGGAGCAATCCGAGATCCACATCCGACCCACCGCGTCCGGCCGCCGGCCCTCGGGCAGCGGCCACTCCGGGATCGGTACGAAGCGACCCTCGAGCTCCGCGCACGCGCGGTGCTGCGCCATGTCCATCACCATCCGACGCAGCGCCGCGTCCTGTGCGGCGGTGCGCTCGGGGACCGGCATGGGCGTCGCCTCGCTCGAGCTGGGCTCGCCGCACCCGAGGAGCAGCGTCGCGGAGAGGAGGAAGCGGAGCGACATCGCGCGCAGTATCCGGGGTCGACCGGTGATCGTCGAGGCGGCCGTCGAATCCGCTTCCGCTTCCGCTTCCGATTCCGCTTCCGATTCCGCTTCCGAATCCGATTCCGAATCCGATTCCGAATCCGATTCCGAGTCCGAGTCCGATTCAGAAGGGATGGAGTGGCCAGCCTCCTACTCGCCGAGGTCACCATAGGTGCCTCACTGGTTTTGTACGCGGTCAATCCCGCAATGGAGAAGGAGGCTGGCCTTGGAGCATCTTGGCATCG
>JBFWYI010000092.1:0-39631 GCA_050186575.1 Sandaracinaceae bacterium | reverse complement strand
TCGCCTGCGTATGCCAATTCCGCCAGCCCGGCGCGGTCCCGCGGTATGGGCCGCGATCCCGGGGCGAGCAACGCGAGCTACCGTCTCGCCACCGAATGCGCGATGCGCACCGGGCGAGACGCGCAAGCGGCTCGACCGGACCGGCCGAGACACCAGAGGCGCCGCAGGCGCCGGAGGTGGCTCGGACGGCGCGGAGGGAGACCGGCGAAGCGCGGGAGCGCAAGCTCCCGTGCGCATGCCGGGCTCACGGAGCGCGCGGAGGAGACTCCGCGCCGCGCACGGCGCCCGCGACAGCGGGCGGCGTTCGCGGAGCGGAGGCTCCGGAGCGCCCCCGGGGGGTGATGGAAGCGCCGTGGCGTACGAGCGCCACGCAGACTCCGCATGGGACGGCGACGCGATCAGAGCGTCTCGACGGAGACGAGGAGCTCGTGAAGGTACTCAGCCCTCGTCCGGATCAGCGTCGTGCGCGCGGCACGCGGGCGAACGATGAGGCGCTCGCCCTCGGAGAGGACCCGAGTGCCGAGCACATCGTCGTCATCGAACGTGTACGTCTGCTCGGGATCGTCGGCTCGGCGATCCTGCGCGAGCGCAGGCACCGCGAAAACGGAGAGGGCGGCAACGGCGATCAGGGCACGGGCGATTCGCTTCATCGGGAAACCTCCAGCTCCGGGCTGAGACGAGGCACCCGGCGAATCGGTCTCGCGTGCCCCGATTTCGCCACGGAACCGCGGCTTGACCCAGGCCGGGGTCCGGGCCTGAATGGAGGCTCCATTACAGCCGGGAGCCTTCATGCGGCGCTGCGTTTCCTTCTCGATCCGTACCCTCACCTTCGCTTCTCTGCTCCTCGCGGGCTGCGAGTGCGACCCGATGAACCCCACCGACGCGGGACTCGACGGGGGCATGCTGGCCGACGGTCAGTTGCCCGACGCTGGCGCGGACGCGGGCATGCGCACCGACGGCGGTCCGCCGCCCGACCTGTTCCCGCCCCCCGTGATCACCACCTGCCCCGGCGACTCGCTCCCGCCCCCGGCGAGCGGACGCTGCGAGGTCACGTCCGGCTCGGCCGCGATGCTGATCACCGGCGACATCCTCACGCCGGGCGAAGTCTTCCGCGGAGGCCAGGTGCTCGTCGGCGACGACGGCGTGATCGACTGTGTCGGCTGCGACTGCTCCGCGATGGGCGCCGGCGCGACCACGGTGGTGTGCCCCGACGTCGTCGTGTCGCCTGGACTCATCAACGGACATGACCACGTCACGTTCATCGGCGATCCGATCCCGGGCACCGTCGAGCGGTACGAGCACCGGCACGACTGGCGCCGCGGCCGGGACGGACACACGGAGCTCGACACGGCGAGCGGCACCGGCGATCTCAACCGCATCCGCTGGCTCGAGCTGCGCCAGCTGATGAGCGGCACGACGTCCATCTTCGGCTCCGTCGGCACGACCAACCCGAGCGGTCTCCTCCGCAACTTGGATGACGCTGCGCTCATGGAGGGCCTCACTGAAGCGGAGCCGAACTACTCGACGTTCCCGCTGGGTGACAGCGGAGGAACGAAGCGGACGACCTGCGGCTACAGCCCATCCGACACCGGCGGCGCGGTGTTCATCCCCCACGTCTCGGAGGGGATCGACGAGGCCGCACGCAACGAGTTCCTGTGCACCGATGGGCAGGGCACTGGCGACGACGACAACTTCCTCATGCCGCGCGCCGCGTTCATCCACGGCGTGGGCCTCAACGCGAGCGATATGGCGCTCATGGCGATGAACCAGGTCGAGCTCATCTGGTCTCCGCGCACGAACATCTCGCTCTATGGCGACACCGCGCGCGTGAGCGCGTACGCGTACGCGGGCGTCACCATCGGCCTCGGCACCGACTGGTTGAACTCGGGCTCGATGAACATGCTCCGCGAGCTCCAGTGTGCGGACTCGTTCAACGCAAACAATCTTGGCGGCTTCTTCCCTGACGAGCAGCTCTGGCTCATGGCCACGCGCGGGAGCGCGACCGCGTTCGAGATGGACGACGCGATCGGGATCATCGCGGTCGACCACGTCGCCGATCTCGCGTTCTACGACGCGAGCTCGGTGCGCGATCATCGCGCGGTGATCGGGGCCGGCCCGGACGACGTCGTGCTCGTGATGCGCGGCGGGGACCCGCTGTACGGCGACGCCGCCCTCGTCGATGCGCTCACCACCGGCTGCGACCCCGTCGAGGTGACGGGCACGTTCACCGACGTCTGCGGCAGCGCCAAGCGCGTCTGCCTCGCGGAGATCGGGGCGACGTTCAGCGATTTCGCGTCGGTGAACTCGGCCGAGTACCCGCTGTTCTTCTGTGACACGCCCCGCGATGAGCCGACCTGCGTGCCCGAGCGCGAGTCGATGGGCGGCGCGTTCCCGGACGCGATGGAGAACGGATCCAACTACTACGCCGGCATGAGCATCGCGGGTGACATGGACGGCGACGGGATCATGGACGCGATGGATCTGTGTCCGACGATCTTCGATCCGATCCGTCCGTTCGAGAACGGGATGCAGGCGGACGTCGACGGCGACGGCCTCGGCGACTCCTGCGATCCCACCGGCTTCAACAACACCGACCTCGACGGGGACGGAGTCACCAACGACCTGGACAACTGTCCTTCCACGCCCAACCCGGGCCAGGAGGACATGGACAGCGACATGATCGGTGACGCCTGCGACCCGTGCCCCGACGTGAGCATCCCCGCGGGTACGATGACCGTCTACGGCGCGCGCTGCGGCGCGGTGACGGGGACGGTGACGCTCGAGGACATGGTCGTCACCGGCATCGCGTCGAACGGCTTCTTCGCGCAGCTCAGCGAGAGCGCGACGAGCTACACCGGCCCTGACTACAGCGGCATGTTCATCTTCACGACCGGCGCGCCATCGGTGAGCCGCGGCGACACCGTCGACGTGATGGGCACGCTCGCCGACTTCTTCGGCCTCGCACAGCTCACCATGGCGACGATCACGCCGGTCTCCTCGGGTGCGCCGCCCGCGCCGCTCGTCGTCGCGACGACCGACATCGTCACGATGGGCCCGCGCGCCGAGGCGCTCGAGAGCGTGCTCGTCCGCGTGAACTCGGTCACCGCGATGGCCGGCTTCGACACGTTCAACGAGTTCCCCGTCGACGACGGGCTCCTCATCGGCGACACGATCTTCACCGTGTTTCCGGCGCCGATGGCCGGCACGCCGTTCGACTACATCCAGGGGCCGCTGACCTTCGCGTTCGACAACACGAAGGTCCTCCCCCGGGACGTGGCCGACGTGGGCTCGATGACGTTCGCCCTCGTCCCCGACGCGATCCGCGCTGGCCTCTCCGCCACAACGATGATCACCGTCGTCCTCCCGGCGGATGCACCGACCGGAGGGGCGACCGTCACGTTGACGCCCAGCCCGGTGGACATCTTGACCTGCCCCGCGCTCGTGATCCCGGCCGGCATGCGCGTCGGCAGCGTGACCTGCACCGCGTCGGCGACCGAGCAGACGGGGATGCTGACCGCGTCGTACATGGCCGACACGGACGTCTCGACGGTCTCGGTCGTCGATCTGCCGACCGTGTACTTCAGCGAGTACGTCGAGGGCACCGGCAACAACAAGGCGATCGAGATCATCAACGCTGGCGGCTCCGCGATCGACCTCGGGCTCTGCTCGGTACGGCGCTACACCAACGGCCTCGGATCGGTGAGCTCGATGGTAGCGATCACATCCGGCACGATGCTCGCGCCCGGCGCGGTGTGGACGCTGTGCAACGGCAGCATCGAGGCGGGCGGCGTCTGCAACCAGACGAGCGGCACGATCAATCACAACGGCAACGACGCCTACGATCTCTTCTGCAGCGGAATGGTCGTGGACACGTTCGGCCGCACCGACATGGATCCGGGGACCGCGTGGACGGGCGGCGGGCTGAGCACGATGGACTACGTGCTCCAGCGCCGCTGCACGGTGGCGGGCGGCGACGTAATCGGCAACGACGCGTTCGATCCTTCCGTCGAGTGGATGGGCACCGCGTGGGCGGCCGCACCGGGCAGCCTCGCCGGCCTCGGCAACCGCTCCGAGTGCCCGTAGCACCGCTCACGCCGAGCTGACGGAACGCGAGAGGGGTTCGATCGCGAGCGATCGAACCCCTCTTCGTTTTCCGTCGAGCCGCGTTCCCGGTGGTCAGCGCTGACCGAAGCGAAGCCCCGCGAGCCAGCCGTCCTTCATCGCGCGTACCCACACGACGACGGCGCGCTCGCTGCGCACGTTGTCGTCGCTGAACACCACGTCGACGTCGACCACTTCGCCGACCTCGACCGCGCGGTCGACCGTCACGCGCAGCCCGCCGGCGCTCGCGTTGAGCACCACGCCCTCGGCGTCCTTCTCGAGGCCCATCGGCAGCGTCCGCTCCTCGTCGAAGTGCGCGCGGACGCGGATGTCGGCGTGAAGCTCGTACCGCGTGGCCTGGCGCCGCGCGCCGCGGTGATAGGACTCGTCTTCGGGGCCGATCGGGATGAGGGAGGAGAGGCTTTCCATGACTGCAGGATCCTGAGGTTCGTCGGACAACGGTTTTGGCTTCTCTGAAGTCTCTCTAGGTTCGCAAGCGGCGATCCAATGGGCGGGACAGCCCGCGATCGGCGCCCGGGTGTTCCAACCCGCGGCACACCACGCATGTTTCGCGTGACCGCCGTGCCAAGGCGGCACGCAGAAATACGAGAAACGTGCACGGCTCGATCGGGCGTCGAGTCAGGCGCCGAGGCGGTCCGGCTCGATGCGGGGATGACCACCCGAGCCGCTCCGCGAGCTCTGCGGATCGCGGAACGCGACGCCGTGCAGGCCGAAGTCTCGCTCCAGCTGGGGCAAGGCCGCTTGCAGCTTCTGCACGGTGGTCTCGTACGCGATGGTCTCGACCTCGCGTCGGTAGAAGTACTTCATCGGCGAGCCGCTCAGGATCCGCATCTCGTCCTCTTCGGGACGGAAGAGATGGAACACCACGTCCGGATGGAGCCCGCTGATCGCGTCGACCGCCTTCGCGAAGCGGCCATTGATCAGCGCCTTGAGGCTCTGGGTCGTGCCGAAGATCCCGCCGCGCGCGTGGACGTAGCCCGCTTCGCGCGAGCGCACGGGGACGAGCGGATCGATCAGGATGACGAGCGTCGCGCCCTTCTGCGCGGCCACCCGCATGTTCGTCGTGCGCGAGAACGCGCCGTCGATGTAGCGGCGTCCGTCGATCTCGACCGGCGGATAGAACGGCACGAGCGCGCACGACGCGTGCACCGCGCGATGGATCGGGACGTGCGCGAGCTCGCCCTCGCCGAACAGCACCGCCTCCGCGGTGTCCTGGTCGGTCGCGCCGATGTAGAGAGGGCGGCGCAGATCGGAGAATCGATCGATCATCGACGGCCGCGTGAGCTGGCGCTCGAGCCATTTGCCGAGGCGCTTGCCGCTGAACACCGCGCTCGGCGCGGCGCGGGTGAGCGAGCTGACGAGCCCGCGCGGTCCCGCGCCGCCGCGCAGCGCCTCGGAGGTGAGCGTCCACAGCCGCTCGCGGAGCTCACCGACGTTCGGCTCGAAGAGATCCCAGCGCCCGATCGGATCCAAGCGGTGTCCGTCGCCCTCGAGCGAGCGCAAGATCTCTTCCGGTCCGATCCCGTTCGCGAGCAACGACGCGACGATCGCGCCCGCGCTGATGCCGAGGAACAGATCGAAGTCGACGACCGCGCGCGAGGGCAGGAACGACTGCAGCGCGCGCAGGACGCCGAGCTCGTAGAGGAGCCCCTCGATCCCGCCGCCGGCCAGACAGATCGCGATCTTGCCGTGCCCTCGCTGCGAGAGGAGCGCATCGACCCGCGCGATGAGCGCGCTCGGATCGCGATACGCGAGCACGCCGCCGATCCCGTGCTGTCCGAGCGCGAACGCGGCCTCCGGCTCGCGGGGATCGACCAACGCGAGGATGCGCTGGCGAAGCAGCGGTCCGCCGAGACGGCCGCTCGGGAACAGCGACTCGAGCAGCGCGTGGGTGCGCGCCAGCGCGTCGGGCGTGCGCGCGTCGAGCACGGCCGCCTCGACGGGGCGCTGGCGAATGTACGCGAGGGCTCGGCTCGGCTCCGCGAGCGCGACGATCCGACGCGGCCCGAGGAGGATCGACCCATCCTCGGCGGGGCGCGCCCCGTCCAGGCGGTCCAGCCCGAGCTCGTCGACCCGGGAGCCGAAGTAGAGGATCGTGTCCATGCGGAGCTGCGAAACGACCGATCTCCGCGCGCGGACCGACCCTGATCGAGGGGGATGCGCCGGTGACGAGCGGACCTTACGAAATCAGACACCCTCGGCGCAACCGACGGGGTGATCCCGGTCCCTCCCGGTTTGCGGATGCGAGCAGGCGAGTGGTAAGGTCCCGATCGTTTCGGACCCGTAAGGACGAGTTGAGTGAGCGGTAACGACCTCCAACAGGTCAAGCAAGCGTTGGTCGACGCGGGCCTCGAGATCTATCGGACGACCACAGACGAGCTCGAGATCGCCGAGCGCGTGCGGCTGCACATCATGGACTCGGGCGTGCGGGTACGGCCCGACCTGAGCGTCGTGTTCATCGCGCGCTCCCAGCGATCCGACTTCCCCTCGGTCAACGCCGATCAGCTCTTCGCGAAGGTTCGCGACTCGATCGGTCCGTTCGCGATGGATCGCGGCTATGCGGAGGAGGGCTCGCAGACCGTCGACGTCCGCGACCCGATGGACGCCAACCGCGTGCTCGACGTGTGGCATGAGGTCGTCTACGTGAAGGTGGCGGACGACGTCGCCGGGGTCGTCGACGAGGTGCGCTGGGCGCTCAACCTCGACCGCTACGTGACGCCCGAGAGCGCCTGATCAAGGCGCTGCGCGCAGGGTGCAAGCCCCGCGATGCGAAGCGGAGCCGACGGGGGATGGAAATTGAGAGAGGCCGGGGAGCTCGTCGCCCACCGGCCTCTTCGGCTTCAACCGAGGTTGGTTCTCTCTGCGGAACGGCGTCGCGCTCGTGGAGGACGCAACGTTCGGCGACGATCAGGTCGCGGTTTCTTGGACGCGCTCGGCGAGCGGACCCTTCGGTCCATCTCTCAGCTCGAACTGGACCATCTGCCCTTCGCGGAGCGTGCGGAACCCTTCGCCACTGATCTGACTGTAGTGCACGAACACGTCAGGCCCGTCGTCCTGACGGATGAAGCCCCAGCCCTTGGCGTTGTTGAACCACTTGACGGTACCGACAGTCATCTACCCTCCAAACGGCGAATGCGAGAGGTTCGATCGCGCGTGAGTACGACCGCGCGAGCGGGGCGAGAGTCGGCACCCTTCGACGTGGGCAGATTGGTTCTGCGTGTCAACGCGACATGCAGGTTACCATCGCCACGGCGGAAGTTGCTTCCCCCCGTTGAGCTACGGGAGCCTAAGCTACGGTTCATTTCCGTCAAGCGACTTTCTCCCCCTATCCCCGCGAATTGAGCGCGCTTAAGCGGATCGGTCTCACATCGATACACCGCGGTTGGAGCATTCTGGCGGGGGCGGGAGATGGGCTTCGGAAATGTCTCTAGGCGGGGGCAGGGAAGCCCCCACAACCGGCGTCTGCTACATTGCTCGGCCTCGATCTCGAGATCGCAGGTGCACCGGAGGACCGATGATCGACGAGCTGATGCAGCGAATGAGCGATCCGAAGCAGCGCAGCCTGGCGCTATTGGCCGGCGGCACGATCGGATTGATGTCCGGCGCGAAAGCGACGCCGCTCGCGATGTTCGCGGTCGGTCTGCGCGGGCTCGAGGACCAGTGGCGCGCGCAGCATCCCGAGTTCGTCGGCGGTATCGCGGAGCGCTGGAGCGAGGCGCTCTCGTTCTACGACGCGACGCACCAGGACGCGACGAACCGCGTGCTCCACACGGTAGGCATCCCGATGATCGCGGGCGGCTTCGTCGGCATGCTCGCGGCGCCGCGCTACACCCCGCCGTGGTGGATCGCGAACGGTTCGTGGACGCTCGGGTGGGTGCTCAACTTCGTGGGCCACGGCTTCTTCGAGAAGGGCGCGCCCGCGTTCGCCGACGATCCGCTTAGCTTCCTCGCAGGGCCGGCGTGGGACCTGTTGCGGTTGCGCGAGAAGCTCAGCTCCCGCGAGGCCGAGCCCGCGCGCGCGCCCGAGCCGACCGCGCACGCGCACCCCGCGTGACGGATCGACGCTCGCGGCGTCGCACCTCGATCACGCACGCCACATGGACACTCGCGTCGGCGCTCGTGGCGTGCGGCGGTGGGCCTTCGCACGTGGAGCATCCGCCCGAGGCGGACGACCGCGTCGAGCGCGCCGCCGAGGCGTGGGCGTCGCTCGACGCGACCACCGCGGCGCGCCTCGCCGACGAAGCGCTCCGGATCAGCGAGGACCCGCGGGCGGCCGAGATCGCGGCGCGCGCCCACCTCGCGCTCTTCGAGAACGAGCGCGCGGTCGCCGCGCTCGAAGGTCGCTCCGAGCCGGAGCTGGTGCAGTTGCGCGCGCTCGCGCAGATCGCGGCCGACGACTACGAGGGCGCGCTCGCCTCGCTCCACGCCGCGATCGCACGGCAGCGCGACGAGGATCCGCTCACCCTGGCGCTCGAGCCCGCCATCGCCGCCGCGCTCGAACGGGGCGCGCGCTACGAAGTCGTCGGCGAGCCCGCGAGCGTCGAGCTCGTGTCCACGACCCTTCCGATCGTGCGCGTTCGGGTCGACGCGGTCGAGACCCTCGCGTTGATCGGCTCGGGCACCCAGCTCGCCGTCCTCGACCCGAGCGTCCGGCGCGAGCCGGGTGCGATCGACGAGCTGGGCCTCGGCTCGCTCCGCGTGCGCAACGTGCCGCACCTCGTGCGTTCGCTCGAGGCGGTACGCCAGACGCTCGGCGTGGAGGTGGGCGCGGTGCTCGGGACCGATCTCCTGTTCGCGCTGCACGCCCGAATCGATGGGCCCGGCGGACGGGTGCGCTTCGGCGCGAGCCCGGAGCCGTCCCCCGAGGGCTCGACGCACGCTTCCTTGAGGATGCTGAGCGGCTCGTTCCTCGCGGTGGAGGCCCGGCTCGGTCGGCAGCCCGCGTGGCTGACGGTCGACACGTCGGGCCTGTTTCCCATCGCGCTGACCCCGACGGCGGCGGAGGGCCTCGGGATCGCGGAGGACGAGTGGACGAGCGCCGAGGGAGGCCTCGCGATGTTCGTCGCTCCGGCGGTTCGCATCGGCGCGCTCGAGGTCGAGGGCCTCCCACTCGTGCGCGGCCTCCTCACCGACGAGCACGCGCGGGCGGCCGCGGCGCCGGTGGCGGGTAGCGTCGGGTGGACGCTGCTCGCTCAGCTCGTCACGCGCTTCGACCGCGAGAACCGGACGCTCGCGTTCGAGTGAGGCTCACGACGCGATCGCGAGCGAGAGGCGTCGATGCGCCTCCACGCCGGCGATGTAGATCGCGAAGCCGACACAGAGGAGCGCGGGACCGATCGGACCCAGCGAGCCGACGAGCAGCGCGAGCGCGACGCACCCCGCGATGATCAGCAAGGGCATCGGGAGCTGCTCGAGCGGATCGTCCTCGCGCGGCTCGGGGCGCGCCTCGAGCTTCGCGATCATCTCCTCGACCATCGGGTCGTGCGACGCGATCGGACCTGCGCTCCGATCCTGCAGCGTCACGCCGCATCGAGGGCAGCGCTCGGGAAACGGAAACGAGTCGCCACAGCGACCACACGCGTAGCGGTCCGGTCGGGGCGCCGCCATCGGAGCCTCCGCCTCGCGGCGCGCGCCTCGGACCTGACCGGACGCGATGAGGCGATAGGCGCGGAGGATGCGCCTGAAGCGCGCCGTCGCGAGCGGGTCGCCAGGATTGTGATCGGGGTGATGCCGGATCGCCAAGCGCCGGTAGGCGGCGCGCGCTTCGGCCAACGTTGCAGTCCGCGGGAGCGAGAGGACGTCGAACGGGTCGATCAGCATGCGCCTCGGACACCTCCGTCGTGGGACCGTTCCACGTGTTTTTTCGTACGCGCGCGAGGCGCGAGACTCCCCCCGAACGCTGGGATTCACGGGCCGATTCGGCTCACCCGCCACGCTTCGCCGTCGCGCTCGTAGAGCCAGCGGTCGTGCAGACGATGCTCGCCGTTCGTCCAGCGCTCGATGCGCTCCGGCACCAGGCGATAGCCGCCCCAGAACGGCGGGCGCGGCACCGGGCCGTCGGCGAAGCGAGCGCGGATCGCCTCCAGCCGTTCGAGCAGCGCCTCGCGCGACTCGATCGGACGCGACTGGGGGCTCGCCCACGCCGCGAGCTGACTCTCGCGCGGGCGGGCCGCGTGGTAGGCGTCGCTCCGCCCAGGGCTCGCTCGCTCGACCGAGCCTTCGACTCGGAATTGCTCACCGATCTCCGGCCAGTGGATCGCCAACGCGGCGCGCGGATTGGCGTCCAGCTCGCTGGCCTTTCGGCTCTCGTAGTTCGTGTAGAAGTAGAACCCGTCCGGCTCCGCCTCCTTGAGGAGCACCCAGCGCACCGAGGGGCGGGCGTCCGGCGTCGCGGTGGCGAGGACGGCGGCGGTGCCGTCGAACCCTGCGCCGGCCGCCACCGCACGCGACCGGACCTCCAGGAACCGCGCGATCGGGTCGTCCGTCATCGGCTCGTCATAGGCCGAAACCCCGGATCTTGCAGCGGGCCAATCGCGCGTTATCTCCTGTTTTCGTGAGTCGCACCTTCACGCTGTCGGAGGCGAACTCGCGGATCCCCGACGTCGCGTCGGTGCTCGCGCGAACGACGCTCCTCCTCGGGCGCGCCCGGGCGATCGCGCGCCAGCTCGCGGACCTGGGCGTGGTGGGCACTCCGCCTGGCGAGCTGCCGGACCTCGACGCGGTGCGCGGCCGACCGAGCCTCGAAGCCCACCTGGTCCAGGCGTGGATGCTGCGGAGGACGGCGTTCGAGGAGGCCGCGCGGCTCGAGCGCACCGGCGTCGTGATCCGCGACCTCGAGCGCGGCTGGATCGGGTTCCGATCGGTGATCGATGGGGAGCGCGAGGTCCTTCTCAGCTGGCACCTCGGCGAGCGCGAAATCCAGCACTTCCATCCGGTCAACGGGACCCTGATCGACCGGCGACCGGTGACCGGCCATCGGTTCTTCCGAAGCCGTCAGCTCGGCGCTCCACGCTGATCCGGCGGGCAGCGGAAACAGGAGCGGTTTCGGTACGATCCGACTTTGCGTTCTGGTAACTTGCGGCGTCCCGCGTCGCGGGTCCGAACCGGCATGGACGCCACCGCGCAAGATCTCATCGGGCGCCTGCGGCGCAACCCGGACGACGCGGATGCGTTCGCGGCGCTCCGCGCGCACTACCAGCGCATCGGCGACTATGCGTCGCTCGCCAACCTCCTCGAAGGCTGGGCGGGCCGCTCGCGCGACCCGCGCGCCGCCGCGCACGCGATGTTCGAGGCGGGCGAGCTCGTCCTCGGCGCGCTGTCCGACCGGGAGCGCGCGGTGCGGATGTACGAGCGGGCCCTCGCGATCGATCCGCGACATCAAGACGCGTTCCTCCGGTTGCGCGGCCTCTACGAGGACACGGCGGACACCCGGCGGCTCGCGGAGCTCCTCGAGCGACACGGCGCGGCGCTCACCAAGGTCGGCGCCGACCCGCGCGACGTCGCGCTCATCTACCACCAGCTCGGCGAGCTGTGGGAGCACCGCATGGGACGCGTCGACAAGGCGGTCCACCACTACCGTCGCGCGTTCGAGCTGGACGGCAACTTGATTGCCGCCATCTACGCCGCGCGCGAGATCTATCGCAACGCGGGCAACATCAAGGCGGCCGCGACGCTCCTCGAGAAGGAAGCCAAGGCGGAGCTCGACCCGACGCGACGGCTCGCGCTCTGGCGCGAGCTCGCCCACACCAAAGCCGAGCAGCTCGACGATCAGGAGGGCGCCGCGCTCGCGCTCAAGCGCGCGCTCGGTGAGGCGCCGGGCGACCTCGAGGTGATGGGAGACCTCGCCCGCGTCTACCTCGCCCGCGCGGATCGCTCTGGCGATCCTCACGTCGCGGAGAGCGATCGGCATCGCGCGGCGGACCTGCTCTACCAGATGGCGCAGCAGGTCCCGCCCGACCATTCGCTGCCGTACCTCGAACAGGCGCTCGACTCGCGCCCCGATCACGAGGGCGCGATGACGCTCTACGAGCGCGTGTGCGAGGACATGCGCCAGAGCGCGCGGCTCCCGGGGCGTTGGGTCGCGTACCTCGCGCGCGCCGCGGATCGGCCCGAGACGGCGGTACGACGCAAGCGCCTGGCGCAGGCGTACCTCGACGCCGGCCAGGTCGAGTACGCGATCACGTGCCTCGAGTGGCTCCTCGACGACGGCGATCCCGAGGCGGCCGAGATGCTCGTCGATCTCTATCGCCAGCAGGGCCGAGAGGACGACGCGATCCGCGCACTCGGCGTCGCGGCGTCGTCGCTCCCGCCGAACAAACGCCTCCCGCGCCTCCGCGAGATGATCCAGGCGCTCCGCGATCGCGGCGACCTCGAGAGCGCGGCGAGCTTCGCCGAGCAGATCCTCGCGCTCGAGCCGAACGATCCGGAGGCGCTCCACCTCCTCGAAGAGTCGTGCCGCCAGAGCGGCGACTACGGAGCATTCCGGGGCGCGCTCCTCGCCGCGTCGCGGGCGAGCGGGCTCAGCCCGGCCGAACGCCTGAGCCGGCTCAAGCAGGTCGCGATGATCAGCGAGAACCGGATGGGGGATCGCGACGGAGCGATCAGCGCATGGCGCGGGGTGGCGTCGCTCGATCCATCCGATGTCGACGCGCGGAGCGCGCTCAAGCGTCTGCTCGAGGAGACGGCGCGCTGGGACGAGCTCGTCGATCTGCTGGAGCGCGAGGCGCTCGCGATCACGGATCCCGACGCCAAGGCCGACGTGTATCGGCAGATCGCGCTCGTGCACCGCGATCGTCGCGACGATCTCAAGGCCGCCGTCAACGCGCTTCGCAAGCTGCGCGAGCTGCTCCCGGGGGACCGCGACGCGCGCGACATGCTCTCGGACGCGCTCGTCGGCGCTGGCGCCTACCTCGAGGCGATCCCCCTCCTCCGCGCGCGGGTCGACGAGACCAGCGGACCGGGTCGCGCCAACCTGCTGCGGACGCTGGCGGAGATCCTCGAAGGGCACATCGGCGACGAGGACGGCGCGTACGAGTGTTGGGCGCGCCTGCTCGACGAGAACCCGACCGACCTCGACGCGGTCGAGCACATGATCGGGATCGACGAGCGCGCATCGCGCTTCGAGCGCCTCCTCTCGACGCTGTCGTACAAGGTCGAGATCATCGCGGTCGGCCCGGAGCGCGCGGCGGTGCTCGCGCGGATGGGGAGCATCGCGGAGGAGGAGCTCCGCGATCTCATGCGCTCGGCCGAGCTCTACGCGCGCGCGCTCGAGTACGCGCCGTCCGATCCCGCGGTGCTCGACGCGCTCTGCGCGGTGTACGAGCGCAGCGACCGGTTCAAGGACCTGGTGGTCCTGCTCCGCGACACCGCGCAGCGCGAGGAGGATCCCGCGAAGCGCGCCGAGCTGTACCGGCGGATCGCGCGCACGCTGTCCGACT
The DNA here is from genome assembly GCA_050186575.1 of Sandaracinaceae bacterium. Classification (GTDB taxonomy): domain Bacteria; phylum Myxococcota_A; class Polyangia; order Polyangiales; family Sandaracinaceae; genus JAUHXR01. The sequence continues at coordinate 26,072 of JBFWYI010000092.1, read as the reverse complement.
CGATCGCGAACGACGAGGGCGCCGCGGAGGCATGGCGCGAGGTGCTGCTCGCGGGCGAGGACGAAGAAGCCTTGCGCTTCTTGAAGTCGCGCGCCGAGAGCCTCGGTGACCAGGACGAGCTCGAGCAGATGCTCCAGCGGCTCGCCGCCGTCGTGGCGTCGGAGGACGAGCGTCGCGACCTCTACCACCAGCGCGCGCTGGTGCTCGCGGATCGTCTGGACCGACCTCAGGAGGCGGCCGACGCGCTGCGGCAGGTCATCGCGATCCAGGCCGACCACGTCGGCGCGCTCCAGAAGCTCGCGAACCTCTGCGAGCAGATCGGTGATCGCGCGGGGCTCGCGGACGCGCTGTGGCGTCAGCTCGGGGTCGTCGAGGATCCCGGCCTGCGCGTCCCCGTCGCAAGGCGACTGTCGGATCTCCATGAGCGCGAAGCGCCCGATCCCACGCGGGCCATCGAGGCGCTCGAGGCCTGGGCGGCGGCCGACGTCGGCGATGACGAGCCGCTCGCACGGCTCGAGCCCCTGCTCGAGCAGCGGGGGATGCACCGGGAGCTGATCGACGTGCTCGATCGGCGCGCCGGGCTCGCGGACGAGGCGAGCGCGGCGAGCGAGCTGACGCGGCGCGCCGCGCAGATCTGCTACCGCCAGCTCGGCGACGTAGATGGGGCATGGCAACGTCTCTTGCCGCGTGTGCGCGATCTCGACGACGCCGAGGCGGAGCGCGCCCTCCGGGAGCTCGCGCGCTCGGCGAGCCGCGGCGAGAAGCTCGCCGAGATGTACGTGACGTTCGCGCAGGCGACGAATGTGGCCGCCGAGCAGGCCAAGCGCTGGATGGACGCGGCGGAGGTGTACGAGACCTACCTCGACAACACGCCGAACGCGCTCGAGGCCGTGCTCCGCGCGTTCGCCGCCGACCTGACGAACTTCGCGTGCCTCGACGAGGCGGATCGGCTGGCCAAGCAGGGCAACCTCTGGGATCGGCTGTCTCAGGTCTACGAGACGCTGATCCGACGCACCGAGGACCCCGTCCTGAAAGTCGAGCTGTTGCTCCGCCACGCGGAACGGCTCGAGGACCCGTCGGCCGCGCTCGATCAGACGCTCCGCGCGTGCTCGCTCGCTCCGAACGACGACGCGGTGCTGGCCCTCGCCGAGGAGCGGGCGCCCAAGGCGGGGCGCGCCGACGAGCTGCTCGTCACCTACGACAAGCGTCGCTCCATGGCGGAGGACGACGCGGCGCGCATCGACGCGCTGCTGCGCTCGGCGCGGCTCTCTGAGGTCACCCTGCGCGAGCGCGAACGGGCGACGCACTATCTCGCGCAAGCGGTCGCGCTCTCCGTGCGCTCGCCGGAGCTCGCCGACCGTGTAGACGAGCTTGCGCGCGAGCTCGACATGCGCCCGGGTGCCGCGCGGGGGCTCGAGGCCGCGCTCGTCGCGATCTACGCGGCCCTCGCCGACGACTTGGAGGACGATCCGGTCGGCGGCGCGCGGCTCCTCCGACGCTCGGCGAGCCTGTTGAGCGAGCGGCTCGGCAAAGCGCCGGAGGCGTTCGAGGCGCTCAAGCGGGCCGCGAGCTTCGCGCCCTCGGACGCGGAGACGCTGGACGAGCTCGAGAGCTTCGCGCGCAGGCTGGGCGAGATCGAGGCGCTCGACGCGCACCTCGCCCACCTGATCGAGGAAGCGCTCGACAGCCGGACCGCGTCGCTCTTGCTCGAGCGGCGCGGTGACCTCCTCGAGAAGCTCAACCGCTTCAAGGACGCGGCGGAGGTGTGGACCCGGCTGAAGACGGTCACCTCGGGGGCACCGAACGCGCGCAAGCGCTTGCGGACGGCGCTCCGCAAGGCTGGTGAGTACCAAGACCTCCTCGTTGCGCTGCAGCGCGACTTGCGTGATACGGAGGCGGTGCCGCAGCGCATCCGGCTCCTCAAGGAGATCGCGCTCGTGTGGGAGGAGGGGCTCGGCAATCGTTGGGAGGCCATCGACGCCTGGAAGAAGGTGCTCGACGCGGCGCCGGGCGACCCGGACGGCGTCGAGGCGCTGGCGCGGATCGAGGAGGGACGTCGCCGTCAGGACGACTCCAACTTCGAGATCGCGGCCCCACCACCGGACTCGTCGGACGCCGAAGGGTTGCTCGACGCAGACGACGCGGACGTGCTGGACGCGGACGTGCTGGACGCGGACGTGCTCGACGCGGACGTGCTCGACGCGGACGTGCTCGACGCGGACGTGCTCGACGACGTTCAGCCGATCGAGACGGGCGACCTGCTCGCGAGCGCCGACTCGATCCAGCTCGAGCCCGCCTCGACCGGCGACGTGCTCGAGGGTGCGGACCTCATCGAGAGCGCCGACTCGATCCAGCTCGACAGCGATCTGCTGGAGAGCGAGAGCGCGGTGGAGATCGCCGCGCCGCCCGCCGATGCACGTCCGACGACCGACCCACCTTCGCCGGAGGAGCCTCTCAGCGACGAGGAGCTCGGGGTGGACGCGCTCGACGCGTTCGACGACGACTCCGACGGAATGTCGCGGACCGACGACGTCGGCCGGATCGCGAGGGCCGCGTTCGCGGACCTCGACGAGGAGGACGACGACGAGGTGACCCCACCGAGCGGGGTCGCGATCCCGAGCCCGGACTCCAACGCTCCTTCGCCCGGCGCGACGGCCGAGCCTCCGATCACGGCGAACGTGCGCGCGCCGCGCGAGACGCGCCTCTTGAACGCGAGCTCCGTGAAGCCGGACTCGGACGTGTTCGGCCTCCAGCTCACCCCGAGCGGGGAGGCGCCCGCGCTGGCGGAGGACGTCGTGCCGCGCCGCGACCCGGACGTGATCGCATCGAGCCACGCGAGCGCGCCGAGTCGCGCGATGGACGAGGTCAGCGCCCCGCACGATCCGGGGATGGCCGACGAAGACGACTACGAAGACGACTACACGGCGGTGGCGGAGGACGTGTTCGACGCGCTCGACGAGCCGGCCGAGGGGATGGATGCGCTCGGTACGGCGGAGATCGACCTCCTCGCGATCGACGAGATCGCGGCGGTGACCGGCGACGACGACGTGGCGGACGACGCGGGCGACACGTCCGACCTGCCCAAGAGCGATGCGCCTCCGCCGGGCGCGCTGGTCGACGGCGCGGACGTGATGGACCTCGACGGCGAGGCCGGCGCGATCGAGCTCTCCGACTCGGGCCTCGCCGAGCTCGAGGAGGAGCTCGAGGACGCGGAGGAGCTCGAGGACCTCGACGACCTCGACGACCTCGAAGAGGCGATCGGTCCGCCCGCGACGAGCAAGCCGCCGCCACCGCCGCCTCGCAAGCGGTAGCGTCGCACGCGGGCGGTCGACTCAGCGGCCGAGGTGGCGCCGCGCGATGTCCGCCCACGGCCCCTTGGGGTCGAGCTCGAGATAGCGAGCCCAGTGCGGGCGCGCTTCGCGGCTCCGACCGAGCTCCTCGTACGCCATCGCGAGGTTGAAGTGTGCGTCGGCGAACCCGGGATCGAGCACCACCGCGCGTGCGAAGAACTTCGCGGCGTCGTCGTGACCGCCCCGTTCGAACGCGAGGAAGCCGAGGTTGTAGAGCGCCTCGGGTTGCTCGGGGTCGATCGCGAGAGCGCGCACGTAGAGTTGCTCGGCATCCTCCACCGCACCGCGACGGAACCGCAGGTTGCCCCAGTTGGTCAGCGCGTTCGCGAGGCCCGGGTCGAGCGCGAACGCCTGCTCGTAGCAGCGCTCGGCGTGATCGAACGTGGACTCGTCCTCGTCGAGACGACAGCCCTCGAGATAGTGCTGGTAGGCGCGGCGTCGCTGCTCGGGATCGGGTCCTCGAGGACGCAAGACGCGTAGCACATCGTCGCGCAGCTCCCGCACGTCGAAGTCGAGCTGGAGCTGACCGGTCGCGGCGTCGAACGCGCGGTCCTGCTCGCGCACGACCATCGTCCCCGAGACCGTCGTCACGCGCAGCTCGTTCAGCGGGCGCGTCACGTGCGGCAGCGTGCGCGCGAGCGACTCGAGGCCCCGTCGCACGACCGGGAGCGGCGCGCCCTGCGCGAGGAGCCCGTGCGCCGCTCGGACGCTGATGACGTCCTGGAACGTGTAGAAGCGTCGGCGCCCTACCCGCCCCGACGGCTTGAGGAAGCCGGAGCGGTCCCAGTAACGGAGCCTCCCCTCGGGGATCTGGAACAGCCTCGCGATCTCGGCGCGCGAGAACAGCTCGCCGTACGGCTCACGCGCACGTCGCTGCGCGGACGCGGGACGCTCGGCGTCCGGCTCCGTCGGCGGCGCGGGCGCGGGCTCGACGCGCCGGCCGCCTCCCGGACCAAAGTGCACGAAAATGACGTTGTCTTCGTCGGACGTGGTCGACATCGCCGTCGTTCGCATCTTCCCGTTCGCGAGCCTCGCTGCGAGCGCCTCAGGTCCCCTCTTCGGCGAGCCGGCTGGCGACCGGCACCTCGACGTCGATGTCGAGGAGCAGGCGCGGCCCTTCCCGAGAGAATCGGCTATCGATCTGCGCCGTGTCGACCACGCGGTCGGGGTAGCGGCGATAGACCTCGGCGCACGCCATGCGGTGCGCGCGGACCCGCACGCGCACCGAGCCGGCCACCGCTTCGACGAAACGATCCATCTCGTCCGGGTCGTCGAGCCCGTGACAGCGCTCGCGCACCCAATCGAGATCGAACGTGACCATCACCGAGCCGTACCACCTCTCCCGGGTCAGATCGCCCTCCGCGAGGATCTCCGCGCGCGCGAACAACGCCTCGACCGCGTGGTCGGTCAATGCGACGTGCTCACGATGGACGAGGGCGGCGGGCCGGCGAGCGCGGGCCGGCGGTTTGAGGCGGGGCACCAAGGGATCGGATCGTACCTTTCCCTACATGGGCCGCCAAGTTCGCGCCCTCACGTTTCCCCGCCCGCGAGGATCGCCGCGTCCCGCGTGGCCTGCTACATGGTGCCCGTGTCCAAACCCGTCCCGGAGTCGTCGCCGATCGCGTTCCTCTCCGACATCCATGGCAACCTGCGTGCGCTCGACGCGGTGCTCGAAGAGCTCCAGCGTCGCGTCATCGAGCGCATCTACGTCGCCGGCGATCATCTCTTGGGCGGCGACGATCCGGTCGGCGTCTACAAGCGGCTCATGCAGGTCAATGCGATATGCACGCGTGGACCCGGCGACGCCGCGCTCGTCCAGATCGATCCCGACGCGCTGAGCCCCGATGGCGACGAGCAGCGGGAGGCGGCGCGCCGCTTCAAGGAGACGCGGCGCGCGCTCGGCGATCTCGCGCTCAAGTTCCTCGAGCGGCTCCCGGAGACGCGGCGCATCCCGCTCGTCGACGGCTCGGAGATCCTGATGGTGCACGGCTCGCCGGCCGATCCGTCGGTCGAGATCTCCGATGACCTCAGCGACGAGGAGATGGTCGAGCTGCTCGCCGACGATCCGGCCGACATCGTGGTGTGCGGCGCGAGCCACGTCCCGTTCACCCGGGAGCTCCCGGAGGCGCGCGTGATCGGCCTGGGCTCGGTCGGCCAGGCGCCGGACGGCTCCGTCGCGTTCTACACCGTCGTGAGCCCCCGCATGGACGGGACGTTGATCGAGCAGAGCTGGGTCGACCTCTGAGCCGCGCGCTCAGCGCCCCGAGATCGCGCGCACCGACGAGGCCGACGCGTCGCCGCGCGGCTCGGGCACCCGCGCCGCGATCACGCTGAGGCCCGAGCTCCCCGCGCGCTCGTGCGCGACCACCGAGCGGAGCCCCGCATGGAGCATCGCCTCGCAGCACGCCTCGAAGCTCGGGTCGGCGCGCCGGCGGAACACGCCGAGGATCGCGCCCGGACCCGCCCAGCCGCCGCGCGGGGCGCGCACGGTGAACACGATCGAGCCGCCCGGGCGGACGATCGCGGCGAGCGCACGCGCGAGGGCGGCCGGCTCTTGCTCGCGCCAATCCGCGACCACCGCCGCGTCGGGGCGCCCGTCGGGGCTCGCCTCGATCGCGCCGACGCCCGCCCGCGCGTCGATCTCACGAACCGTCGCCCCCGCCGCGATGAGGGGGCTCGAGCCGATCGACAGCACTCGACCGGTCAGCCGCGCGCGGATCGCATCGAGCACGTCGCGTTGCGCAGGCATCCGGACTCAGCTCGCCGCCGCCTGGACGTCGGCCGCCTTCTCGTCCGGCGCCCGCGTCACCTCGACCCGCGTCACGTGTCGCTCGTCGGAGTCGCGCACCTGGAACTGGAAGCCTTGCGTGTCGACCGACTCGCCCGGCGAGGGCACGCGCCCTGCGACCTCGAGGATCATCCCGCCGACCGAGTCGAAGTCCCCTTCGGCCTCGAGCTCGACGCCGAGCACCTCGCCGAGATCGTAGAGCGAGACGCTCGCGTCGACGAGGTAATGGTCCTTACCGATCCGTAGGATCGGAGGTTCTTCGACGTCGTGCTCGTCTTGGATCTCGCCCACGATCTCTTCGAGGATGTCCTCGAGCGTGACGATGCCGCTCGTCCCACCGAACTCGTCGACCACCACCGCGAGGTGAAAGCGTCGCGACTGCATCTCGCGGAGCAGCTGGCCGATCTTGTGCGTCTCCGCGACGAAGAACACCGGCCGCCGGATGATCCGATCGAGCGTGTGCTCGCCGGAGGTGTGCGGGTTGCGCAGGATGCGGAAGAGGTCTTTCGCGTAGAGCACCCCCTCGATCTGATCGACGCGCTCGCGATAGACGGGATAGCGGCTGTGACCCTCGGTCACCACCGTCTCGAGGACCTCTTCGAACGGCGTGGAGATCTCGATCGCCTGCATCTGCGTGCGCGGGACCATCACCTCGCGGGCGACCGTGTCTTTGAACTCGAGGACGCTGAGCAGGAGGTCCGCGAACTCCTCGGGGAGCGAGCCGCTCTCCTCTTGCTGTTCGATCATGTGCTCGACCTCGCGGACCGCATGGTCGTCCGAGGTGGGCTCGGCGGGCGCCGGAAACGCGCGATCGAGAACGCGGACCAGCGCTCCGAGGGGCGCGCTGACCGGGCGCACCACGAGCTCGAGCGGGTAGAGGTAGCGCGCCATCGGGAGCGCCCAGGTGGCGGCGCGCGCGCGAGCCAGCGCACCGAAGCTCACCGCCAGGCTGGCGTAGACGAGCGCGACCCCGGCCACCGCCGACAGGACCCCCCACCAGGGAGCGACCGCGGACACGGCGCGGACCGTGAGAGCGACGGAGGCGACCAGGCAGATCGTGCGACCGGTCAGGAGCCTGATGAACATCCGGTCTTTGTTGCGGAGCAGGCGCGCGGCAGTACCGGCGTACTTGCCCCCCTCCTCCTGCGCCGCGAGCAGCCGCACCTCGCCGAACGCCGTCAGCGCGGCTTCGAACGCGGAGAGGGAGCTACCAGCCGCGACCACGACGAGGACCGCCAACAATTGAGGCACGAGGCCTTCGAGTGGATCGGGCAAGATCGAGCGTCTCCGTCCCTCGAGGTATCGAACGTGGGCTCGCGTCCGACGCACTGGGCGTCGAACGACGGCGCCCGCGCGCCTGGCGGCCCCACACCTCGTGCGGACGGGAGCCATACTAATCGGCGCCGATCCGGGCGGCAAGCGGACCCCCCCCGGATGGAGCCGGTGCGCTACGCACCTCGTCACAGGGATCTTGATGGTTCAGCGTCGATGATCGGGGTCGAGATGGCCCACCGGCACGACGAGGCCATGCCGGAGCATTGTCGAGGAGGGACGGGGGGGTGAGATCGGGCTCGAGGGCGGCGATCAACCCGTCAAGATCCCTGTGGCGAGGTACTAGGGGAGCCGGATCGCACTGGCGTCGAGCAGCTCGACGAGCAACCGGAGGGCATCCAGGCGCGTCATGCCGCTCACGTCGATCAGCTCCTCGAGCGAGTGCTCGCCGTCGACCCGCGAAAGCAGGAACCCCGCCTTGTGGTCGAGGCCGAGCCAACGGATGTCGCTCGGCTCCACCCCGATCTCGGGGACCGCATCCAACGAACCGAGGCGTGAGGCGTAGAGCGCGGCGAGCTTGTCCCGGCTCGCGCTGGACGTGCGCAGCGCGGAGGGATGCTCGGGATCCTTGCCGAGCAGCAGCTCGGCGACGCGGAGCGCGGTGGTGTAATCGCCGAGGGCGAAGCGATCTTGCATCTCGGTCGCCAGATCCAGCCCCGGGCTCGACTGACGACCGCGCTGATCCACGAGCGACAGCGCCCCACCATCGCTCGGCACACCAGCCGGCAGCGGCGGCGCCGGTGGAGGCGGGGTCAACGGCGGGCGCGCGCGATCCCATCCGTCCTCCGACAGCGAGGGCTCGTCCTCGGGGGGCGCTTCGGAGCTCGGCCCCCCCGTGACGTAGCTCGGCAGCTCGAGGTCCACGGAGGACTCTTCGTTCTTGAAAAGGCCCGCGTCTTCGCCGGGCAGCCGCAGCTGCGGGCTCTGGATGTTGAGCGTGACCTTCTTCGGACGCGGCCGCACGGGTCGCGGCGACGACGGCCGCCCCGGCGACGTGTCGTCGCCGTCGTCCGTCACGCCGTCTTGCCGACGACGCCCTTGAACATGCGCTGCGTGCGCGCGAGGGCGTCGATCTGTTCTTTGAGGGCGTCGAGGTCGCCCGCCATGATCAGCTGATGCGCGCGGTCGACCACCGCCCGCGCCTTCTCGATCGCGTCGCGACCGAAGTCGGATCCCGCGACGACCTCTTCGACCTTCGGGAAGAGCTTCTCGATCTCGGCGATGAGCGTCTCGGCGTCCTGCTTCGCCTTCTCGAACGCCTCGTCGGCGCGCCGCGTCACCGCGTAGTTGCGCGCGTCGCTCATCATGTCGTCGAGCTCGTCCTGCGTGAGGCCGCTCGTCGAGGTGACGGTGATCGACTGCTCCTTGCCGGTCTCGAGATCCTTCGCGTGCACGCTCACGATGCCGTCCGCGTTGATCTCGAACGTCACCTCGACCTCGACCTCGCCGGCCGGAGCGCGGCGCAAGCCCGTGAGGATGAACTCGCCGAGCAGCTCGTTCTCCTCCGCGCGGCGCGACTCGCCCTGCATGACGAGGATCTTCACCGCGGTCTGGTTGTCGCGAACCGTGGTGAAGCTCTTCGTGCGCGAGATCGGCACGGTGCTGTTCTGCGGAATGAGCTCCTCGAAGTAGCCGCCCACCACCATGATGCCGAGCGTGTGCGGCGTGACGTCGAGGAGCACCATGTCGTGCGACTCGTCGACGAGCGCGGCGCCCTGGATCGCCGCTCCGAGCGCCACGACCTCGTCGGGGTGCACGCCCTTGCAGGGCTCACGCTCGAAGAAGTCGGCGACCGCCGTCTGGACGCGCGGCATGCGGGTCATCCCGCCGACGAGGACGACGTCCTCGATGTCTTCCTTCTCGAGGTCCGCCTCGTCGAGCGTCATCTCGCAGATCTGGACGGTGCGCTCGACGAGGTCCGAGGTGAGCTCCTCGAGCTGCTGGCGCGTCATCAAGCGCTGCAGGTGGAGCGCCTCGTTGCGCGCGCTCGAGATGATGAACGGGAGGTTCACCTCCACCTCGACGACGCTCGAGAGCTCGCACTTGCCCTTCTCGGCCGCGTCCTTCAGGCGCTGCAGGGCCATCCGATCCTGGCGCAGATCGATGTCGGTCTCCTGTTTGAAGCCGTCGACGAGCCAGTCGATGATCCGCTGGTCGAAGTCCTCGCCGCCGAGGAACGTGTCGCCCGCCGTCGAGATGACCTTGAACACGCCGGCGCTGCTGATCTCCATGATGGAGATGTCGAACGTGCCACCCCCGAGGTCGTACACCGCGATCGTCCGGTCGATGTTCTTCCCGAACCCGTACGCGAGCGCGGCCGCGGTCGGCTCGTTGATGATGCGGATGACGTCGAGGCCCGCGATCGATCCGGCGTCCTTCGTCGCCTGTCGCTGGCCGTCGTTGAAGTAGGCGGGCACCGTGACGACCGCCTTGATGACCTCCTGCCCGAGGTAGTCCTCGGCGATCATCTTCATCTCTTGGAGGATCATCGCGCTGATCTCGGGGACGCTATAGACCTTGTCGCGCAGCTGGATGCGCGGATCGTTGTGCGGGCCCTCGACGATGCGATACGGAGCCTGGGTGAGCGCGTTCTGGACCTGGCTACTGTCGTACTTGCGCCCGATCAAACGCTTCGCGGCGTAGACGGTGTTCTCCGCGTTGGTCACCGCCTGACGCTTGGCGATGTGACCGACGAGACGCTTGCCGGCCTCCGTGATCGCGACCATCGACGGGGTCGTCTTGTACCCACCGCGGTTCGCGATGACGATCGGGGTCCCGCCCTCCACGACGGCCACGCAGGAGTTGAACGTCCCCAGATCGATGCCGATGACCTTCTCCATCCGTCTCCCACTCCATCGCCGCGCCCATCGCTCCGCGATGGGACGCGCATTCGCGCGCGCTACGGTCCCAAGTCGCGGAGCAGATTCTCGACCATCTTGTCGTCCGGGTCCAGCGTCTGAGCCTTCTGCAGCACCCGACGGGCGTTCAGTGCGAGCCCGGCCCCGATGTAGACCCTCGCCAGCGCGCGCAGCGACGGCACGTCCTCCGGCGCGATATCGACCGCACGCTGCGCGAGGACGCGCGCGTGATGGAGGTCACCGTTCGCCTCGAGCAAGCACTCGGCGGCGCGGCGCGCGGGCTCCGCATCGTTGGGACGTCCCTCGAACACCTTCGCCCAGCTCAGCGCAGCCGCGGCCCACTTGCCGTGGCGCTGCTCGTACATGGCCTGTTCCTCGTAGCTGCTCGCCAGCTCGGCCGCGAGGTCGGCGTTGATCCGCGCGTGTTGGGAGCGCAGGTCGCTCCGCTCCGGCGCCAGGGTGAGCGCGAGGCGGAGCGCGCTCGCCGCGTCGGCGAGGTTTCCCTCGCGGAGCGCGCGGTCGGCTGCCATCTCGTGGCGGCGGACCGGATCGAGCCCGCCGGTGTGCGCGGCGGTGTCCTTCAGGCTCCGCGCTAGCCCGCGAAGCACGTTGTCACGCCCGATCGGCGCGACCGAGGGCGACGCTGCCGCAGGCTTGGCCGGGGTCGAGCGGCGCGTCGCGCCGCGGAGCTTCTTGGCCATGAGCTCGCGCGCGCGGGCCTGCCCCTCGGGGCTCATCGAACGCCTCGGGGGAACCGGTGGCGCGGGCTCGGACGGTGGCGAGGACGATGCCGGAGGCGACGATGACACGGGCTCGGGCGGGCTCGAGGACACCGGCGGCTCCCCGCCGTCCGACGGGGTGCGCGGCTTCTCGGCGGGTTTGGAGGCGTCCTGCCGCGCCGCGTCGCGCCCGCGCTGCGCCACCGCGTCGCTCTCCGTATCGGGCTCGCTGACCGCCGCTTCGATCGCGCGCGTGCGATCCGAGACCTCGAGATACCGATCGTAGTCGGCGCGCGCCTTCTTCTTGCTGAGGACCTCGTAAGCCTCCGTGATTCGCTGGAAGACGGCTTCCATGCGCGACTTGTAGACGCCGAGGCGCTTGCCGAACATCGTGTCCGGGTGGAACACCTTCGACAACGTGAAGTACGCAAGTCGGATTTCGGCGCGGACGCCCGTCCGAGGAACGCCGAGCACCTCGTAGTGGTCGAGGAGCTCGAGGGCGAAGTACAGATCGTCGATCCGCTTCCTGCGCTCGGGCGCGAGATCCGGCGCGTCGTCTCGGGCGGCGCCGTCCGGGGGCGCGTCCTTCGGACCCTCGACGGCGGTGTCGTCGGCGGGATCCGGCTCGGGCGCGATCGCCCGGGGTGCGGGCGACTCGACGGGCGGCGGTCGATCCGTGTCCGCCGTCGCGGCGTCCGCATCGGGGGCGGTCGCTTCGGGGGCGGTCGCATCGAGATCGGTCGCACCGCGGTCGGTCGGCGCGGGGTGGCCCGACAGCTCCTGGGTGATCCCTCCGAGCTCGGCGGCGAGCTCCTCGAGGCTCTTCGGATCGTCCCCGTCCTCGATCACGCCGGGCGGCACCATGCTCCCGGTGTGAGACGCACGCGGCCTCGACACCGGACGGCGGCTCGCGTCGACGCGCTCCTCCACCCCCGGCTTCGACGCGTAGGCGCCGCCCTGAACCGACGGCGCGCGCCGCGTCAGCCGAACGCGTCCGCGCGGATTGCCGTGCGGTCGCGCGGACGAAGGAGGGGTGCTCGGCCGCCGCTCGGGCGGCTGGAACGAATCGCTCGGGGTCCCCGCGAAGCTGCGCCCGGTCGCCCGCGGGAGGCTCACGGTCTCGCGCGCCCACTCCACGATGCCCATCCCGATCAGACGCTCGATCAACTCGAGGACCGCCTGCTGCTCGAGGTTGGTGAGATCCGCGAGCAACGCGACGTTCGCTTCTCCATCCACTCGCGAGAGGAAGAACCCCTCGAAGGGCGAGAGCGGGAGCGCGGTCAAGTCGACCCCCGCGACCAGCCTCGGAACTCTGAAGTCTTGCGAACCCATGGGGGGCGGTCAGGCGGTAGCGCGACGGCGTTACACTAGCACTTCATCCGCGAGACGCATATCGCCCAATTCGGGGAAGCGGTGGAGATTTCACGCTTATTTGGAGCAGGCTCCCGCCGCTATTCCGTCCGGACCAGAAGCTCCAGCAGCGCCTTTTGCGCGTGGAGTCGGTACTCCGCCTGCTGCCAGACGGCGGACCGCGGACCCTCGAGGACCTCCGCGCTGACCTCCTCGCCGCGGTGGGCGGGCAGGCAGTGGAGGAAGATCGCCTCGGACGACGCCTCGGCCATGAGGGCCGCGTCCACCTGGTAGCTCGCGAAGGCGCGCATCCGCGCCGCCGCCTCCTCCTCTTGCCCCATCGACGCCCACACGTCGGTGGTCACCACGTCCGCGCCGCGCACCGCCTCGCGGGGGCTTCGGAGCACGTCGATGCGCGCGCCGTCGCGCCGCGCCGCCTCCACGATCGCGGGATCGGGGTCGTACCCCTCGGGACACGCGAGCCGCAGCGCGAACCCTGCGAGGACGGCCGCGTTGATGTACGAGTGCGCCATGTTGTTGCCGTCGCCGATCCACGCGGCGGTGAGGCCCTCCACGCGCCCGAGGCGCGCGCGGATCGTCGCGAGATCCGCGAGCAGCTGGCAGGGGTGGTACGCGTCCGAGAGGCCGTTGATCAGCGGGATGCGCGACGCGGCGGCGAACGCCTCGATCCGCTCGTGGGCGTGGGTGCGATAGACGACCGCGTGCGCATAGCCGGACAGCATCCGCGCGGTGTCTTCGATCGGCTCGCCGCGCCCGAGCTGGGTGTCCTTCGCGAGCAGGGTGAGCGGCAGGCCGCCGAGCTCGTGGATCCCGACCTCGAACGAGACGCGGGTGCGCGTCGACGCCTTCTCGAGGAGCACGACCACCGTCTTGCCGTCGAGCGGACGCGGGTGCGCTGGCGTGCCGCGCAGCGCGGCCAGCTCGATCGCGCGCCGGACGAGAGCATCGAGCTCCGCGCGGTCGAGATCGCGGAGCGTCTTGAAATGACGGACGCTCACGACACCGCCTGGAGCGTTGCGCCGAGACGGCGAACCGCGTCATCGACCTCGTCGGCGGTGACGTTGAGCGGCGGCGCCAAACGGATCACGTCTCCACCCGCGATCGTTGCCAACATCCCTTGCTCGTCGCGGAGGCGGGTGATCACCTGGGTCGCGTCGGTCCCCTCGCGGAGGCGCACGCCGCGCAACAGCCCGAGCCCCCGCGACTCCGTGGCGGCCGCGTGCTCGCGTACGACCGCGTCGAGCGCCGCACCCATCCGCTCACCCATCGCGCGCGCGTTGTCCACGAGCTTCTCTTCATCGAAGATCTCGAGGACCGCGAGACCGGCCGCGCACGCGAGCGGGTTGCCGCCGAACGTGCTCGCGTGAGAGCCGGGCGGGAGACCGTTCGCGAGCTTCTCGCGCACCGCGATCGCGCCGATCGGGAAGCCGCCGCCCATGCCCTTGGCGAGCGCGCACGCGTCCGGCATCACCCCGCTGTGCTCGCGCCCGAGGAACGTCCCGAGGCGCCCGTAGCCCGTCTGCACCTCGTCGAAGAAGAGCAGCGCGCCGCGCGCATCGCAGAGGGCGCGCACGTCGCTCAGGTACTTCGGATCACCGAGCACGAGCCCGCCCTCGCCCTGGAGCGGCTCGAGGATCACCGCCGCGGTGCGCTCGGAGACGAGCGCCTCGAGCGCGCCGATGTCGTTGAACGGCACGTGGTGCACGCCGCCGACGAGGGGCGCCATCCCCACGTGATACTTGGGCTGCCCGGTCATCGACAGCGCGCCCATCGTGCGTCCGTGGAAGCTGCTCTTCATCGCCACGATCTCGACGCGCTCCGCGTCACCGCGCTCGTGATGCCAGCGGCGGCCGAGCTTCAGCAGCGCCTCGTTGGCCTCGGCGCCGGAGTTACCGAAGTAGACGCGGTCGAACCCCGTGCGCCGCACGATCTCGTGCGCGAGGCGGATCGCGCGATCGTTGTAGAAGAGGTTCGACGTGTGCATGAGGCGGCCCGCCTGCTCGCCGATCGCGGCGGCGAGCTTCGGGTGCGCGTGCCCCACGCTGAGCACCGCGATGCCGCCCGAGAAGTCGAGGTACTCGCGGTCGTCGGCGTCCCACACCCGAGTGCCTCGACCGCGCGTGAGCACGAACGGTGGGGGACGATAGTTGGGCAGCGCGTCGTGCTGCGCGATCTCGACCAGCTCGGCGTTGGACATGGCGCTGATCTATCACAACGGCGCGGCGCCACGAGGCCGCGCGGAGCGCCATTCAGGGCAAGATCTCGGTGCCAATCCCGCTGTCGGTGAAGATCTCGAGGAGGCACGCGTGGCGGCGGCGGCCGTCGATCACGTGCACCTTGCTCACGCCGGCCGCGAGCGCGTCGAGGCCGCAGCGGACCTTCGGGATCATCCCGCCTTCGATCACGCCGGTCGCGATGAGCGCCTCGATGGCCGGAGCGCGCAGTGAGCTCGCGATCTCGGAGTCCGCGTCGCGGATGCCCTCGGTGTCCGTCATGAGCACGAGCTTCTCCGCCTTGAGCGAAGCCGCGATGGCGCCGGCGACGGTGTCGGCGTTCACGTTGAGCGAGCGTCCGTCGTCGTCGACCGCGACCGGCGCGATCACCGGGATGAAGCCGCCGTCGACGAGCCGGTTGATCACCTCGACCCTCACCTCGCGCACCTCGCCGACCCGACCGGGATCGGCCTCGCGCCCGCTGCGGGTGCGCACGGAGTCCACCTTGGTCCCGAGGAGGAACCGATCGTCCTTGCCGCTCAACCCGACCGCGCGGCCGCCGTGGCCGCAGATGAGCGACACGATCTCTTGATTCACCGCGCCGCCGAGCACCATCTCGACGACCTCCATCGTCGGCTCGTCGGTGATGCGGAGCCCGTCGATGCGCTCGGACGTGATGCCGAGTCGCGTGAGCCAGTCGTCGATCTGCGGGCCGCCGCCGTGCACCACGATCGGATGCAGGCCCACGTACTTCATCAGCGTGATGTCCCGCGCGAAGCTGTCGCGGAGCGCGGGATCGATCATCGCGTGCCCGCCGTACTTGATGACGAACGTCCGACCGTGGAAGCGGCGGATGTACGGGAGGGCCTCGTGGAGAACCGCAGCCTTCTGGATGAATGCTTCCACCACGGGCCGAGGCTCACGCAAAAAGCCGCTCCGCGGCAAGCGCCGCCTGACGCGGATCCGGGTGGAGTCGCCGAATCGTCACGAGCTTGGCGCGCCGATCTCCCGAACAGGTGACCTCGTGGACGAAGACGGCCGCCCCGTCCTCGGTCATCCCCACCACCTCGACGTCCACGTCGACCCGCTCCGCGGCGACGATCCCCATGCGGTACTGCGCCGACTCGGCGACCGCGACCAGCTGCACGGGATCGAGGTCGCGCGCCACGAGCCAGCGCGCGAGCGCCTCGTCGGCCCAGTCTACATAGGCAGGATGATTGACATGCGCGAGCGGGTCCATCGCGGTGTACCAGCAGTCGAACGAGAAGCGCGGGCCCTTCACCTTCTCTCGCTCGACGTACGCGGGGAGCTCGATGGGGCCGTCGTGCGTCTCGATGGGGAACGCGCTCACCAGCGCCTCCGACGCGGGGCGCAGCGAGAGGTCCCCGCCGACGTGGACCCACGCCTGCGATGCGCGCGCCACCACCCCAGCCTCGCCGCGCAGCCGACACTCGCGATCGAAGAACATCCCGCGCCGGAAGCGGCTCGGCCACGTCGTGCCAACGAGACTCTCGCCATACATGGTCTCGCGCTCGTGCACGACCACCATCGAGCGCACGATGAAGCTGACGCCCTCGTCGCGATAGCGCGCCGGCGGCCACCCCGATTGGATGGATCCGGCGACCGCCACGTCCTGGAATGCGCGCCAGACGTCCCCCGCGCGCGCGACCTCGCGCGGCGTGAATGCCGACCGAGGCAGGAGGAGCTCGACCTCATTCACGGATCACCTCGCGTCCGCTACAGGATGTAGCGAGCAAGGTCCGCATCGCCGAGGATCGGAGCGAGCGTCGCGCGCACCATCTTCGCGTCGATCTGGAGGCGGTCCTCGCTCATCTCGGGAGCGACGAAGCTCACCTCCTCGAGGAGCGCCTCGAGGATGGTGTGCAGGCGACGGGCGCCGATGTTCTCGGAGCGCTCGTTCGCCTCCTGCGCGTACTCGGCGAGCGCCTCGACCGCGTCGTCGGTGAAGCTCAGCGTGAGCCCCTCGGTCGCGAGCAGCGCCTGATACTGCTTGGTCAGCGACGTCTGGGGCTCCCGCAGGATGCGGACGAAGTCCGCCTTGTCGAGCGAGTCGAGCTCCACCCGGATCGGGAAGCGTCCCTGGAGCTCCGGGATCAGATCGGAGACCTGGGCGACGTGGAACGCGCCCGCCGCGATGAAGAGGATGTGGTCGGTCTTCACCGGACCGTACTTGGTGCTCACCGTGCTGCCCTCGACGATGGGCAGCAAGTCGCGTTGCACACCCTCCCGCGAGACATCCGGGCCGGAGTTCGCCTTCTGCCGACCGGCGACCTTGTCGATCTCGTCGAGGAACACGATGCCCGCCTGCTGCGTGCGCTCGAGCGCGGCGCGCTGCACGCGATCCATGTCGATGAGCTTCTCGGCCTCTTGCTGGCGGAGCACCTCGATCGCGTCGGGGACCCGGAGCTTCCTGCGCTTCGTCTTGTTCTTGAAGCCGGGGATCTGCCCGAGCATGTCGCGGAGATCCATCTCCTCCATGCCGTGCATCCCGAAGATCTGCATGAACGGGCTCGCGGTGTCCTTGACGTCGAGCTCGACCTCTTCGTCGTCGAGCTCGCCCTTTCGGATCTTCTCGCGCAGCGACTGCACCTCGGAGCTGTCGGGCGGCTGAGGACGCGGCGCGTTCTGCGCGCTCGGCACGAAGAACGGGCCGAACATCTGACCCGCGCCGGGCGCCGGCGTCGAGGCCGGAGGGCTGGGCGGCGCGGGGCTGTTCTTGCGCGCGAGGAGCTCGGCCAGCTTGATCTCGGCCGCCTCGCGCGCGCGGTCTTGCACGCGCTCGACCTCCTCGTTCCTCACGAGGTGGACCGCGATCTCGACGAGGTCGCGGATCATCGCCTCGACGTCGCGGCCCACGTAGCCGACCTCGGTGAACTTGCTCGCCTCGACCTTGATGAACGGCGCGTTGGCGAGCTTCGCGAGGCGGCGCGCGATCTCCGTCTTCCCCACGCCGGTGGGGCCGATCATGATGATGTTCTTCGGCGCGATCTCGTCGCGCAGATCCGGATCCACCTGCTGGCGGCGCCATCGATTGCGGAGCGCGACGGCCACCGCGCGCTTGGCCTTCTGCTGGCCGACGATGTGGCGGTCGAGCTCTCGGACGATCTCGCGCGGCGTGAGGCTGCCGATTTCCTTGTCCTCGCTCACGGCCCGACCTCCTCGACGACGACTGAGGAATTCGTGTAGACACAGATCTCGGCCGCGATGCGCAGCGACTCCTCCGCGATCTCGCGCGCGGACTTGTCGGTGTGGCGCATCAATGCGCGCGCCGCCGCGAGGGCGTACGAGCCACCGGAGCCGATCGCGAGCACCCCCTCGTCGGGCTCGATCACGTCCCCGGTGCCGCTCACGAGGAGCGTGTGACGCGCGTCCATCACCACGAGCATCGCCTCGAGCCGACGCAGATAGCGATCGGTGCGCCAGTCCTTCGCGAGCTCGACGGCCGCGCGCGGCAGGCTCTGCGAGTGATCCTTCAGCTTCGCCTCGAAGCGCTCGAGCAGGGTGAATGCGTCCGCGCTCGCGCCCGCGAAGCCGGCCACGACGGCGCCGTCCGCGATGCGCCGGACCTTCTTCGCCTGGGACTTCATGATCGTCTGCCCCAGCGAGACCTGGCCGTCACCCGCCATGGCCGCTCGGTCGCCCTTGCGAACCGCGACGATGGTGGTCGCGCGAAGCTTCTCGTCGGGTTCAGTCGGCAAAGTCCGGGGAAGCTAAGGACGCAGCCGCCGCGCGTCAAACCGGAACTCGTGGCGCGATCTCGGAGTCGAGCCCCGGCTCCCGGAGCTGATACCCTTCGGTGCAGTCGTGAGCTTCGAGGATCGCTTCCAGCTCAAAGTCCCGCTCGGAGAGTCTTCCGGCGGTGGCGTGTGGTCGGCCGAGGACAAGCTGCGCAAGCGTCCGGTCGCCGTCACGACCCTCGATGAGGACGCCCCCGCCGTGCTCCGCGCGCGGATGGACGCGTTGGTCGACGGAGGGATCTCGCGCGTTCACTCCACCGTGCTCGCGCGGGTCGTCGACGCGGGGCGCCAGGGCGACGGCACGCCCTACCTCGCGACCGAGCTGGTCGAGGGCGGGGTGAGCCTCGCGCAGCGCTTGGCCGAGGGCCCGGCGATCGCCGGCGACGTGTTGGTGCGGCTCACCGCGGAGATGCTCACCGCGCTCGCCAAGCTGCACGAAGCCGGCTTCGCGCACGGCGATATCGAGCCGGGCAACGTGCTCCTCATCGAGCGTGGCGATCAGATCTCGCCGCGCCTCGTCGGCCTCGGGCTCAACCGCGCGCTCGTGCGTGAGGGTGTGTTGGAGCTCGAGTCCCCCGATCACCTCGCGACGCTCGGCACGATGGCGCCCGAGCAGGCGGGCGAGAGCGCCGCGAGCACGCCGAGCGGCGATGTGTTCTCCACGGCGGCGGTGCTGTACACCGCGCTCACGGGACGGCCTCCGTTCCGCGGGGCGGACGTCGCCGACGTGCGCGACGCGGCGGCGCGCCGGCATCCCCCGCGCATCGGGAAGCTGAACGAGGCGCTCGACAACACCGCGCTCGCCGCCGTGATCGACAAGGCGCTGAGCCGCGATCCGGAGGACCGCTTCGCCGACGCGAACGCGCTGGCCAGCGCGCTCCGGGGTGCGCTCATCCGAACGCGTACGATCCGCGAGCTCACGTCGACGGTCGGTCCGATGGCGATGGACGCCGACGAGTCCGACGACGCGCTGTCGGACGAGCGCGCCACCGGGCCGACGCCCGATCCCGAGCCGCAGAAGCTCGTCCCGAAAGCCGCGCCGAGCCTCGCGAAAGGCGCGTTCGCGCCGCTCAAGCCGATCGCCGCGCTGCCCCGAGCGGCCGCCAAGCCGCTCAAGCCGATCGCCCCGCCGAGCAGCACGGATGTAGCATCGAAGCCCAAGTTGCCGCTCCCCGCGATCCCTCCGCGGGCGCCCGACCCCGGCTCGCTCGAGTTCGAGAGCGTGAGCGGACTGCTGGAGATCCCGTCGCGCCCGCCGCCCGAGCCCGGCGTCGAGCCGGAGTCGCTCGAGTTCGAGCGCGTGTCGGGCCTCGTCGAGATCGTGAGCGCCCCCCCGCCGAAGCGGCCGACCACCGTGCCGCCGCCGAGCCAGGTGATGAGCCCGGCCGACGAGGACGAGGATCTCGACGACGCGGCGGACTCGGAGGACGCGGCGGCGGGGTCCGCCGTCGCCGATGTCGAAGACGCAAAGGACGCTGCGGGGACGGCGGAGGCCGAGGCCGAAGCGGAGGCGGCGGCCGGTATGGCGGCCGATGAGGATGCCTCCGACGCGGCGACCGCCGAAGCGACCGACTCGCGCGACGCGGACGAGCCCAGCGCAGGGTCGATGGACGACGCGATCGAAGAGATCGATGCGGTCGCGGTGAGCGCGTCCGAGCTGGGCGCGAAGCGGATGAGCGACCCGGGCGTCCGCCGGACCGAGGACGCACCGAAGAAGCGCAAGTCGACTTCCACCCGCCCCCCGGCTTCCGCATCGTCCGCGTCGACGGCGCAGAAGTCGACCTCGAACCGGCCGCCGGCCAAGCGCGAGCGGACGTCGGACGCGCCTCCCCCGCTGACCCTCGATCCGCCGAGGGCGCCCGCCACCGGCTCGGGCGGTGCGGGACGCTGGCTCGTGATGGCGCCGATCCTCTTGATCACGCTCGGCCTCGGCTACGCGGCGTGGCGGATCGGCACCGCGCCGTCCGAGCCGGTGTCGGATCCCACGGTCGATCGCGAGCCGACGGCCGACCCGCTCGAGGCCGAGCCTCCGAACCCGACCCTCGTCGAGCGGGTCGAGCCGCCGCCGAGCACGGAGACGAGCGCGATCGAAGAGACGCCGCCGGCGCCCGCGGCCCACCTCGTGACGCTGCGCGGCTTGCCGCCCGGTGCTCACGTGACCGTCGACGGCTTCCCGAACGAGGGCACGATGGTGTCGATCGGCGAGCGCCCGGTGACCGTCGAGGTCACCGCGGACGGGTTCGAGCCTTACTCGACCGAGCTCGGCCCCGACGCGGCTTCCATCCTGAACGTCAACTTGACGCGCGCCGCAGCGCCGTCGGCGGGGAGCGATCATCCGGCGGTCGCGCACGAAGGGTCGGGCCAGCGTGGCGGACGAGGCGCGAGCGGGCGGAGCGGCCGCGGCTCGCGCGGCTCGACGCGCGGGACGTCGTCGGGACGCGGAGCGGGCGCGGGGCGCACCACCTCGCACCCCGGCGCGGTGTCGAACCCCGGGTTCTGATCGTCCGATCGAAGCCCGCGGACGTCCGATTCTCGCGCACGCCCATGAGCCTCACGGCGCTGCTATCGTCCGCCGGTGACCGTCTCGCTCTGGCAGGACCGTTCCTTCGAGGCCGAGCGCCGTTACGACTTCGTGGTCGTCGGCGCGGGCATCAGCGGCGCGAGCGCCGCGTACTGGCTCGCCTCGCGCGGCGAGAAGGTGGCGCTGATCGATCGCGGGAGCGTGGCGGCCGGCGCGTCTGGGAAGAGCGCGGGGATGCTCTTGCTCGGGACCGCGGATCCGTACAGCCGCGTGGTCGACCTCTACGGCCGCGAGCGCGCGCGCGAGGTCTGGAGCTTCAGCCGAGAGAACCGCGCGCTCCTGATCGAGCACGTGATCGGCAACGGCGCGCATGACGGTGCGCTGCGCGTCGTGCGGCGGGACGGCACGGCGAGCGCGGCCGTGAGCGAGCACGAGCTCGCGGAGGCACAGCGCTCGTATGCGCTGCTCACCGAGGACGGCTTCCCGCATCAGATGCTGGACGCGAAGGTGTTCCGCGACGCCTACGCGAGCGACACGTTCCTCGGCGGCGTGTGCGATCCGGCGGGGATGACGATCGATCCGGCGCGGCTCACCCGGCGCGTCGTCGAGCTCGCGGTCGAGCGCGGCGCCGCGCTGTTCGAGCATCACGCGCTGCGCGAGCTCACCGAGAGCGACGCGGGCGTGGTGGTCGAGACCTCGGGCGCGCGCTTCGAAGCGGAGATGGTGCTCCTCTGCACGAACGCGTACTCGCCGCTCATCGACGAGCACTTCGCCGAGCGCGTGTATCCCGCGCGCGGTCAGATGCTCGCGACGGAGCCCGTCGAGCGCGTGACGCCGTTCGGCGTGTACTGCGACTTCGGCTACGAGTACTTCTGGCAGCTCGAGACCGGAGAGGTCGTGGCGGGGGGTTGGCGACAGCACCACGCCGACGCCGAGAAGGGCTACAGCGACGAGACGACGAAGGACATCCAGGACGGGATCTGGGGATTCATGACCCGCGCGATCCCTGCGTTGTCCGGCCGCCGCGTGACCCACCGATGGGCCGGGGTGATGGGCTTCTCCGGCGACGGGCTGCCGTTCGTCGGCGAGCTGCCCGGCCGACCACGGTCCAAGTATCTTGCGGGCCACACCGGACACGGGTTCGGCTTCGCGTTCCTCGGCGCCCGCAAGCTGGTCGAGATGGCGCTCGACGGAGCGCCGGTCGGCTTCCTCAGCGCGCGCCGGCAGACGCTCAAGTAGGCGACGGTTTGTTTGGCGCGCCGCGGGGGCGCTCCATACTCACGGCAGTGGACGCGCTCCGCCGGCAGATCGACGCGTTCGGTGCGCACCTCGGACGGGTGCGCGGCCGATCGCAGAGGACGGTAGAGACGTACCGGCGCGCGCTCGAGCAGCTGCGCGGGTTCGCGGAGGCGGAAGGGCTCCCGCTCGATGCCACGCAGCTCGACACCACCGCATTGCGCGGCTTCCTCGCGTCGCGGTTCGCCAGCGACTCCAGCGCGACGCTCTCGCGCAAGGTGTCGACGCTGCGCTCGTTCTATCGGTTCCTCAAGAAGAGCGGCGCCATCCGGACGAACCCGACCGCGCGGCTCAGCGCCCCGAAGGTGAAGCGGACGCTCCCGCGCTTCTTGACGGTGGACGACGCGTTGACGGTGGTCGAAGCGCCGGCCAACGACGCGGCGCGCGCGCCGAAGCTGAAGCTGAGGGACCGCGCGCTGCTCGAGCTCCTCTACGCGGGCGGCGTCCGGGTCGGCGAGCTGGCCGGGCTCACGATGTCCGGGCTCGATCTGCCGGCGCGACGCGTGCGCGTCCTCGGCAAGGGCGGCAAGGAGCGCCTGGTGCCTTTCGGAAAGGTCGCGGCCGAGGCCCTCGAAGCGTACCTCCCCGCGCGCCTCTCGATGATGCGCAAGCGCAAGGGCGAGCCGCACGACGCGCTCTTCGTAGGACAGCGCGGCACCGCGCTCACGGCGCGCCAGGTGCAAAACATCGTGCGTCGCTACGGAACGCTCGGCGCCGGCCGCTCCGACCTCCACCCGCACGCGCTCCGCCACAGCTGTGCGACGCACCTCTTGGACGCGGGCGCGGACATCCGGAGCATCCAAGAGCTGCTCGGCCACGCGAGCTTGTCGACTACCCAACGGTACACGCACGTGAGCGTGGACCGGCTGATGGAGGTCTACGACAAGGCGCACCCGATGGCGCACGAGGAGTAAAGGTGGTGCGGACGGAGCTCAGGGGCCAGCGTCGGGGCGCTGCTCGAGGAACACGCGGAGGCCCGCGTTCGGGTTCTGGATGTCGAGCCGCACGTGGTCGCCGTCGAGCACGGCGGTCCACGAGTAGTCGGCGTACTCCGCCGCATCGAGGCGCCGGATGCCGAGGTCGGCGGGCGACTCGTCGTCGCGGAGCAGGACCCAGCGGTGCTCCTCGACGCTCTCCATGCAGCGGCGCGCGTCCTCGCGCACGCGGATGCCGTCCGCGACGTCGCGCACCTCGCGCTCCTCGTAGGGACAGGTCGCCTCGTCGAACGCGACCTCGGTGGTGCCCATGAGGATCACGGAGAACGCGAGCACGCCGATGGGGGCGAGGGCGAAGGCAACCAGGATTGCCTTCTTCCACGTGGCCATCGGCGCATGCCGGTCGCGGCGCCTCTTCGTCACGCGACCTCCGCATACGTCCGCGCGCGCACGTCCGCCGCGCCCGTACGCTCGAGCCACGCGTCGAGATCGGCCAGCGCGCGCTCCGCGAGCTTCTCGCGCCGGAGGCGCCGCTTGTGGATCTTGCGACCCGGCAGCGCCGGCACCATGGACCACATCACGTTGGAGGGCGCAAACGTCTTTTCGGTATCCAGCACGTGCCGCATTAGCCCGCCCAGCGCCGTCGTCTCCGGCGGGATCGCGGGCTCGCCCATCGCGAGCATCGCGCCGATCACGAGCCCCGACGCGCAGCTCTCCACGTAGCCCTCGACGCCGCTCACCTGCCCCGCGAGGTAGACGCCCGGACGCGCCTTGAGCGTGAAGTCCGGCCCGAGCACGCGCGGCGAGTCGAGGTACGTGTTGCGATGCACGCTCCCCATGCGCTCGAACTCCGCGCCCTCGAGCCCAGGGATCATGCGGAACACGCGCTGCTGCTCCGGCCACTTCATCCGCGTCTGGAAGCCGACGAGGTTGTACGCGGTGGCGTCCTTGTTCTCCTGGCGGAGCTGCACCACGGCGTAGGGACGCGCGCCGGTCCGCGGATCGGTCAGCCCGACCGGCTTCATCGGTCCGTACGCGAGCGTGAGAGGACCGCGCTCGGCCATCACCTCGATCGGGAGGCACCCCTCGAAGTAGCGCACCTCTTCGAACTCCCGCGCGGCGACCTTCTCGGCCGCGAGGATCGCGGCGATGAACGCCTCGTACTCGGCCTGGGTCATGGGACAGTTCACGTAGGCGGCGTCGCCGCCCTTGTCATAGCGGCTCGCGCGAAACGCCTTGTCCCAGTCGATCGAGTCGGCCGCGATCACGGGAGCGATCGCGTCGTAGTACGCGAGGTGCTCGGCGCCGACCGTCCGCGCGAGATCCTCGGCGAGCGCGTCGGAGGTCAGCGGCCCGGTCGCTACGACGAGCGGACGCGCGTCGGGGAGCCCGGTCACCTCACGTCGCTCGATCGCGATCTTCGGGTGCGCCTCGATGCGCGCGGTGACCTCGGCGCTGAATACGACGCGATCCACCGCGAACGCTCCGCCCGCCGGCACGCGAGCGCGCTCGCCGCACGCCATCACGAGCGAGCCGGCGCGGCGCAGCTCCTCCTTGAGCAGCCCGACCGCGTTGCTCAGATCGGCGCCGCGAAACGAGTTCGAGCACACGAGCTCCGCGAAGCCGTCGAGCGACTGGGCCGGCGTGCGCTTCTCTGGCTTCTGCTCGATGAGGCGCACCGAGACGCCGCGCTCGGCGAGCTGCCACGCGCACTCGCAGCCCGCGAGCCCCGCGCCGATGATCGTGACCTCGTCCATGCCGGCGGGGTTATGCCGAGTCCGCGCGGACGGTGCCACCCGACCGGAAACCGCGCTCCGCGCACGTCGATGACGCCACGTGCGCATCGTCGACACCGCTTCGCTCGCCGGCCTCACGGACCTGTCCGAGCCACCGACCGTCCTCTACTCGCAAGGCGAGTTGCCGGCTCGCCCCGCCGTCGCGATCGTGGGTACGCGCCGCGCGGATCCGTTCGCCGCCGCGTTCGCGCACGAGCTGGCGCGGAGCGCGGCGCGCGCGGGGGTCTGGGTGATCAGCGGAGGCGCCGACGGGATCGACGCGGCCGCACACCGGGGTGCGCTCGACGGCGGAGGGGGCACGCTGGTCGTGCAGGCGGCCGCCCTCGACGCGCCCTACCCGCGCACCCAGCGCCCGCTCTACGACGCGATCCTCGCCGCGGGGGGCGGGTGGTTGAGCGAGACGCCGCCCGGCCAACCCGCGCGCGCATGGCGCTTCCTCGCGCGGAACCGGATCATCGCGGCCCTCGCGGACGCCGTCGTGGTGGTGCAAGCGCCGTTGCGCTCGGGGGCGCTGAGCACCGCGCGCCACGCGAGAGAGCTGGGCCGCGCGCTCTACGCGGTGCCGGGTGCGCCGTGGGATCCGTCGTTCGAGGGCGGCGTCGCGCTGCTACGCGGGGATGCGTCGATCTGTCTCGGCTGGCGAGACCTCGAGCCTCACCTCGGAGCCGCGCCGACGGAGACGGCCGAGGCGGCTCGCGGCCCCGCGCTCGAGGGCGACGAACGCGTGGTCTACGACGCGCTGCGGGTGCGGGGGCAACATGCCGACGAGCTCTCGAGCGCCTTGGGGATCGACAGCGCCCGACTGCGCGCCGCATTGGTGAGACTGCAGCTGCGCGAGCTCGCGGTCGAGGACCTGTACGGATGGAGGAAGGCGCCGAGGCGATAGGAGATCGCAGCGTCCGGTACTGTCTGATCTCGGAGTCCGAGTCCGAGTCCGAGTCCGAGTCCGATTCCGAGTCCGATTCCGACTCCGATTCCGACTCCGAGTCCGATTCCGAGTCCGACTCCGACTCTGATGGATCCCCGCAAATCTAAGCGTTAGGCGCTGGAGATTCTCTGCTGCATGTTGTGGACGTCGAGCTCGTCGAACGATTCGTGCGATGACCGTCTCAGGATGAGCACGCCAAGTCGCGGG
>JBFWYI010000091.1:0-39642 GCA_050186575.1 Sandaracinaceae bacterium | reverse complement strand
CATCGGTGTCGGGGTCGGGCCGGACACCGGCGACGGATACATCGGGGTCGGCGGCGGACCCGCCGTCGGATCCTCCATCGAGGAAGCGCCGGGCGGCGCGCCGCCCGTATCGAGCGACACCGGCGTGATGTCGGTGAGCACGTCGGGGTCGCTCGGATCCGAAGGCTGCGGGCTCGGATCCTCGCTGAGCTCGATCCGCTCCGCGCGCAGCTCGAGGAGCAACGTGCTCAGCGAGTCGACGCACGCGACGCTGCCGTCGCCGTTGACCAGCGCGGCGAGGAGCGGCTCGTCCTCGACGCGCGCGAGCGACACGAGCGCGAGGTCGATCCCCTCGCAGCCCGCCGGCGCGTCTTCCCAGACGCTGCGCGGGACGACCGCTTCGCCCTCGAGCGCGGTCTCGTCCTCGCCGAGGGTGGGATCGCCGACGCAGCCGACGAGGCCCGCCGCGATCGCGCAGGCCATCGCCAACGCACGCAACGAACCGTGCGAACTCTTCCGCCAGGCCATCAGGGTGGCTCCCATGCTACGCGCGCTCACTGCTTCAATCCCCACTCGTTGACGAGCTTCGAGAGTCGTGGACGTTTCATTCCCAAGAGGTCCGCGGCGCGGGAGATGTTCCCGTCCGCTTCATCCAGCGCGCGCTCGATGCACTCGCGCTCGAGGCGCTTCTTGAGCTCGTAGATCGAGCCCTCGCCCTCGCGCACGCGCTCGTAGGCCATGGCTCCGAGCGACGCGCCGCTCGGGGGCGTGCTGCGGCGTCCGACGCTCGGCTCGGGCCGCGCGCCCCACGCCTCGAAGTCGGCCGCGGTGAGCAGGTCGGTGGCGCTGAGCACCGCCGCGCTGCGGAGGACGTTCTCGAGCTCGCGTACGTTGCCCGGCCAGCCGTGCCGCGCGAGGAGCTGGAGCGCGTCGGGCGCGAGGCTCTTGGGCTCCGTACCCTCCTCGGCCGCGATGCGCTGGAGGAGGTGCCTGGCGAGCGCGCCGAGGTCGCTGATGCGGTCGCGCAGCGCGGGGACCCGCACGGTGATCCCGCTCAGTCGGTAGTAGAGGTCCTCGCGGAACGCGCCGTCGGTGACGAGCTGCGCGAGGTCGCGGTGCGTCGCGCAGAGCACGCGGACGTTGGCGGTGATCGTCTGGGTCCCGCCGACGCGCTCGAACGTGCGCGACTGGAGGACGCGGAGCAACGATGCTTGCATCTTCGGCGAGATGTCGCCGATCTCGTCGAGCAAGATCGTGCCGCCGTCGGCGCGCTCGAACAGGCCCTTCTTCTGGCGGTCCGCGCCCGTGAACGCGCCGCGTTCGTGGCCGAACAGCTCGCTCGAGAGCAGCGTGTCGACGAGCGCCGCGCAGTTCACTCGGACGAGCGGCTCGTCCTCGCGCTTGGAGCACGCGTGGATCGCGTCGGCGACGAGCTCCTTGCCGGAGCCGCTCTCGCCGTGGATGAGCACGGTGCTCTCGGTCGGACCGACGCGATCGATCATCGCGCGGAGCTCGCGCATCGCGGGGCTCTGACCGATGAGGCCGCCCGCGTTGTCGCGGGTCGTGGGGGCCGGCGGCGGCGCGCTCGGGCGCGGGGTGGGGCCGCCGACCGCGGCGGCGATCTCGCGCTCGAGCTGCGCGACCTGACGCGAGAGCGCGCGCTCGTCGAACAGCGGCCGGAGCGCCTCGGGCACGCGCCCGCGGAGTCGCTCCTCGCTCGCGCGCAGCGCGCGCAGCTCGTCTTGCGAGCGAGAGGCGAGGCCGCCCTCGAACAGCGCGCGCGCCAGCGCGAACCGCGCGTCCTGGATGAGGAGCGGATCGGAGGTCTGCGCCGCCGCGTCGACCGCGACGCGCGCCCGCGGCACCGCGTCGACGCGCGGAGCGAGCCGCGCCTCGAGCCACGCGCGACGCGCGGCGTTGCGCGCCCCGACCGCTTCGCCGCTCTCGCGGAGCAGCCGCGCGGCTTCGTCCCGCTCGCCCGCGTCGAGCGCCGCGCGCGCGAGCCCGAGCCGCGCCTCTTCGGCCCGCGACGATTGGCCCTGCTCTTCGGCGATCGCGAGCGCGTGGCGGTACGCCTCGCTCGCGTCGCTCGGGCGCCCGAGCTCGAGGTGCACCGCGCCTTCGACGAGCGCGCCCTCCGCGTCGAGATCGCGGTCGAGCTCGCCGGCCGCGTCACGCGCGTGCGCACAGAGGCGGAGCGCGCGGTACGGATCGCCGACCGAGCGATGGAGGTCCGCGGTGTTGAACGCGAGCCGCGCGAGGAGGCCGGGGTTCACGAGCCCGCTGAGCAGCGCGAGCGCGCGTGCGCTGTGGTGGAGCGCGTCGTCCCACGCGCCCTCGAGCTGCTTGGCGACGGCGAGGTTCTTGTGGGCGAGGCCGCGGTGGAACATCGCTCCGCACTCCTCGGCGAGCTCGAGGCAGCGCGCGAGGTAGCGCTCGGCGGCGAGGAGCTCACCCTTGCCCATCGCGACGATGCCGAGGTTGTTCAGCGTCTGGCACGCCTGCCGGCCGGCGCCGTGGAGCTCCGCCTGCGAGAGCGTGCGGACGAGGCGCGCCTCGGCGTCGTCGCTCCGCCCTTCGGCGATGTCGATCTTCGAGAGCGTGTTCTCCGCGTCGAGGCGGAGCGCGATCGACGCCGCGTCCTCGGCGACGCCGTCCGCGATGCCACGCGCTTCGGCGGTGCGCCCGGCGCGGTAGAGCGCCTCGGCGAGCAGCGCCCGCGCCTCGTGGGTCCGCTCGTCGACCGCGCCATCGGTGTCGAGCTCGGCCCGCGGCTCGAGCACGCCGATCGCGTCGGCGGGGTGACCCGAGTGCAAGAGGAGCTGACCGCAGGAGAGCGCGATCGCGCGATCCTCGGGAGCCTGTGCGAGCAGCCCGCGCGCCCGGGCGATCGCCCCGGCGTGATCGCCCGCCGCCCACAGCAGCTCGACGAGGCGGAGCGCGACTCCGACCGGCGCGAGCTCGCCCGCTGCCTCGACTCCGTCGACCACCGCGAGCAAGAGCTCGGCCGCGTCCTCGAGCGCGTGGCGTCGCACCAGCACGTCGGCCGCGCGCGGGGCGAGCGCGAGGGCCCGCTCGTGTGCACCGGCGAGGAGCGCGCAGCGCACCGCACGATCCGGCTGGGTCTCGGCCAGCACCTCGGCCGCCTGCGCGTAGATCGCGATCGTCCGCTCGGCCGGCAGGCTCGCGCGCACCCGCGCCTTGAGCGCGCTGCTCGCGCGCCATCCGTCCGGACCGCGATCCGCGGCGCCGCGCACGAGCAGTTGGGCGTCGATCGGCGCGCCGACCATCGCCTCGAGATCCGCGTGCGCGATCGGGCGCTCGAGCACCGCGAGCACCTCGCGCGCGCGGAGGATCGGAGCGGGCAGCCCTTCGCTCGCGATCGCGGCGGCGTGGAGCGTCTCGCCGCGCACCAGCTTCTCGATGAGCTCGGGCAGGCCGCCCGTCAGCTCGAGCACCGCGTCGACGACGTCGGGGCTCGACAGGAGCTCGCGTACGCCCGCGCGATCGAGCGGCCGGAGCGACAGCGCGCTCGCGCCCGGCCTCGCCGCGAGCTCCGCGATGCGACCGGTCGGCGCCACCGCACACGTGGCGACCACGAGCACGCGCGGCCGATCGTGGGCGTCGTCGCCCGCGCGCATCGGCGATCGCTCTTCGGTGAGCGCGTGGAGCAGATCGACGAGCGCGCGGTCCGCGTCCTCGACGCGATCGACGATGACCACCGCCGCGTTCGGCGTGCCGAGCTCGCCGAGCAAGCGCTGCACCTCCTCGCGCATCCGCAGCCGACGCTCCGCCTCCACGAGGAAGTCGGCCACGCCGTTCCCGTCGGAGGCCGCGCGATCCTCGGTGAGCCGCGCCGCCGGGTGGCGTGCACGGCGCACCGGTCCGAGCTGCGCGAGCCCCTCGGCGATCAACGTCTCGAGCGCACCGCTCGACCCGTTCACCCGAAGGACGGGGCCCGCGCGGTGCTCCGAGAGCCACGCGTCGACCAGCGTCTCGCTCCCCGGACCCTCGAGCAACAGCAACCGAAGCTCGCCGTCACAGGCGCTACGGTATGCTCGACGCAGCGTGGCCAGTTCTTCGTCCCGCCCCGGCGCACGCGCCGTGCGAGACCTCCCCAATGCCTCGATGAGCGTCACAGGAGGGGTAGGTGCGAAATTCGTGCCCACCTATTCATTCCTGATCCGATGGCGGCTTCGCGTCAATCCCGCCCGATCGTGCGTTCGGTGACGGTGGGGCGTCTCCGATCGTGACTGTACGCACGGGGTCCGTCACAGCGGCGTCGGCGTCGGATCCTGGGGCTCGCGGTACGGCATCGGTGACTGCGGTTGGTAAAGGGCCCCGACGAGGACGGTGGGGTGTGTGGTGTGTAGAAAACGTCCTCGCCGGGGCCGAGTGCGCTCAGAACGCGGAGGAGCCCCCGCTCCGAGCCAAGCCTTGACGACGTCGCTGGCGCTCTTGCGGCGTCAGTCCGTCGTCCTCGTCGCCGCTCACGATCTCGTTGTAGAGACCGTCGAGCCCGATCGTAGTGGTCAAGTAAACCTGCGTGTCCGCGGTGAACGGGCTCCGCACGGAGCCGTCCGGGTTGTAGAGCGGCGCCACGAAGCCGGAGTTCTGGACGCCGAGCTGGAGGTTCAGCCACGGCAACACGTCGTACGCCACCGCGAGGGAGAAGTACGTGTACGGCCGCCAGTGCGTGATGCTCTCGTCCTCGACGGTGTGACCGCCGCCGTTGATCGGGACCGATCCCGGCGCGAGCTCGAAGCCGTACGTCGTGAAGTAGAACCCCGAGGCGCTCACCGTGAAGCCGCTGAACGGGCTCACGTTGAGCGTCAGACCGGCGAGCAGCATGTCGCGGGCGCTCGTCTGACCGCTCGCCTGCTGACACTCCGGTGGACCGCCCGGTGTGACGACGAAGCAGTTGCCCGGGTAGGGCGAGCCCGTCATCGGCACGTTCGAGGTCGCCCACCAACGGCGATACGCGAACGAGGCCGCCACGGTGAAGCCGGCGAGCTCGGGGAACGCGCGCGCCACCGTGAGCCCGAGGCCGGTCTGCACGATCCGCTGCGCAGCTTGGCTTGCCTTGCTCAGCGGGAACGCGAGCCGGAGCTGTCCCTGGAACACGAACCCTTCCCAGCTCAGCACTTGGCGGAGATCGAGGATCGTGTCGCTGAGGAGCGGCTCGCGGTTGTACGTGCCGTCGTTCGTGTCGGTGAGCTCGATGCTCGCGCTCTGGTTGAGCCAGAGGAACGTGGTGTCGGTCAGGTAGAAGCGCGGCGTGACGCTCGCGTACATGAACCACGTCGGGTCGTACGAGAGCTGCGCGCCGGGCGCGAACGTGTTGACGGTGACCGCGTTCGTGTAGCTGAAGAACGAGTTGTTGAACGTGAACTCGTTGCTCGGGCGGGCGTGCGGCTCCTCGTCGGCCGCCTCCGCGCTCGGCGCGGCGCCTGGCGTCGCGGCGGGCTCGGGGACGATCGGGCTCGGCCCGCGCGTGCCTTCCTGAGACGCGGTCTCCGGCGTCGGATCGTCCGCGTTCGGGGTGGGCCCGGGCGCGGCGTCCTCGGCGGCTGGCGAGTCGAGCGCGTCCGCGTCGAGCGCGTCCGCATCCGTCCCGTCGTCGACCGTGCCGTCGTCGACCGTGCCGTCGTCGACCGTGCCGTCGACCGCGCCTTCGTCCGTCGCGCTGGACGACGCGCCGGCCGGGCCGTCGCCCGACTGGGCCTCCGCGACCCCCGCCGCCGCGAGCACGGCGAGGGCGCAGAGGAGCGCGCGGAGCGCTGCGTGGGAGAGGTGGTTCATGACCGACTCAGAGGTTCGGCTGCGCGCCGGCCCCGAGGGCCGAGGTCAGACGGCGGACCACGTTGAGGTTGTCGATGTACGAGCGCAGCTCGCCCTCGACGCGCGGATCGCGGGTGGTCAACCGATCTTGCAATGCTTGAGCACGCAGGAGCATCTGCGCACCGACGCCGTGCTCGACCCCGTCCTCCATGTAGCTCGCCGCCACGTAGGTGAAGCCGCTCTCCGGATCGGTGAACTCCACCACCGGACGGCTCGGGTCGATCTCGATCCCCTCCGACGCGCCGCGGAGCCAGATGCGCGCGCGGTTGAGGAACTGCTGGTCGTAGGTCTGCGGGATGAACGACATCCCGAGCGTGGCCGCGTAGAGCTGGATGCTGAACGAGGCGTTCGGCGAGATCGGGGTGCCGGGCATGTCGCCCATCTCCACCTCGAGCGGGTTCGGGAACACGAGGTCCTGACCCACCGAGCGCGGCGCGATGTTCGCCCACTGCTCGCTCAAGAGCCCACCGAAGAACGAGGTCATCGAAGGTCCGAACGAGCTCGCGAAGTTGAGCTGGTAGCGGCGGATGTCCGCGTCGGTGTCACGCCCGAGGAAGTACGTGGTCGGGTCGGTGAGCACCTCGATCGCGAGCGTCTTGTCGTAGTAGTACCCGACGCGCTCGAGCTGATCGAACCAGTAGTAGCCGGCGTCGAAGTCCCAGGTGGTCTCGAGCGCGCGTCCGTCGAAGCCGTTGACGGTGATCTCGCTGCCGCCCGGCATCATCACGGTGCGACCGTCGGCGCGGATCACCGTGCGGTAGCTGCCCGGCTCGGGAGTGGTGACGACACGGAGGAGCATCTCGTAGCTCGAGCCGACCGCCGCGGTGTACGCGCCCATGCCGTGCTCGGCGGTGAAGAACTCGTCGAAGCCGGGCGAGTCGCCGAACGCGTCCTGGAAGACGGTGCGGTAGAGCGCGTACGTTTGGTTTGCCCGCTGCAGCTTGCGGAAGTAGCGGTCGAGGATCCGCGACGCGGTGCTGCTCGTGCTGAACCCGATGCGGCCGCGGCGGAAGCTGTTGAAGATGTAGTAGTTCCAGTAGCTGTCCTGGACCGAGCGCACGCTCTCGAACGCGTCCGCGCCGGAGTCGTAGCGGTAGCAACCCGGGTTGAGGTCACCCTGCTCGTCGGAGCAGAAGCGGTACGGGACGACGATGCGCCCATCCGGATCGTGGCTCGGGAAGTCGATCCGCGAGCGCTCGATCACGCCGCCCGGCGCGAGTGCGTCGAAGTCGACGTCGGAGCGCTGCTCGAGCGCGTCGCGGCTGCCCGCCATCCCCGGGAAGTCGGTGTACGTGTACGCGCTCATCGCGCCGCCGGACGCCGCCGACAGGCTGATCGGCACCGGCCAACCCGCCGACTGGATGAAGCCGAGCCACGCCATCTCGTCGGGCTGCGCGACCGAGTCGAACACCTCGACGAGGTCGCCGTAGCCGAGCTTGATCGCGGCGACGTCGTAGTGACCGATGCCGTTCGCGTCGGTGACGAGGAAGTTGTTCCCGTAGTCCATCACCGTCGAGTACGCGTACTCGGAGATGCGACCGTCGATCTCGCCTTCGCTGATCGGATCCCAGAGCCGCGGGCGCATGTTCCCGTCGTCGCGGAGCTCCCAGTAGCGCGGCGCGTAGTTGATCGCGTCGAACGACCCGCTGAAGTTGTGGCGCAGCCCGAGGGTGTGACCGACCTCGTGCATCGCGAGGCCGCTCATGATCGGGTGGCGCAGGACCTCGCGGACCTTGTCGTAGTCGGGCTGACCGTTCTCGCCGCGGATGTCGTAGTCGACGCCGCCGAACGTGAGCACGCCGCTCGCGCCGGCGCGCTGGATGGAGCGAGCGAGACCGAGGAGGCCCTCGTCGGCGAACTCCGCCCAGTCGATCCCCGCGTGCGACTGCATCTCGGCGCGCGCGCGATCCATCGCGGTGCGTTGTGCGAGGCTCGCGCCGGCGAGCGGCGAGATGCGCTCGCGCTCCGCGGAGCTCAGCGGGAGGTCCGGATCGACGCCCGCCATCGCGCGCCTGTCGCGGTCGAGCATCAGCGCCTCGATCTCCGGATCGCGGCGGACCATCTCGAGCAGGTCTTGCGGCTCGAGCCCGTTGTTCTCGAGCGCGCCGCTCGCGGAGATGCGCTGGAACGCCCCCTGGATGCGCTCGACCATGTCGGCCGGCGAGCCCGACGCGCCACGGAACGCATCGAAGTCACCCGTGTTCGCCCAGCGGAAGTCCATCGCGCCGTCGAGCCCCTCGAGGTCCTCGGGGTGCATCGGCACCGCGTGACCGTCGCTGCGACCCTCGCGCATGGCGGTCTGCCGCTCGATCCACGCGTCGAGCACGGCGCCCGAGCTGACGTCCGACTCGCTGATGTCGCCGTTGAGGAGCCGCAGGATGTCGGTGCCGAACGCGGCGAGCGTCTCGACGCCCGCGCCGTAGAGGTTCGCGGTGCCCGAGATGATCTCGCCGGTCTCCGGATCGGCGGCCGCGGGGCCGTAGCCGAGCGGGCTCGAGCGGTGCGGATCGTTGACCCAGCTGATGATCGAGTAGCGGAGGTCGCCGATGCGCGCGATCGTGCCGGGCTCGCCGCACGCCGCGGGCGCGCCTTCCGCGACCGGGCTCGGGCAGACGACCATGATCTGCTGGTGGTCGCCGCGGTCGCGCTCGGCCGCGCAGTCGCTGCCGCCGTGCGCCGCGCACTCGTTCTCGCGCAGCGAGCTCACCGTCTCGACGAACGCGCGGTTCCAGTTCGACTCGAGCTCGCGCATCTCGGGCAAGAGCTCTTCCGGATAGTTCTCCGAGAGGTAGTAGACGACCGGGCGGATCTCGCGGTCGCGGAACGCGATCGTGCACGCGCCCTCGATGTGGCCGTCCGCGTCGAGGCTGCGCGAGGCGCGGCCGAGGTCGACGTCGCAGACCGAGCCGCGGCCGTCATCGCACTGCGCGTCGCTGGTGCAGCGCATGAGCTCGCCGTCGGCGTCGCGACGGTGGCTCTGCATCCAGATGTTGTGGCGGTTCGCGAAGCGATAGCGCGCGGGCTCGACGAGGCCGTAGCTCGAATCGTAGCCGGGGCGCTCGGTGATGAAGTAGCCGGCGCGGTCCATGCGGTCGCCGCTGTACGCGACCGGCTCGTAGTCGCGCGTGGTGTCGACGCGGAGGAACGAGTTGCGGACCGTGATCTCGTTGGCCGCGCAGTCCGCCGGATAGCCGTCGAACACCTGGAAGATGAAGCAGCTCGGCAGGCGCAGGCCGAAGATCTCGGTCTCCTGCGGGCGCACCATCATCTTGTTGGTGATCTCCATGTACGCGAGCGGCGACGTCTCGTCGCTCGGGTCCACGCGCTCGAACCGCGGGCGGTTCGGATCGTTCTCGTCGTCGACGTCGACGTGCCACGCGACCGGCTCCATCTCGAGGCCGTCGAAGTAGCGCGACAGCATCATGAAGTTCGGGTCGGTGATCAGGTTCTGCGACCAGTCGACCCGGATGAACTCACGGTCGAACCACGGGCGATCCGTGGTGTTCTCGACGATGACGTTCAGCTCCTCGCCGGTGACGGTGTTGTATTCGTGACGGATGTCGAAGTGGCTGTCGATCGCGTACGCCGCGATCACCGCGCCCTGCGAGTCCGTCGTGCCGTTGACCCCGGTCGGGTCGGCGCCGGCCACGCTCTCGTACGCGCGGCGCGCGACGAGGAAGTTCTCTTGGATCTCCCACACGATCCGCTCGAGCTCGCCCGCCTCCCCGACGAACGTGAAGTCGGTGGTGTAC
Organism: Sandaracinaceae bacterium; assembly: GCA_050186575.1. Classification (GTDB taxonomy): domain Bacteria; phylum Myxococcota_A; class Polyangia; order Polyangiales; family Sandaracinaceae; genus JAUHXR01. Next base: position 30,070 of record JBFWYI010000091.1, on the reverse strand, counting down.
GGCGTGTCGACGACGGTCGAGCGCATGTACCACTCGGCGTCCATGAGGTCCGTCTTGCGCGTGACGTTCGGCTGGACGCGCACGACCGGTGGTTGCGACTCGACGCAACCGTGGATCATGGCGCCGAGAGCGAGAGCGAAAGACCAAGCGAGCGTGGATCGGATCCTCATGACACCTCCAGGGAGCGAGCTCCGCCCCCTCCTCAGCAAGATCCGTGACCAACCGCGCGCGGGCCGTAGATCCGGGCGGTTCGGCGCGATCCGGCGGCGCGCGAAACTACGGTTACGGCGATTTCCGAAATGCGGGTGACGGCGGTGGGCCTCCGCGCCGCCCGACGCGTCCGCGGCCGCGACGTCACCCTCGCGACGCGCGAGATTCTTCGCTACAACGTCGCTCGATGAAGGTGCGCGACAGGATCCTCGTGATCACCGATCTCTTCCTCGGCGCGCTCTGGGCCGACGATGAGTTCACCGAGGACGAGCAGACCGCCGTCCGCGCGCTCCTCGCGGATCTGTTGCTCGTGACGCCGACGACGCTGCCCGAGCCGGTCGAGTCGCGCATCCGCGACTTCGAGCCACTCTCGTTCGATCTCGAGGCGGCCGCGCGTGACTTCGAGGCGGACCCGCCGATGGCCAAGCGCCGCTTGCTCGAGCTCGTCGGCAAGATGGTCGACGCCGATGGCGTGCTCGACATGGCGGAGGACGAGTACCTGCGCCGCCTCGCCCGCTGTCTCGGCATGGAGTACGCGGACTACTCCGACCTCGTGCTCGACGTGGACATCACGGAGCTCCGCGCGACGTTCGAGGAGCTCCGTAGCCCGCCTCCGCCGCTCGTGTCCGAGACGCGGACGAGCCGACCGCCGCCGCCGCCCATCGTCGCCGCGCCGGTGGAGCCCAACGAGGAGCGCTGAGCGCTCGCACCCGCCAGAGCGAGGGAGAGATGAGCGAACGCGATCTCGACGTGGTGCTGTTCGGCGCCACCGGATTCACGGGGGGGCTCGCCGCCGATCACCTCGCCGCCCACGCCCCGCCCGGGCTCCGCTGGGCGATCGCGGGCCGCAACGCGGACAAGCTCGCGAAGGTCGGCGAGCGCCTGGGTATGCCGGGGCCGACGCAGCTCATCGCCGACGCGAGCGACCCGGCGAGCCTCCTCGCGCTGACGAAGCGCGCCCGCGTGGTCGCGACCACCGTGGGCCCGTTCGAGCTCCATGGCGAGCCGCTCGTGAAGGCGTGCGTCGAAGGCGGCGCGAGCTACGTGGACACGACCGGCGAGATGCAGTTCGTCAACCGCATGATCGAGCGATACCACGAGGCCGCGGCGTCGGCTCACGTCAAGATCATTCCCTGTTGTGCGTTCGAGGCGATCCCGCCCGACCTCGGGGCGCTCTACACGCTGGACCGGTTGCCGCACGGCGGTCCCGTGACGATCGAGGCATTCGTGAAGGCGTCGGCCACGTTCTCCGGCGGAACATGGCAGACGGCGGTGAAGGGGATGAGCGAGGCGCGCTCGTATCAGCGCGAGCGACGCGGTAAGCGCGGGCGCGCGCCGTCGGGCGGCCGGTCGGTCCGCGGCGTGAAGGCGAGGATCCGGTTCCGCCGGGAGATCGGCGCGTGGGCGGTGCCGATGCCGACGATCGACCCGCAGGTCGTCTTGCGATCCGCGGAGCTCCTCGACGAGTATGGTCCCGAGTTCCGCTACGGGCACTACATGCGGCTGCGCACGTTCCCGAGCGTCGCCAAGATCGTGGGCGGAGCGGCGGGCGTGTTCGCGCTCGCCCAGCTCGGTCCGACGCGCCGCTTGCTCGAGAAGGTGAAGCCGGCGGGCGAGGGTCCCGACGAGGCGACGCGCGCTCGGAGCTGGTTCACGATCACGTTCCTCGGACGCGCCGGTACGCACGAGGTGATGACCGAGGTGTCGGGCGGCGATCCCGGGTACACCGAGACGTCGCGCATGCTCGCGGAGTCGGCGGTGATGCTCGCGAAGCACGCCGACGAGACGCCGGAGCGCTACGGCGTGATCACGCCGGCGGTCGGCCTCGGCCGCGCGATGATCGAGCGGCTCCAGACGATCGGGATCGCGTTCCGTACGCTCCCGACGTCACACGATCCGGCGTGATGCACCTCAAACAGGGGGCTTGAGCGGAAGGCGGGGGAGATTTAGATGACGTCTAAATCGAGACGTCGTATACGGAACGTCCCCCTCTCGATCGACCCCGCGGCGCGCGGGGCGAGACCAAGGAGCACTCGCATGGATCGCCGAATGTGGTGGAGCGCGCTCGCGCTCGTCGTACTCGCGGGCTGCGGTGGTGAGGACAGCTCGAGCTCGTCTCCCACCCCGACGCCGGAGCCGGAGCCGGCCGCACCGCCGCGTCCGCTCCGCGAGGTGATCGGCGACACGTTCGAGGCGCTCCCCGCCGACCTCGATCTGAACATGGACAAGGTGTTGCTCGGTCGCGCGCTCTTCTTCGATCGGCGTCTGAGCGGCGACGAGACGGTGAGCTGCTCGTCCTGCCACATGCTGACCCACGGCGGCGCCGAGCCGCGTCGCGTGTCGACCGGCATCCGCGGACAGCAGGGCCCGATCAACGCGCCGACGGTGCTCAACTCCGCGTACAACTTCCGCCAGTTCTGGGACGGACGCGCGGCCGACCTCCTCGAGCAGGCGGGCGGACCGGTCACGAACCCGCTCGAGATGGGCGCGGAGTGGCCGACGATCCTCGAGCGCCTCAACGGTGATCCCGCGCTCGTCGCGCAGTTCGACGCGGTCTTTCCCGAGGGGGGCGGCGTCAACCAAGCCAACGTGCTCGACGCGATCGTCGAGTACGAGCGCTCGCTCGTGACTCCGTCGGCGTTCGACCGTTGGCTCGGCGGCGACGACGCCGCGCTCAGTGAACAGCAGCAACGAGGGTTGCGTATGTTCGTCGACACCGGATGCACTACCTGCCATCGCGGGCGCAACCTCGGCGGCACGATGTACCAGCGCATGGGCCTCGTGAACGACTACTTCGCGCGTCGCGGAGGGACGCTCAGCGATGCGGACCATGGTCGCTTCAACGTGACCCACGCCGAAGAGGACCAGCACCGCTTCAAGGTGCCGACGCTCCGCAACATCGAGCTCACGCCGCCCTACTTCCACGACGGGAGCGAGCAGGAGCTCGCCGGAGCGGTGCGCACGATGGCGTACGTGCAGCTCGGCCGTGAGCTCGAGGACGCGCAGGTCGACGACATCGTCGCGTTCCTCGGGTCGTTGACCGGTGAGCTCCCGAGCCACGCCGCGCTCCCCGGCGCGGACGGCCCGGCGGCGGACGCGCCGGCCGAGGGGGGCGACGACGCGCCTCCGGCCGCCCCCACCACGCCGGCCGGCGAAGGCGCGACGCCCGGCTGATCCGGGACGCTCTCCTCGCGCTCGGGGCCGGAACGTAGATCCGCCCACCACGCTTTGGCATCCTCGCGCCGTGGTCTCTCGGGGCGGCGTGTGACGAGCGAGGCGGCGATCGTCCGTGCGCTGGAGGCGCGCGGCGTCGATCTCGATCGTCCATCGCAACGACCCTTCCTTCCTACGTCTGGCGAGACCGAGCCGCCGCGGGAGGGACCCTCGTTCGTCCTGCGCTCGCGGATCGGCGAGGGTGGGATGGGGCAGGTCCACTCGGGGGAGCAGACCTCGCTCCGCCGGGAGGTGGCGGTGAAGTCGCTCCGCCCGGAGCTGCTCGAGGGGCCGTCCGCGCTCCGGCTCGTGCGCGAGGCCTGGGTGATGGCGCAGCTCGAGCACCCCGGCGTCGTGCCGGTCTACGACGTCCAGCGCGACGAGCTCGGCGCCCCGTGGGTGGTGCAGAAGCGCGTCGATGGGGTCCCTTGGTCGACGGTGCTCCGCGACGACGACGCGCTGAAGGAGCTCGGCGAAGAGGACCCGCTCGACTTCCACCTGCGCGTGTTCCTCCGAGTGTGCGACGCGATCGGCTACGCGCACGCGGCCGGGATCATCCACCGCGACTTGAAGCCAGAAAACGTCATGGTCGGCCGCTACGGCGAGGTCTACGTCGTCGACTGGGGTCTCGCGGCCGCGCTCGAGGGCGCCGAACAGCGGCACCTCCCGCGCGCGGTCGACTGCGTAGAGATGGCGGGCACGCTGGCGTACATGGCGCCCGAGATGCTCGGCGGCGCCGGTCATCGGCTCGGACCGGCGACCGACATCTATCTCCTCGGCTCGATCCTCTACGAGCTCCTGATGGGCACCCCGCCGCATCGCGGCGACACCCTCGTCTCGGTCGTCTACGCGATCATGACCGAGGAACCGCCGATCGATGAGCGCGTGCCACCCGATCTCGTGCGGGTGATCCGGCGCGCGATGAGCCGGTCGCCCGACGATCGGTTCGAAGACGTGGACGCGCTCGCCCGAGAGGTGCGCGCGTTCCGAGTCGGTCGGGATGCGGAGCGCATCGCGGACCGCGCGGTCGAGCGGCTCGCCGCGCTGAAGCGAGAGGTCGAGGCGGAGGGCGCGATCGGACCCCAGCGTCGCGACAGACGGCAGCGTCTGTTCGGCGAGGTGCGCTTCGGGTTTCGGCACGCGCTCAGCGTCCGGCCCGACGGGGCGCGCGCGAAGGAGGGCTTGGCGGAGGCGCTCGAGCTCATGACGCGCGCGGAGATCGCGGAGGGCAACGCAGAATCTGCTCACGCGTTGTTGACGGCCGAGGCGGACGTGATCGAGGTGTCCGACGCGCTGCGAGCGAGCGTGGCGCGCGCGCGGGACGAGGCGCGGGATCGCCTGCGCGCCCTTCGCTCGCTCGGCGACGACCTCGATCCCGGGCGAGGTCGGACCGCGCGTTGGGTCATGGGCGTCACGCTCGGAGCGTTCTGGATCTGCGGTCCGCTCATTCCGTCGATCCCGAACGTCGCGTGGATGCCGGCCTGGCCGTACGTCGGCCTCGTCACGAGCGCGATCAGCCTCGTCACCCTCGCGATGTTCAGCCGCATCTACATGGCGGACATGGAGGCGAGCGCGATCAACCGGCGCATGGCGCGCGCGGCGGCCCTCGCGGTGAGCATCGGGATGCTGACCGACCTCGTCGGCCTCGTCCTCGACGTTCCGCGCGACGACATCGAGCGCGGCCAGCTGGTCCTCTTGAGCGTCGTCTCGAGCCAGTGCGTCCTGATGATCGAGCCGCGCCTGCTCGGCCTCGCGGTCAGCTACGCGATCGCGAGCGTCGCGTCGGTCCTCGTGCCCGTGCCGACGCACTTCCTCACCTCGATCTGCAACTCCGTCCTCGCGCTGACGGTGTTCGTGATCTGGTTCCCCAAGGTTCGCCGATGAGCGCGGTGCGACGATGAGCGAGCGCCTCGACGCGATCCTCACGACGCTCCGCAGCACCCTCGAGCGCGCGCCGCTCGCGGGGGGCACCGTCGACGAGCAATCGCGCCAGACGATCTGGGACGAAGGGGATCCCGACGCGCTCGACGCCGCGCTCGCGGGCCTCGAGCCGGACGCCCCGCCCGTCGAGTTGGGTCCCGAGATCCGCGCGACGAGCGACGGCGCGCGGATCTGCGTCGCGACGCAGATCCGTCTCCGGCGTCGCGTGGTCGTGCGTACGTGCGATCCGAGCGACTCGGCGCTCGCGTCGGTGATCCGCCACGAGGCGCGCGTCACCGCGCAGCTCGAGCACCCGAACGTCGTGCCGGTCTACGATCTCGTGGACGTCGACGGAGCCCCGCTCGTCGCGCTCGAGCACGTGGACGGTCTGAGCTGGTGGGCCCTCATCAAGAACGAGCGCCTCGTCACCGAGACGTTCTCCGTCGAGTCCGCGCTCGACTGGCACCTCGAGGTGTTGCTCGCGGTATGCAACGCGGTTCGCTTCGCACACAGTCGTGGGATCGTGGTCCGCGACCTCCCGCCGGACGCGGTGCTCATCGGTACGCACGGTGAGGTGCTCGTCACGCGCTTGCGCGCGGCGTGCGAGGCGAGCGAGGTGACCGGCGAGATCGTCGGTAGTCCACCGTTCATGGCGCCCGAGCAGCTCGTCCCCGAGCGACGCGGCTCTCCGATCGCGACCGACGTGTACGTGCTCGGCGGTCTCCTCGCGTGCGTGGTGAACGGCGCGCCGCCGCATGCGGGGCAGACCCTCCGCGAGGTGGTGACGAGCGTCGCCGGCGGCGGGCCCGACTTCGACGCCTCGGCGCCCGAGGAGCTCGTCCGGATCGCGCGCCGCGCGATGCACCCCGAGCCGGCGAAGCGCTTCGGCTCGGTCGACGAGCTGGCCGAAGCGATCCGGCTCTTCCGACGACACCGCGACGCGATCGAGCTCGTGACGAGCGCGGCGCGGCTCCTCGAGCCGGTCGAGGCGTGGATGCTCAGCGACGACGAGGCGACGCGCGCCGCGCTCTATCGCACGGTGGGCGAGGCGCGCTTCGGGTTCCGGCAGGCGCTCGAGCTGTGGCCGGAGAGCGCGCAGGCGCGCGCCGGGTTCGATCGGGCGACGATCGCGCTGATCGAGCACGAGCTCGGGCGCGGCGAGCCGGAGGCGGCGCGAGGTCAGCTCACCGAGCTGCACGATCCGCCCGTCGCGCTCGCGGCTCGCGTCGAGCGCGCGTGCGAGGAGCGCTCGCGGGAGCGCGACGCGCTCGAGCGACTGGCCCGTGATCGCGATCCCGGGGTGGAGCGATCGTTTCGCCGGGTGCTCGCGACGGGGATCGCGCTCGCGTTCGCGATCTTCCCCGTGCTCGGGCACGCGCTGGAGTCGGAGCGCACGCATCGGATGATGATCCTCGGCACCTGCGCAGCGCTCGTCGGGCTCTGGGTCGTGACGTTCAGCTTCCGGCGCGCCGTCCTCGAGCGCGCGGTGACGCGCTGGATCGCGGCTGGCCTCAACATCGGTCTCGTCGGCCAGATGATGTTGTCGGGCCTGGCGCTCTCCGCTGGCCGCTCGGTGGAGGAGACCGAGGCCCTGCACCTCGCGCTCTACTGCGCGGTGGCCGGGATGAACGCGATCGGGATCGAGCGCCGGATGTGGGTGTCGGCGCTCGGCTACGCGGTGGGCGTCCTCGTCGCGATCTGGATCCCGTCCCACGCGTGGATCATCAAGGCATCTTGCCACGTGGTCACGCTGATCAACGTGGCGTGGATCTGGCGTGCGCCGTCGACGCGGGACGATCAGTCCGCCAGCAGCGCGACGATCGGGCCGAGCGCGTAGCGGACGGCGGCGCGGAGCGAGTCGTGCTCGCGGATCACGTCGGCGAGGTGCGGGCCGACCGTCTCGTACGCACGGACGAGCGCGCGCCCGGGCGCGTTGGTGCGGAGGTGGCGATCGCGGAAGCGCCGGAGCACGCCGATCTCGCGCGCCAGCGGGGTGCCATAGGCCGCGGTCGCGACGAAGCAGGGAGAGACGGTGGTGAAGTTGATCTGCGTCGTCTCGACCTCGCCGATCGCGAGCGGCCCGGGCGCGTTGCACTCGTCGAACGCGCGCACGCCGACCCAATAGTGCGACTGCGGCGCGAGCCCGCCGAACTCGACGGTGACGAGCTCGCCGGGAGTGCCGTCGATGGGCACGCGCAGCTCGATCGTCTCGAGCGACGGCTCTACCGCGGGGCTCCCGCGCATGAAGCTCTCGAGGTCGCTCATCGGCTCGTGGCTGACCCGCACCTCGTAGCGCGAGATCCCGCGCCGGCTCGCCGGCACCTCGAAGCTGAACGTCGCCCACTGATGTGAGTGCTTCTCGTCCTCGTAAGGCAGCACGGCCAGCGCGCCGACCGCGCCCGGCTCCATCGCCACGTCGCAGAGGCCGACGCACGTTCCGTCCGGCCCGCACGCGAGGTCGGTGCCGCACGTTCCGTCGTCGGGCACGCAGTGCATCCCGCACTCGGGCGGCGGCTCCGGCTGGTTGCAGATGTCCCAGCGCGGGACGGTCACGCGAACGCGATCGCCGCCTGCGCTCGCGCGCAACCGATCGACACCGCTGCCCGGCGCGCCCGACGGATCGTTCGCGATCGTCGAGTCGATCGGCCGGACGTCGCCGTCTTCGCCGTGGAGCGCGCCGTATCCCTCGGCCGCGTCGACCGACCACGCGCCGCCGTTGCTGCGCAGCTCGAACGGCACCGCGAAGAGCAACGTCGGTTGCCCACGATAGGGGTAGCCGTAGTTCAGCGCCCAGTAGTCCCACGTCCCCGATGGGTTCATCGGCGTCGGGAACGTCGAGTCGTTGTAGGTGCCGTTGTAGTCGCCCTCGACGTTGATCTCGAGGTACGCGACGTAGTTGCCGACCGGCCAGTCCTCGGGCACCGCGAAGATGATCCGCTGCGCGGCGTCGGCCGCCGGGGTGGCCATGCTGATGGCGTCGATCTCCGGCATGCGCGCGCGCACGTCGTCGTCGTAGCTCGCCACGTCGTCGTGATCGCCGCATCCCGTCGTGATGCAGCGGGTCACGTCGCGCCGCGGCGGGTAGAGCGACTCGAGCGAGAGCGCGCGCATCATCGGCGTGCCGTCGTCGACGTACGGCTCGGAGTACCCGGTGGACACGTCGGCGCCGGTCACGTAGCGCCCCTTGTTGCTCATGAACACCGACGCGCAGGCCACCGCGTCGAGCGCATCGCGTCCCGATCGCTCGCGCTGGAAGCTCAAGCAGTAATAATCGTCACGCGTGTTGCCCGGCTCGCCGATCGATCCGGCCGACGACGCGTTCCCCTCCGACGCGCGGCCGTTGAAGATGACGCGCGGGAAGCGCTGCCCACCCGCGTCGACGCGGCGGTGCGCCCAGATCGGGAGCACGCCCTCGCGGCGGCCCCACGGCCAGCGGAAGCCGCTGTTCATCTGCGTCGCGCCCGGTCGATTGCCGATCCCGCGACGCGCCACCGACTCCGTGAGACGCACCGTCGCGAAACGCGAGCCGTCCTCGCTCTCGATCCAGATCGCGAGCTGCGCGCGCGCGGTGGGCGTGAACTCGATCTCGACGCGCCGGTTCTCCTGCGCGTGCGCGGGCCTGACGACGCTCACGAAGAGGAGCGTCAGCGCCAGACGAAGCAACATGCGGAACATGCGGATGTGCACGGGGCGGTCCATGAGGGTGGTGCGCGGTGCGGGGGCTATCGTAACGGCGTACTCGCCGGAGGTCGAGCCGACGCCGGGCCCACCTCGACCTCGACCTCGACCTCGACCTCGCGGAAGCCGAGCGAGCGGAGCAGCGACGTGAGCGTCCGCTCCGCGTTCTCCTGAGCGCGCGCCTGGATCCCCGCCTCGATCGCCGCTTCGCGCAGCGCGCGCTCGGCCTCCTGCCGCGCTCGCGTCTCGAGCCGATCCTCACGCCGCGCCAACAGATCCGTCGACCGCTGCTGCACGTAGGTACGGTCGTTGTCGAGGCGCGCGCTGAAGATCTCGGCCGGGGGCACGGTGATCCGCACGCGCGCGCCGTCGTCGCTCACCTCGACGTCCTCCGGCGCGAGGTGAGACAGATCGACGCCGGCCACCACGTCCGCCGCCGCGACGAGGAGGATCGAGTCCTCGGCGTGCACCAGCCCGAACACCCGGCGCTGGCGATCCGACATGTCGATCACGCGCTCCATGTGGAACGACGCGCTCTCGAGCCGCGCGAGGTCGCGCACCGCGACGACGACGTCGGCGCCCGGTCGGATCACGATCGTCTCGTCGGGCGTCTCCGGCGCGGGCGACACGATCCTCGCGACCCAGGTGAGCACCGCGCCGCCGAGGCACGCGCCGATCACGACGAGCAGCACCCACGCGGCGGTCCGGAGCGGAGCGGTGACGCGCTCGCGCGGAGCGCTCGGTTCGCGCTCACTCACCGCCGAGCATCTCGGGGCAGCCGTACATGTCGACGTAGATGTCGACCGGACCTCCCGGGCACGGCACGCGATAGAGATCGATGATGTGGCCGCTCGAGTTCGCGCCCACGTTGCCCACGCGCGCGTCGCGGCCCGCCTCGACATCGCCGCCGAGCGGGTTCGTCCCGTCGGGGCAGCGGAAGCGCTGAGCCACGTACGCGTAGCTGTCGACCGGACCGCACGCGCTCACCGGGTCTTCGGGGCTCATCCCGCTCCCCGAGCCGGCCGCTTCGGCGGCGGGCGAAGGCAGCGGCGGCGGCTCGTAGCGCTCGGGCGGCGGCGCGTTCGTGTTCTCGGCGACCGTCGACGGGTTGGTCCCGCCGGGCCCGCCTCCACCGCACGCCGCGCACGCGAGCGCAGCGAGGAACGCGACGATCGCGATTCTCGACACGACGGGAGGATAACGCGATCGGCGCCCCGGCTCAGTGCGACTTCTTCATCGCCGCGAGCCGAGCCTGTCGCCGCTCCTCGAGCTGGGCGGGCGTCGATGCGGAGCTCACCGAGTCCTTGAGCCGCTGCGCCGAGTGCGATGCGCGTCGCGTTCGGCGCTTCGCCCGCCGCGCCGTCATCACGACGCGGCAGGCGGGGCAGGTCACGCTCGCCTCGTCGTCCGTCACCTCGAGGCCGCCCACCCAGGTGCCGCAGTCGGTCGCGACCTCCGGTGGATTCGAGCCGGGGCTCAACAGGCGACCACCGAGCGTGAGGTGCATCGCGTCCAACCTAGCGGTGGGCCGACGTTCCCTCAATGGGGCGGTTCGGCACATCTCACCGAGTCAGCACGATCAGTACAACGCGGCGAGATCGTCCTTGTAGCGATCGATCACCTTCTGGCGCTTCACGCTCATCTTCGGCGTGAGGAGACCGTTCGCGACGGTGAACTCCTCCGCGATGAGCTGGAACTTCTTGATCTTCTCGAACTGCTTGAAGTCGCCGGAGCTCTTGTCGATCTGCTCGCGCATCATCGCGACGACGCGCTCGTGCTTGACCAGCTCCGCCGGCGAGCCGCTGATCCCGTTCTCGTCGCACCACTTCGTGAGCGCCGGCATGTCGGGCACGATCAGCGCGACGTTGAACAGCCGGTTGTCTCCGTAGACGAACGCCTGGTTGATGAACGGCGACAGTTGGAGCCCCTCCTCGAGCGGAGCCGGGACCACGTACTTTCCGTTCTCGAGCTTGTACTGCTCCTTGATGCGGCCCGTGATGTAGAGGAAGCCGTCCTCGTCGAGGTAGCCCATGTCGCCGGTCCGGAAGCCGCCGTCGTCGGTGAACACCTTGGCGTTCTCCTCCGGCAGGTCGTGGTAGCCCTGCATCACGTTGTGGCCGTAGACGATGATCTCGCCGTGCTTGGGGTCCTCGGTGACCGTTCGGTCGATCTCGATGCGCACGCCGGGGATCGCCTTGCCGACCGAACCGATCTTCCGCGCGCCGGGCCAGTTCGCCGTCGCGATCGGCGACGTCTCGGTGAGGCCGTAGCCCTCGTAGACGAGGATGCCGAGCGCGTCGATGAACTCGGCGACCTCCTTGTTGATCGCCGCGCCGCCGCTGAACGCGTACTTGAGCCGGCCTCCGAAGCGGTCGCGGATCTTCTTGCTCACGAGCCCGTCGAGGAACTTGTGCTTCAGATCCACGAAGCCGCTCGTCTTGTGCTGCTCGGCGAGCTCCTTCTTCTGACGCGCGGTGTCGAGCGCCGCGTAGAACAGCTTCTTCTTGAGACCGCCGTCCTCCTCGACCTTCTTGAGGACGCCGTCGTGGATCTTGTTGAAGATGCGCGGGACGCTGAAGAGCAACGTGGGCCGCACCTCGGCGAGGTTCTCGACGATCTTCGGCACCGACTCCGCGATCCCGAGGCTCGCGCCCATCGAGAAGAGCGCGTGGAGCTCGACCGTCTGCCCGAACGAGTGCGCCCACGGGAGGAACGAGAGCGAGCGATCGTCCGGCGACATCGGGAAGACGGCGTGCATCGCGCTCACGTTGCTCGCGAGGTTCTCGTGCGAGAGCAAGACGCCTTTCGGCTTGCCGGTGGTGCCCGACGTGTAGATGAAGCCCGCGATGTCTTTCGGGTCGGGCTTGTGGATGTCGGTCGGGCTCTCGCGTCCCTTCTTGCGCAGCTCGTCGTACGTGAGCCCGCCGTCGGCCTTGCCCTTGCCGAGCAGGATGACGTGCTCGAGCGTCTCGATGTCGCCCTTCATCGCCGAGACGGCGTCGAAGATCTCGCGCGTCGCACAGAAGACGACTTTCGATGCGCAGTCGCGGATGATGTACGCCCAGTCCTTGGGCACCTGCGACTCGTACATCGGCACGTAGCGCCCGCCGAGGCTGTAGGTCGCGTACGCGCCGACCGCCCACTCGGGCCGGTTGTCCGCGATGATCGCGACGACGCCGTCGGTGCCGATGCCGAGCGACGCGAGCCCGCCGCGCACCTCGGTGACGTGGGTGTGGAACTCGCCGTAGCTCATCCACTTCCACTCGCCGCCTTCTTTGGTCCCGAACAGCGGGCGTTCGCCGTAGCGCTCCACGCTGTGCTCGAAGAGCGAGACGAGGTCCTTGTACTTGGGCGAGAAGGTGTCTGACGCCATCGGGCGCCGAGCCTATCACGCGGCTTCGCGCGTTCAATCGCGCGCGGATCCGAGCGAATAGGTGCGCTCGGAGCGCTGGCCGTGCCGCTCGACGACGATGCGGATCGGCTCACCGCGCTGACCGCGCGCGGCCGCCTCGAGCGCGTGGTTCACGTCGCTCGCGGGGTGACCGTCGATCTCGACGATCGTGTCGCCGTTCCGAAGGTCGGCCGCGGCGAGCGGGCTCGTGCCGCGGATGCCGTAGAGGCGCAGCCCCTCGTCCGACGGAACCGCGGCGACGCTCCGGAGGAGCGGTCCGAGATCGCTGAGCGCGGCGGGGCTCACGCGATACTCCGTGTCGGAGATGCGCTCGACGACGTCGGAGGTGGGAGGCGTCGCGAGGCGGGGCACCGCGGCGCCGACGGTGACCGGACGCTCGGCGCCACCCTCGAACAGCCGCAGCTCGCATCGAAGGCCGGACCCGTCCTCGAGCACCGCGCGGTCTCGTTCGATGGCGACGACGTGGCGCTCGCCGAGCTCGGATCCCGTCGCGACGAGCCGTCCGCCGCTCTCCGTGCGAACCGCGGCGAACCCGCGCGGCGGATCGGCGCGCATGACGAAGAGCCCGACGAGGCGCACGTCCGCCCCGCAGCTCGCGACGGTCGTTCCGTCGGTCACCGGCAGCGCGATGTCGTCCTCCTCCGGCCACGGGAGGAAGAGGCCGCTCGCGATCACGCGGTCGGGGTCATAGGGGACCGCTGCGCGCGCCGCCGGAGCGCGCGCGTCGGTCGACGGCGGAAGATCGAGCGCGAGCGCGTGCTGCGCGATCAGCGACGCCGCACCGCTCCCCACCAAGAACGCGGCGGTGACCACGGTGCCGAGCACGGTGACGACCCGCGTGAAAGGGGCAGGGTGAGCTCCCGAGATCCGTGCCATCGCGATCCCTCCATCGCGTCGCGTGACGCTCCACGACGACACAGCAACGCGCGTGCCGCGAGACTCGTGCGAGCGCTGCCGGTGACGAGCCGCTGCGTCGGACAGATTGTCGAACGCCCGCGCGGCTCGCTTGCCAGGGTGGCAGCCGCTGATAGCATCCGCCGCGATGCCGCGCCTTTTGGTGGTCACGCCGACCTACAACGAGCGAGACAACCTGGAGACGTTCATCGCGAAGGTGCACGACGCCGCGCCGGAGGCGCACGTCCTCGTGGTCGACGACGCCTCGCCGGACGGCACCGGAAAGATCGCCGACCGCCTCGCCGGCCGCGACGAGCGCGTCCGCGTGCTGCATCGCAGCGGCAAGCTCGGTATCGGCAGCGCGTACCTCGATGGCTTCCGCGTCGGCCTCGCGGATGGCTACGACATCCTCGTCCAGATGGACACGGACCTCTCGCACGATCCTCGCTACCTGAAAGATTTCTTGCGCGCGATCGACGACGGCGCCGACGTCGTCCTCGGCTCGCGCAACATTTCCGGCGGCGGCGTCGAGGGATGGGGTCCGGGCCGACACCTCCTGAGCAAGGGCGGCAGCCTCTACAGCCGCACGATCCTCGGCCTCCCGATCCGCGACCTGACCGGCGGCTTCAAGGCGTGGCGCCGCGAGGTGCTCGAGGCGATCGACCTCGGCTCGGTGCGCTCGGAGGGCTACTCGTTCCAGATCGAGATGACGTGGCGCGCGCTCGGTGAGGGCTTCCGCGTCGTCGAGGTGCCGATCGTGTTCGTCGACCGCCGCGCCGGGAAGAGCAAGATGAGCCGCGCCATCTTCCTCGAGGCGGTCGTGATGGTGTGGAAGCTCCGCTTCGAAAGTCGCTGAAGCGCGGCCGCCGTCAGGACGAGGCACGACTCGGACGCCCAAGGGAGTCCGCCATAGAGCTCTGCGTTCGGCTCGCGCCATAGTGCTTCGGGCAACCAATTTTGGTTGCCGAGCACAACAAAGCTCGCTGTATTCGGTGCGAACGGTCCGGTGGGGTTACACCTCACGCAGCAGGCGCTGGACCAGGGTCACGAGGTGACGGCGGTCACGCGCCGCGCGGCGAGCTTTCCGATCGCGCCGACGGATCGGCTCACCATGCTGCAAGGCGACGTGCGTTCGCGCGATGACGTGCTCGAGGTCGTCGCGATCGGTACCTCGCGCTAGCGAGGCGTCTCTCCTCAGCGCGCGAAGAGCTCGTTCGCGATGAGCCCGATCATCGCGGCCAGCGCGAGCAGCTGCACGGCGAAGAACGAGAAACGGATGTTGACGACGAGCGAGCTGCCCGACGCGATGTGCGCGATCGTCTGCGCGATCCGGGCGCCGAGATAGACCATGGCGAGGATGTCCAGCGTCGACGAGGTCACGTCCGTGACCGCCGCCGTCAGGACCACCGCGGCGAACAGCGGCAGGTTCTCGACGCAGTTCGCGTGCGCGCGCATCGTCCGTCGATAGCGATCCGTGCCGTGGGGCACGTCGGCGGGGAACGCGTTGGGCTTCGCCTCGCCGCGCAGCACGGCGCCGACGCGCGTGACGCCGAGACCGAAGACGACGACGAGCACGGTCCACGCGACGAACCCGAGCAGACAGAGGAGAGGGATCGGCATGCGCGACGATAGCGCGCTCCTCGAGCCCGTGCGCTCCGTCGAGAGCCCTACTGACCGAGCATGCGCGACGCGACCATGCGCACCGGTCGCGGGTATGCGGTCTGCTTGGGCACCAGCTTGAGCTCGTGCGCCGGTGTGGCGCGCAGCACCTGCTGGATGAGCCCTTGGGAGAGCTTCGGGTTCGAGAGCAACGCGCGCCGCACGTTCGGCGCCTCGAGCCAGCGCCGCGTCTGCACGATCTTCTCGATGAGCGGGAGCGGCACCGTGCCCTTGCGCGCGATGCGCGCCACCTCCGGCGAGGTGAGGTTCGGGTTCGACAACAGGAGCTCCCACCCGGAGCGCCCGAGCATGCGCTCGAGGATCGTGCGGTCCGTCAGGCTGGGGCTCGTGCGCGCGAGCTTGAGCTGCTCCGGCATCGACAGGCGACGGATGCGCGCCTCGGGGGCGACGCCGATCGACTCGTTGTCGGAGGTCTCCTCCTCCGCCTCCTCCTCGGGTGGATCCTCCGGCGCGTCCGGCCCGTCCGGCATCGTCATGCGGCCATGGTAGCAGCCGCCCGGGTCGCGGAACGGCCGCCTCCGGTCCGACAAGCACGCGTGCGATACTCCATTCCATGCGTGCGGCGGTGGGTAGTCCCGCCGACGGCTCGCGGTCCGAATCGGAGAGCTGTTCGCGGGGCGTCGCAGGGCGACGGAGGTTCGGGCTACCATCGGGGCGATGCTGCGCGTCGCGTCGCTCCCGCTTTCCGTCGTGGCCGTGCTGTGCCTCGCAACGTCTCCGTTCCTCGGCGGCTGCGCTGGCCAGGAGTGCGATCTCAACTCGGAGTGCCCCACCTCGCACTACTGCCTCGCGGGTCGGTGCGTTCAGCAGTGCGCGGCGGACATCGATTGTCCGGCCGGCCTCCACTGCTCCGTGATCGGGCAGTGCGTGGGCGACGGCGGCGTCGGCGCGGACGCCGGACCGTCGCGCTTCGACGCGGGGCCGTCGCGCTTGGACGCGGGGCCGTCGCGCGTGGACGCGGGACCGACCGGGTTCGACGCCGGCCCGGTCTCGTTCGACGCCGGACCGATGTCGAACGACGCCGGTCCGGGCGCCGACGCGAGCGCCGGAGCCGACGCGGGTGGTGCAACCGACGCGGGTCCTCCCATCGGACCCGTCCCGATCGGCACGTACCGTTATCAGCTGCTCCCGATCGCGCTCGGCGAAGCGGTGCGCGTCGCGTTCCATCCCGATGGGAGCTACGCGATCGTGCTCGAGCGCTCCAACGTCGTGCACGTCTACGACTGGGCGAGCCGCACCGAGCAGCGCATCGACCTCAACCCGCCGGGCAGCGCGAACGTCTACTTCTACGACGTGACGTTCGCGCCGGACGGCGCGTTCGCGTACCTCGTCGGGGCGGACGTCGACGCCGGCGCGGAGACCGGCGTGATCGTGCGCGGCGACGACGCCGCGATCCGAGCGGCCGTAGGGCCCAGCGCGTTCACGCGGCTGAGCGAGACGCGCGCCGGCGAGCGCTTCACCGGGATCGAGTTCCCGCTCGCGCCGCGCACCGGTTCGCCGATCGTGCTCTCGACGACGCCGACCTCGCCGTACATCGCGCGGCTGCGCGAGCTCGACCCGACCACGGGGACGTTCATGGGGCTGGTCGCCGCGCAGCCCACCAGCGCGGGGTGCAGCGACCTCGCGTTCGCCGACAACGAGTTTGGCGGATGGGGAGTCGTGCTCGTCTGCGGCATCAGCGGCGGGGACGCGCCCTACTACACGGTGATCGGCGGCACGCCGACGTGGCGCCCCGGACCAGCCGCGACGCTCGGCAACACGTTCCGCGCCGCGTCGCATCCGTCGGGGGCGTACGCGTTCGGCATCGGCGCGTCGGGGTGGGGCAACATCCATCGCTTCGAGTCGGGCGCGTGGATGCCCGCGAGCTCGAGCCCGTCGTGGACCACGCTCTCGCTGTTCGGCGTCGCGTTCAACGAGGACGGGTCGCGCGCGCTCGCGTTCGGCCGCGCCGGAGGCACCCCGCTCCGCGCCGCGGTGCTCGAGTATCGGCACGACCTCTGGACGATGAGCGCGGTCACCGACGTCTCGATCCCCGGCTTCGGCGCGCCGCCGTACAACGCCGACTCGAACACGTACCTCAACGACGCGGCGTTCCGCGCCGGGTGCGACGGCGGCCTCCTCGTAGGGGGCAAGACGAGCTTCACCGGCTCACGCGGGCTCGTCATCGAGTTTCGGATCGACGGTCTCCGTTCGTGCGGCGGCGTGCTGTAGGCTCGATCCCGGCCGGCGTCACGTGCTCACGGTCGCTCGTCGCGCCGAGCCGTCGCACGATCGCGGCGAGCGAGCGTCAGCGGAAGCCATCGATCGACGCGAGCGCCGCCCGGAGCGCCGCGACGCGCTCGGTGCGCGCCTCCTCCGGGTACTCCATCGCCGGGTGCGCGCCCCAGATCGCGCCGGGCCATGCGTCGTCCCCCACGAAGCGCGCCACGTGATGCACGTGCAGCTGAGGGACCATGTTGCCGAGCGCGGCGACATTCATCTTGTCGGCCTCGAACAGCCGCTGCATCGCGGCGGCGACCGCGCTCGACTCTTCGATCAGCGCGACGCGATCGCGGGCGGACAGCTCGTGGATCTCGCGGACCCCCGCGCGCGCCGGCACGAGCAGCACCCACGGATAGCGCGCGTCGCGATGGAGTCGCACCTCGCACAGCGGGAGGCGCCCCACGCTCACCGAATCTCGCTCGATCCGCGCATCGAGCTCGAAGGAGTCCGCCATGTCTCGAGGCTACTACGACGCGAGCGTCCGCTCTCGGTCACACGTCGGTGGTAGCGTGTGGAGGATCGGTACGCCCCCCTCGCCGCGGGAGAGTCCATGCTCGAACGAACGCGCCGTCCTCTTCTCTGTGTCGTCTTCGCTCTGGCCATCGCCGCGTTGGTCGCGGGATGCGAGCGGCGCTTCGGCTCGGATGGCGGCACCGATGCGGGCCGCCGCGATGCCGGTGGACGGATCGATGCGGGCGCGAGCGACGACGCGGGGCGCGCGGACGCGGGAGGTGGCACCGATGCGGGAGGCGCCACCGACGCGGGCACATCCGACGCCGGGGCTTCGGACGGCGGCTCCTCCGACGCGGGCTCGACCGACGCCGGCGCGTCCGACGCGGGCGGCGGTTGCGCGGGCGGCGCACCGACCGCGTCGCAGCTCGTGATCAACGAGATCCACGCGGCGCCGGACGCCGACGACGACGTGAACTGCGACGGCGTCTTCGACGGTCAGTACGAGGAGTTCATCGAGATCGTCAACGCGACGAGCTCGACCTTGGACACGACCGGCGTGGAGCTGACGTTCAACGGGACCGTTCGCACGACGCTCGACGTCTGCCTCCCTCCGCACGGCGCGATCATCGTCTACCGCGACACGCGGATCACCGCGACGAGCTGCGCGCTCGGCGCGTCGACCACCGCGCGCTTCGCGAGCCTCAACCTCACCAACTCCGGCGGGATGGTCGAGCTCGTCGGCCCGAGCGGGACGCTCGACTCGGTGACGTACCTCGACCGCGGCTCCATCGCCGGCCGCCCGTCGCTCGTGCGGAGCCCCGACTACAGCGGCACGTTCACGGACCACACGACGGCCGACACCACGGACGCGTCGACGTACTCCGCCGGCACGTGCATCGACGGCGCCACGTTCCCGAGCTGCGCGCCGTAGCGTCGAGCGCACACGACCTCGCGGGGAGAGCTGTTCGCTCGACTGGACAGTCATGTCGTGGGGTGCGACGGGCACGGTCGCACCTGTGGACGGCGGGTCGACGCTCTTCGCCTGGGATCGGGCGGGAACGCGTCTTGAAGCACGGGAAATCCGAGCCCCTTTGGCGCGGCTCCCGCCTCTTCTCGGAGAGGCGGAACGATGGAGGACCTCGTGACGACGCTGACGCGTGCAGCCCTCGTGCTCGCCCTTTCGGGCTGCCAAGGCGTGGTGAGCGCGCCGCCTCCCTACGAGCAGCTCCCACCGCCGCCGCCCGCGATGTGCGATCTCGAGGCGCCGCTCGATCCGGGCGTGCCGGCGATCCGGCGGCTCAGCAACGTGGAGTACACCCGGAGCGTGCGGGACGCGCTCGGGCCGGAGGTCGCGACCGATACGTTGACGTCCGCGTTCCCGCCCGACGAGATCGCGTACGGGTTCGACTCCATCGGGGCGTCGCAGCGCATCACCGCCGCGCACTTCGAGCGCTACTTCGACGCGGCGTCGACGATCGCCACAGAAGCGATGCGCCGACCCGGCGAGCCCATCGCGCTGACCGTCGAGGTCGAGGACGCCGGCGCGTTCGACGCGTACGGCAACGACATCCTGCGCAACGACGCCGCCTACCCCGGGCACCGCTACTTCATCGGCAACGGGACGACCGCGTCCGAGCGCGCCGCGATCGCCGAGGGCACCTACGAGGTCGACATCATCGGCTTCGTCCACCTCGAGAACCTCACCGAGGGCGCGGACCTCCGGATCCTGGAAGGCGACTTGCAGGTCGATCAGGTCGCCTTCGACTCGCCGGCGTCGAGCACGATCACGCGGACGGTCCACCTCATCCACGGGTTCGAGCCTCTTGGCATCCAGCTCGTCAACCGCGCGAGCACGGAGCAGAGCCTCCCGCGCGCCGACACGCGAAGCGACTGCGTGGAGTGCGCGGGGCCGGACGAGGTGTGCGCCGCGGAGCGCTGCTACTCGCTCTCCGCGTGCGCCGTCGACGCCGAGTGCGCGGAGGGCGAGCGCTGTCTGTCCGGGACGCCCAACGCGCCGGCCGGCACGTTCTGCTCGCTCCCGCGCACCCGTCGCACGCTCTACCTCGACCGCTTCGAGGTGCGCGGACCGCTCGAGCCGCCCGTGCCCAACCCGCTCCGCGAGCGGCTCCTCGTCTGCGATCCGGACGTCGTCGGTCGCGAGGCGTGCAGCCGCGAGATCCTCGCCCTCGTCGCCCCGCGCGCCTGGCGTCGCCCGCTCGAAGGAGACGAGCTCGATCGCCTCACCGCGCTGGCGATGCATCCGGCCGCGCTCGACTTCGAGACGGGGATGCGCACCGCGTTGAGCGCGGTGTTCCTCTCGCCGAGCTTCCTCTTCCGGGTCGAGGACAGCACGCAAGACTCGCTGCGGCCTCTGAGTCAGCCGGAGGTCGCGACCCGGCTCTCGTATCTCCTCTGGGGCACCGGACCCGATCGCGCGCTCCTCGATCTCGCCGAGCGCGGTCAGCTCCTCGATCGGCTCCCGGCCGAGGTCGATCGCATGCTCGACGACGAGCGCGCGGTGGGGCTCATCGACGGCTTCGTCGGGCAGTGGCTCGCGACGCGTCTCCTGCGCCGCGAGCTCCTCGATCGCGATCCGACGCTCTACCCCGGCTACGACGCCACGGTGCAGGCGGCGATGGCCGAGGAGATCGAGCGCCTGTTCACCCACGTCCTGGCGGAGGACCGGCCGCTCACCGAGCTCCTCTCCGCCAACTACGGCTTCATGAACGACCGGCTGCGTGAGTTCTACGACCTGCCGGGCGGCGGCGCGGACTTCGAACGAGTCGACTTGACCGGGGCCCATCGCGGCGGCGGGCTGCTGATGAGCGGTGGGTTGCTCGCGCTGAACTCGCACCGCGCGCGAACCTCGATCGTCGGGCGCGGCGCGTGGGTGCTCGCGAATCTCTTGTGCGAGCCTCCGCCGGATCCGCCCGACAACGTCGAGTTCGGGCTCCCGGATCGCGTGGATCCCGGTGCGACGCTGCGGGACCGCATGGAGCAGCACCGATCCGATCCGGCGTGCCGCGGCTGTCACCAGGCGATGGACAATATCGGTTTCGGTCTCGAGGAGTACGACGCGGTCGGGCGCTTCCGGACCACCGACGAGGGCGGCAACGTCCTCGACGCCACGGGCGAGCTCCCGGACGGCACGACGTTCGACGGCGCGGAAGAGCTGGCCGCCGCGCTCTCCTTTGACCCCCGCTTCGCGAGGTGCGTGAGCCAGCGGCTCCTCACGTACGGCACGGGCCGCGCCTACTTTGCTGACACCGATCGTTGCGCGCTCGAGACCTTGGTCGAGCGAGCCGGCGGCGAGGACGCGACGCTGCGCTCGCTCCTCCACGCCATGATCGAGAGCGAGCTGTTCCTCACCCGACGAGGAGAGAGCCTGTGACCGACACGACGAAGAGCATCCCGCGCCGCGCGTTCCTTCGCGGGCTCGGCACCGCGATCGCGCTCCCCGCCCTCGAGGCGATGATCCCGCGCGGGGCGCGCGCCGACGCCGCGCCGCTGCGCGTGCTGTATTACTACGTGCCGAACGGGGTGTACGTCCCGGCGTGGACTCCGAGCGGGGTCGGCAACGCGTGGAGCCCGAGCCCGACCCTCGCTCCGCTCGCGACGTGGGGCCTCACGAACGACGTCACGGTGGTCACCGGGCTTCGGAACGACCCCGTGAACATCCAAGACAACGGGGCGCACTTCCGAGGCACGGCGGGGTTGTTGAGCGCGCGCACGATCGTGAAGGAGCACATCCAGAACGGGATCAGCGCCGACCAGGTCGCCGCCCAAGCGATCGGCGGCGAGACGATCTTCCGCTCGCTCCAGGTCGGGCTCGCGGCGGGTGGAGCCGGCACGGGTCTTTGCGGGGCGCAGTGGCCGTGCGCCTACCTCACGAACATCTCGTGGAGCAGCGACACCACCCCGATGGGCAAAGAGATCAGCCCGCGCGCGGTCTTCGATCGCCTGTTCGCCGGCCAGGGGCAGCAGGCGAGCCAGGACGCGCGCGATCGGCGCCGCGCGCTCGACCTGAGCGTGCTCGACTTCGTGCGCGGGGACGCGACGAGGCTCATGGCTCGGCTCGGCCGGACGGATCGCGCGCGGATGGACGAGTACCTCACGGAGGTGCGCGAGCTCGAGCGACGCATCATGGGCAGCTCCAGCGGCGACATGTGTGATGCCGGTGATCCGCCGCCCGGCGGCACGCTCCAAGAGCGCCTCGAGCAGATGCAGGACCTCATGGTCCTCGCGTTCCGCTGCGACCTCACGCGCATCGCGACGTTCATGACGCTCAACGCCGGCGCGAGCGACTACAACACCGTCTACTCCTGGCTCACCGCGACCCAGGCGCCAGACGGCTCGCCGATCACCCCCATCCCGGTCACCGAGCCGAAGCACGCCAACTCGCATCATCAAGAGCTCGTCGAGCGGGTCGCGCAGCTCCAAGCGATCGCGACGTGGGAGGTCGAGCGCTTCGGCCGCCTCGTGAGCGCGCTGAAGAACACGCCGGAGGGCACGGGGACCTTGCTCGACAACTGCCTGGTCGTGTTCACGAGCGAGTACGGCGACCCCAACTCACACACCGCGATCGACATGCCGTGCATCGTCGCGGGCAGCGGGTGTGGCCAGCTCCCGCCGCGTGGGCACGTCCCCGCGCCGGGCGCGAAGTGGTCGAACTTCCTCCGCTCGATGCTCGCGTTCCAGGGCGTCACCGTCGCGGAGCTCGGCGACAGCGACGGGATGCTCTTCTAGAGAGCTTCGTAGACGCGATCCCTCCTTCTAGGGATCGACCTCGCCTCGCGCATCGTGACAATCGATGACGTCGGGACATCGACCGCTCCGGTGCAAACCGGAAATGGTAATGTCGGCGCCGGAGGTGGGGGGATGCGACGAAGAGAAGAGAACGGTCCGTTCGCCGTCAACGTGACCATCGGCGCGTACACCGCGCTCCTCGGCTGGGACGTCGACGCGGCGCACTGGAAGACCTTCACCAAGGACCTGCTCGGCTTCGCCATCGAGCGTACCGAGCTGAAGGGGACCACCGTCGTCGAGCGCTACTGGCTCCGCGGGATGAAGCGCTTCGAGGACAAGGATCAGGGATCGCCCGTGGGATCGCCGTTTCCTCTCTCGGAGCATCCCGTGCAGTCGTTCCAGTGGGGTGACTACACCGTCAAGCCGAGGACGACATACCGCTATCGCGTGGTGCCGGTGCGCGGCAAGCCGAAGATGCTCGACCTCCGCGACGATCAAGCGGTCGAGGTCGAGATCCAGAGCGAGCGCGAGGACGACGCGAACCATGGCATCTGGTTCAACCGCGGCGTCGCCGGCTCGCAGGCCTACGCGCGCCGGTTCGGCACCCAGCGACCGGATCAGGACGCGCCCGACTCGGACCAGATGAAGTGGCTCTCGCGCAACCTCTACGAGTCGCTGATCGACTTCATCGGCCGCGCCAAAGACCAGAGCTGGGGCCTCCGCGCCGCGCTCTACGAGTTTCGCTACGCCCCCGTCGTGAGGGCGTTCGCCGACGCGATCGATCGCGGCGTCGACGTGGAGATCCTCTACGACGGCCCGAACTACGGGGACGAGAACGAAGCCGCGATCGCCGACGCGGGGATCGGCGCGAACTGTCGACCGCGGAATGGCAACAAGTCCAACAAGCACAACAAGTTCATCGTGCTCACGAAGAACGGCGTGCCGCACGCGGTGTGGACCGGCTCCACGAACATCTCCGCGGGCGGCATCTTCGGACACAGCAACGTCGGACACCTCGTCTCGAGCAAGCCCGTCGCGAAGCAATACCTCGACTACTGGGACGTCCTGTCGAGCGACCCCGACGCGGCGAACGGCGCGATCCGGTCGCCGATCATCCTCGCGACCCCCACCCCGAGCGCTCCGCCTCACGGACCCCCGGCCGGCATCTCGGTGATGTTCAGCCCGCGACAGGGCGCGACGCTCGACTTCTACCGAGACGTGTTCGCGTCGGCGAGCTCGCTCGTCTGTTTCACCGTCGCGTTCACCGTGAACAAGGCGTTCGAGGCCGCTCTCCAGGCCCAGAACGATACGCTCCGCTACATCCTGAAGGACAAGCCCGCCAGCGATCCCGCCGGCGACGTGTATCCCGACAACGACGTGGTCGTGGCGGCGGGCAGTAAGCTCGAGAAGGGCGACCTCGAGGGCTTCCTCGGCGAGAGCCTCACCGGGTTCAACCGCAACCTCTACATCCACGACAAGTTCATGCTCGTCGATCCGCTCAGCGACGATCCCGTCGTGGTGACGGGCTCCGCCAACTTCAGCACCGCGTCGATGTCGAGCAACGACGAGAACATGCTCGTGATCCGCGGGGACACCCGCGTCGCCGACATCTACCTCGGCGAGTTCATGCGCATCTTCGACCACCTCTACGCGCGCTTCATCGTGCGTCGCGCGAAGCTTCAGGGCTGGCACTCGCCCCAGAATTTCCTGAAGCCCGACGACGGCTGGGTGAAGTCGCACGCCGGCACGACGAGCCGGAAGGCGAAGCGGCGCCGCGTGTTCGCCCGCACGCCGTAGACCTATCCGATCGGCACGGAGCGACTCCGCCCCTCCGGGCGCGAGCGGCGACGGGTTACGCGAGCCACACGCGATAGACCCCGAACGCGCTGGCCGCGGCACCCAACACGAGCGAGCCGATCACCACCGACTTGACGGGCACGCTCGCCTCGCGCCACCACGCCTTCACGCGCCGTGCGCCGGAGCGCACGCGAGGCTCCGCGCGATCGAGCAACCGCGCGAGCGTCTTGGAGACGCCAGCGATCAGCGCGAGCCCGAACACGATGAGCAAGAGGCCAGGTCCAGGCACGAACAGGAGCACGCCACCGCCCGCGACGAGGAGCGAGCCGAGCACCACCAACGCGATGAGCAGCCCGCGCCCCGCTTGCTGCATGCGTTCGCGCTGTCGCTCGAAGCGATGACCGGGCTGGTCGTGCTTGAACGCCTTCCACTGCTCGCCGAGCTTGGAGATGACCGACACGATCAAACCGTAAGACCGCGCGCGCGCGGCGCTACTGAGGCAGAGCTCGCCGAGTGAGGCGAGATCGCGCGCACGCCCAGCGTTCATCGGCTCCCGTTCGTTGGCGCCGTCTCGCTCACGATCGGCTCGGCGGTGCTCGGAGTGGCGCCGCCGTGCCAGCCCTTGCCGACCCTCGTGTCGCGCTTAGCAGCCCCTACGTCGCCGATGAGCCAGACGCCGCAATGGTTGTGGATCGTGTTTGCCGCGGTCCTCGCCGCGCTCTTGGCGATCGACTTCTTGTCGCATCGGGGCGAGCACGCCCAATCGAAGAAGGCGGCGCTCGTGTGGAGCGCGATCTGGATCGGCGTGGGCCTCGCGTTCGGTGTCGTCGTGCTCGTCGCGTTCGGCGCAGACCACGCGGTCGAGTACTACGCGGTCTACGTCATCGAGAAGAGCCTCAGCGTCGACAACTTGTTCGTCTTCTATGTGATCTTCACCACCTTGAGCGTGCCGCCCGAGCGCCAGCGTAAAGCGCTCCTCGTCGGGATCTTCGGCGCGCTCGTGTTCCGCGCGCTGTTCATCTATGGCGGCGTCGCCGCGCTCGATCGATGGGCGTTCCTCGACTTCGTCTTCGGAGCGATCCTCGCGTGGGCGGCGTGGCGCGTGTTCCGAGAGGACCCTCGCGCGGACGAGGAGAACCGGCTCGTCTCGTGGCTCTCCAAGCACGTCCGCGTCACGGACGAGCACCACGGGGGGCGCCTCTTCGCGCGGGTCGATGGGAAATGGGTCGCCACGCCCATCGTCATCGCGATCGTCGGTCTCGAGCTCTCGGACATCGTCTTCGCGATGGACTCGATCCCCGCGGCGTTCGCGGTCACGCGCCGGCCCTTCGTCATCTACGCGGCGAACGCATTTGCGATTCTCGGTCTCCGGTCGTTGTACCTGGTCCTCGCCGACTCGCTCGAGCGATATCGCTACGTCCACTACGGGCTCGCGTTCGTGCTCGCGTTCGCCGGGGTCAAGATCGCGATCTCGCGATGGGTCGAGATTCCAGCCTACTTGTCGGTCGCTCTGATCGTGCTCGCCATCGCAGCGTCGATCGTACCGACGCTGATCGAACGGCGACGCGAGCGCGAAGCCTGAAACGTCGCGCGTGGGTCAGCGCGCGTTCGAGGAACCCGCTGGCTGCTCGGCGTCGATGTCGCGAGCGAGGAGCTGCGCCTCGACGTAGATCCGCTTCATCTGCGGGTATTCGGAGCGCACCGCGCTCTCGAGCCGATCGATCGCGTTCGCGAGCGCGGAGGTGTCGAGCCCGTGTCGGAACTTCACGTTGAGGGCGAGCAATACGTCGTTCGGTCCGTTGTGCATCGTGAGTGGGACGCCCACGATCTCCACGTCCGGCTCCGCTTCGACGATGCCCTGCACGCCGCGGATGACGTCACCGTCGCTGGCCTGCCCGAGCACGAAGCGATGCGTGTGGACGATGAGGGAGATCGACACGCAACACAGGATGGCGCCGATGATGAGCGAAGCGATGGCGTCGGGGCGCGAGTCTCCGGTGAGCGTCGACCACGACACGCCGATCGCGGCGATGACCAATCCGAGCACCGCTCCGCCGTCCTCGGCGACGACGAGGAAGTGAGCCGGGTTCTTGCTGTGGCGAAGGCTCGCGATGAGCCCCTCGCCGGGGGCGGCGCGCCGGATGGCGCGGAGCGCGACGAACAGAGAGGCGCCTTCGGCCACGAACGCGACCCCGAGAACGACGAGCGCCCACCCCGCGTTCGCGGGTGGAGAGGGCGAGATCAGGTGGTCGACGCCCTCCGAGATCGAGATGCCGCCTCCGACCCCGAAGAGCAGCACCGCGTAGATGAGGCTCCAGAAGTACACCTCGCGCCCGTATCCGAAGGGGTGCGACGCATCCGCGGGTCGACGGCTGCGCGCGATACCGAGCAAGATGAGGCCCTGGTTGCCGGCGTCGACCAGCGAGTGGACGCCCTCCGCGAGCATCGCCGCGCTCCGGGACGGAATCGCGACGAGGAGCTTGGCCACGGCGATCGCGACGTTCGCGGCGATCGCGACGGTCACGGTGAGAGGGCGTTGGCTCGGCTCGTGGCGGGCCATCGTGCGGTCCACTAGGCGCGAGCCCAGAGTGCGCAATGGTCGCGGGGTTCTCGTCGCGGCGGCGCTGATGCTCGCTGTGCGTGAGCGCGATCGTCGTTTCGGCGCGTCACGCGTCGGCGACGTCGACGACCACGTTGCCTCGCTCGTGTCCCGTGTCGACGAGCACCCGCGCGCGCGTCGCCACCACGGTCGTGTGTCGTGCGTCGATCAGTCGCCGCTTCGCGGGAGCGCGAACGCGGAGGGCTCGGTCGCCTCGCCCTCTTCGAGCGCGACCATCGCGAGCTCGGTGCGCGTCGAGACTTCGAACCGCTCGAACAGACGCACGAGGTGGTTTCGCACCGTGAAGGGGCTGAGGTGACAGATGCCGGCGATCTCGCGATTCGTCAGGCCGCGCTGCACGTAGAGCAAGATCTCTCGCTGCCGTTCGGTCAACTCCGGCGCCGGCACCGCGCCGTCGTCGCCGGTGTCCGTGTGCCACGCGTCGGCGATCGCGATCGAGCGGACGAGCTGGCGCGCCTTCAGCTCGTCGTCCTCGCCGTAGCGACCCCGCCCTCGGCACAGGTTCAGGATCACCGGCGGCCCGCGCCGCGGCTGCCATCCCATGATGAGGTTCGACGTGATCCCCATCGCCACCTGGTGTCCGACGACGTGCGGGAGGCGGGCCCACTCGCGCGCGCTGTAGAGGCTCGTGTCCACCAACACCCCGCGCCGACGCAGCTGCTCGTTGGCGCGTCGCAGCTCCGCGGGATGCGCGATGACAGTTTGGCGTGCGGCCTCCGCCTCCGCGGGGACCATGTTGATCACGTGCGAATCGCGAACCGACGCCGTGGCGTCGGCGAAGAGCGCCATGTCGCTGCCCGTCGACCGCAGCAGCCAACGCATGACCTCGCGCCGAAACGCCGTCCGGCTCCGCGCATCGAACGCGAGCCCGGCCAACGCCTCCGCCGTCGGCCATGCGTCTCGG
Organism: Sandaracinaceae bacterium; assembly: GCA_050186575.1. Classification (GTDB taxonomy): domain Bacteria; phylum Myxococcota_A; class Polyangia; order Polyangiales; family Sandaracinaceae; genus JAUHXR01. Next base: position 2,281 of record JBFWYI010000091.1, on the reverse strand, counting down.
TCGGGCATGTTGGCCATGCTACCGATGCCTCGTCGGCTCGCAAAGCGAACGTCTGTCCGGTTGGGGCGTCTGGTACGTCTGTACCGTGTTCGCCGCGCGCGCGGGCGCGCATGGTGCTCCTGCCCAACGAACACCGGAGGACCCATGTCGACTCGACTCTCACGATTCACTACGCCGCTCGCGCTCGGCGTCGCCGCGCTCGCGCTCGTCATCGGCTTCGTCGCCGCACCTCCTCGCGCGGAGGCCCACCGCGGCCGCGGAGCGGCCGGCCGCGGTTGCCCGCATGGTCTTCATCGCCGCACCCCCGAGCAGACGATCCTCGAGCACGTCGCTTTGATCCAGGCCGGCAACATCGACGCGGCGATGTGCGACTTCGCGCCGGACGCCGTCGTCATCCTCCCCGGGCAGGTGATCACCGGGCTCGACAACATCCGTGGCGGTCTCGAAGGCATCGGCGCGCTCCTCGGTGGCGGCGTCCCGGAGATCCAGAGCCTCACCTCCCACGGCTCGACCGTGCTCCTCACGTTCACCGCGGAGGGCACCCCGTGCATCATCCCCGATGGCTCGGACACGTACATCGTCGAGCATGGCCGCATCGTCGCGCAGACGGTGCACGACACGCTCTACAGCGCGCCCGGCGCGGTGTGCCCTCTCGCACCGACTCCTTGATCGGAACGACCCGCGCCCCGCGTTCGGCGCTCGATCGACCTGCGGCGCGCGCGCACGGGCGACGCCCAACCCCATGGATCCGACGAGGCAGCTGAGCGCGACGAACGAGAGGAGCGCCGCGAGTCCGGTTGATCCCCGACACGCGTTCGTGGCAATTTCATCCCCGCAGCGTCCCTCGGGTCGAAGTCCCTCTTTGTCAGGAGCGTGCCGGTGTCTGGGAGCTCCACGCAGCGCCGATCGCTCCAGCGCCGATCGCTCCAGCGCCGATCGCTCCAGGGCCGATCGCTCCAGCATCGATCGCTGCTCCTCGTCGCCGCCCTCGCGTTCGGCTGCACGGGTGTGGTCACCCCGCCCAATCCCGGTGGTGGCTCGGGCGCCGTGCGGTGCGACGAGGTGACGGAGATCGATCCTCCCGCCACGCCGCTGCTCCGGCTCACCCACGTCGAGTACGACAACATCCTTCGCGACACCTTCGGGGTGACCGACCATCCCGCGGCGACCTTCGCGCCGGACGAGATCGCCGGCTCGCTCGTGATCAACGCGATCAACCCGGTCGGCGCGACGCAGGTCCGCGACTACATGACCGCGGCCGACACCATCGCGGCCGCGGTGGCGCCCCGCTACGCGGAGCTCGGCGGCTGCGACGCGAGCGAGGGCGAGGCCTGCGTGTCCACGTTCGTGTCGTGGGCCGGCCGCCGGCTCTACCGTCGCCCGCTCCGCGACGACGAGGTCGCGGGTTACCTCGCGCTCTATCGCGACTTCGCGGTGCCCGGCCCCGCCGATGGCGTCGCGCTGGTGCTGAGCGCGATGCTCCAGTCGCCGCACTTCCTCTATCACGTGGAGCTCGAGGAGCCGGGCTCGAGCGCGGTGCCGGGCTCGGTGGCCAAGCTGCCCGCGTACGCGTTCGCCGCGCGCCTCGCGTTCTTCGTGTGGAAGAGCGGCCCCGACGACGCGCTCCTCGACGCCGCGCGCGACGGGCGGCTCGACGATCCCGAGAGCGTCGGCGAGGTGGTGGAGACCATGCTCGCCGACCCGCGCTCGCGCGACACCCTCGCCGAGTTCCACTCCCAGTGGCTCGGGCTGGCCCGCCTGGATGGTGCAAGCCGCGATGCCACGCTGTACCCCGACTTCGACGCGGCGACGATCACCGCGATGCGCGAGGAGACCATCGACTTCGTCGATCACGTCTACCGCAGCGACGACGCCTCGTTCACCGCGCTGATGACCGCGCCGTTCTCGTTCCCGCGCGGCGACGTGCTCGCGATCGAGGGCGTCACCGAGGTGTCCGATCCGTCGTCCCCCACGCCGCTCGACCCTACCCAGCGCGCCGGCCTCCTCACTCAGCCGAGCTTCCTCACCGCGCACTCCCACGTCTCGCAGAGCTCGCCGATCCTCCGCGGCCGCGCGATCCGGGAGCGCTTCTTCTGCCAGCCGCTCCGCGATCCGCCTCCGAACGTCAACGCGACCGAGCCGGACCCCGACCCCACGCTCACCACGCGCGAGCGCTTCGCCGCGCACCGCGACAACCCGGCCTGCGCGAGCTGCCACATGATGATCGACGACCTCGGCTTCGCGCTCGAGCGCTACGACGCGGTAGGCGCTTACCGCGAGA
>JBFWYI010000090.1:0-39801 GCA_050186575.1 Sandaracinaceae bacterium | reverse complement strand
ACTCGTTTCCGGCTGGGCGGTCTGACCCTTGGCCGGGCGGGGCTCTCACCCGCGGGGTTCCAATGAAAGGTTTCAGCTCCTCAACTCATCGCATTCCCCTTTCCCAGGCTTGACCTGGCGCACCGAAAGCGACGAAGCCAACGCGTAGCGTTGGGGGCGCAGCCCTCCTTGAGGCGGTGCGCGCCCGTCCGGCACCCTGGGGCATCACGAGGACGAAGCCCCCGGCCTACGTCTCGCCAACGCCGTCGCGCTCTCCGACCTGACGATCCCTGAGGAAGCGAGGAAGCTCAGGAAGCGAGGAAGTGCGTTCGCGACGCGAACGCGAGAGCAAGGCGACTTCCGATTCCGAATCCGAATCCGTTTCCGATTCCGTTTCCGATTCCGTTTCCGATTCCGTTTCCGATTCCGTTTCCGATTCCGTTTCCGATTCCGTTTCCGATTCCGATTCCGTTTCCGATTCCGATTCCGTTTCCGATTCCGTTTCCGATTCCGTTTCCGATTCCGTTTCCGATTCCGTTTCCGATTCCGTTTCCGATTCCGTTTCCGATTCCGTTTCCGATTCCGTTTCCGTTTCCGTTTCCGATTCCGATTCCGATTCCGTGTCCGTGTCCGATTCCGATTCCGATTCCGAATCCGATTCCGAATCCGATTCCGTTTCCGATTCCGTTTCCGATTCCGTTTCCGATTCCGTTTCCGTTTCCGATTCCGATTCCGTTTCCGACTCCGATTATCCCGATTCCGAGTCCGTTTCCGCCTCCATGCGTCGCGGGCCGCCTCCGTCTACGCTCCCGCCGTGCGCTACGAAGGCAAGCTCTACCGGCCTCCCAGCGAGGCCGACGCGTACATCCTGCAGGCCACGATCGGTTGCTCGTGGAACCACTGCACGTACTGCGACATGTACCGCGACAAGTCCTTCCGCGTGCGCGCGCTCGACGAGACGCTCGCCGACATCGACGAGGCGCGGCGGCGCTTCGGGGACGACGTGGAGAAGGTGTTCGTCGCCGACGGGGACGCGCTCGTCATGGACGAGGCGCACTGGACCGCGATCCTCGAGGCGTGTCGCGCTTCGTTCCCCAACCTGCGACGCGTGAGCGCGTACGCGACCGCGATGAACCTCGTCCAGAAGACCGAGGCGGAGCTCGCCCGCCTCCGGGCGCAAGGTCTCTCGCTCCTCTACATCGGGCCCGAGACCGGCGACGACGTGACGTTCAAGCGGATCGCCAAGGGCGCCGACTTCGCCACGCACGTAGAGGCCGCCTCGCGCGCACGTGCCGCCGACATCGGTCTCTCGGCCATCTTCCTCCTCGGCGCGGGAGGCACCGAGCGCAGCCAGGAGCACGCCGAGGCGTCGGCGAAGCTCGTGACCGCGATGGATCCGGCGTTCGTCTCGTGCCTCACCCTCACCGTCGTCCCGACCACTCCGCTCGCCACGCTCGAGGCGCGCGGGCGCTTCGAGCTCCCCACCGTGACGCGCATGCTCGAGGAGCTCCGCACCATCGTGGCGCTCGCCGAGCCGACCGACGCGGTGTTCCGCACGAACCACGCGTCCAACTACTTGCCGATCGCGGGCCGACTGCCTCGCGACCGCGATCGCATCGTCGAGGTGATCGATCGCGCGCTCGACGGCCAGATCCCGCTCCGTCCCGAGTGGACGCGCGGTCTCTGACCGTCGCCTCACGGACGCGAGCGTCGCACCCCGTCTCCCCGCTCTCCTTCGACTCAGGTGTGCGCGTCGCGGTACGCCGCGGGCGTCGTCCCGGTCCATCGCCGGAACGCGCGCCCGAAGCTCGCCGCGTCGGCGAACCCGAGCCGCCACGCCACCTCGCCGATCGGTAGCTCGCCAGCGCGCATCATCGCGCGCGCTTCGTCGGCACGCACCGCGTCGCACAACGCGCTGAACGTGGTCGCCTCCGCGCCGATGCGCCGTTGGAGCGTGCGCGCGCTCATCCTCAGCGTCCGCGCGATCGACCCCGCGGTCGGCGTCGATCCATCGCCGAGCGACGCTCGAATCGCGCCGCGCACCGCACCGAGGAAGTCTCGTGGCGTCTCGGCGAGCGCCGACTCCGCGAGCGCGTCCGCGGTCGCGAGCATCCGAGAGTCCGCCGTCGGAAGCGGTCGATCGAGGAGCGCCCGGTCGAGCGCCATCCCGTTCTCGCTCCGCTCGAACTCGATGTCGTCGGTCCCGAAGTACGCGACGAGCGGCGCGACCTCGCTCGGTCGACCGTGCATGAACCACACGCGCCGCGCGCGGAGCGCCGAGTCGAGCTGGCAGCGCGCGTGATAGAGCGCGACCGCGAGCCCGTACTCGTGCGCGTGGCGCCCGATCCCGCGCGGGTGCCCTCGCGTGCGTTGTGTCCAGAGGAGCTCCTCGCCAGCCTCGGCGTACGCGAACACCAAGCTCCGGTTGACGAGCGGCGCATAGCGCACCAGCCGCGTGAGCGCGTCGCGGTAGGTCGGGCTCGCCGCGCTCGTGAGCTCGGCGTAGTTGTAGCGCGTGAACTCGAGCCGACCCGGGAGCTCGAGCGCGAGGAACGGCTCGCCCGCCATCGCCGCCGCGTCCGCGAGCAGCTCGCCGAACGCGACCACCGGCATGTCCGCGACCGGCCGTCGCTCCACGTCGGCGGGGAGCTCGAAGCGCGCGATCAACGCGTCGGCGTCCAGGCCGCGCTCGCGCAGATAGCGGAGCAGCGGGGGCACCACGTGGTGGGGGACGGGCAACGGCCGGGACGGGCGCGGCATCTCTCGGCGCGCGATTATGGCACGCTCGGCCGACCGTCTTGGCGCGCCGCGTCCTGTCGATCGACGCCGACCGAGCCCAGGATCTCCCTCGAGACATCGAGAGGAGGCAACGTATGATTCGATCGTTCAAGTCGGTGGTGCTCGCGTCGAAGGATCCGGATCGCCTGGCCGCGTTCTACCGGGACGCGCTCGGGCTCCCCATCGAGCCCGAACTGCACCGCGGGACCGAGCGTCACTGGGCCGGCATGGTGGGTGCGCAGCACTTCGCGATCCATCCCCTCGAGGGGTTCTGGCTGCCGACCGACGCGCAGCGGAGCTTCGTCAGCTTCGACGTGGACTCGGTCCCCGCCGCGCTCGACGCGCTCGCGCCCCACGGCGTCGAGGTCGTAGCGCGCACGCGCATCGGGCCGATGGCGTTCGTCGCGCTGCGTGATCCGGACGGAGCGGTCGTCTGCCTCGGGGAGCGTTGGCCGGACACGACGCGCTGAGAGCGGCGAACGGAGCGAACCGGGCTGCGCGATCCCGTCGGCGCGTACTACGGTTCGGCGATGAGCGACGACGAACGCAGCCCGGGCGGCTCGCCGATCTATCGCCACCAGCAGGCCGCGCCATCCACCGGCGAGGTCGGCCACGCGGACGACCGGCGGATCAGCGACCACCTCGATCGCGTGCATGGAGGAGAGCACAACGTCTTCCACGAGATCGTGAGCGATCGCGTGCACGTCGACGTCCACGTGCTCGCGCCGACCGCGGAGAGGCCGTTCTGGCTCCTCTGCACGGCCGGGATGAGCGCGCACCCGATGAACGTGCCGCCCGGCGTCGAGAACGCGGACGAGTGGAGACACGCCGAGGTCGCGATGTTCCTCCCTACGAACTGGTCACCGAGCCGCGAGGCGTTCGAGGACGAGCGGGTCTACTGGCCGATCCGCTTGCTGAAGGGGCTCGCGCGGCTGCCGCACGAGTACTCGACGTGGCTCGGTTGGGGGCACTCGATCCCGAACGGCGATCCCGCCGCGCCCTACGCGCCGGGCACGCTGCTCAGCGGCGCGGTGCTGATCCCCCCGTTCGCGTTCGAGGATCTGTTCGTCGTCCCCGGGACGCCGACGCTCCACGTCTTCCAGGTGCTGCCCGTCACCCAGGCCGAGATGCAGCTCAAGCTCGAGCGCGCGCTCGAGGGCATGCTCGACGTGATGGAGCAGCGCGTGCCCGACCTCTACGGACCCGTGGATCCCGCTCGCGCGAGCGCGGTCTGATCGCTCAGCGCGCGCGACGGCGACGCCGCGCGAGCGCGACGAGGACGATCGACGCGAGCCCGAGCGACGAAGGACGCGATCCGGGCGTCGCGCGGCATGCGCATCCCGCCTCGATCTCGGCGCCCGGTCCCGCGTCGGTCGGCACGCCGCCGTCGCGGAGGCCCATGATCGCGTCGCCCTCGAGGTCGATCGTGACGAGCGGCTCATCGGGGTCGTTCGTCGCGAGCGAGAGCCTGCGCGCGTCATGACCGACCTCGCTCGGCGCGTAGCGCACCGCGAGGCGGACGCTCGAGCTCGGCGGCACCGACATCGGCGCGGGGAGGACGGAGAACGGCGCGCCGGGATCGCCGACCGCGAGCTCCAACTCCGCCTCGCCGTCGTTGTACACGGTGACCAGCACCTCACGCATGTCGCCGACCGCGACCTCGCCGACGCCGAGGACGCGCATGTCGACGCGGACGTCGGGCAACGGAACGTGCACCATCTCCTGGTTGAACTCGGTGTTCGAGGTCACGTCCACCACGCGGATCGGGATCTCGATGAGCGAGAAGTCGAAGCGACGCCCGGCGATCGAGATGAAGAAGCCCGGCGCGAGCGTGATGACGCCGTCGTAGTCGATCGTGCCGTGCGGCAAGACGGTGTAGTCCTGAGCCGCGCCGAAGTCGGTGCCGCTCGCTGGACGGATCAGCGTGGAGCCGCCCTCCATGTCGATCGGCCCCGTCGAGCCCGTCACGTCGATCGTGTCGGTGCGATACGCGGCGTCCAACATGCCCGTCGCGGTCACCGCGAAGTTGCCGGAGATGCCGGGGATCGGAATCAGCGCGTCGGTGAGCGGGACGTTGACGATGTAGATCGGGTCGGTCGCGTCGCTCACCGTGACCGGACGAGGATCGCTCGGCGGGAGCACGAACGGATCGAACACGAGCTCGTCGGCCAACCGCAGGTCGGTCGGCACGCTCGCGGGGACGGGGATGTCGCCTTCCCAGGTGTAGTGGATGCTCGCGACCGTCACGTCGAAGCGGATGCGCGCGACGACCTCGATGCCGTAGTTGATGGCGAAGCGTCCGGTGCCCGGTCGGCCCGGGATCGCGACGTCGAGCGCGGACGGCCACGACGTCACCGCGGTGCCGCCGAGGTCCACCTGGGTCGACCCGCCGATGTAGACGTAGAACCGGACCTGCAGCGGTCCCGACGACGGCACCCACCCCGTGTCCAACATGATGTCGTCGAACGCGGCGGCCCGATGCGTGAAGTCGACGTCCTGGGTGTGACACCCGACCGCGTCGGGCGGGCACTGCGCGCCGGCGGCCTGCGCCGACGCGAGCGCGGGCGCGAGGAGGAAGGACCCGATGCCGAGGACGGCCGCCAAGCGAAGCGATGTCATCACCGATCGTCGATGATGCCGGAGGTCCCACCCGCCGACAACGTCGGCTCAGAACCAGTTGATGCTCATCGTGAGCGTCCCCTGGAGTGAGTCGATCGAGACGGCGCAGGTGGTGCTGCCCTGCTGGAAGCTCGCTCCGTAGCTCGGCACGTTCCGCGCGAGCTCCGCCGCCTCGCGGAGCCCGAGGCTCTCGAGCGTCCGTGCCGTCATGTCGGAGTTCACCTCGGAGCCATCGACGAGCGTCCAGCCGTGGGCGGGCATCCACTGCGTGATGCGCCGATGGATCGCCTCGAAGTCACCGTCGGCGAAGCGCGCGTACACCGTGTTGACACCGTCGTGCCGCGGCTCCACCTCGCCGCCCTCCGTCAGCCCCATCACCGCGTCGGGCATCGTGAGCGTCCCGTTCGCCGGCGCGGACGGGGGAACGACCGGCGATCCGCCTTGGGCGGGCGCCACCCCGCTGGACGCGCCGGTCGGCGGCGGCGGAGGCGGCGTATCGGATTGCCCCGGCCCGCACGCGCAGATCGCGAACAAGAGCGCGAAAGAGGCGAGCAGGCGGAGACGGATGGACAGCGTGCGCGTCATGGGATGGCCTGAGGTACGGCGCGAGCGTGCCTCCCGTTCCCCTCGACGCGCAAGCGGGGGCACGCCTCCGGACTTCACGGGACGTGCGGTACCATGATCCCGAGGAGGTTCCGATGTCCGACAACACGCCTCGCTCGCTCGCGTTCGTCGTCACGCTCGCGGCAGCGCTGGCCCTCGGCGGGCTCGCGAGCCCAGCCCCCGCGGCGGCCCAGTACGATCGGACGTTCGACGCGGGCAGCCTCATCATCCCGATGGACCTCGCGTATCAGGACGAGGGCCTCCTCCAGGCGTACGGCCTCGTGTTCCAGCTCCTCGCGCACGACGTCACCGTGTATTGGGTCATCGACGACGAGAAGACGTGGCACGCCGCGCCGTGCGACACCGCGGGAGACGAGTGCACGTGGGATTGCGCCGAAGAGGGCTCCGGCGTCCGCTGCCCGTATCCGACGGCGACCCCGGACTTCTTCGTCGGGGCGCGGGTCCTCTGGTCCGACGACGGCTCGATCACGGCCGGCACCGAGATCGCGAGCCACGGATATCGCGGCGGACCGTTCGTGATCGAGGCGGCCGACGCGGAGGCGGCGCGCGCGATCATCGACGCGTGGAACGATCAGAGCGCGTGGGCCGCGAACCCATGGGCGCAACGTACCGTGTTCAATGTCGTCTCCGTGCACGAAGCGACGGCCGGGTTCAGCGGCTTCGTCCGACGCCAGATGATCGAGGCGCCGACCATCGCGGTGTTCTCCGACGGCAACGAGGACATCGCGACGCGGTACCTCCGCGCGGCCGGCATCCCGCAGTCGAACGGGATGGAGTTCCCCGCCGGTCGCTGCGGCGCCGCGGACTGCGGCCCCGGCACGAGCAATCCCGACATGCTGACGGTGCCGTCGATCATGGGCGACATGGGGACGTGCGACGCGCCCAACACCGATCACCACAACGGCGCGCTCTTCAACGCGGACGGCACGCCGGCGTACTGCCAGATCATGAGCATGCACTGGGGCGTCGACGACCGTGAGCGCGTCGAGTGCGACGGCGGAGGCTGCCCGGCCACCCTGGCGGAGTGCGCGGGCGAGACGTTCACGTTCCACGGCCACGAGGTCGTCGCGGAGGTGCGCGAGTTCCTCGCGTTCCCCACCCACTTCTTCGCGGAGTGCCAGGCCGTCAACGCGTACGAGAACACGGTGCCGAACCCGGAGTGGCCGTACCTCGACGACGCCGGACGCAACGGACATTTCCTCACGACGACCGGCATGCCGCCCGCGTGTCCGTGCATGAGCACCGAGACCGCGTTCGAGTGCGTGGCCGGCGCGTGCGGGGGCAGCGACTGTTGCTTGCCGCGGGACGTCAAAGAGCAGGGCGCCGGCTTCCTCATCGCGCAGCGTCCCGACGCGGCGAGCCTCCAGATCCTCAACCCGCAGATCGCCTACAACCAGCTCGACGGCGCGTTCGAGACGGTCGGCGGGAGCGAGCCCGCGTACAACCTGAGCGAGTACCTCGGCACCGCGTACATCAACGATCTGTCGGTCACGTTCATCACCGGCCCCGACGGACCGGGCGACCAGGATCTCTGGATGACGGGGTTCCTCGACGGCGAGTGCGACATCGTGACCTACGACGAGTTCGCCGAGCCGGGGGAGTGCGCGCGCGGGAAGGTCAGCTACCTCGGCGGCCACCAATACTCGACCGCGTTGCCGGTCTCCTCGCACGCCGACACGCAGGGCACGCGGCTCTTCCTCAACTCGTTGTTCGAGGCGGACTGCGTCACCGGCGGGCTCACGCCTCCGCCGCCGGACACGGACGGCGACGGCGTGCTCGACGACGACGATCCGTTCCCTACCGATCCGCGGCGATGCGGCGACAGTGACATGGACTCTTGCGACGACTGCACCAACGGGCCGTTCAATCCCGCGAACGACTGCCCTCTCGTGGGTGACGACGCGGGCGTGTCGCCCGGGATGGACGCGGGGCCGGGAGGCGCGATGGAGTCCGGCTGTGGCTGCCGCGCGGCCGGCCGCGGGGAGCGCACCATCCCCTCGGTCCTCCTCATCGCGATCGCGTGCGCGCTCGGTCTTCGAGGCACGCGAGCTCGACGTCGTGCGGCTCGCCGAGGGTCGGCTCGAGCGACGCGGTCCCGTCGCGCTACGCTGGGCCCGCCATGGCCAAGAAGCCGGTCGCGACCACGCCTGGGCCCGCGCTCACCCACAACCCGTTCGCGGCGCTGAGCGGGGCGGCGCTCCCTCCCGGACCGACCACTCCCGGACCGACCGCTCCCGGACCGACCACGGTCGCGGCGAGCCCGGATGAGGACCCGCGCGAGGCGCCCGCAGGCTCGAGGAAGATCGTCGTCCGACACGAGCGCAAGGGTCGTGGCGGCAAGACGGTCACGCGCATCAGCGGGCTCGAGGCGGGCGAGCTCTCGTCCTTCACCACGCGCATGAAGAAGGCGCTCGGCTGCGGCGCCACGATCGAGGGCGACGAGCTCGTGCTCCTCGGCGACCTCGTCGATCGCGCCGCGGGCTGGCTCGAGACCCAGCACCTCGGCCGCGTGGTTCGCGGGACCTGACCGCGATCGAACTGTAATGCCCACGAGGTCGGGAACCGGCATAGCGTCTATCCATGGGGACGAGTAGGCATCACCGCGCCTACGCGGCGCTCGGGGGCTGCGCGCTCTTCATCGGAGGCTGCGCCGGCTTGCTGGTCGAGCCGAACCCCGCGGGCAAGGACGATCCGGTCGTGCCGCGCCCCGGGATCGTGACGAACCCCGACCTCTGCACCCCGGTCGCGGCCGCGCCGATCCGCCGCCTCAGCCGCGCCGAGTACCTGGCGACTGTTCACGATCTCTTCCCCGACGCCGACGCTCCCGGCTTCGAGCTCGTGTCCGACCCGGCCGATCACGGCTTCGAGAACCGCGCCGAGCTGCTGAACCCGCAGCCGCTCCTCATCGAGCAATATGCCGACTACGCGGCGGAGGTCGCGGCGCAGCTGATCGAGGACCCCTCGACGTGGATGCCGTGCGACGCCGCGAGCGCCGGTGAGGACGCGTGCGGCCGCACGTTCATCGCGACGATCGGTCAACGGATCTTCCGGCGTCCACTGACCGACGACGAGGTCGACCGCTACTTCGCGTTCCTCTCGTCGGAACGCGACATGGCGGACTTCGAGACCGGCGTGCAGCTCACCCTCGAAGCGATGCTGCAGTCGCCGCAGTTCCTCTATCGCATCGAGCTCGGCGACCCGAGCGGGCCTGCGATCGCGGACGGCGCGTTGGCGCTGACGCCGCACGAGGTCGCCACGCGGCTCTCCTACCTCGTGTGGGGCAGCGCGCCGGACGACGCGCTCCTCGGTCGCGCGAGCGCGGGCGAGCTCGCGACGCCCGATCAGCGCGAGGAGGAAGCGCGACGCATGCTCGAGGACCCGCGCGCGGCGGCCATGCTCGTCGAGCTCCACCGCGAGTGGCTCGACTTCGACGCGATCGACGACGAGCCCAAGGATCCCATGCGCTACCCGGGCTACGACGCGATGGCGAGCGACATCCGCGAGGAGTCGGATCGCTTCATCGCGCGCGTGATGTGGCAGGGCGAAGGCACGTTCCGCGCGCTCCTCACGAGCCGCGAGACGGAGGTGAACGACACGCTGGCCGAGCTCTACGGCACGAGCGCGCCGCCGAGCGGACAGTGGGCGCCCGCGACCCTCGATGGGACCGAGCGCGCCGGGATCCTCACGCGCGCGAACTTCCTCGCCGGGCGCGCGCACCGTCTCGAGGGCTCGCCGCCGCTCCGCGGCATCTACGTGTTCGAGCGGTTCCTCTGCCGCCCTCCGCCGAGCCCGCCGCCGACCGCCGACCTCAGCGAGCCGGCCGCCTCCGGCTCGGGCGCGCGGACCAACCGTCAGCTGTTCGAGGAGCGCACCTCGCCGGACGCCTGCCGCGGCTGCCACTCGACGTTCAGCGGGCTCGGGTACGCGTTCGAGCGCTACGACGCGGTCGGTCGCTACCGCGCGGTCGACAACGGGCTGCCGGTCGACTCGAGCGGCACGTTCCTCGCGGGCTCCGAGGACTGGAGCTTCGACGACGGCGTCGCGCTCTCCGAGCGGCTCGCGGACAGCGACGAGGCGCTGAGCTGCGTCGCCGGTCACGTGGTCGGGTACGCGGGCGGGCGCGTGACCACCGTCGAGGACCAGTGCCGCGTCGCCGATCTGTTCGGCGCGTTCGAGGCGTCGGGCGGAGATCTGCGCGAGCTCCTCGTCGCGTACGCACGGCAAGACGCATTTACCCAGCGGCCGACCTACGAGGTGGGGCGATGACCGATCGACGCTCGATGACCAATCGAGACAGGCGATGGCTCGGCATGGACCGGCGCCAGTTCATGCGTGCGATGGGCCTCGCGACGGGGTCGCTGTTCCTCCCCTCGCTGATCGGCCGGCCGAGCGCGCACGCACAGGCGCCGCGTCGCTTGATGATCTTCTTCACCGAGCACGGCCCGGTGAGCGGACGCTGGGAGATGAGCCGACCCGGGCTGCCGGCCACCGGCTCCGACTGGGAGATGCCGCTCGACGATCCGGATCCGATGTCGTTCTCTCCGTCGCTGCGCCCGCTGCACGAGCACCGCGCGGACCTGAACATCATCCAGGGCCTCTCGATGACGTCCGCGTACATCGAGCACGGGTTCAGCTCGAACAACCACGGCGCCGCGATCAACAACCGCCTCGCCGCGCAGGGCGGCGTCAGCGGACCTTCCTTCGACCAGGTCATCGCCGCCGCGCAGGCGCCGAGCGCGGGCTTCCCGTACCTCTTCCACTCCGCGGGGAGCTGCTCGTGCTGGAGCGGCTCGCCGGTGTTCGACATGGCGGGCGCGCAGGTGAACCCCGCGCGCATCGGGGGTGGGTACAGCTTCCTGCCGAACGAGTTCGACCGCATCTTCGGCGCGCTGCCGAGCGACCCCGCCGCCCCGCCGACCCCGCTCGAGCGCAGTCGGCAGCGACGTCAGAGCACGCTCTCGCTCGTCCAGGGCGAGTACGAGCAGGTGCTGGGCCGCCTCTCGCTCGAGGATCAACAGAAGCTGCAGCGTCACCGCGACATGATCGCGGACCTCGAGCGACGCGCCGGCGCGATGGGCACGATCATGTGCAACCGGCCGGACCGGCCTCCGTCGGATCAGTCGCGCGCCGAGGTCATCCGCATCGCGATGACGCAGCTCTACCCGCTCGCGATGGCGTGCGACCTCACCCGCGTCGGGATGCTGTTCGCCAGCGAGCTGAGCGCGTCGGAGATCGGCGCGCCCTCGACCATCGACGTGCACCAGGACGCCGCGCATCCCTCGACGAACGATCCGGCCGCGACGTGGATGGAGAGCTACTACGCGGTGCACGCGCAGCAGTTCGCCGAGCTCGTCGCCGCGTTCAAGTCGGTCCCCGAGGGGAGCGGCACGATGCTCGACAACAGCCTGCTCATCTGGATGCCCGAGCTCGGCAACGGCTGGCACGACCTCCACCAGATGATGTTCGTGATGGCGGGCGGCGCGGGCGGCGCGATCCCGACGGGGCGCTATCTCCGTTACGACGAGAGCTTGCCGTCTCCGCCCGGCGGCCGCGGCCTCACGATCGGACCACCGCACACCAAATTGCTGGTGTCGATCATGCAGGCGTTCGGCGTATCCCAGAGCTCGCTCGGCATCACGAGCGCGATGGCGGAAGACGGCAGCACGATCGACCTCACGGGAACGTTGCCCGGTTTCCTCGCCTGACGGTTCATCACCTCTGACGGGGCGCGGTAAGCTCGGGGGCGATGGCCCCCGATGGCTTCGTCGCGCCCGACTTCAGCCAACCGCTCGACACCGACGCGGTCCTCGCCGGGATCCCCGACGGCGCGATGATGAAGGGGATGTTCCTCGAGGCGATGGTGAGCGCCGCGAAACAGGCCGGGGTGACGCTGCCGAGCGCGCGCGACGCCTACCTCGGCTTTCGTTCGTACCCGCTCCGCGAGCACTGCGCGCTGCTCATCGAGCTCGCTCGTGGCCTCTACCCGAACGAGACGTTGCGCCAAGGCCTCCGTCGACTCGGACGCGGCGCGGCCGGGACGATGCTCGGCTCGACGCTCGGGCGCGTGACGGTCGGCGCGGCCGACGACGCCGTCGAGGTGATCCGTCAGATGGCGCGCACCTACCCGCTCCTCGCGCAGCCCGGCCACATCGAGGTCGTGTCCGCGAGGCCGGGTCGCGTCGTCGTCGCGCTGCACGACATCCACTTCTTCCAGGATTGCCACCACGTCGGCGTCTACGAAGGCGCGCTCCGCGTCGCGAAGGTGGACGACCCGCGCGTGCTGATCCGCCCGCGAGGTGACGCCCTCGAGCTCGCCTGCGACTGGCGCGCGTGAGGATCCACGGCGGCGCGTCGCGAGGGCCTCCGCGTCGAGCGATGCGGAAACGGATCGGTCAGACTGCGCCTCATGTCGAGCGTCCCGATCCGCATCTCCCGCGAGCACCCGTCGCGCGCCATCCACGTCTCGCACCGCGGCGCTGACCTGGTCCTCCGACCGATCGGGATCGCAGACACCGAGATCTTGGTCGACGCGATCCGCTCGAGCCTGCCCGAGCTGAAGCCCTGGATGCCGTGGGCGCACTACCCGGTCACCGTCGAATCGCAGCTCGCGGTGAACCGGAGCTTCGAGGCAAAGTACTTTGCAGCGCAAGACATGGTGATGGGATTGTTCGACGGAGGAGCGCTCCTCGCGATGATCGGCCTTCACCCGCGCGTCCCGCTGAACCCGCGCGCGCTCGAGGTCGGCTATTGGACGCCGAGCGCGGTCGCGGGACGGGGCTTCGCCACCCTCGGCGCGCGCGTCGCGACCCTGTACGCGTTCGATCGCCTGGGCTGCGATCGCGTGCAGGTGATGCACGACGAGGCGAACGCGGCGAGCCGACGCGTGATCGAGAAGTGCGGCTTCGCGCTCGAGGGCCGCCTCCGCGCGTTCGCGGCGGCGCCGAGCGACGAGGCGGTGGCCGGCGGGTTCCGGCACTCGGGGGTGCACCTCATGTGGGCGCTCTTCCCCGACACGTTCGAGGCGCTGCCGTGGGTCGACGAGCTCCGCGCCGCGACGCGCTACGAGGACGTGCTCGGTCGCCCCGCCTGAGGCCCCGTCCGTCGGTCAGTGGGCGCGGCGCGCCATCACGAGCCGCCGCACCTCGGCGCGCTCCGCCGCGGTGTACACGCGCTCCGCGACCGCGTCGCGAGGCGTCGGCGGAAAGCTCACGGGAAGTTGCCACGCCGCGACGGCGAGCCCGACGAAGAGATCCGCCACGCCGACGTTCGCGTACGTCTCGGTCCCTCCGCTCGGTCCGTCCGACGCTCCGACGAGCACGCGCAGCACCCGCGGGCTGTCGAGCATCGGGAGGAGCCGTGCGATCGGCGCGCGCGAGCCGGCGCGGCGGAACGCGCTCGCCGTCATCCGGAAGCGGTTCATCGCGATCTGGTCGGACTCGCCCGGGGTCCGCATGCGGAGCGCGCCCTCCACGAGCTCGTCGGTGCGCGCAGGATCGCCGGCCCGAACGCGCGCGGTGTCGCACTCGGTGCCCGCCGTCCCGTGACAGACCCGCGTGATGTCGGCGAGCGGCGGCGAGGGGCACGCCGACGCTACCAAGGCGACTTGCTCGAGACGGAGCGCCGCCGTCCCGCCGCGGACCAACACGGATGGAGGGTGCGTCAGAAGATCCGTCAGGAGCGCGCACGTCGCGGGGCTCGTCCCACCATCGCGCTCGTGCGCGCCGATCGCGTCGAGCGCGAGCGAGATCGCGGCCGGCATCTCGCGCGGCACCCGCGTCCACCGGCGAGACAGGAACCGCGCCGCGATCTCCGCCCCGCCCGGCAGCTCGGCCGCCGCCGTCATGTACGCGATGCTCGCCCCCGCGCCCGCCTGCCGTCCTCGCGGACGCGTCACCCGCGTGAGGATCTCGTTCGCGAGCTGAGCGCGCTGCGCCTCGTTCAGCCCGCTCAGATCGATCTCGTTCGGATAGATCGACTGCGCGTCCATCGCCGAGAGCACGGCTCGGACCTCCGCGTCGAGCACGCGCGGACCATCAGCTTGACCTTGCGCGAGCGCGCAGATCCCCCAGAGCGACGACGCGATCCAGAGCCCCTTCGTTCGACCCATGTCCCCTCCCCTCACCGCGCGGACGTGCGCTACGACCGGACCGTCGCCGACGGGCTTGGCCGACGGCAGCTCGAACGCCCAACCGGGCGGCTTGTCATCATGAGGACCGTGCGTAGCTCACCCGTATGAGCACCCTCGTCGTCGTCGCCCAGCGCGCCCGGGCGCGCCTCTTTCTCCAGCATGAACCTCGCGGGGCGTTGACCGAGGTCGCCGACCTCGTGCACCCGACCGCGCGGCTCCGCGAGTCCGATCTCAAGAGCGACCGACCCGGTCGTGTCCACGAGCGGGTGGGCGAGGTCCGACACGCGATGGGTCAGCACGAGTCGCCGCAGGAGCACGAGGCCGCGACGTTCGCCCGAGAGATCGCGGACGCGGTGCGCGCGTCGCGCGAACGAGGCGATCACGACCGCTTGGTCCTGGTCGCGGAGCCGCGCTTCCTCGGCGAGCTGCGGCAGCACCTCGATCGCGTGAGCGCGCGCGCCCTGGTCGGAGAGGTGCATCGAGAGCTCACGGACCGATCGGCTCAGGACATCGCCGGCTACCTCGCGGAGCTCCCGACGCGGTGAGCCGCGCGGTCTTGCCGACGGGGTGGGCGCGAATAGGTGAGCGTGATGACGATTCGACCGGACATCGACGCGGAGGACGACGCCGCCCCTTGTGAGGAGTGCGGAGTCGATCGATTGGAGGCCCTCGCGGGGTTCGGGCTCCCCGACGGCCGCTGGCTATGCCTCGAGTGTGCGCTCGCGCGAGGGGGCGAATACGACAGCGCCGAGGATCGGTGGACGCGCGCGCCCGACCTCGCGGGGATCGCGGAGCTCGCGCCTTGAGCGACGCGGGAACGAGCGCCGCCGTCGGCGTCGACGTCGGCCGAGCGGGAACCCGCGCGCTCCGGAGCGGCGGCCTCGGGCTCGGACACCTCTTCGGGATCGAGATCGTCGCGGACTGGAGCCTGCTCATCGTGTTCGCGCTCATCAGCGTGGACCTCGGGACCGCCGTGCTCCCCGCGCGTCATCCGGAGTGGAGCGCGCCGCTCACGTGGGCCACCTCGATGGGCGCGACCGTCCTCTTCTTCGCGTCCATCCTCACCCACGAGCTCGCGCACGCGCTGGTCGCGCGGAAGTACCAGGTGACGGTGCGACGGATCACCCTCTTCATGTTCGGGGGCGTGGCGCAGCTGGACGCCGAGCCGCCGAGCCCGCGGGCTGAGCTCACCATCGCGATCGCGGGTCCCCTCACCAGCATCGCGCTCGGAGTGATCGGCACGGGGCTCGGCCTCCTCGCGATCGGGCCGAGCGTGTCGCAGCTCGGCGACGTCGCGGCAGCGGAGCGAGCGCTCAGCTCGTTGGGGCCCCTACCCACGCTCCTTCTGTGGCTCGGCCCCGTCAACTTGACACTCGGTTTCTTCAATCTCGTGCCCGGCTTCCCGATGGACGGTGGACGCGTCCTGCGCGCCGCGGTGTGGTGGCTCACCGGCGATCTCGGGCGCGCCACGAGGGTGGCGGCGAACGTCGGTCGTGTGCTGGCGATGATCCTCTTCACGTACGGCGTCTGGCTGGCGCTGGGCGGCGACGTCGCGAGCGGCATCTGGCTCGCGCTGATCGGGTGGTTCGTGTTCCGATCCGCCACCGTCAGCCTCCGGGACCGGCAGCTGCGCGATGCTCTCGCCGACGTCCCGATCACCGCGCTCCTACGGCGCCGCTTCGACGAGATCCCGCCGGAGCTCACGGTGTCCGAGCTGGTCGAAGCACGCCTCCTCTCCACGTCGCAACCCGTGTTCCCGGTGGCGCGGGCCGGCGAGCTCCTGGGCGTGGTTGGCGCGCGAGAGGTGTTCGCGGTCCCCCCCGGGGACTGGCCGAGCACCGCGGTCGCCGAGATCATGCGACCCGCCGCGGCGCTGACGCGCCTCCCCGCGGACGCCACCGCGGAGCGCGCGCTCGACGCGCTGAACCAAACGCGCGAGGAGCTCCTCCCCGTCGTCGACGGCGGGATGCTAATCGGCTGGATCGGACCGGAGGAGATCATGAAGTGGATCGAGCTGCGCGCGTGGTCGTTGAGCCACCCTCGTCACGTCTAATCCCCTGGATCAGATGTCGTTTGTAAAACAACTTCTGATTCGGAGGTTTGATTGGGTGGGGGGCCCCGCGCGATTTACTCGCGCGGCGGGAGGGTCTGGGACAGACCCTCCGAAGAAGATCAGCGAGTCCCCGCATCCGTGATTCACGTCATGAATCACGATGCAGGGGACTAGCGAAGCTGCCGGCGCCCACCGCGCCGCGCGACGGCGCGCGCCACGAGCTTCAGCGCCTCGACCACGGGGATCGGGAGCGCCGCGAGCGCGAGCGTGATCCCCCACTGCACCGCGTCGAGGTCGGTCACGCGGAAGGCGGAGTAGAGGGGTGGGAGCAGGAGCACCGCGAGCTGCAGCGCGCCGGACACGAGGATGGCGAGCCACAGTGGCCGATTCGAGAAGAGCCCGAGGGATGCGATCGACTCGATCGGGCTCCGGCAATTGTGCGCGTGGAAGAGCGGTGAGAGGGCGAGCAGCGCGAACGCCATCGCTCGGGCCTCCTCCAGGCGGCCGGCGCGATCGGTCGAGCCGAACCACTCCGCGCCCGAGAGGGCCAGGCCATAAGGAACCAGCGCGGCGGCGCCCATCACCACGCCCACCACCAAGACTCCGAGGATGTCTCGCGTGCCGATCACCCCGGCGTCGCTCGGGCGCGGCGGCACTCGCATCTGCGATCGTTCGGGCGGATCGACGCCGAGCGCGAGGGCCGGGAGGCCGTTGGTCACCAAGTTGATCCAGAGGAGCTGCAGTGGCGTGAGCTGCGGCAGCGCGTCGAAGAAGGAGAGCGCGGTCACCACGGCGACGAGCCCCGCGTTGGAGCTCCCCAAGAAGAAGATGAACTTCTGGATGTTGCCGAAGATCGCGCGGCCCTCACGGATCGCCTCCACGATGCTCGTAAAGTTGTCGTCAGAGAGCACCATCTCCGCGCTCTGGCGCGCGACATCGGTGCCGACCTTGCCCATCGCCACGCCGATCGCCGCTTCGATCAGCGCCGGTGCGTCGTTGACGCCGTCACCGGTCATGGCGACGACATGGCCGCGCCGCTTGAGCGCGCGCACGATCCGCAGCTTCTGCTCCGCGCTCACGCGCGCGTAGACGCGCACCGCGTCGACGACCGCGTCGAGCTCGCCATCGTCGAGGCGGGTGAGCTCGGCCCCCTCGAGCGCGCGGTCGCCGTCGCGGTAGATCCCGAGCTCGCGCGCGATGGCGACGCCGGTCTCCCGATGGTCGCCCGTGATCATCACGACCTCGACGCCCGCCGACCGACAATCGTCGATGGCTTCGCGCACCCCCACCCGCGGCGGATCGTGGATCGCGACGAGACCGAGCCAGACGAGATCGGCCTCGGGATCGTCATCTGTTCCGCAGCTCGCGAGCTCCGCCGCGCTCTGGCTGCGCTCGGCGAGCGCGAGGACGCGCATGGCCGCGCGCGCGTGGGCGTCGACCTTCGCGGCGACCCGCGCTCGCGCCCCTTCGTCCAACGGGGCCAGGGTGCCGTCCTCGTGGAGCGCCCGTGCGCAGCGGCTCAGGATCTCGTCGGGCGAACCCTTCACGTACGTCGTGCGCGCGCCCGCCTCGTCTTCGACGATCACGCTCATCCGACGGCGCGCGCTATCGAACGGGATCTTCCTCACGACGCGCCGGCCCCCGATCGCGTCGGCGCGGGAGAGCCCCAGCTTGGCTCCGAGAACCAGGAGGCTCGCCTCCGTAGGATCTCCGACGACGTCGATCGTGGCCCCCCGCGCGTCGAGGTGCGCGTCATTCGCGACGAGCCCGGCCACGACCAGGCGGGAAGCGACGACGGAAGCGGAGCGGATGCGCTTGCCGTCGCGCTCGAGGTGCCCCTCCGCCGCGTAGCCCTGCCCCGTCACGGTCAGCATGTCTTGCGACGTTTCGATCGCACGTACGGTCATCGCGTTCTCGGTCAACGTCCCCGTCTTGTCGCTGCAGATGACGGTCGCCGAGCCGAGGGTCTCCACGGCCGTGAGCTTGCGGACGATCGCGCCGCGGCGCGCCATGCGGTGGGTGCCGAGGGCGAGCGTCACGGTGGTGATCGCGGGCAGGCCCTCGGGGATCGCCGCGACGGCGAGGCTGATGGACACGAGCAGCAGGGCCACCCACGACGCGGGCTGACGCGCGAGACCGACGACGAACACCAGCGCGCTGATCACGAGGCAGGCGAGCAGGATCTGCTTGCCCAAGCGAGCGAGGCGCCGCTCCAGCGGCGTCGGCTCTCTCGCGATGTCACGGAGGAGGGTCCCGATGCGGCCGATCTCGGTGCGCGCGCCGGTGGCGACCACGATCGCGCGCCCTTCCCCTCGAGCGATCGTGGTGGCTGACAACACCATGTTCTCACGATCGGCGAGCACCGTGTCCGCATCGAGGATCGCGTCCGAGCGCTTGGCGACGGGGCTCGACTCCCCCGTGAGGGCGGACTCGTCGACCGCGAGGTGCGCCGCGGACGTTAGCCTCGCGTCGGCCGCGACCCGATCTCCCGCATGCAGCACGAGGACGTCGCCAGGGACGACTCCCGCCGCGTCGATCTCTCGCACCGCGCCGTCCCGCAAGACCTTGGCGCGCGGCGAGACCATGTCGTCTAGCGCGTCGACCGCGCGCTCCGCTCGACGTTCCTGCACGAACCCGAGGACCGCGTTCACGACGACGATGAGGACGATGACGACGACGTCGACCCACGAGGCGCCCTCGCCGCCGATCGCGACGACCGCGGCGACGATGGCGGCGCCGAGCAGCGCGCCGACCAAGGGATCGGCGAACTGCGCGAGGAAGCGCAGCCACGCGCGAGGAGGAGAAGGTCGAGGGAGGATGTTCGGCCCGTGCTCGATGAGCCGGCGCGAGGCGTCGAGCGCCTCGAGCCCGTTCCCGAGGTCGGTACCGAGGCGCTCCGCGATCTCGTGCGCCGACTCGTTCCATGCCCCGCCGAGCGCGCTCACGCGCTCGAGATACCCCCCGGGACGCGGGCGTCAATCGGACCGCCACGCCGCCACGGACCCGGTGCTCAGGTCGTCCCGCCGTTGCGTCCCCCACTTGGCGGGCCGCCCTCCGTGTGTAGATGTGCGGGGCGTCGCGTCCGCCTCCACGTGGAGGACCGCGTCGGCGCACGGGAGCGAGCGAGATGAGCGAGGACACGACGTCGCACACAGGAGAAGTCGGCGGGAGCTTGCGCGGCGTGCTGATGGAGGATCACGCGCGGCTCGAGCGCTCGCTCCGTGCCCTCCTCGACGCGGGCGAGGGGGCTCTGCCGAACGAGCTCATCGCCGTGTGGAACGAGTTCGAGACGGGTCTCCGCACCCACTTTCAGACGGAGGAGGAGTCGCTCTTTCCGCTGGTCACCGACGAAGCGCTGCGCGCGTCCTTGATGGACGATCACGCCATGCTGCGCGAGCGCCTCGACGAGCTCGGCGTCGCCATCGAGCTCCACAGCGCTCGGCTCGAGCGCATCACCGAGCTCGTGAATCTCCTCCGCGCCCACGCGGCCCGCGAAGACACGACGCTCTACGGTCTCGCCGACGAGAGAGCGAGCGGCGGCGTACGACGTGAGGTGCTGCGCCGGCTGGACCGACTCCGACGCGAGCTCCGTTGACATCGACCTCGCGGGGAGCTCGCGGGCGCGCGCGCCGACGCGGGCTCACGAGCCCGCGATCGCGTCGTCCGCGATCGGGACGACCATGACGGGAACGCGAGCCGTGCGGATGACCCGCTCGGCGACGCTGCCCAGAACGACGCGGTTCATCCCGGTACGACCGTGGGTGCCGACCACGATGAGGTCGACGCCGGTCTCGCTGGCGTACGCCGCGATGCCCTCGTGGACGATCCCCGACTCGATCTCTCCACTCACGACGACCTCGGCGTCGAAGCGCGCGCGAAGCGCGTCCATGTCACGGCGAGCGTCGGCGCGGAGCGCGGCGTCGAGCTGCGCATCGTAGTAGGTCGTGCCGTCGGGGAACGTGTAGCTACCCACCAGCTCGCACACGTGGATCAGATGGACGCGAGCCCCACGGCGCGCGGCGAGCCGCGTCGCTTCGCGTAAGGCGACCTCGGAGCAGGACGAGAAGTCCACCGCGCAGAGGATCCGCCGCACCGCGCCCACGCTCGCGTCGGGGTCGACGGTGATCACCGGCACGCTCGATGTCCGCACGACCTTGTCGGCCACCGACCCGAGGAACGCGCGAGAGAGCGCGGGCCGTCCGCGCGTCGCCATCACGATCAGGCTCGCGCCGACGTCTTCGGCGTACGCGATGATCTCCTTCGCGGGGCGCCCGTGACGCGTGGCCACGTGGACGCGCGCCTCGCGACCGTACGTCTCGAGGAGCCGACCTTCGCTGTCGCGCCAGTGCGCACGCAACGGATCGTCGAGCGCGCTCCCCGTCGCCAACCCGTAGGTCGGGAGATCGTCGACGTGGAGAAGATGGACCTCGGCGTCGCCGTCGGCGAGGTGCCGCACCGCGAGCTCCAACGCGCGCTCCGAGGCCTCGGAGTAATCCGTAGGGCAGATGATCGTGTCCGTCATGGCCGCCCCGAGGTAGGCACCACGGAGTCGGAGTCAAACCTCGTAGCGGCGCGCCTCGAGGTCGCCCACGCGCGCCACCGCCCGCACGCCCGCGCCCGCTCGAGGGCGTGCCCGTCCGGATCGTACCCGAGCGTCGACGCCGCCAGCGGCGCGAGCGCGAGAAACGCAGCCTGCCGCTCCACCGGGTCGCCCGCTTCCAGCGCGTCCAGCAAGAGCGGGACGCCGCTCGCGTCACCCCAGCGCGCGAGGCCCTCCGCCGCGAGGAGGGCGACGAGCGGATGCTCGTCCTCCAACGCAGCCACCATCGCGCGCCGCCCCTCGTCGAAGGGCGCGCGCGATCCGATGGCGCCGATCGCGTGCAACCGGATCCAGCTGCGCGGCCGACGCGCCCCGTCGACCATCCACGCCGAGTAGGGTCGCGCCGCGTTCTCGTCCACGAATCGCCGCCACGCGGCGAGGTCGGAGCCGATATCGACGAGCGCGACGCGCGTGAGGATCGCGAGCACCGCGTCCTGCTCCCAGGAGCCCGGCGCCTCGCGAGCGAGCGCGTCGATCAACACCGGGACGACGTCGCGCGGATCGTCCGTCGAGGAGAGATAGCGGCTCAGCACCTGCGCGAACAGCTCGGGCACATCGAGGCTCGCTGCCACGCGGGCTGCGCTGACCCCACCCTCATCGAGCGCGTGGAGCGCCACCTCGGCCGCGCGCTGCAGCTCGTCATCGTCGCCCGCGCGGGCCCACCGCTCGAGGTCGGCGCGGAAGCGCGCATCGCCCAGGTGCGTCACCAAGAGCCGGAGATCGCGCCGGGTCGACAACTCATCATGCAGATACGCAACCACCGCTTCCGGGAGCCGCTCACCGCGGAGCGCGGGATCGATCGCGAGCGCCCACACGAGCTGATCGAAGCTCTCGCCCGGCGGACGCCCCATGAGCATCCGCCACATCGGCACCGCGCTCGCGTGGACGTGGAACCACAAGAGCGCAGGATCCGGCGGCACCCCGGCGTCGAACGAGCGTTCGATGCGTGCGAGCTCCTCCTCGCGTGGGTGAGCCGACGCGTACTCGGAGTAGTCCCGCGTCCCGCTCGCTCCCGCCTCACTCAGCCGCTGGAGCTCCACGCCGCGCGCGACGCTGCGACGCGCGTCCAGGGTCAGCTCGATGGAGCCGACGCGATCCAGCTCGGCGCCCTCCTCGCCTGCGTAGAACGCATAGCGCAGTGAGCTCCAACGACCGGCTCCGAAGTCGTAGCGACCTTCGCCTCGCTGTTCGATGAGCTGTCCCTCCACGCGAACGGCGCGCTGGATCCGGATGTCCGCCTCCTCACCGTGGCGGCTCTCGAGCTCCATCGTCTGCTCGATCTCGACCTCGGTGTAGCCGTCGCTCGCGACCAGGCGCGGGAGCGAGAGGCGGCGGCGCGCCGGCAACACGTCTGCCGGTCTCGGGAAGTACAGCTCCACCGCGTCTTCGTCGCTCACCGAGAACGGGCGATGCTCGCCAGGGTGCGTGTCGGACGCGAGGACGCGGAGGCGTCCGGTCGGTCCTCGCTCGAGGTAGAGGGTTCCCTCGTCGCGTCGCGCGTCGCCGTCGAAGTCTGGATCCCGCACGACGACCACGTGCCGGTACGCGAGGCACTCGGGCTCGTGTCCCGGTTCCCGATGGGTGGCCGAGCGGACGGCGCGAGCGGCCGGCGGGAGCGCCGGTGCCCCGCAGGCGAGGACCAGCCACGCCATGCACCCCGCCACCCCGACGCGCAGATCCATCCGCATGGAGGTCATCTAGACGCGGCGCGCGGCTTGGCGAGCCCCGAGGCCGATGGCGCAATCCGTTCGCCGCGAACGCAACGATGGCGCCCTGAAGCGACCGATGAGCCTCAGGCCTGCCCAAACGGCGGGCACGCGGATTGCTCGAGGGCCTCCCTGAGGAGGAGCGAATGCCCCACACGTCCCTGAGCAACCCCCTGCTCCGACGCACGGCCACCGAAACCCCGATGCTGACGGCCGATTACGAGCGGGAGCTGTTCCGTCGCATTCAAGAGGACGACGACCCGAGCGCGCTGGAGACCGTCGTCGCGTCTCACCTTCGTCTCGTGCTCTCGGTGGCGCGCGGCTTCGTCAAGCATGGCGTGTCGTTCGACGACCTCGTCGCGGAGGGCAGCCTCGCGCTCGTGGTGGCGGCTCGGCGCTTCGATCCGCAGCGCGGCGCGCGCTTCTCCACCTACGCCGCGTGGTGGGTGCACGCGCTCCTGCGTAAGCAGACGCTGTCGTGTCGACGAATCGTGGCCATGCCCTCGACGCGCACCGCGCGACGGCTCATCGCGAGGATTCGCCCCGCGGAGCGTCGCCTCGTCAGCCGGCTCGGCCGTGAGCCCTCGACGCTCGAGCTCGCAGAGGAGCTCGGCGCCAGTGTCGAAGAGGTCCAGTCCGTGGAAGCCGCGCTGCGTGGGCGCGACGTCCCCGTCGACGCCAGCCTGGAGCGCGGGACGACGTTCGTTCCTTCTTGCACGCGGCCGTCCCCCGAGGAGGCGGTGGCCGACGAAGAGCTCGCTTCGGTCAGCCGTCGCGCGGTGCACGACGCGATCGACGGTCTCGATCCCCGCGAGCGCATGATCCTCCGACGTCGGCTCGCCGACGAGAACGAGACGCTCGCGTCGCTGGGCTCCGAGCTCCAACTGTCGCGCGAGCGGGTGCGCCAGCTCGAAGTGCGAGCGCGCGGAAAGCTGCGCGAGGCGCTCCTCGACAAGGTCGCTTGATCGGCGCGGGCGCCCACGCGAATCGCGACCGCGAACCGGCGGGCGACGCGAGGAGCCACGCGCCGAGACACCACACTCCGCACGCGAGCTTGCGGATCACGGGCCGACCGGGATGCGGAACGCCAACAGCCCCACCCCGTTCGCGTTGGTGACCCACGGGCCCGCGCCGGAGTGGCCCTCGAAGGACACCTGCGTCGGGTCCGTCCCGGCGGTCACGTCGACCAGGACCTGCGACCCCGACGCGCTCACCGCCGTGATCGTCCGCGTGCCCCCGGTGAGCCGGAAGAAGGCTTCCACTCCCGGGTCGACGGTGATCGCGCTCGCGTCCGACCGCGTCTCGATGACGACCTGGTTGCCCACCACGCTGGCGCTCATGACGTCGATCGCTTCGACGTCGGCGCCCGGCGGCGCGCCGTAGAGGTCTCGCGCCAGGAGCGCGGCGTAGCGATCGCCGAGCACGCGATAGCCGTCGACGTACGCGTAGTGGCAGCCATCGTGCGCGTCGATGCCGGTCGTGCTCATCACCGTCGTGCGGGGCAGCTCCGTCGCGAGCTGGCGTTGCACCTCGCGCGTCTGGATCTGCCCACCGCACCCGAGCCGGACCTGCGTCACGTAGAAGCGCTCCACATCGGGGAAGTCCTCTTGCCAGTGCTGGTAGAGCTGCACGAACCCGTCGTGGTGGGCCATCGCGTTACCGCCGTCGGACTCACCCTGGTACCAGAGGATCGCGCGGATCTGGCTATCGAGCCCCGCGCGCCGGACGCGGTCGAGGAGGCGACCGTAGTTCGTGGTCAGGTCGGTGTGGTCCGCGTCGTTGCGAGCGAAGTAGTCGATGGGCTGTCCGCCGCGCGCACCGTTGATCACGCCGAACGGGACGGCGTACTGCGCTTGCAGGAGCGCCACCATGCGGATCTCCCACTGGCCGATGCCGAGGTTCGATCCCGCGGACTCCGCCTCGTGCCACGCGTCGTCGGCCGTGTGCGCGGCGACGTTCTCGCTGCGCACGGCGAACGTGCGGATGAAGTGCCCGAGGTTCTCGTCGGCGCTGCCGTTGTGCATCGCGGCGACCGCGTTCGACTGCCCGTTCACGACGAGGATGTCGCCCGCGACCACGTCGCTCGCGGTCGCGAGCGCGAGCTCGCCCTCGAACGAGGCGAGCGACGCCTCGATGCGACGGTCGACGAGCTCGGCCGCGATCTCCACCGTCGTCGTGACGTCGCCACAGAGCGACGTGCGGATCTCCTGCTCCATCGTGGTGTCCTGGAAGACCCGCACGACGAGCTCCGACTGGCTCACCGCGTCGGGGTCACCGCCGAGCGTGATGGTCCCGAGGTTCGTCGTCGTATCGCGCGGCACCACCGCGAGGTCACGCGGCATCCCGGTCAGCGCGAAGTCGCTCGCGGTGCCGCCCGCGGCGTCGATCACCCGCAACGTATGCTGCGCGCTCGCCGTCGCGCCGCCGTCGTCGGTGACGGTCAGCGTGATCGTGTAGCAGCCTGCCGCGGCGTAGGTGTGATCGGCGGTGGCGCCCTCCCCGCTCATCCCGTCGCCGAAGTCCCACACGTGGCTGACGATCGTGCCGTCGGGATCGCTGCTCGCCGAGCCGTCGACCGCGACGTGCAGCGCCGCGTCGTGGGTTGCGCCGAACGCCGCTGTCGGGTCTTGGTTGGGCGGAGGACCTGCGTCGTCCGAGCCCGCGTCGCGTCCACCGCCGCCGTCCCGGCCAGCCGGTCCAGCGTCGCCGTCCATCCCTCCGTCGTCGCACGCCGTCGCGCAGAGAGCCGCGGCCAGACTCAGTCCAAACATGCGATGCATGCTGCGGAGTCTAGCAGCCACGAGTCCGCGCGCGGACGGGCGCGACCAGTTACACGGAGCCGACTCCGTTGCCGATTCCGATTCCGTTTCCGATTCCGTTTCCGATTCCGTTTCCGATTCCGTTTCCGATTCCGTTTCCGATTCCGTTTCCGAGTCCGTTTCCGTTTCCGTTTCCGTTTCCGTTTCCGATTCCGATTCCGAGTCCGAGTCCGAGTCCGAGTCCGAGTCCGAGTCCGAGTCCGAGTCCGAGTCCGAGTCCGAGTCCGAGTCCGAATCCGATTCCGTTTCCTTCACGCGTCGACCATCACCGTCACCGTCCCCCCGCCCGCTCCAGCCCTCCCCGTTCCACTATCCTCTCGCCCATCGATGCCCCCCGCGCCGTTCCACCCGTTCGGCCCGCTCCACGCCGTCACCGTCGCGATCGTGCTCGGCGTGATCGCCCTCGTGGTCGGCGCGGGCCGCCGCGTCGGCGTGGAGCGCGCGAAGACCGGCGGACGCGCGCTCGGCGTCCTGCTCCTCGCCTACTACATTGCGGAAGGCTGCTTGCGCACCTTCCACATGGGCGTCCCCGCGATGCTCATGATCCCCGGCGAGATCTGCAGCGCGCTCTTCTTCATCGGTGCGTTCGCGTTCCTCACCCAGAACCGCGTCGCCTACGAGGTGCTGTTCTTCTGGACGTTCGCGGGCACGCTCCACTCGCTCATCACGCCGACCCCGCTCGAGGGGTGGCCTAGCCTCGAGTACGTCCGGTACTTCACGACCCACGGCCTCTTGATCCTGTCGGCGACCTACGCCGTCCTCGCGCTCGATCGCGACATGACGCGCTGGTCGCTCGTGCGGGCCGCGATCGCGCTCCAGGTGTGGGAGCTGATCGTCGCGGGCGTCGATCTCCTCCTCGATCAGAACTTCATGTACCTCCGCTACCCGCCTCCTTCTCCGACGCTGATCGACGCGCTCGGGCCGTGGCCCGTCTACCTCGTGAGCCTCGAGGTCGTCGCCCTCCTCAGCTTCGCGGTCTGGCTCGCGATCCTCACGCTCGTCCGGCGCGTGCTGCCGGTGCGCGAGCCTACCGACGGATCAGCCGCATCCGCAGCGGTCCGCTCGGACGGAGCGTGACGCCGGGGACCGGCACCACGTCCGCGCCGTCCGGGAGCGCGAGGCGGTAGCGCGACGCGATCGCGGCCATGACGAGCGTGGTCTCCATCATCGCGAACGCGTTGCCCACGCAGACGCGCGGGCCCCCGCCGAACGGGATCCACGCGTAGCGATCGATCCGCTCCGCCCGCTCGCCGAGGAAGCGCTCCGGGTCCACCCGCTCGGGATCCTCGAAGAAGCGCGCGTCGCGATGCGTCGCGTAGGGCACCAAGGAGACGTCCATCCCCTTTGCGATCGGATAGCCTCCGACGGTCGTGTCCGCGATGCACGAGCGCATGAACGTGAACGCGGGCGGATAGAGCCGGAGCGTCTCCTTGATGAACGCCTGCGTGCGGACGAGCCTCGCGTAGTCCTCGGGTGTCGGCCGCCGACCGCCGAGGACCTCGTCGAGCTCCTCCTCGAGCCACTCGCGCACCGCGGGTTGCCGAGCGAGGAGCGTGAAGCCCCAACTGAGCGTGTTCGCCGCCGTCTCATGGCCGGCGATGAACATGGTGACGATCTCGTCGCGCGCCTGGACGTCGCTCATCCGCGTCCCGTCCTCGTCCTCTGCCATGAGCAGCATCGACGTGAGATCGCCACGATCCTCGACCGGGCCGTCCTCCTTCGGGCGTCGCGCGCGGATGAAGCGGTAGACGATCTCGTCGAGCGTCTTCACCGCCGCGTCTTCGCGCATGCGCTGCAGCGTCGGGAACCACGCGGGGAGGAGCGTCCACGCGGAGTTGTTCGCCTCGAACATCCCGTGGAGCGTGTGCGTCGCCGCGCCGATCCGGTCCGCGTCCTCGCTCACGTCGGCGGTGAACATCGTGCGCGCGACGATCGCGAGCGCGGTCTCCATCATCGCGTGGTCGACCTCGACGAGGGAATCTTCCTTACCATCCCACGCGGCGAGCCGCTCCTCCGCCGCGCCGATCATCGCGCTCGCGTAGCTCGCGATCCGCTTGTGATGGAGCGCCGGCGCGACGAGCTTGCGCTGGCGCTTCCAGTGCTCGCCGTTGCTCGTGATGAGCCCGTCGCCGCCGAACTTCGCGAGGCCCTTGCGGCGATCCGTGTAGTCCTTGCCCTTCTCGAAGCACGCCGCCTTCTCGACCAGCACCTCGCGGATCTGCGCGGGCGCGATCACGAGCACCTGAGTGCGACCGAGGACGCGGAGCGCGAACACGTCGCCATGCTCGCGGAAGCCCGCCACGACGAGCTCGAGGAGGCCGCCGCGCACCGCCTTCATCAGCTCGTAGGCGCGGAGCACCGAGTCGTACGGCGGAGGTCCGGGGATCGTGCTCGCGCCCTCAGAGCCGCTCATGCAGCTTCTCCGCCGCGCGATGCGCCATCGCCATGATCGTGATCTGCGGGTTCACCCCGAGCGCGGTCGGTACCGAGGCGCCATCGACGACGAAGAGGCCCGGGACGTCGTGCGCCTCGTGGTCCGGTCCGACGACGCTGGTCTGCGGATCCATCCCCATGCGCGCGGTCCCGAGCGGATGGACGGCAGAGAGCGCGAGGTCACCGGCGTCGATCTCCTTTGCGCGCAGCCGCGCGAGCCCCGCCGCGTCGGTCACCTCGTCGAAGCCGCGCAGCGCGGGGTAGACCGCGATGGCGCCGCTCGCGAGGTAGGCCTCGGTGGCGGCGCAGATCCCGCGGTGGAGCTTGTGGACGTCCGCGTCGCCGAGGTCGTAGTCGATGGCGAGCTTGCCGCCCCGCCCACGGCGCACGCGCCCGCGTGACGCATCCTCGACCATCGCGCCGAACGTCGACAATGTCTCGTGCTGATCCATGATCGCGGTGAAGCGTGACCCCGCGAACGGCAGGGCCACCGCGACGACCTCCGGCGGGTTCCCCGACTCCTCGATCATCACGCCGTCGTCGGCGAGCTCCTCGATCGCCCAGCCCTGCGGCACGCCGCGCTGCATGTCGATGGGGCGATCGAAGCGGGCGAGGATCGGCACCGCCGGGTGCACCGAGAGGTTCCGGCCGACCATGCCGGAGCGGTTCGCGATCCCCTGCTCGAGGAGGAGCATCGGCGTCATCAGCGCGCCGCCCGCGAGCACCGTGAGCTTCGCGCGCACCGTGAGCGTGGCGCCGCCGGCCGCCTTCGCGATCACCCCAACGGCGCGGCCGCCCTCGATGATCACCTTCTGCGCGCGCGCCCGCGAGACGAGCTGGGCCCCGCGCTCGAGCGCCTCGGGCACGTAGCTCTCGTTGGTGCTGCGCTTGGCCCCCGTCGGGCAGCCGAACATGCAGCGACCTTGGCCGTCGCAGCCGGGCGCGTTCCGCAAGATGGCGTGCGAGCTCCATCCGAGCCGCTCGAGGCCCGGTCGCATCGCCCGCGCGCCGCCGCTCAACATCGGCTCGGGCGTGGGCTCGACCCCGAGGACGCGCTCGACGTCCTCGAAGTGGCGCCGCATCACCTCGTCGGTCAGCTCCTGGAGGCCGAGCCGCTCGCGCCAGCGCCGGAGCACGCGCGCCGGCGTGCGGTAGCACGTGCCGGAGTTGATGGTCGTCGAGCCGCCCACCGTGACGCCCGTCCAGATCGGCATGAGCACGTTGCCCATCGCCAGCGTCTGTCCGCCGTCGCGGAACATCGCCTTGCGCGCGTCGCTCGCGCGGCCGACCATCTCGTGCCGCCCGAACCAGCGGCCCTCCTCGAGCATCACGACGGCGTGACCGCGCTGAGCCAGCTGATGCGCCACCGGAGCGCCGCCCGCGCCGGTGCCGATCACCACCACGTCGCACTCGATCGTCTCGTCGTCCGCGAGCTCGGCGCCGTCGCGCATCTGCTCGCGCCAGCGCTCGTCGCGCTCCGCGATCGGCGCGTGCACGCGGGTGCCGATCGCCCGCGCCACCTCCGGCGCATCGAAGTGAGCCGTCTTGACGAGCGCGAGCAGCCCGCGGAGCGCGTGGCGCGAGAGCCCGGGCGCGTGGGTGAGCCAGTCGCCGAGGAGCGCCTCGCGCGCATCGCGCGTCAGCTCGGAGAACCGCGTCCCGCGCGTGAGCAGCGCCATCACCTCGACGCCGCGGAGCGCGCCGCGCACGAGGTAGCTGGACTCCGACGGCGCGTCGTCGAGCGCGCGCGTGACGTGCGTCACCGTGTCCGCGCCGGCCCCCGGGATCCTCTCGCCGGCGGGGATCGCGGCTTCAGCGAAGCGCGCGAGGATCGTGCGCTCGGCCTGGCTCAAGGTCCGGCGCGGCAGCGGCACGAAGCGCCCCACGGTGTCGAGGAACCGCCGGTACTCCTCGCCGTGGAGCGCGAGGAGGTGACGCTCCTCGAGCCGCGCCTGGAGCTGGATGAACACGAGGTAGCCGAGCGCGCCGCCCACCGTGAACACGGATGGCGACATGAGCACCATCGCCCACGAGCAGCCGATCGCGCCGACGTAGATCGGGTTGCGCACCACGCCGTAGACGCCCTCGGTGACGAGCGAGGTCGTGCCTCGGTCGATCCCGATGCGCCAGCTCCGCCCCATCGTGCGCTGCGCTTCGACGACCAACACGAGGCTTGCGAGGTAGAGGAGCGCACCGCTCGCGAAGATCCACCCCGGCGGTCGCACGACGAACAGCGACTCCGGACCGAGCCACGCGTAGAGCGGACCCCACGCGAGGTGTCCCGCGCCGAGGACGCCGACCACCGTGCCGACGAAGCGCTCCCAGGCGTCGCGGCGCGGCTGCTGGAACGTGAGCCCGGTGCCGCCGGTCTTCGCGCGCGCGCGAAGGATCGGCAGCACGGTGCCGGCTCCGATGCCGAGGAGCACCATCAGCGGCACCACCACGCGGTCGTAGGGGAACGTCATCGGTCTTCTCTCAAGGCTCGGCGAGGACCTCGACGCCGGCCGCGACGCCTTCGATCGCGACGCGCTCATCGTCGGTCGCCCCGAGCGTCACCGGCGTCTCGGTCACCGTGAGCCCATCGCGCACCCGCACCACCGCGCGACCATCGACCACCGCGATCACCGCGCGCGGCGCCACCACCTCGGCGTGCACCTCCTCGCGCAGGATGCGCACCTCCACGTGCTGCCCGAGGACGAGCTCGGCGCCGTCCGGCACGGGCGCCCACGCCGCGCGCACGTCGGCCCGCGCGCGCGAGGCCACGTCGTCGAACGGGTGCTCGCGCCGTTCGATCCGCGGCGCGAGCCGCTCGATGTGCGTCTCGAGCTCGCCGATCCGCACGGCCTGGCCGACCGTCACGGCCGCCGCGTCGCGCTCTTCGATCTCGATCCGCAGCTCGGTGCGCGCGTCGTCGGCGATCTCGAACGGCGGCTGCGCGGGTGCAAGGAGCGTGGACAGGAGATCGCCCGGCTCGAGGTGACGAGCGAGGACCACGCCGTCGATCGGCGAGACCATCGGAACGGTGTCGTCGAGGAGCGTGGCGGTCGACGCGCCGGGCCCGCTCGGCTCGTAGGCGGCGAGCTCGTCGTCGCGCCGCACGCGGTCGCCGACCCGAACGGACACGCTCGTCACCCGGCCGGCTTGCTCGGGAAGCACGTGGAACACCCCCCCGGCGGGGACGACCTCCGCGCGCGCGACGATCGCCGGGCGCACGACCCCGTCCTCGAGCCGCACCGTCGGCGCCTGCGCGATGGCGGCGAGGCGGAGGCCGACCAGCGCGAGCACGAGCGCGACCGCCGCCCCGATCCCGATCCTGCGGTTCCGACTCACTGGATCGCCTCCATGCTGTTGCGCGCGGGCTCCGTCGCGACGACGTCGCGGGCGACCTGACCATCCTCGATCGAGACGACGCGATCGCCCGGCTCGACCAGCCGCGAGTCGTGGGTCACGAGCAGCACCGCCGCGCCCTCGCCCTCCGCGTCCGCCAGCGTGATGTACTCCCGAAGCAGGCTCATCACCGCGCGCGCGGTCGCGCTGTCGAGGGCCACCGTCGGCTCGTCCGCGATCACGACCTTCGGCCTCGTACAGAGGGCGCGCGCGATCGCCACGCGCTGCCGCTGCCCCGCCGAGAGCTGACCGGGCAGGTTGTCGAGCCGCTGGCCGAGCTCGAAGCGGGTGAGGAGGGCGCGGGCTCGCTCGCGCGCCGTTCGGATCGGGACGCCGGTGAGCGCGAGGACCTCCGCCACGTTGTCGGTCGCGCTCAGCGCGGGGAAGAGGTGGAACGCCTGGAACACGAACCCGAGCGAGCGGCGGCGCGCGGCGGTGATCTTCGCGTCGCTCATCTTCGTGAGCTCCTCACCGCACAGGACGACACGACCTTTGCGTGGTCGAACGAGGCCCGCGAGGATCGAGATGAGCGTCGTCTTCCCCGAGCCCGAGGGGCCCATCAGCACGGTCAGCTCGCCCGGGCGGATCGCGACCGAGACGTCGTGGAGCACTTTCGTCTCGAACGGCGGCTCCCCGTGGGAGAACGAGACTCCCTCCGCGCTCACCACGCTGTCGCGCGCGTCGGTCACTGCAGCACCTTCACGACGTCGAGCCGCAAGACGCTGACCAAGCTGATGGCGCCCGCGATGCCGCACATGATCACGACGCCCGTGATCCCGCCGAGGATCGCGCCCGGCCCGTACACGAGCTCGATGGAGCGCCCGCCGAGGACGGACTGCACGAGGTACGCGAGCCCGAGCCCGAGCGCGCCGCCCGCCATCGCGACGAACGCAGACTGCCACGCGACGAACGCGGCGAGCTCACCGCGCGACGCCCCTACCGCGCGCAGCATGCCGAGCTCTTTGTGGTGCTCGCGGACGAGCGAGAAGAGCGTCTGGCCGACGATCACGCTGCCCACCACGAACCCGAGCAGCGCGACGAACGCCAGCGCGACGCCGGCCCCCGACTCGCTGACCACGTGCTCGCGCGTCAGCTCGGCGAACTCCTGCGCGGTGCGCGCCTCGAGCCGCGGATCGTCCGACACGAGCGCCTTCACCCGCGCCGCGCAGCTCGCGTCGCGGAGATCGAGCACCCAGTACGTCGCGCCGGTCGGCGCGGCCCCCGCAAGCTCCCGTGCGGTCGCGATGTCCGCGAACACGATCGGGATGAGCGACACGTTGCGCACGCCGTGGGTCACCGCGGCGACGCGCACCATCCGCTCCGCGATCTCGAGCGACGCGCCGACGAGCGGCGGCCCGAGCCCGAGGCGCGGGAGATCTCCGTCGTCGATCGCGATCCGATCCGGCCCGCGCAGATCCGACGGCAGCCCGTCGCGCATCGACCACGGCACGAGCGGGTCGGTCCCCTCGGTCCCGACCAGCTGCAGCGTGTGCCGCGCGCCGGACGGAGTTCGATACGGAACCCAGGCGACGATCACCGGCCGCATGCGCGTCACGCACTCGTCACCGCGCACCCGACGATCGACCCCCGACGCGAGGAGCTCGCTGTCGTCCACCATCGAGGTGCCCGACGCCATGATCCAGAGGTCCCCGCCGATCCGATCGACGAGGACCGACGAGCGAGCGCGCAGGCCCTCGTGGAGCCCCGCCTGGATCACCATCAGCGCCGTCGCGAACGCCACGCCCGCGAGCGCCGCCGCGACCTTGGCGCGGTGATGGAGCAGGGTCGAGAGCGCGATGCGATGCACGAGCCGCGACGGTAGCAGCGCGCGTGCCGGCTGGGGATGGGGTCGCGAGCAGGGGGAGACGCGCGCCGCGCGTGCAGGGCGCTGCACGGTGAGCAAATCATCGGCGGTCATCGAGGCTTGCGGCCCGGACGGTTTCCCGCCGCTTCGGCCTGACATAGCATCGCGATCATGCGACGCGTCGTGATCGAAGAGCGGCCCGGCATCCGGCTCTGGCACCTGCCCGATCACGGCATCGTCCACCACGAGCTCGAGCGGTATCCCGGCGCGCAGAACCTCGAGGCGGTGCTCGAGGCGGGGCTCGCGCTCGTCCGAGCCGGATCGAGCAAGTGGCTCTCCGACGATCGGCGCGGCGGCGCGCTGCCCAAGTCGCATCACGAGTGGGCCGAGGGCGTGTGGGGTCCGACGGCCGTCGCAGCGGGCTGGCGCCACTGGGCGCTCGTCCCGCCGACCGAGCTCCTCGGCTCGCAGAACATGGCGCGCGTGATGCAGATCTACAGCGCGCTCGGCGTGAACGCGGAGACCTTCGAGACGCCCGAGCAGGGCCTCGCTTGGCTCGCCGCGCAGCGCTGACGCTACTCGTCGAGCTCGTGGAGCAAGACGACGTACGCGCTATCGGGACCGAAGCCACTGAACGTGATCACCTGGACGGGTCCGCGCTCCGCGATGCGATGAGCCGGCTCCGTGCGAAGCGCGACCGCCGAGAATTCGTCGGCCCACTCTTCGTCGAACACATCCCAGCGGCTGGTCGGCGCGATCGGGACGCCCGCGGCCGCTCGCTCGATCGGCTCCCAGTCGGCGTCGGCCGGGATCGCACGCCGTTCCCCCCGTGGTGCGAGAAAGTCAGCGTAGGTGAGGAGGAGCAGGCGCCCGGTGCGTGCATCGACGACAGAGAACGCGAGCGGGTCGCCGCGCGACGCCAGGGTGAGATGCGCGAGCGGCGTCACCCCGCGGGGCGGCTCGACGCCGATGGTCTGCCAGTCGTCACCGACCGCGTCGACGAACACCGCGTCGGCGCCGTCCTCATCGACGGGCGCGATCGGGTCCTCGTGTCCGAGCCACCCGATGGGTGAGCGTGACTCGGGATCGAACAAGAACATCGCGATCGACGCCGTCGGCGGCCGGACATCGGGGCGGTCGGGAGGCGCCTCCGCGCCGGCCTCGTGCGACAGATAGCACCCGCCCAGAAGACAGAGCGTGATGACCGTGGTGAGCGCCCGACGCATCGCGACGAAAGCCTACCGTCATGCTCGCCGAGCATCGACCGCAGGAGATCCACGCCGCCGGCGGCTCCGCCGCGCTCTCCCGCCGGGTCGCATTCGTCGGTCACGAAACCGCTCGACGGCGCTACCTCGCCTCATGCCGAGAATTCCACCCCGCCGTCGGCTCGGTATCGCCTTGCCGCCGGCTCGAGCTCCTTCGACCGCGCTCGCTCTCGCATGCGCCCTCGCGCTGATGCCCGCGGTCGCCCACGCCCGCGTCGACTGCTCCGGAGGCGCGCTCGCCCCGCAGGTCCGGGCCGCGTCGACCATCTTCGTCGGTCGGCTCGAGGCCGCGGGCACCGTCGCGGCTCCCGTGCCGAGCGGTCACCGCGGATCGCCCGACGCGTACGTCACCTTCGTGGTGACCCGCGTCCTGAAAGGCTCGTTGCAGGTCGGCGATCGCGTCCGGGTCCGCTGGGAGGGCTGGTCAGAGCCGGAGGACGGCGAGATCGTCGGCGGGTGCCGAGTCCCGGGTACCGAGGCGGGCGAGACGTATCCGATGGACATGCTCGTCCTCGCGAGCGGATCGACCGACGACCTCCGCGTGCCGAACCGATCGCGTTCGACGCGCGTGATCGCGGCCAACCGCGAGCTCGTCCGCGAGGTCGCCCGGCTCTCTCGCCGCACGCGCTGAGTCGAAGCGCTGTGCGCGGATACACAGCGTGTCGATGACCAGGATCCGGCGCGGCGGTAGCCAGTCGCATGCGGCTTTGCTTCCTGGGCGTTCTGCTGGTGCTGGCGGTGGGGTGCGACGGCGCTGCGCCCACTGACGGAGGCGTCGACGCCGGCGTGGTCGACGCTGCGGCGAGGCGCGACGGCGGACCGGAGATGATGCCCGACGCCGGCTCAGTCGTGATGCGCGACGTGCCGCGCGCGGTGACGGTCGCGCGCGCCACCGAGATCCCCGGGTGCGATCTCTACGTCGACGCGGCGAGCGCGGGTACGCCGGACGGTTCGGCGAGCAACCCGTATCCGACGATCACGGCGGCGGTGGACGCGGCGAGCGACGGCGCGATCATCTGTGTGGCCGAAGGTGTGTATGCGGAATTCATCCTGCCCGCAGACAAGGCGTTCACCTTGGCGGGCGGCTTCCAGTCGGGGCAGGCGTTCACGGTGCGCGACTCGGCCGCGTACGTCAGCCGCGCAGAGGGTGACGGAACGGGATCGTTCATCCGCATCGAGGGCGACGTCGCTCCGCGCGACGCGCAGCTCACCGCGATCGATGGCTTCGAGATCACGGGGTACGAGCGCGGCGTCTTCCGCGCGACATACTTCACGCAGCGCTTCGACATCACGAATTGCTACATTCATGACAACCGCTGCCCGGCCGGCGAGGACCGTGGCTTCGGGGGTGGTTTCCTCCTCGGCAACGTCTCCGGCACGATCGCGGGGAACGTCATCCGGGGCAACACGTGTGGCTTCGGCGGCGGTGGAGCGGTGCTCGGGGACGCGCCACTGACGACCACGGTCGTGGTCGAGCGGAACCGAGTCGAGGCGAACGAGGGCGTCGACACCGACTGTCATGGTGGCGGCCTCCACCTCAGGGCGAGCGATCTCGTGGTCCGCGGCAACGACTTCCTCGACAACCGCTGCACCTCGTGGGGCGCGGGGCTGTACGCCGGCTCGCAGCCGCCGCAGCGCACCAGCGCGCGCCTCGAGTGGAACGTCTACCGCGGCAACCGCGCTGGGAACTCGGGCGGCGGCTTCTTCTGCGACGACAGCGCGATGTGCATGGCGGACCACGAGCTGTTCGATGCTAACTGCGGAGGCAACGTCCTCCTCGACAGCGGCTTCGAGCCGACGCTGCCCACCATCGCGTCGTTCGACCACATGACGAACCACGGCGCGCTCGACGTCGACTGCACGTCGCCGGGTCCCGGCGTGATCATCAACAAGGAGAGCGACGAAGCGAACGCGTACACCTTCGCGAGCTCGGTGTTCTGGAACAACGGCGAAGACGTCGTCGCGGCTTGCGACACGGGGTGCGCGTCATTGTCGGTCGACGTCACGTACTCGGCGCTGCGCCTCTCGAATCCCGGCAACGCCACCGTGACGTTCGGCGCGGGCAACCTCGACGCCATCGACCCGCGCTTCGTCGACGCCTCGGCCGGCGACTTCCACCTGCGCTCCACGTCGGGCCACTGGACGCCGAGCGGCTACGTCTCGGACGCCGAGGACAGCCCCGCGCTCCGCGCGGGCGATCCCAGCGGAGACACGAGCCAGCAGCCGACGGAGGCGGGAGACCGGAGTGAGATGGGCGCCTACGGAAACAGCCCGGAGGCGTCCTACGTGAACTGAGCTGCCGCAAGCCAGTTTGCGGATTCCGATTCCGATTCCGATTCCGATTCCGATTCCGTTTCCGATTCCGTTTCCGATTCCGTTTCCGATTCCGTTTCCGATTCCGTTTCCGTTTCCGTTTCCGATTCCGTTTCCGTTTCCGATTCCGTGTCCGATTCCGATTCCGTTTCCGACTCCGATTCCGTTTCCGTGTCCGTCAGTCCGAGTCCGACGATGATTCGTCGCAGGCCACATTGACGCAGCCCGCGGCGTCGTTCATGTTGCTCCGCTCATGCTCTGCATCGTCCTGATCGTCGGCGCGCATCACCACTGGGAGCTCACCTCCTAGGGGCGTCGGCATTCGTTCGCGCGATGGAGCCGCCCCGGGTCATCCGAGGCGGCTTTTTTTCGTGCTTTCTCGAGGCATTGGCCATGGAAGCGGTCGTATTCACAGGCATCCAGGCGACGGGGAAGTCCTCGTTCTACCTGCAACGGTTCTTCCGCACGCACGTGCGGATCAGTCTCGATCTGCTCCGCACGCGGCACCGTGAGCGCACGCTGCTGGAAGCGTGCCTCCGTGCGGGTCAACCGTTCGTCGTCGACAACACCAACCCCACCGCGGCGGACCGCGCGCGCTACGTCGGCGTCGCGCGAGCCACGGCGTTCCGCGTGGTCGGTTTCTACTTCCGTTCGGCGATCGGCGAGGCGCTCGCTCGCAATGCCACGCGCTCCGGCGCGGAGCGGATCCCCGACCGCGGTGTGCTCGGGACGTATGCGCGCCTCGTGCGACCGACTCGCGACGAAGGATTCGATGCGCTCTTCTACGTCCAGATCGGTGGAGATGGTTTCGTAGTCGAGGAGATGTGCGATGAGGTTCGATGAGCTGGATAGGCGGATGCGGGTCTTCGAGACCGCGCACGACCTGTGCGTCCTCCCAGGCGTGTTCATGGTCGCGCGGATCGACGGGCGCTCGTTCACACGCCTGACCAAGGAAGAGATGCGCTTCGAGGCGCCGTACGACGTGCGGTTTCGCGACTGCATGATCGCGTCGATGCGCCGGGTCATGGAGTGCGGCGTCAGCGCGGTGTACGGCTATACGCAGAGCGACGAGATCTCGATCCTCCTGCACCGCGACGAGCGCGCGTTCGGCCGCAAGCTGCGCAAGCTCAACTCCGTGCTCGCGGGCGAA
The DNA here is from genome assembly GCA_050186575.1 of Sandaracinaceae bacterium. Taxonomy (GTDB): domain Bacteria; phylum Myxococcota_A; class Polyangia; order Polyangiales; family Sandaracinaceae; genus JAUHXR01. The sequence continues at coordinate 2,143 of JBFWYI010000090.1, read as the reverse complement.
GCGAGCGCCGCCTTCACGTACGCGCTCGGCACGCCGGCCGCCTTCGACTGCCGGATCTCGCAGCTGCCCACCGAGAAGGACGTCGTCGACTACTTCCGCTGGCGGCAGGAGGACGCCCACCGCAACGCGCTCAGCGGACACTGCTACTGGCTCTTGCGACGTCGGGGGCTCGACGAGTCGCAGGCGACACGGCAGCTCGAGGGGACTTCCGTCAGTGATCGCAATGAGCTCTTGTTCCAGAGCGGGGTCCGCTTCGGCGAGCTCCCGCTCTGGCAGCGGCGTGGGGTCGGCGTGTCGTGGGAGACGTACGAGAAGGACGGCTTCAACCCGAAGACGCAGCAGCCCGCACCGACCCTGCGTCGCCGCCTCGAGGTCCATCTCGAGCTCCCGATGAAGGCCGAGTACGAGTCGCTCGTCCGCGCGATGGTCGCGCGCGCTCGGCCCGACGAATCCGAAGGACACGAGGAGTAGCGCGATGTACCGGACTCCGCCGACCTCGACGATCGAGCAGCTCTGGGCCGCCCGCCTCGATAGCCACGGCGGCGTCGCGCACGCGCATGAGCTCGTCCATACGTTGAGTCGAACCCTGCGTCTCGCCGACGTCCCGACGCTGCTCCCGGCCGTCGCCGCGCGGCGGCTGCGTTCGCGTGCCTTCGACACCGCACAGCTCGCTGCCCTCGCGGACACCGCCCTCGCAGCGATCGAGAGGGTGCTGAGTGAGGCCGGCTCCCGCGGCGTGATGTCGCTCGACGCTCGGCTCCGCGCGTGGCGGCGTGCCAACGCGGCGTGGATGGTACCGTGGACCGACACGCGCGCCGTCGACGTGGACGTCGTCGCCGCGGGACCTCACGCGATTACCGCGCTCGCCCTCCTCAGCGGTCACCACGATGGTTACCTCCGCGAGGAGGCGGTGTCCCGACTCGGCGCGGCCAGCAACACGGGGCTGCCGTGGCTCCTCGTGCGCTGCTTCGATTGGGTGGACTCGGTGCGGTACCGAGCGGTGCGCGCGGTACACGATCGGCTACGACCCGAGAGCTTCGACGATATCGTCAGCGTGTTGCCCCTGGTGCGTCGGCTGCGTGGTGTCTCCCGCGTCGATCAGACGAAGCTGCTCGAGTGGATCGAGGCTTTCCTCATCCAGCATCCGGACGCCCTCCTGTCGACTGCGCTCGGCCACGCGGATGCCCACGTGGGGCGCGACGCGGTCGAGCTGCTCACCCGCCGGGGCGCGCTGCCGCTCGCGCAGATCCCTCGTCTCCTCGATGCGCGGGACCCGTGGATCCGACTTCGCGGCGCCCAGCAGGTCAGGGCGGAGCCGCGGGCCGAGATGGCGGCGCTCCGCGAGCGACTCTGCGTCGACCGCTCCGGACGGGTACGCGCCGTCGGGCTGCAGCGCTCGGTCGAGGCGAACGATCCGACGTTGCGTGCTCGGCTCGAAACGGCGCTGGACGATCGATACCGATGGGCGCGCGAGCTCGCCCGCTATCACCTGCGCGAGCGATTCGGCGCGCGCGACTACGCAGCGTACTACCGCGACCGCATCGGGACGGCGCCGACCCCGAGCCTCGTCGCTGCGCTCTCCGAGGTGGGAGGCCCGGAGGAGTGGGAGGCGCTCGTTCCCATGCTGGACGAGCGACCGGGCATCGCGCGCGCAGCGATCCGTGCGATGAAGATCCTCGACGCGCGCGGCAGCCGCGAGACTCGACTGATGATGGTCGACGATCCTCGCCCCAGCGTCAGCCGCGAGGCGGCGCGATCGATGCGCGGATGGGTCTGGGCGAGCGACGAAGCCGCGATCGCGGGGCTGCTCGCGTCGCCGCACGAGCACGTGCGCCGTCACGCGCGCGAGCTCACGACCTGAGCGCGCGTCGGGGCTCGCTTCCTGCGGCCGTGGCACGAAGTGGCGCGCGCCGACGGCGCTGATTCGGGCATGGCGCGGGACTTGATACGTGCATCACCATGTCCCGCCCTCGCCGCGTCCTCGCGACGCTCGTCCTCGCGCTCGGCTGCCTGACCTGTCGCCACCGGCGAAGTCGGGGCCCGTTCCCACCGGGATCACCGGGGTCCACGGGCCCGCCGTTGGCGGTGCGGACGGATCTCGGCGCGCACCACGCGTCGCGTGAAGCGACGGGCGCTCGCGTCG
>JBFWYI010000089.1:0-40402 GCA_050186575.1 Sandaracinaceae bacterium | reverse complement strand
AGGACCTCGCGCCGCACGTGAGCCCGCACGACTTCCGCCACGCGCGCACGACCGCCCTGGTCGACTCCGGCGCGCCCCTCACCGGGGTCGCGTACCTCGTCGGCCATCGCCAGATCACGACAACGAACCGTTACGTCCACGCCGGCGAACGGGCCGCTCGAGAGGCCCTCGCGGGACACCGATCGGGACACCGATTGCGCGAGTGGAGGGCGAGTGCGGACCCGTCAATCGACGAAGCCCCCGGAGCGGGGGCTTCGTCGATGGGTCATGAAGGACTTGAACCTTCAGCCAATGGATTAAGAGTCCACTGCTCTACCAATTGAGCTAATGACCCGGGGAACCGTAGGAAGCAAAGAACGTTACTAGCGCGCTCGGAGGGATTCGAACCCCCGACCTGCGGATTCGAAGTCCGACGCTCTATCCAACTGAGCTACGAGCGCAGAGTAGGAGGGGCGCTTTCTACTGCATCATGCGCCGGTGTCAAACCCGTCCTGCACGGAAGAGCCGTAGCGCAAACGCTACACGACGTCGGCCGGGAAACGCGCGAAGCGCGCCAAGCCGGGAGCAAGGGAGCGCCTCGAGCGAAGCGAGGGCGCTCCGGAGCGAGCGCGGGGGAAACAGCGAGGGGCGGGGGAACGCGCGAGCGCAGCGAAGCGCGCGGAGCCGGGAGCAAAGGAGCGGCTCGAGCGAAGCGAGGGCGCTCCGGAGCGAGCGGCGGGAAAACAGCGAGCGACGGGGGAACGCGCGAGCGCAGCGAAGCGCGCAGAGCCGGGAGCAAAGGAGCGGCTCGAGCGAAGCGAGGGCGCTCCGGAGCGAGCGGCGGGAAAACAGCGAGCGGCGGGAAACGCGCGAAGCGCGCGGAGCCGGGAGCAAAGGAGCGCCTCGAGCGAAGCGAGGGCGCTCCGGAGCGAGCGGCGGGGGAAACCTGGAGCGGCGGGAAACGCGCGAAGCGCGCCGAGCCGGGAGCAAAGAAGCCGCTCGAGCGAAGCGAGGCGGCTTCGGAGCGAGCGGCGGAGGAAACAGTGGGTGACTGACGGGACTTGAACCCGCGACCACCGGAGCCACAATCCAGTGCTCTACCACTGAGCTACAGCCACCAGGAACGAAGGGGCGAGTGTAGTCAGAACCGGTGGGCAGGCAAGCGGCCGCTGCGGACGGGCGTGCGAACCCGCGGAGGTGACAGGGGCCGTCGCGGGGGAGCCGACGCGGCGCCGGATCGCGTGCGCCCAGGAGCCCGCGACGCGCACGCTCGCGCTGGCACCACGCTTGCCAAGTGCGTTCGTCATGCGGGACGCGACGCGGTGGGTGAGGCTCGGTGCGATGATCATGCTCGCGTCGGCGGGCTGCCAGACGCCGAACGTGACGTGCGGGTCGGGGACGGTGCTCGTCGGCGACACGTGCGTGCCCGAGGCGATGGCGAACGCGGACGCGGGACCTCCGCTGCCTCCACCTCCGCCGTACATGGACGCGGGCGCTCCGCCGCCGGGCGTCGACGCGGGCGAGGGATGGTCGACGATCCCGCCAGGCACCCCGCCGGGATGCGACGAGGCGTCGGGCGAGTGCGACGCGTGGGAGGCGCAGCTGCTCGCGCTCCTCGAGGGACACCCGGGCCGCGGGTGCTCGACGCCGATCGCGATCGATCCGGCGACGCAGGCGGTCTCCGACGCACACGCGGCACATCAAGCGTCGATCGACATGATCACCGCCACGAGCCCGTCCGGCGATCTGTTCGCACAGATGAGGGCGGGCGGCGCGGAGTTCATGGTCGGAGGCGCGCTCTTCAGCGTGAGCCGCGCGGGCGCCGAGGACATCATGGCGCGCTGGGCCTCGAGCCCCGATCGCGCGGCGGTGCTCGACCAGTGCTGGACGATCGCGGGCGTGTCGATCGCGACGAGCGAGACCGGCGCGAGCTACACGACGGTCCTGCTCGGTCGCTACTGACCCGCCCTATGGCGCGCGATGGACGTCCCCTACACTCGGGCGCATGAAGACCGGGCGGTGTCCCAAGTGCAGCTCGAACCGCATCGCGACAACGCAATTCACGCTCTACCTCGGAGCGGGGATCGTCGGGCCGGTCCTCGAGCTCTACGCGTGCGCGGACTGCCGCTACGTCGAGACCTACCTGAAGGACTCGGTCGAAGAGCGAGTGCAGGTGCTGGACAGCTGGTCGTGGGTCCAGAAGCCCGAGGGCGGGCCGTTCCGGCGCTGAGGAACGCTACGGCAAGTACGGCGCGAGGCTGACCCGTAGGATCGCGCCCGGGCGCCCGAGGTACAGCGTGCGCCCGTCGGCGGAGAGCGCGTGCGCCGAGGAGATCGCAGGCAGCGCCGCCCGCCGCGCGCAGGTCGCCGCATCGAAGATCGAGCGGTCCGAGATCGCGAGGTGACCGCCGGGGGTCACGGTGTGGATCGTCTCGGTGACCGAGCAGACGATCGCGCCGGTCACGGTGTCGCGACGCGCGCCCGCCCAGAACGCGTGCGCGGTGCCCGGCACGGCCGCGACGCCGACCGGCGGCAAGTCGAGACACGCCACCTGCTGCACGGGCGTGACCACGTCACCTGCGGTGTCCATCACGTACAGACAGCTGCGGCTCGAGCCGGACTCCGCGAGATAGAAGCCGCCTCCGTCGAACGAGGTGACGAGCTGCGGTTGAACGTAGGAGTCGAAGGCGTGGTCGAGGATCGCGTCGGCGGCCACGTCGAGGAGCGACACGCGCTCCCCCGCGTAGTCGCCGACCGTCACCACGCGCCCCGCGCGCGGGGACGCGATCTCGACGGGCGGTTGGTGAGCGCGCCCGAGGCCCGCGAACGACTGGCTCGGGAGATCCACGCGCGCCACCGCCCAGGTCTCCGCGTGGCCGACGTAGAGCGCGTCCGCGCTCGGGTCGAGGACCGCGTCGGTCGCGACGATCCCGACCTCGATCGCGTATCGCGGCGTCAACGTCGCCACGTCGAAGACGACGACCTCGCCGTAGACGGGATCCACGCCGTAGACCCACGGGCGGATCGGGTCGGCGACGACGGCGACGAAGTCGTACGACGCGACGGGGCGCGGCGGGTGGTTTCGCTCGCCGACCGCGTCGAGCGCGACGTGATCGGCGACGTGCCCGTAGTGCATCTGGCCGGTCGTGCGGTCGTGCCACCAGATCTCCTGGTCGCCGGAGACGAACGCCACCGTGTCCGAGGCCCACGGAGCCGGCGTGGCGCGCACCCGCTCGACGTCGACCACGCCCGCCCCGCCCGCGAGCAGGCGCCCCGTCCGGTCGAACGCGTCGAGGTGCATGCCCGCGGCGCCGTAGATCATCGCGAGGTCGGACGCATCGAGGATCGCGCCGGCCCAGGCGAGGCGCGTTCCGTCGCGCGACACGACGAGCTGCGGGCGCGCGAAGCCGACGAACGCGAACGTCTCGCTGCGCTGCGTGCGGGTGAGGGTGCCGTCACTCGCGACGTCGAGCAGGTTCAGCGTCGACTGGCTGTTGTACGCGCCCACGTAGAGCCGCGTCTCATCCGGAGAGAGCTCGAGGCGCGGCGTGTTGGACACGAACGAGGCGCGCGTGCTCGCCCCCGTGTCGAGATCGAGCGTGTAGAGGTTGCTGCCCGCCGCGTAGAACGCGTAACTTCCCGTGCCGATCTCCACCGCGTGGGGATCGGATCGCGAGGTCGGGTACGATGCGATCGGCGTCCAGCTCGGCGGCGCGTAGACGTCGATGCGCCCGGCGTCGACGCGCGCCACCGCGAGGCGCGCGCCGTCGTCGCTGAGATCGAAGTCGCCGACCCCGTAGCCGAACGGGATGCGGGTCAACTCGACTTTCGAGCGGGTATCCATGACCACGAGCGCGCTCGGCTCACCGAGGGTGTAGGAGAGGTCGATCGCGTACGCGAGGCAGCGCGTGTCGTCGACGGTGAGGCGCTCGATCTCGCCCGCCACCGGGAAGCTCCCGGTCGTCCCCGGCGCGACGGGCGCGCATCCGCAGCCCTCGTCGATCGCGCCGTCGCAGTCCTCGTCGACGCCGTTGCCGCAATGGTCCGCGGCCGGCGGGACGAGCGCACCGCCGCAGCCGCTCCACACGTCGTATTGACAGTTCGCCATGCATGAGCGGCGCCGCGTCCCGGCTGCGCACGCACCCACGCTGCTCCCGCACGGCTGGACCTCGGAGGTGCCGACCGAGCACGCGCCGCTGGCGTACGCAGGGTCGAGCGCGGAGCAGTCGAGCCCGTCGTCCACGCCGTCGTCGTCGTCGTCCGCGTCATCGGCGACGCAGGCGCCGGTGACGAGCGCGATCTGCCGGGAGGCGTCGAGCGGCGCGCAGTCGAGCGCGTCCAGGACCCCATCGTCGTCGTCGTCCGCGTCGTCCGGCGCGCACGCCCCGGAGGCGAGCCGGAGCTGGAGGGCCGGATCCAACGGCGCGCAGTCGAACGCATCGAGGGCTCCGTCATCGTCGTCGTCCGCGTCATCGGGGACGCACTGCCCGGCGAGGAGCGCGATCGCACCTGCCGGATCGCGCGGCGCGCAGTCGACGTCGTCCGCGGTTCCGTCGTCGTCGTCGTCCGCGTCGTCGGCCACGCACGCACCGTTGACGAGGGCGATCGCGCCCGCCGGATCGCGCGCCGCGCAGTCGACGTCGTCGGAAGCTCCGTCATCGTCGTCGTCGTCGTCATCGAGCACACACGCACCGGTGACGAGCGCGACCGCGGCCGCGGGGTCGCGCGGCGCGCAGTCGTCGTCATCCGCGGTGCCGTCGTCGTCGTCGTCCGCGTCGTCGGCCACGCAGGCGCCCGTCGTGAGCGCGATCTGCCGCGTCGCGTCGAGGGGTGCGCAGTCGACGCCGTCGGGCACTCCGTCGTCGTCGGCGTCGCCGTCGTTGGGCGCGCAAGACCCGTCGTCGAGCGCGACGCCGATCCGGGGATCCCGCGGCGCGCAGTCGTCCGCATCGGGGACGCCGTCGTCGTCGTCGTCCGCGTCGTCTGCCGCGCAGGTCCCGTCGACGAGCCGAACGCTCCGGCCGGCGTCGCGCGGCGCGCAGTCGTCGTCGTCGGCGACCCCGTCGTCGTCGTCGTCGTCGTCGTCGCTTGCGCACGCGCCGTCTTCGAGGGTCACGTTCCGGTCGGGATCGCGCGGCGCGCAGTCCATGTCGTCGGCGACCCCGTCATCGTCGTCGTCCGCGTCGTCGATCGCGCACGCGCCCGAGGAGAGCGCCACCGCGCGGTCGGGATCGAGCGGCGCGCAGTCCGCGACGTCGGGGACTCCGTCGTCGTCGTCGTCCGCGTCATCGAGCACGCACGCCCCGCTCACGAGGATCACGCCTGCGCAGCTCGCGTCGACGGCGCCCGCGTCGTCGATCGGCGGCGACTCGCCGCACGACGCGAGGAGCACACCTCCCATACACGCTCCGAGCGCCAGGACTCCGTGCGCGCGCGGGACCACGAGCCGATGATAGCGGACATCGAGCTTGCGCTGGCGCATCGCTCGCGGGCGTCAGCCTTCGCGCTTGGTGACGATCACCCTGCCCTCGCCCGCGTAGCGGCGGCGCGCCCACTCGGCCATCGCGATGCCGGCCGCGACGGTCATCGGGTAGCTGTGATTGATGCCGAACATCGGGATCGCGATCACCTCGTCCGCGGCCGCCAGGATCGCCTCACCGACGCCCTCCTCCTCGTTGCCGATCACGATGACCGCGTCCTCCGGCAGCGCGGCGTCCCAGAGGCTCACCACGCGCGCGTGATCCTTCTCGAGCGCGCTGAGATAGAAGCCGCGCTCCTTCGCGAGCGCGACGAACGCCTCCTCGCTCTCGACGTCGGTGACGTTCTCGAAGCGCTGCATCCCCATCGCGGCGCGCTCGTAGTACGGCTCGCCGCCGATCAGGAGGATCTCCTTCACGAGGAACGAGTGCGCGGTGCGGATCACCGCGCCGATGTTGAACGGGTTCTTGCTGCGCCGGATCGCGATGCGGAACGGGTGACGGATGCGCTCGAGCTCGCTCTTGATCTCGTCGGTGGACATCCCGAACGGCGCGACCTTCGCCATGGCGGCAACGTGTCGGCCGAGACCGGGGCGCGCAAGCGCGCGTATGCGGATGGTGCCAGCCCTTCGAACACGGAGGTGCGCCGAGTCGTCCGCGGCGTGGGGGGCTCGCCGCGCGCACGAGGGCGTGGCTCGCGACGGCCGGCGCGGTGCGCGCCAACGTGGAGAACGCGCTCGGCGCCATCGCGAACGAGCGCGGGCTAGGCGACCGCTTTCTTCGAAGCCTCTTTGTCCGAGCCGTCGGCGCCGTCACCGAGAATTTCGGACTTCAGTCGCGCGACCCGATCCGCGAGCTCCTCACGCGACACGCGGCGGTGGTCCAGCTCCGCCTCGAGCGCGGGGTCGGCGTCGAGCGGATCGATCGGCTCTTCATCCGACGCGACCGGCTCGGCGGGCAGATAGGTGAAGCCGTAGGCCACCGCGAGACGCCAGGCGAGCTCGAGGAGCGCGGGCCCAGGCAACAGATCCGCACCGTGGTGGCGCCCCGCCCAACGCGGGAGGGGAGACGGCATACGCCAGGCGTCGAGGAGCAGCTCGCCGACCGGTTCGTGGAGATGGCCGATCTCTTCGAGGACGGTGGTCATCGGCACGGCCATCCGGAGGCTCGCGGGGAGCTGCGCCGCCACCGTCAGGAGGAGGAGCTCACCCGCGTTGTGCACCAGCCCGGCGAGCCGCATCTCGTCCGGATCGAGCCCCGGCGTCTCTTGCGCGAGCCAGTGCGCGAGGCGCGCGGTGGCGAGCGAGGTGCGCCACATCCGATCGAGCACGTCGCGGTAGGGGCCGCTGCCGACGGGGAACGACTGCTTCATCAGCGTGCCGAGGACGATGTCGATCGCCTCGCGCGCTCCGAGGCGCACGACCGCCTTCGCGACCGTACGGATCTTGTCGCCGGTCAGCACCGTCACGTTGGCGGCGCGGATCAGGCTCGCGCACAGCACGGGATCCTCGCCGACGATCGCGAGGACCGCTTCGATCTGCGGATCCGGACCTCGCAAGGTGAGTTGCGCCTGCTCGACGCGCGGATCGAGCACCGGGAGGTCGCGCTGCCCGAGCGCGATCTCGCGTGAGACCCCGCGAAGGATGCGGCGCACTTCGTCGTCGGGGTTCGGCGCGCGGCCTACCGTCGCGTCCGCGTCGATCAGGACGCGCCCCGTCACCTCGGTCAGGTGGACGACGAGCCGCTTGATCGCGAACGGCTTCTCGACGAGCGGCGCCCCGAGGCGCGCCAGCTCGCGACGGTCGAGGACCCTCGCGAACCCGCTGATCGCCACGACCGGGATGGTGAGACCGCGCGCCGCGAGCTGCTTGAGGAACGTGATCCCGCCGATCTCGGGCAGGCGGAGATCGAGGATCATCACGTCGACCGGATCGCGGGCGAGGTGAGCGACGGCGCCCTGCACCGACGGCACGCAGGTGGCTTGGACGTCGTAGCGCGTGAGCGCACGACTGAGCGCAGCCCCGAAGGCGACGTCGTCGTCCACGATCAGCGCGCGCAGAGCGACCATCGGCAGGATCAACGACCCATTTTGCGGATCGTTGATCCCCAGTGTCCGATCGCCTCAGATCGAGAGGCTCAGAGGGAGAGCTCCCAGCCCGCGTAGAGCGTCGCGTTCCACCCGCTGTCGGTCCCCGAGACGCCACCGCCGGGGCGATCGAAGTGGAGCGCGTAGTGCCGGAAGCCGAGCTCGGCCCCCCACACGAAGCCGGGGTCGATCACGCCGTGGATCCGCATGGCGCCGTCGACGCCGATCACCGAGTAGCTGGTGCCGTGGAGGCTGGTGAGGTCTCCGACGCCGAACGGGATGCGCAGGCCGAGCTCGGCGTCGAGCATGAGCAGGCGATCCACGAGCTGGAACCCGGTGAGGATGGCGGGCCGGACGTGGACGTACTCGGCGGTGGGCACCAGCTCGTTGAACGAGAGCTCGTAGCGATCCCAGCCCGCGCCGAACGCGGCGCCGATCTCGACGGTGTCGTCGATCCAGAACGAGGCGCCGACGTCGCCCTGCATCCAGTAGAACCAGGTGTCGACGTTGCCGAGCGACGGTGTCTCACGGCGCGAGTCGAGCCCGACCGACGAGCCGAACGCGAAGCGCGCGAACACGATGTCGACGAGGCGGACGCCCGCGCGCGCGGTGAGCTCGGCGTACGGCTCCGCGAGGTAGCCGGCGTCCACGCCGTCGGGAGCGAGGAGCTCGACGTGGCGGCTCCGGAGGCCGCCGCCCACCACGAGCCACGCGCGGAGGATCGGCGGCGGCGGGTGGGGCTCACGCGCGGGCGCGGCCATCGCAGGTCCGGCCGAGCCGCCGGCCGAGCCGCCGGCCTCAGCCTGAGCCTGCGCCGGATCGCTCGACGCCACGGCTCCCTCGCCGGCCACCGGCTCGCCGCTCGTCTCGGGCGCCGTCGGTGAGCTCGCGGTGGGGACGAGCGCGAGCGCCTCGGCGACCGCGGCGATGAGCGCGCCGCGCCGCCGCGGGTTGGCCACCCGCATACGGACGTGTCCCTGCTCGCCGCCCGTCGTATCGCGCACCACGAGGTCGACGCGCCACGGCCCGCGCGCGCGACCGGTCGCGGAGCCGCCGAGGTACGCGTCCGCGCCGGCCGACTGGATCATCGCGGTGATCGCGCCCGCGTCGTCGCCGGGGTTCCCCTCCCCCATCGTCACGGTGACCCCGCGCGATCCGAGGCCTTCGCGGAGCGTGCGACGCACCATCGTGGCGACGCTCCCGTCGAGCTCGGCCAGCACGACGCTGCGCGCCTGGGCGGACGCGGTGCCCGCGATCGAGAGGAGGGCGAGCGCGATCACGCTGGCCAGCAAGTGGCCACGATCACAACGCACGTTGTCGATTCGAGGGAGGCTCGGCCGGGGCATCGCGAGGTCTCAGCGTACCAGCCCGGGGAGGGGGGAGAGGTTGGGAAAGCGGTGCGTGGATCCGCGGGCAGGGGCAGGGGCACGGGCAGGGGCACGGGACTGGGGCAAGATCGATTGCGCGTTCTTTGGCTCAGCGGAGATCGATCCACACCGGCGTATGGTCGCTCGGGGTCAGGCCCTCGACCTTCTTGCGCCAATCGCGCGAGAGGTGCGCGCCCTCCACGCGGTCCATCACCGGGCGAGTGACGAGCACGAGGTCGATCCGCAGGCCCTGACGCTTGTGGAACGCGCCCTCGCGGTAGTCCCACCACGTGTGTCCGGGCTCGCTCGGGTGGACGGCGCGCCACGCGTCGACGAGGCCCCAGTCCAAGAGCCGCTGGATCCGCTCGCGCTCCGGCTCGGTGTGGAAGATCCGCCCGTGGAGCTTCTCCTCGTTCCACGAGTCGATCGGCGCGGGCACCACGTTGAAGTCGCCGGTGACGACGAGCGGCGCGTTCGGGTCGAGCTCCGCTTCGAGGTAACCGATCAGCGCGTCGTACCACGCGAGCTTCATCCCGAAGTCCTCGTGCTCGACCGTCTTGCCGTTCGGGCAGTAGACGGTGACGAACGTGAGGTCGCCCTGCCGGACGCTCAAGAGCCGCGCGCCCGCGTCCTCTTGGGTCGGGAGGCCGCGCTGGATCACTTCGACGTCGCCACGGCTGAGCACCGCCACCCCGTTCCAGCTCTTCTGCCCGTGCGTGGTCGCGCGGTAGCCGAGCGCCTCCAGCTCGGCGGCAGGGAACTTGTCATCGGTCATCTTGAGCTCTTGGAGCCCGACGAGGTCCGGCGTCACGGCGCGCAGCCAGTGCTTGAGGTAGTCGCCGCGGGCGTTCATCCCGTTGATGTTCCAGGTCGCGATGCGCATCGGCCGGACGATATCAGGTCGCGGCGCGCGCATCCGGCGACGGAACGACGACGCGCCCGAGGTGAATCACCCCGGGCGCGCGCGTGGTCGCTTCGATCAGGCGGGGATCAGCGCGGGCATCGGAGGCACGCGGAGGTCCGCGCGATCCTCTTCGAGCCCCGCGTCGACGAGGAGCGTGCGGAGCACGTGCTCGGGTCGGATGATCTGCCCGACCGTCGAGTCCTCCGTCACGCGGCCCGTCTGGATGTCGACGAGCTGCGGCGACATGCCGACGTCGCTGGACGCGCCGATCACGTTGCCGCCGCGGATGTTGCCTCCGATCACCGCGCAGCTGCCGGTGAGCCAGTGGTCGCGTCCCCCGCGCGCGTTGAGGAGCGGCGTGCGCATGAACTCGCTGAAGCCGACGATCACCGTGCGGTCCAGGTACGACGTGCCCGTCGAGCCGAACTCGGTATCGCCGAGGAGCGTCGCGAGGTCGACGATCGCTTGCCAGCCCTCACGCTGACGCGGGCCCGCCACGTCCTCCCAGTCATCGAAGTGGGTGTCGAGCCCACCCGCCGCCTGGAACGACACGACCCGCGACACGCCCTGCGTGATCGCCTGATACGCGATCGCCGCCTGCGCGCCGCCGCTCGTGAGCGTCGACGTGGTGAACCCAAAGTGGTCGCGCAGCTCGGGGATCCCCGGCGCCATGTCGTTGCGGAAGTCGAAGAGCGCTTGCACGTCCGCGTCGAGCACCGCGTGCATGCGCAGGCGCGCCGACTCGCTCGTGCGCAGGACCGGCGAGCTCACCGAGCGCGCGCACGACGACTCGTCGGCGAGGAGCTGCGCGATCGACTCGTCCATCATCGGATCCATCAGCGGATCGCGGCGGCGCAGCATCGCCACGAGGTCGGTCGAGCTGCCGACGCGGAGCGCCGAGACGTCCGGGGGCAGGCTCGGGTTGAACGACTCGACCCCGACCGAGAGGTTCGGGATGAGCCGCGACTCGGTGTCGAACTGCGCCGACAGCCAGCACGAGCCCGACGAGCCGCGCGCGTTGAGCCCCGACGGCGGCTTGCCGGTGAGGAAGCGACGACGGCCGACCTCGTGGGTGAGCGTGTCCATGCTCATCCCGCGGATGACCACCAGGCGATCGGCGATCGCCTCGAGCGGACGCGCGGCCGGCCCGAGCAGGATCTCGGTGCCCGGCGCCATGCGCGGCGCCTCTTGGAACTCCACCGCGGCCTGGTTCTCGTAGCCCGGCATGATCCGCGTCTGGCCGACCGAGTCCGCGTTGAACACCGCGGGGTCGCGCGGATCGATGCCGAGGAGCGTGTCCCAGCCACCGCTGAAGTAGGCGTAGACGTAGAACTTCTCGTCCGCCGACGGCCCCGTCTGTGCGGCGAGCCGCGACAGCGCGCTGAGCCCGCCCGCCGCCGCGACGCCGGTGGCACCGCCCGCCACGAGGACGTGCTTGAGGAAGCGGCGCCGCCCTGGGGGAGCGCTCTTACCGAGGACCATGTTCTTTGCGTTGCTCATGATGTGCCTCAGTACGTGTAGAAGTCGGGGTGGGTGATCAGCGCGACGCACACGCCTTCCCAGGCGCGGCGGGCCGGGATCGGGGGGTCGGCCGCGGCGATCGCCGTGTTCAGACGATCCACGTGGGCGCGCCACGGGTCGAGCTGCTGATCGCTCGGCTCGATCGGCCGTCCGTGGAAGCGGAGCAGGAGGCTCGACAGCGCCTGATCGACGTCGGCCTGGCTCGGCTCGGTGTCGCTCGTGAGGTCGACGGGCGAGAAGATGCCTTGCGGATCTCCATCGTACGGGCGCCCTTCGCCGGCCTCGCGATCGACGAGGCGACGGCACACGTCGCGCGCCGCGTCGTCGAGGAACTTCTCGAAGAGCAGCGACACGCTGCGGTCCTCGGTCGAGGAGTTGATGTAGTCGGGCACGCCGAGCGTGTCGCCGTACGTCTCGAAGTAGTTCTCCGCGACGTAGTACTCGCCGCCCGTCCGCGTGGCCCAGCGATCCCAGCCGATCCCGCCGACGAGCTCGCCGTCCACGCGGTTGCCGGTGACCTCGCGGATCGAGTCGTCGAGCTGATCGACGTCCATCCGATGGAGCGCGCGCCAGGGGTGCGTGCCGAGGTCGACGGTGCGACCGTCCTCGAACGTGTGCTCCTCGTGGCCGACCGGCACCGAACCGGACGTGCAGCCGAAGAGCTGCGCGGCCACCACGAGCGTAACGATCCTTGTCATGGTGCTCGGCATCACAGCGCCCTCCGGTAGGTGTCGCTGGTCACGATCGCTTTCACGAGCTCGCGATAACGGAAGTCGCTCCCGAGGAAGTCGGTCGTGAGCTCGCGCGCCCACTGCTGTTCCTCCGCGTCGAGCGGACGGTCGAGCAACCACTGCGCGGTGTGGCTCACCGCGCACGCGGTGAAGCGTCCGTCGGCGAGACCCTGGCGGACGAGCGCGGCCGGGCCGGCGTCGACGTTCGGGCGATCCGCGTCACGCAGGAACTCGAACGCGCGGAGGCGTCCGAGGTTCGGCATCTCCTCGGGAGAGAGCGCGCGCGTGACGTAGTTGTTGCGGCAGAGCGTGCTGCACGGCTCGAGGCCACGGCCGCAGTCGTAGCACTCCTGCCGGAACTCCGGGTACAGGGCCTCGTCGAGGAAGCCGCCGCCCTGCTGCGTCCAGCGACCCCAGTGCGCCGCGCCGGGCTCGAGGATCGCGTGGCAGTACGCGCAGCCCGGTCGCTGCTGCACGTCGGGTTGCGCCGCCGCGACCTCGTCGTCGAGCGGGATGCCGCCCTCGGGAGGCTGGAACGGCTGGCAGAGGAACGCGTCGTAGAAGCGGTTCGCGCGCGCGCGGTTGGTCTGGAAGCGCAAGAGGTACGCGGGATGGGTGAGCAGTCCCGAGTGCTCCTCGGGCAGCTCGATCTCCGTCCACTCGTCGGTCGCCTGCCACGGGATGCCGCGCGTCGCGTCGTCGACGCCCGCCGGCGGGAGCGTCTCGAGATCCACCGCGACCGGCATCAGCGTCACGCCCTGCGGCGTCTGCGCGTGGTGGCGCCAGAAGTGCGCGAGCGGTCCGTTGAGGAACGCGCGCCGCGACGTGAGCAGCTCGTAGTACGGCTCGTCGGCGAGCACGTGCGCGGCGACGCGCTGATCCATCTCGTCGGTGAACGCGCGGAGCACCTGCGTGCGCGCGGTGCCGTCGACGCACCAGCGGAGGTTGGGGCCGCAACCACAGCCGGGGTCGCCGACCGAGGCCGGCGTCGCGCAGTCGTTCCCGCTCGGGCTGAAGCGGTTCTCCTGCGCGTCGAACGCGCACACCTGGATCGGGTTGGCCATGTCCCAGTACGGCGCGACCATCACCCAGCCCTCGCGGCCGTCCGCGTTGGTCTGGATGACGCCGCCCGTGATGATCGCCGGCTCGTCCACGCAGCCGAACGCGCCGTCGTACCCATCGCCGCCGGTGCTGATGCCGCGGTAGGCCTCGCGCGTCTGCTGGTTGTTCTGATGCCAGATGCGCGCGCCCCCGGTCTCCACCGCCGCGTTCGCGAGACCGCGACGGAAGTGATAGAGCCGCGTCTGGTTCTCGATGTTCGGCCAGAGCAAGGCGCGATGTCGTCGCACGACGCGCTGGGCGAAGTCCTCGCCGGTCAGCCACTCGTCGAGCTGGGCCTCGTACCCCTCCGACTCCATCCGCGCGTACTCCTCGACCGTCGGGACACGCCCGCGGATGTCGAGGCTGAGCGCGCGGAAGAAGCCGTGATCGTCGAGCCGCGTCTGCTGTGGACGACACAGCGCCGGATCGGCGCACTCCGCTTCGGACGGCGTCAACCAGATCGCCGCGAGGGTGACCACCCCCGCGATCGCGGCCGCTCCCGCCATGGATATCCGGATCCATCGTCTCATCGCTCAGCCCTCCAGCCCGAGGCCGCGTTCGTGCGAGGCCCAGTCCTGCATCGCTGCGCGCACGAGGCGCGCCCGTCGTCTTCGTCGCGAGTCATTCGCTCGCCGGTCATTCGGTGAACCCGCCCGCTTCCCACGCCTGGATGATCGCGATCTCCCGCTGCGAGAGCGGCGGGCTGTTCAGCGGCATCCGGCCGTCCGTCACGTTCGCGACCACCACGTCGAACAGCGTCTGCCACTCGTCCGGCGCATCGAGGCGCGTGTTCGCCGGTCCCTCCGCGCCGTGGCAGCGCGCGCAGTACTGCGTGTAGATCGGCAAGATGTCTTGATCCCACGTCGCGCCGGTGACCACCTCGAACGTGCGCGCCTCGCGCACCGGCAGCGTGCCATCGTCGTAGGTCACCAGGATCTCGAGCGTGTGGCTCCCATCGCCGAGGGCGGCCGGATCGAGCTCGACGCGCAGGGGATCGGTGAGCGGCTCCACGGTGTTCCCGTCGATGCGCGCCTCGATCGTCGGCGCGCCCTCCGCGTCGATCGGGAAGACCTGCGGCCGCACGAGGAGCGAGCCGTTCGCCGCGCCGCCCACCGAGACGCGGCGGCGCGCGGCGACGCGACGGATCGTGCTGTCGCTGACGAACAGCGCGCCGTCGGGTCCGAGCGCGATGGCGGACGAGCCGTCGAGCGTGACGCCGGTGACGTCGAGCAGCGCGCCGTCGGCGAAGAGGCGCGGACCCTCCGAGCCCAACACCCAGACCTCCTCGGCCAACGTCGAGGAGATGATCCGATCGGCGAGCGTCGGGTAACGGACGAGGTGGCGATCGGTTCCGATCCCGTAGAGCTC
The DNA here is from genome assembly GCA_050186575.1 of Sandaracinaceae bacterium. Lineage (GTDB taxonomy): Bacteria > Myxococcota_A > Polyangia > Polyangiales > Sandaracinaceae > JAUHXR01. The sequence goes on along the minus strand of JBFWYI010000089.1, from coordinate 25,868 downwards.
GCCCTCGAGCACGAGCCAGCCGCTCAGCACTCCGGCCGGCGACGCCGAGCCGCCGATGGCGGTCGGGACCGTCTCGAGCTCGAGATGTGCGCTCCGCACCACGCCCGATCGATCGCGCCACACCTCGAGCAGACGATCGGGCAGCAACACCCAGAGCGCGGGGCCCTCCGGACGCGGCGCGATCGCGAGCTGCACGTCGGTGAGGTCCTCCTCGAGGCCGAAGCGCTCCGCGACGCCGTCGACGATGCGATAGAGCGACGTCGCGGTCGCGACCCACAGATCGCCGAGCCCGAGCCCGGTCGGGGTCGGCAAGCGGACCGCGTCGACGATCGGTCCGTCGAACGCGCTCGCGAGCTCGGACGGGACCCACGCGTCGCCGCGCAACGTGAACGTCCCGCCGCTCGCGAGGACGAGGATCGCGCCCTCGGACCGGACCGCGGCGTGAACCTCACCGACCTCGCTGGCCGGACCGACGACCATCGGCTCGACCATCGGGTCGGCGGGATCGATCACCACGAGGCGCTCGTCCTGCTCGATCACGAGCCGTCCATCGGGCAGCGGCACCAGCGTCGGGCTCGGGCTCGCGAACACCTCCGACTCGGCCGGCTGGATCGAGCCTACGTCGATCCCTTCGCACCCCACCAACGCGGAGCACGCGACGATCGCGATGATGACGGTGCGGTCGATCCCAGAACCCACGGCGGCCTCCCCGTGAGGTCTGACACTCTAGCCGAGCCCGGGGACCCCGAGAAGGCGGGACTCCCCCGACCGCGTTCTTTGTCGGCGGGGGCTGGTATAGGCTGGCGCCATGCGCATGGAGCGACGCGGGGCCCTTGCGATCACTCGGGCGAGCGTGGCCGCCCTTTGCGTCGTGCTGTCCGGGTGCGAGGCGCGCTTCACGACCCCGCCGGAGCCGGGCTCGGGCGAGGGCGTGCGGCCGTTGTGCGGAGAGATCGGCGCGGAGCTCTCGGTCGAGCCGGTGGTCCAGCAGGTGGGCGCGGGGCAGCTCTTCGTCTTCACCGCGCTGGGCGGCACCGGCGCGTATCGCTGGTCGCTGAGCGAGAACGTCTCGGGCGCGCAGATCGATCCGAACGCCGGGGTCTACGTCGCGGGCATGGTGAACGACGACGGGAGCGACACGGTCGACGTCGTTCGGTTGGAGGATCGCGGTTGCCGCGGCGAGGCCACCGCATCCGTCACGGTGGTCGAGGCGCCCGCGATCGTTCCGCAACGTGTCGTGCTCGGTCGAGGCGACGAGATCACCTTCACCGGCACGGGCGGGAGCGGGATGTACCTGTTCGCGCTCGCCGGCGACCGCTCGGGCGCGACGGTGACGACGACCGGGACGTACACGGCAGGGACGGTGACCGGGCGCGACGTCGTGCGCCTGACCGACATGGTGCTGGGCGCGACCGCGGACGCGGTGATCGACGTGGTGGACGACCCCAGCCTGCGCGTGACGCCGAGCGACTGGGCGATCCCCGTGGGCACCGAGGTCGCGCTCCCGGTGGTCGGAGGGAGCGGCGAGTTCGACGTGACGATCGCGGGCGCCGGGCTCGAGCACGTGAGCGGGACGAGCGTGCGCGCGACCGGAGCGGGGAGCGCGACCGTCACGTTCGCCGATCGCTACCTCGCGTCGCGACGAGTCGACGTGCACGTCACCGCGCTCGCCCCCGCGGACGCGCCGCGCCGCCACGACGGAGACGCGAGCTTCGTCAACGTCGTGGGCGGGACGGGGGACTTCGATGGCGATGGGTTCTCCGACGTCGTCGTCGGGATGGCCCAGAGCGACGGCGAGTACTTCGGATCGGGCCGCGTCCTGATCTATCGAGGAACCGCGAGCGGGCTCGACCCGATGCCCGCGCGCGTATTCTCGGGCATCTCGCGCGGCGAGGAGCTCGGCATGGCCGTCACGGTCGCCGACCTCGACGGCGACGGCACCGACGATCTGTTGATCGGCTCGCGGCGCGCGGACCCGACGCTGAGCGACATCGGCGCCGTCTACGTCTACCGGGGCGAGGCGGGCCGCTTCTTCTCCGAAGAGCCGATCCGCGAGTTCTACGGCGTCAACAGCTTCGATCTCTTCGGCGACGCGCTCGCGGTCTGCGACTTCAACGGCGATGGACGACCCGATCTCGCGGTGGGCTCACCGTTCGGGCAAGACCCCGACGGCGCGAGCGATCAGGGCACGGTCGCGGTGTTCCTGAGCTACCCGAACGGTCGCTTCCTCAGCACGCCGGACGTGCGGTTGCTCGGCGAGGTGCTGACCCCGGGCATGGGCTTCGGCGCGCTCGAGCGCATGCGCCTCGGCGAAGCGATCGCGGCGGGCGACTTCGACGGCGACGGCGTGTGCGACCTCGCGGTGTCGGCGATCCAAGCGCAGGCCGACGTGGCCGACACCGGCGCCGTCTACCTCTATCTCAGCCGCGCGGCGAACGGGCCGGATCGCGGCGGGCCCGCGCTGACGCCGTCGATCGTGTGGGCGCGCGCGGACGCCACCGACGACGACAACCGCTTCGGCGACGACATCGCGATGGGCGACGTCGACGGGGACGGGAAGGCGGACATCGTCGCGGGTCGCTACGCGTTCGACGGAACGGACGGCAACGACACCGGCGCGCTCTACGTGATGCTCGGGCACGCGGTGAGCGGCGAAGCGACCGCGATCACCGACATCGACGCGGGCGCGGACTGGTCGATCGAAGGGCTCGCGGGCGACCGCCTGGGCGAATCTCTCGCGGTCTACGACGTGGACGGAGATGGCGATCAAGACGTCTTGATCGGTGCAGCGCGCGCGCAATACACCGACTCGATGATGATGACGACGCGGCCCGGAGGCGTCCGGATCCATCACGGCGGCAACGGACCGCTCAGCGCGACGCCCGACCGCGACGTCATGGGACCGATGGCCGACGACTGGTTCGGGCTCGGGATCGGTGCGGTGGCCGACCTCGACGGGGACGGTCGCGCCGAGGTCCTCGCGTTCGCGCCGTTCCACGACAGCGAGCCGATGCGCGGCGACGACGTGGGCGCGCTCTACCTCCGGACCTCGGGCGGCCAGACGACGGAGCTCGATCTGTTGATCGAGCCGAGCGGGCAACAGATCGGCCGGGACGTCGCGTGGCTCGGCGATCTCGATGGCGACGGCAACCCCGAGCTCGCGGTGGGCAACCAAGGAACGGACGTGGACGTGCGCGGCCGCAACATGGGCTCGGTCCGGATCTACCGCGGCACCGCGTCGGGCGTGGCGGCGGCGCCGATCCAGGAGCTCGGTCAGTACGCGATCAACGGCGGCGGCGACGAGTTCGGCGTCGTCGTGCGATCGGCCGGCGACTTCGATGGCGACGGGCGGACCGACCTCGCGGTGCTCGCGCGGAGCGAGGACTCGCCGTCCATGCCGCGGGCCGAGTGGACAGAGGGCTGCGGCTCGCGCACCGACCCGGGGACCGTGTTCGTGTTCCGCGGCAACGGCGACGGCACGTTCGCGGACGAGCCATCGTTCCTCTACTTCGGACCGTACGCGGGGCAGCGCGTGGAGACGCTCGACGCGGGCTTCGACGTCAACGGGGATGGCTTGGACGACATCGTCGTCGGCAGCCTCGAGTGGGATCCCGCCGGCATGACGAACGCGGGCGGCGTGGCGGTGGTGTACGGTCGCGCGGCGCCGACGGCCGGGATGGTCGACGTCATCTGCGCGGCGGACTGGCAACGCGACGGCACGGTGGCCGGAGAGCGGCTCGGATTTTCCGTCGCGTTCCTCGGGGACGTCGACATGGACGGCTGCGCGGACTTCGCGGCGGGAACCCCGGAGGCGGATCCGCTCACCCGCAACGAGGGTGGCGCGATCGTCGTGCTCGGGTGGGACGCGACGAACTGCGGCGCGAACACGTCGCCTCGGGAGGTGCGGCTGACGGGGTCCGATCGCGACTCGCAGGCAGGCCGCGCGGTCGGCGGCGGCGACCTCACGGGAGACGGCCGCGGCGATCTCGTCATCGGCGCCGACCAGTTCCGGAGCGGCGAGGGCTTGGTCGGGCGCGTCTACTTCGTCGACGGCAGCTACATCGCGGCCAACGCCGGCAACACGATTCCCGTGCTCCAGGTGGGCTCGATGGCGCGCCTCACCGTCGACGGAGCGAGCGCGGGGGATCGCCTCGGCGTGTCGATCGCGGTAGCGCGCGATCCGGCGGGGGGCCGCATGGCGCTCCTCGGCGCGCCGTTCGGCGCGTACAACGGGATCGTCAACAGCGGCGGCGCGGTCGCGTACGCGGTGAGCGCGATGGGCTTCGCGGCGGCGCCGCGCCTGATCATCGCCGGAGAGGCGCTCGGCGAGGGCAACCTCGGCTGGGGCGTCGCGGCGTTCTCGCCGAACGCGATGCGCACCGTGATCTCCGTCGGCGCCCCGTGGTCGAGCATGATCGAGCACGACGACGGCGCCTCGTACGCGTTCAGCCTCGATCGCTGACGCGCCGACGCTCGGGAGGCGAGCGCGGAGGAGGCGGGCCCACGAGCCGCGCGGCGTGGTGGTGCCCTGAGACCGGGGCTCTCTGGCCGCGGCGTCGCCGACCGGGGTCGACGGTTCCCCGTCGTCGAACCGTTTCACCCCGCGTACACCGCGTCGGCCCGGCGCTTGCTCGAGGCACGAGCCGACGACCGGAGGTGAGTGATGGTGATGCGCTCCGCAATGATGATTGCGATCGGGCTGTTCTGTCTCGCGTGCGCGAGCTCGACGCCCGGCAACGGAACTGATGCCGGCCCGGCGCGGGTCGGGAGCGACGCCGGACCGCCGGGCGCCTCCTTCTTCGATGCGGGCCCGCCGGGCAGCTCGTCGTTCGACGCGGGGCCGCCGGGCTCCAGCTCGTGTACGCCCGACATCATCCCGGCGCCGACGACCGCGGTCTGCGCGGCGTCGACGCTCACGTGCCTCGAGGGCTGCACCGACGACGCGACGTGCGAGGCCTGCATCACCGCCGACCCGATGGGCGACGCGTGCGGGCAGTGCTTGGAGGACTCGTTCCTCTCGTGCGTGAACGCGGCCGGGTGTCAGACGCAATGGGACGCGATGCTCTGCTGCTACGACAGTTGCGCCGATCCCGAGTCGGCCGAGTGCGACACGACGTGCGCGTCATCGTCGATGGCGTTCGACACCTGCGCGGAGGCGAGCTCCGCGAGCTGCGACGACAGCATCTGCTTCGCGATGTAGCGAATCGTTCGCCGCGCGGCGCGCCGGCGCTCTGCTCGGGCCGAGCCCGGTACACGCCGGCCCGAGGTTCGCTCGTAGGAGCGAGGTCAGTACTGGAGGCTGGCCGCGACCATCGACAACGGAACGTGCGGCATAGCGAAACCGCCCACCGCCCGCTCCAGCTCGACGCGGAGCCGCCGCGCGCCCGCGCGGAGCTCCGGGTCGGTGTGCTCGAGATCCGTGAGGCGCGTGAGCGGATACACCTCGAAGAACATCTCGCGCGCCATCCACTGGCGGAACAGATCGCCGCGCGTGCAGATCGGAGCGCGCGATGACGGCTGCCCACGCTCCGGGAGCGGGACGCGCACCCGCAAGGGTACTTGCTCCACCGAGATGCGCGAGTAGACGTAGTGGTCCGCGCTGTGGAGGAGCGACACCCCCGCGACGAACGCGGTCACCGCGGCGGCGAGCACCTCGGGGTCGCGGCACGCCTCCGCGCGGGGGAATCCGGGGAGGAGCTCGGCGAGGCGATCTGCCCACCCCGCCACGAAGACATCGTCGGGGTCGAGGTCCGATAGAGCACGCGCGACGTACGACGCGATCGGGAGCCGACACGCGTCGAGGAAGCGCCCGAACGGTCCGATCACGTGCGGCGGACGGGATGGATAGACGAAGCGAGCCCACACCGCGCTGCCCGGCAACCCGTCCCACGCGCAGGAGATCAACGCGAGCTGCCCCTCCTTCGACGCGGCGAACGGCGTGTAGAGCTCGCGCTGATCGTTGTGGGCGACGGACCGGTCGCTGTAGAGCACGCCATAGTCGAGCGACAGGTGCACGAAGCAGTGCGGCTCGAGGAGCTCACGGAGGCGATGGCGCGGTGGCAAGTGCGTGCGCGTGACGGCGTTCACCACGTCGAACGGAAAGTGGAGCCGCGAGTGCACGCCGAGCACCAGGCAGCTCGCGAGCGCGCTCAGGATCTTGGTCTTGGCCAACCCCCAGCGAGGATCGTCCGGCTCGACGACGTCGGAGCCGTCGACCGCGATGGCGATCGGTCGCGGGGGTGCGTCGCCGCGATCCTCGAACAGCGCGAGGCCACCGCGCACGTCGCATCCGCTCAGCGCGTGCGGCCGTACCACGCGCATCGCCCGGACGTCACACAGCAACGCACGTTGCGGCACCCGGTCGCCGAAGACGCGCGCGGCCTCGTCGTCGATCGTCCGGGTGAGCATCTTCGCGAACGGGCCGTCCCACGCGAGCGCGACGAAGCGCGCATCGTCGACGCGCTCCGCGCCACGCACGGCGGCGCGCATCGCCATCCGCGGCCAGCTGCGGCGGAGCGTGCGCTCGTAGCGGCTCACCACATGGTCGAGAAAGTCGCGGTAGTCCTCGCGCGGGACGCCGAGCACGGTCGGGGGCATCCCCGTGGCGCCGTGCGGCGAGCCGCTCGGCTCGAGGATCTCGGGCGCCCGCCGTCGCGAGGATCGACCCTGTCCCGCCATCGCCCGGCTCGTCTCGATCGTCTCCCGCATGAGGTGCTCTCCGTTCGACGGAGCCAAGTCTGTGGGGGCGTGATCGAGGCGCCGCGGATCGCAACAACTTCACCAAGATCGGCCTCGACGGGCGGAAGCGAGGTGACTCGATCTCAAGCGACCTTGTCGGCCGTGCGATCACAACACAAAGCGCACAATCTCCTCATCGCGCGTGCCCGACACTCTGGACATGCGGATCCCATCGGCGGAAGGTAGGGGTCGCATCCACGCGCCCATGCGGACCGGCCGACCCGACGAGCTCCTCTACCCTGCCGGCTCCGCGCGGCCGTGGATCCACCTCGCGCTGACCTTCGGGCCGGGCGCCGTAGCGTTCTCGGTCGCGATCGCGATCGCGATCACCAACCCCGGGTGGCTCGAGCTCGCGTTCGGCCTCGGTCTCGTCGCGCTGGGGAGCACGATCGAGTGGTGGGTCCATCGCGCGATCCTCCATGCACCGCAACGTCCTTTGACGTTGCTCTATCAGCGCCACGCGGTGGTGCACCACGGTCGGTTCACCGCGCGGCGCATGGCGATCGAGCAGCCGGGCGAGCTCTCGATCGTGCTCCTCAAGCCGTGGACCGTTCTCTTCATCGGCGCGTGCGGGCTCCCGCCGGCGATCGTCTTCGAGCAGCTCGGCCTCCGCGGCTTCGCCGCGCTCAGCGTCGCGGTACCGACGGGCTACGCGCTCCTCTACGAGGCGACCCACCTCGTCTGCCACCTCCCCGCGCACCGCGTGTTCCGCGTCGGACCGCTCGCGTGGTTGCGCGCTCACCACGCGCGGCACCACGACCCGCGCAACATGCGGACCCACAACTTCAACGTCGCGCTGCCGCTCTGGGATCGCGTGCGCGGCACGCTGCTCACGCGCGACGCGGCGGATCGAGACTGAGCGGCGGATGCTGGACAACGTCTCCATCGCGACCAAGGCGCAGCTCACCGGGGTGGCGCTCTCGATCGTCTGTTGGAGCGCGCAGATGGCCAGCCTCGCCTGGGCTTCGCACGCCTACCTGCCGCCGGGGAGCTTCGCGACGGGCGGCGCGTTTTCGTTCGCGGCCGGCCTCGCGCTCGCCTGGACGTACTTGCTGGGGATCGTCTTCACGGGATGGTGGACCCGCCGCGTCACTCGCCTGCGCGCTCGGCGGCTCACCCGCGCGCTCGATCGCATCGCGGCCGGCGAGCTCCGCGGCCCGCTCGAGCCTTCGATCGACACCGATCTGGTGATCGTCCGCGAGTCGCTCGCGCGGATGCAGGGCGCGCTGGACGCGATGACGTCGCGGCTCAAGCACGTGGACGCGCAGCGGCGTCGGCTGTTCGGCGACCTCACGCACGAGCTCGCTCACCCCATCGGGACGATCCTCGCGATCTCGGACGCGCTCAAGCTCGAGCGCGTGATGGGCCACCCGACCGAGCGCGAACGTCTGCTCGCGTTCCTCGCGCAGGAGAGCACGCGGCTCGAGCGCCTCGTCGGCGACATGCGCGACCTCGCGTGGCTCGACGATCCCGCGTTCGGCCTCGACCGTGCGCCCGCGGATGTCGCGGAGCTGGCGAAGGCGATCGTCGCCCGGTTCACCGCGCTGCGCGGCGGCAGCCCGCGGATCGAGCTCGACGCCGAGCGGGCCGTCGCGGAGGTGGATGCGGCGCGGATCGAGCAGGTGATCACGAACCTCGTCGCCAACGCGTGCCGCTACGCGAAGCACCGCGTCGTCGTGCAAGTCCGATTGCAGGACGACACAAGCACAGGCACAAACACGGACGCGATCGCGATCGCGGTCGAGGACGACGGCGAGGGCGTGCCCGATGAGCGGCTCCCGCACCTCGGCGAGCGGCTCTACCGACCCGACGAGTCGCGCAGCAGCCGCACCGGCGGACATGGCCTCGGTCTCTCGATCGTCCGCGCCGTCGTCGATCGCCACGGCGGTTCCGTCGGGTTCTCGCGCGCGCCGCTCGGAGGGCTCCGCGCGGAGGTCACCCTCCCCCTCGCCCTCGAATCACGAGACTCTCGCTCGGATCTCCCGACTCCGTGACCTCTCCGCTGACCATCTTGTTCGTCGAGGACGACGCGCCGCTCGCGCACGCCCTGATGGCGAACTTCCCCGCCGAATGGCAGGTCGCGTGGGTCAGCACGTGCGCGGACGCGCTCGGCGCCGTCCGGTCATCGACGCCGAGCGTCGTCCTCCTCGACGTGATGCTCCCCGATGGATCGGGCCTCGACGTCTGCGTCCGACTGCGCCGCGAGCTCGATCCGACCCCCGGCGTCGTCATGCTCACCGCGCGCGGCAACGAGGCGGACGTCGTCCTCGGCTTGGACCACGGCGCCGACGACTACGTCGTCAAGCCATGCCGCCCGCGGGAGCTCGTCGCCCGCATCCGCGCGGTGGCCCGGCGCACCGTCGGCGAGACCGGCGCGAGCGCCGACCTCGAGCAGATCGTCCGCGGATCCCTGCGCCTCGACCGCCTCCGCCGCCGCGCGTGGGTCGGCGACGAGGAGCTCCCGCTCACCCCGACCGAGCACGAGCTGTTGAGCCTCCTCGTCGCGCAGCACGATCGCGTGCACTCGCGGATGGAGCTCCTGCAGAAGGTCTTCGAGTCGACCCACCCCGGCTACGCCCGCAACGTCGATTGCCATGTCGCACGGCTCAAGCGCAAGCTCGAGCGGGCGGGGATCACGCCGACGCCGATCAAGACGGTGTACGGGCAGGGGTATCGGTTCGACGCCTGATGCGCGCGCGGTGTCGAAGAACGCCTACGGGCTCACCACGCGCTCGAAGCTGTCGCGCACGATCCCCATGTCGTCGAGCGCCTCGCCGTGGATGACGTCGCGACCCATCGCGTCGCGGACGATCTCGAAGATCATCGACTGGAGGAACACGCCCGAGGCGACGCGGTGCATCGCGTCGTCCGGATAGTCGGCGAGGTGTTGATCGACGCTGGGATCGGTGAAGCCGCCCGCGCCCGACACGACATGCGTGGTGTCGGGATACTCGAACCGCTCGTAGCCGTGGACGTGGCCCGCCAACACGAGGGGGACGCGGTGGGCGGCGAGCACATCGAAGAGCACCATCCGTTGCTGCTCGTTGGGGCGATAGTCACCCAGCGTATAGAGAGGCCGGTGGAGATAGACGATGCTGAAGCGGTAGCTCGGGTCGGCCTCCGCGAGCGTGAGCTCCTCCTCGAGCCAGTCCGCCTGCTCGGAGCCGGGATCCAGATCGTGCTCGGTCGACAACGAGAAGAACCACACGCCGCCGGTTTGGTAGTGGTACCAGCGATCGTTCCCGTTCCGGCCCGCCGGCGTGAACAGCCGCTGGTAGTAGTCGACGTACTCGAACTCGATCTCGTCGACCTCGTGGTTACCGACGCACGGCAGGAACGCGTTCGCGCGCAAGAGGGGCTGCATCAGCGTGAACCAGACTTGCTGGCTCTCGATCAGCGTCGAGTAGTACTGGATGTCACCGACGTGGACCGTGAACTCCGTGTCCTCGGGCTGCGCGGCGCTGATGAGGCGGAGCGTCCCCATGAACGCTGGCGACGTGTCGCCGATCACGTAGAAGCGGATCGGCGTCGACGTGTCGTCGGCGGCGTGCATCGTGCAGAAGCGTCCGCCGTCGGTCGGCCATCCGACGATCGTGTACGTATAGCACTGAGCCGGCGCGAGACCGCTGAGCTCGACCTCGTTGACGTAGTAGGTCCCCGGTACGTCGGCCTCGCGCACGAGTGCGTTGTCGATCCCGTAGCTCAGCCGCGTCATCGTCTCGCGCGAGGTCCCGGTGAACGGCAGCGGGTCTCCACCCGCAAGAGGAGTTACCTCCACCGCGACGGTGGGCGGGGCGAGGCGCGACTCCCATCGCACCGTGATCGCGTCCGCGGTCGGGCGCTGGACCCACGGCCCCTTGTACGGCGAGTCGTCGGGCGGCGGACCGGCGTCGCGCGGACCGGCGTCCCGACGCACGCCGGCGTCGACCCCCGCATCGACGACGACGTCCGAGTCGCAGCCCACGACGAGGAGCGAGAGGCAGAGGGCGATCTTCCGCACGCGGGCACTCTACTACGTTGGCGGGGGCGCCCCGAGCGCGGTCTCCATCGGCTCGATCGATGTTCGGTCGATTCGACGGGTGACGGGTGAGGGTCGACGGCGCACGGCTGACGGCGCGCGGTCGACGGCGGACGGTCGACGGATGACGGCGCACGGATGACGGATGACGGTCGACGGATGACGGTCGACGGATGACGGTCGACGGATGACGGTCGACGGATGACGGTCGACGGATGACGGTCGACGGATGACGGATGACGGTCGACGGATGACGGTCGACGGATGACGGTCGACGACTCACGATGCGCGGAGCGCACCAACCAACCGATCTCGCGGGCGTCTCGGAATCCGCCTCGCTTGGACGCTGCGCGCACCGCGGTGACCGGCTCACTCGATGGGACGCATCATCTCGATCATCGAGGGCGCGAACCCGTGCTTGACGAACAACGCTTGCGCCGCCTCGTTGGCGGCCGCGGTCTCGAGCAACACACGTGGCGCCCCGCGCGTCTTGGCTTCGGCGAGCAACGCCTCGATGAGCGCGTCGGCGACTCCGCTCCTCCGCGCCGGTGGGTGCACGTAGATGTCGATGAGCGCGACGTGGGCGTCGACGAGCTTCATCCAGTCGCGGGGCTGCTCGCGCGCGTAGAGGTAGCCGACGAGACCTCGATCGTCCCCGACCGCCACGTAGAACATCGCGGTCGACTTCTTCAGCTCCGAGTCGAGCCATCCGCGGTAGCCCTGCTCGAGGCCGGCTGCAGGCGGCGGGATGAAGCGGCGCGGCGCCAACGCGTGGTGGAAGCGGACGAGCTCGCCCGCCATCACCGCCACTGCGTAGAGGTCGTCTTCGTTGGCGGGTCGGACGTGCATGAGACACTTTCCTCGTCGGACCCGCTCGAGCTACGGCTCCACCATCGGCGCGCCGTCGGCGATCCAGGTGCGGACGGCGTCGAGGTCCTCGGCCCTGAGAGGGATCCCCGACTGCGGCATCCGATCCCCGCAACGTGGATTGTCTTGGAGCTTCTCGAGCAGGAGGCTCGCGTCGGGATCGCTCGGGACCACCAGGCGGCCCATGCCGCCGCACTCGTCCCCGCTGGCGTCCACCCCGACGAGCGCCGCGTACGTGCCCGCCGAGTCGGTCACGCGAAAGCCCGCGTCGGTCCCACCATGACACAACGCCCCGGCGCACCCGCGGCGGCGCAACAGGTCGGCGAACACGCTCGCCCACGTCGGCTGGATCTCCGGAAGGTCGAGGGGTGGGACGACCACCGCGTCGACTCCGTCCTCGCGCGGCATCGGACGCTCGACCACCGGCGCACCGCACGCGAGCCAGTTGCGAAGGATCTCGCGACCGAGCGGATCATGCGGCGCCGGGACCGGCACGAAGTCACCGCCGTCGCTCCGCACGTACTGCGGCGCATCGGTGAGCACCTCGTTGCCATCCTGCGGAGGCATCGTGTCGAGGTCGACCGTGTGCAGGATCAGTCGACCCTCTTGCACGACGCGGAAGCGCCCTCGGCGCAGCCGGATGATCTGTTCCTCATCGACCGAGCCGTCCGCGGCCGCGAGCTGGACGTCGAAGGTGAGACCCGCCGGCACGCCGAACGCCATCTCCGGCATCGCGCCGTGACAGAAGCTCCCGTTGCCGCACGAGGCGATGATCATCGCCTGCCCTTCGTACGCCGGCAGCCCGTTCGCTTGGTCGTAGGCCACGCGGATCGCCGCTGCCTGATCGCACTCGCCCAGCTGCGGCTCGCACGCGACGAGGAGGACGCACACGGCGAGGACGGAGCGCCTCATGGCCGCCGGAGGATACCCGACCGCGTCCAGGTCGCGAAGCGTGACGCACCCGCCGCGCTCGCGACCGATCCGTGGGCGTGATACTCGAAGGGTCGGGGGTCGGCGCGAACCGACCGCGGTCCCCGTTCGTAGGTGCACGGTGAGCCACGTTGAGCGAGAGGACGCACGATGCGCACGGGCCCTCGGGCTCGCCGTCGCCGTGTGCCTCACCCTCCTCGGCGGGACCGCGTGCGAGCCCGCGATCTGCCAAGAGGATGGGCAGGAGCTCTACCAGCGCCGCATCGAGCCGCTGTTCGTCGACGATCGTCCGTCGACGTGCAACCAGTGCCATCTCTCGGGCGTCGACCTCTCGCTGTTCGTGCGATCGACGCCGTGCGAGACGATGGCGTGCCTCGTCGAGCTGGATCTCGTCGATCTCGAGTCACCCGACGACAGCCTCGTGCTCTCGTGGATCGGGCGCGCGCGCCCCGACAGCCAGCTCATCACCGCCGACGTGATTCGGCAGGAGCACGACGGCTTCCTCGCGTGGATCGAGCACACCGCCCAGTGCGGCGGTCTCGAGGCCTGCGGCGAGGTGAGCTGCGGACCGGCCGCGACCGGTGAGTGCACACTCCAGTCGACCAACTCGACCGCCGATCCCTACGTGCCCGACCCGAGCGACTGTTCGCCGCTCGCGCGCGAGGAAGCGTTCCTCCACGGCGTCTACGCGTGGCGGGGACGCTGCTTTCCTTGTCACTACGTCGACAGCGATCTCGGCCCTGAAGAGGCGCCGCGCTGGATCGTAGGCACCGAGGACTGCGGCCCCGGCGCGGTCGACTCGCTCGCGAACCTCTACGAGCTCGACGTGATCGACTGGGACGACCCCGTCAACTCTCGTTTCCTGCTCAAGCCGCTCGCCGAGCGCGCCGGCGGAGTTCCGCACGGTGGACACGACAAGTACGCGAGCACCGAGGACGACATGTACCTCTCGGTGCTCGGATGGATCGAATACGAGGCCGCATGCCGAAGCCGCTGACTCTCACGATCGCCCTCCTCACCGTCGCGCTCTCGTTCGGATGCACGGACGAGGGTCACGATCACGACGGGGGTCATGACCACGACGGTGGCCACGACGAGGACGCCGCCGAGCACGAGACGCCCGACGCCGGCGCGTCCGACTCGCTCGCGTACTGCAACTGCATGCTGATCGAGTGCCACGAGATGTTCCACGACACGTTCGGTGTCTCGGACATGGAGGCGCTCACCAACTGCGAGGCCGCGGCGGACGCCCTCCCCCGCAACGGCAGCCCCACGATGACGGGAGACAACCTCGAGTGCCGCCGCTCCTTCTGCGAGGGCGCCGCGGCCGACGAGGTCGCGTGCACCGCCGCGCTCGGCGGCACGCCCTGCCAGTGACGAGGACGCGGTTCGTCTCGTCGTCTCGATGTGCCCCACGTGACGACGTGACGAAGAGCGTCCCGTGGCACAGCGCGGCACGGGGCTCGGACAGCGATGTCGGACAGCGATGTCGGACAGCGAATGTCGGACAGCGATGTCGGACTGCGATGTCGGACTGCGATGTCGGACTGCGATGTCGGACTGCGATGTCGGACAGCGACGTCGGACAGCGACGTCGGCTGGCTAGGGGTGCGCGGCTTCGTCCGTCGCGGTCGCGGCCGCCGCCTTGGACTCGGCGCGCCAGGAGCGGCCGAGCGGCATGTACGTGCCGAACACGAGATCCCAGAGCGGCGAAGTGATGCCGAAGCGGTGATGCGGCGAATCGAAGTGGTGCATCATGTGGTAGCGCTTCAGCCACTTCCCCGGGCCGCCCTTCGGGTTGAAGTGGTGCGTGTAGTAGTGGAGCCAGTCGTAGGCGATGTAGCCGAGCGCGGTTCCGCCGAACACGGGCCAGAAGTAGCTGCCGAACGCGAAGTAGTAGACGACGCCGACCACCGCCGCGACGGGCCAGATGCCGATCGGCGGGAGCACGAGGCGCATCGGGTCGTTGGGGAACTCGTGGTGGTAGCCGTGCAGGATGAAGTGGTTGAGGCGGCCCGACTCCGACTTCGGCTTGAAGTGGAACGCGAAGCGATGGAGGAAGTACTCGATCAACGACGTGATCACGACGCCGCCGAAGAACGCGGCGAGGCCGAGCCCGATCGCCGGTCCGGTGAACGCGGAGTAGAGCCCGACCGCCACGATCCATCCGAACCACACCCCCGGCGTGATCGGGTGCGCCTGCGCGAACCAGCGCTCGATGAACTGGTTCTTGTAGACCTGGATGCGGAGCGGGCGGTTCTTGCCCTTCGGGATTTTGATCTTCCCGTCCGCCATATCGAGGCATTCCTGGGTGAAGTCGAGGAGGCCCATCGCTCGATGGAGTAGCACGACCCTCCCGCGAGAGCGAAACGAGGGGCTGAGCGATCGCATTGGCCCGGCGAGTGCACTTCCCGCGGCCGGATGGAGCGCCGATGAGCAGGCTCGGGCGGGTCCGCAACGGGGCGGATTCGATGCGTGTCCCCTCGAAAGCGGATACGATCTCGGCCGACGACGTGATGCGCCCGGACGATCATCGAGGCAGCGACTCGACCGACGCGCCGGTCTCCGGCACCGCCTACGGACCCGCTGATGTCCGCGATACGCCCCACTCCAAAGCGCCTTCGTTCGTGACCGACGGGGTCAGCCTCCCCGTCGACGATCCCTGGGTCGGCCAGACCCTGTCGGGCGTCTACAAGATCGTCGCGAAGATCGGTGAGGGCGGCATGGGCGCGGTCTACCAGGCCGAGCACGTCCACCTGAAGAAGGCGTTCGCCATCAAGGTCCTCACCGAGGCGATCGCGCACAAGAACAACGCGGTCGAGCGCCTCAAGCAGGAGGCGATGGCGGCGGCGAACATCGACCACGAAAACATCGTGGACGTCGTCAACTTCGACGCGACGAAAGACGGCGCGGTCTTCATCGTGATGGAGCTCCTCAAAGGCGAGAGCCTCGCCGACACCATCGCGAAGGGACCGATCGAGCTCCACCGCGCGCTGCCCATCACCTATCAGATCTGCCGCGCGCTCCACGCCGCCCACGAGCACGGCATCGTGCACCGCGATCTCAAGCCCGAGAACGTGTTCTTGTCGGAGCGCAGCGGCCGCACGATCGTGAAGGTGCTCGACTTCGGCATCTCCAAGGTGAAGTCGGCGGAGGCCGAGCAGGTCCGGATGACGAAGACCGGTCAGCTCGTCGGCACGCCGCTCTACATGTCGCCCGAGCAGGCGCGCGGCGAATCCGAGATCGATCGTCGCGTCGACGTCTACGCGATGGGCGTGATCCTCTACGAGATGATCGCCGGCACGCCGCCGTTCGAAGGGCGCAACTACTTCGAGCTCCTCTGGAAGCACGGCAACGAGGCGCCACCGAAGGTGAAGGAGCTCAACCCGAACGTCTACGTGACGGACGGAGTGGAGGCCGTGATCCGCCGCGCGCTCGCGAAGGATCCCGACAAGCGACACCAGACGATGGCCGAGCTCGAGCTCGCGCTCGTCGCGGCCGCCCCGGAGATCGAGCCGCTCCCGAGCCTGCCGAGCCTGCCCCCCGCGAAGTCGACGCCGAGCGGGAGCGCGCCCGGCATCGGTCACGCGCGGACGGAGCACCTCGACCCGTCGAGCCCGAAGCCCGTCAACGAGACGGCCGAGGTCCAGCTCCCCGAGCGCAACCCCTGGCCGTTCGTCGCGGTCGCGCTCGGCGCGGTGCTGCTCGCCGGCAGCCTCGTCTACGCGTTCACGGAGAGCGACGGCGACGCGGTCCCGCACGTCGACGCGCCGACCCCGACCGACGAGCCCCCGATCGCGGCCGACCCGGTCGTCGATCCGCGCGAGACCTCGGCGATCGACGACCCGCCCGACGGCGTGGATCCCCCTGCCACGCCCCCGGAGCGGCACGTGGAGATCCGTTCGAACCCGGCCGGCGCCGAGATCGTCCGCGACGGCGAGACGCTCGGGACGACGCCGATGACGGTGACGCTCCCCGCATCGGGCGAGCCCATCGAGCTGAGCCTGAGCCGCGACGGATACCTCTCGGAGACGATCGCGGTAGACCCGGGCCCCGAGCCGAGCGTTCCTGAGGTACGGTTGCGTCGCCGGCGTGGCCCGTCCGTCCCGAACGGGCAGACCTCTTCCATCAAGACCGGGATGTAATGAACCGTGCTTACTTCACTTCTCGCGGCCGTCAGCTCCTCGTCGCTCTGCTGTTCGCGACGTCCCTGAGCGCGCTCTCGACGGTCGCCCCCGATCGCGCCGCCGCCCAAGAGGGCGAAGCGCGGCTCCTCTTCGAGCGCGGCAACCAGCACCTCGCGGAGGGCATGCGGGCGCGCGGTCGCCGGCGTCAGCAGCAGCTCGAGCAGGCGCTCGACGCATACCTCGGTGTGCTCCGGCTCGGCGCGCGTACCCGCAACGTCGTCTACAACCTGGCGCTGACCGTCGAAGCGCTGGGTCGCACGCAAGACGCTTTCAACTACTTCGCGGAGTACCTCGCCGCGTTCGATCTCAGCGTCGACGATCGCGCGGACGGGGAGCGCCGGCTCGAGGCGCTGCGGCCAGCGGTCGCGGTGCTCGAGATCCGGAGCCAGCCGCCGGGCGCCGCGGTGCGCGTCGATCGACGGGATCTCCCGGTGCGCGGCACGACGCCGATCACCCTCGCGGTGGACCCCGGCGAGCACGCGATCTTCTTCGAGCTCGACGGCTACGACAGCTCGGAGGTGCACGCGGTCGCCACGCTCGGCGCGAGCGCAACGGTGAGCGGGTCACTCAGCGCCGTGGCCGTGCCGGTGCAGTTCATCGCGCCGAGCGGCGGCACGCTCACGCTCGACGGCGCGGAGGTGACGGCGGGACGATCGATCCCCGTCGCGCCGGGGACCCACGTGGTGCGGCTCGCGCTCGAGGGCGCGCCGCCGGTCGAGCGCACGTTCGAGGTGCGCGCGGGGAGCGACCCGATGACGCTCGAGCTGGCGGCGATCGCGGGCAGCCTCACCCACCTCGCGATCGAGGTCTCGACGGACGCCGAGGTGCGGCTCGATGGCCTCCCGGCCGGGCAGGGGCGCTCGATCGATCTCCCGACCCGCGCCGGTGATCACGTCTTGCAGGTGCACGCGGACGGCTACAACCCGCTCCTCCATCGCTTCCACCTCGACACCGATCAGCGGCTGCGGCTCGACGTCTCGCTCGGACGGGCGGGCGACGACACGGGGCTCGACGTCGCGCGCACGGTGCTCGGGATCACCGCGGCGGTCGGCGTGGTCATGACCGCGACCCTCGGCGCCCTCTCGCTGTCCGAATACGACGCGTACAACGAAGCGCTCGATCTCTATCGACAGGGCTCCAACGCCAAGACGAGCGCCGAGCTCGCGGCGGACGCCGACGCGCTCGAGGCGTTGTTCCTCGCCACCGACATCACGATGGGGATCACCGCCGCGTTCGCGGTGACGACGCTCATCCTCCTCTTCGTCCCCGGCGACCAGGGCGCCCCTTCGAACGTGGAGATCGCGGCGGGCGCGGGACCGACCGGCGGATCGATCGCGCTCCGAGGCAGGCTCTGATGGGCGCGCACACGATGCGCCTCGCGTGGGCCATGCCGATGCTCGTCCTCGGCGGCTGCTCGCTCGTCCTCCCGATCGATCGCGACTACGAGCGCGACGCGGCCGGCGTCGACGGCGGGCTCGACGGCGGTCGTGACGGCGGCGTCGACGGCGGTCGTGACGGCGGCGCGGACGCCGGCTGCAGCGCGACGGCGGAGACGAGCTGCCGCGACGACGCCGACAACGACTGCAACGGCTTCACCGACTGCGACGACTTCGCGTGCCGCGCGTCGGCGGACTGCTGCGCGGCGAACACGAGCAACCCGTGGAGCGGGCTCGGCGCGTACGACGCGGGCGGATGGAGCATCGACTCGCTCGGCATGCCAACGGTGAGTGGGACGCGCGTCGACTTCGGCGCGGCTTTCCCCGCCGCGATCGTGGGCGACGCCTGCGCGCCGCTGAGCTTCGGCGCGGACTTCGCGCTCGAGATGGCGATCGATGCGCCCATCGCCGGTCACTACGCCGCGTTCGTGCTCGCGCCGGTGAGCACGCACGCCCCGATGACGCCGTTCCTCTCCGAGCTCACCGTGCGCGTGACGAGCGATCGACGCGTGCGCTTCGAGCGCGCGGGCGCCCTCGTCGAGGAGCTGGAGATGTCGGGCGCGAGCGCGGTCATCCTCCAGATCGGGCTCCGGCCGGGGTTCGACGACGCCGGACGCGGCGTCCTCCGCGCGACGGTGAAGGCGAACGGCAGCATGCTGGTCGAGAACCTGCCTGTGATGCCGCTCTCCGATCTCCTGGGGCCTGGATCGTGCCCGGACGGCGACGGGCTCTTCGTGGCGCTCGAGGGCGTCGGAACGTCCGTTGCGGTATCGAGCCCGCTCACCGTGTACCTCCAAGAGTGCGAGAACCCGACGCAGTTCTACGCGGTCGACGAGACGCCGACGATCGCGCCACCCGGCGGGCTCATCGACGCGTTTGCCCCCGGCGCGTGGCGAGCCGGCGGGTTGGCCGAGCCCGCGCTGGTCGACTTTCGCACCGCGGCGACGACCGAGCGGCTCGAGCTCTGGTGCGACGCCGCCGCGATCGAGCGCAGCGACGAGCTCGTCCGGCCGATCGACTTCACGCTCGCCGCCACCGCGCGCATCGATCCGGCGATGGGCGGCGCGTGGAGCCCGCGCGTTCGGAGCACGCCCCCGGTGGAGACGCTGTTCGGTCCGTCGGCGCGCGAGCCTTCGGTCGCGGTGGACGTCGACGCGAGCGGGATCGCCGACGCCGACCTGTTCGTGGTGTTCGCGATGCGCGACTCCGCGATGCCCGATACGTACGCGATCGAGCTCGCGAGGGTGAGCCGCGCGAACCCGGTCAATGTGACATCGCAAACGACATTGCTGTCGCCATCCGACACCACCGAATGCCGCTCGCTCCGCGATCCGTCGATCGCGGTCCTCGGCGAGAACCCCGAGACGGCCGGCCTGCTCCTCTTCTACACCTGCGAGCGCACGGGGATGAGCGCGTCGATCGGCGTGGCTCGCTTCGCGTACGCGGGCGGAACACCGGTCCTCTCGGCCAGCGAAGACCTCCTCCTCGACTCGACGATCGGCGGCTACGCGACGCGCGGCGCGTTCTCGCCCGAGGCGATCGTCACGGGCTCGAGCGCGGGACCGTGGGTGGTGCGGCTCTGGTTCCTCGGCCGCAACGGCACCGGCCTCGTCACGCTGGCCACCGCGCGCGGCCAGCTCGAAGCGGGGAGCGCCACCTCGCTCCCGAAGGTCGACGTGTATCCCGCGAACCCGACCCTGTTCCCCGACGCCCCGGTCCTCGGCGGCGACTGCTCGCTCGGGTGCGGGCTCGACGGGGTCGGCGTCGCCAGGACGACCGCCCCGGGGCGCTGGGCGTCCGATCCGAGCTACCTCTTCGTCGTGGCACAGTCGCGCCAGACGAGCACGGGGGTCGAGCACGCGCTGATCCCGATCCGTCAGCCCCGACCCCTCGACGAGTGAGTCGAGACGATGGATCGAAACCTGCAGCCGATCTTCTGCATGCCCCCGCGCTCCGGACGTGTGCCACCCGCGCTGGCCTTGGTCGCGTTGGGTACGCTCGGCCTGATCGGGTGGGGTGGCTGCGCGGCGCGCGACGTCACGGACGCCGGGCCGCTCGATGGTGCGGAGGGCGGCGCATCGCTGGACGGGGGCACTTCGGATCGGGACGGGGCCCCCGGCCCTCGCCTCGAGCCGAGCTGCGCGGACGTCGAAGCGAGCTACGACGCGTGCTGCGTCGGCAATGCGACGTGCTGTAGTCCATCCGGCGAGAGCGTCGTGGTGTCGCTCGACGCATGCGCCGACGGTGCGTACGACGCGTGCACCACGGACACGCGCGCGCTGGCGTTCGGCGTCGCGCCGCCGGTCATCCAGGGCGGCGGTCTCATCGGCGGCCCCGGCGGGATCGACTTCTCGGGTGTCCAGCTCGGCGATGGCTTCGATCCGCGCGGCGTCAACGCGACGGTGCGCGCCACGATCGACGTCCCGGCCACGAGCTGCACGAGCTGCATCGACGTGGCCGGCGTGGCGCTGCTCGATCGCATCCCGAGCGGCGCCGAGCGCGCGTCGATCCGGGTCGGCCTGCTCGCCAACGCGGTGCTCGGCCGCGTGCAGCTCATCGTGAGCGACGAGGTCGTCGAGACGCTGCCGCTCCCGATCGGGGAGAACGCGTACGAGCTCGCGACGCGCATCGACGGAACGATCAACGTGACCGCGGGCGCCACGCAGCGCGTCGTCGACGCGGCGCTCGGCGACGAGCTCTACGGCACGTTGCTCGCGCGCACCGACGATCCAGGGCCCGAGGGCTACGTGGTGATCCGGAGCGGGAGCCTCGGGTTCGAGTCGTGTGACGCGCCGGGCGCGCTCGAGCGCTCACCCACTCCCGCGATCGACGTCTCCGCCGCGCCCGGCCTCAGCGCGCCGTCCGTCCTCACGCGGAGCACCGGCGAGCGATACGTCTTCTTCGAAGTGGACGGTCGCATCCTCGTCTCGGACGTGGACCCGATCACCCACGCGCTCTCGACGCCGCGCGTCGCGGCCGAGCCGAGCACCGCGAACGAGGCGTACGGCGACCCGTGGGTCACCGAGGTCGACGGCGCCCTCGAGCTCTACGTCACGTCGAGGAGCACGGGGCCCGCGTCCGCGAGCTCGATCGCGCGCGCGACCAGCGCCGACACGTCCTTTGCGGATCTACAGCCCGTGACGGTGCTCGAGGGTCCCTACGGCGCGTTCGAGCTGACGCAGCCCACCGTGACGGTGGACCTCGACGGGACCCACTGGCTCATCGGCGTCGCGCGGAGCGACCTCGGCTTCGCGTCGCTGGCGCGCTGGCGCAGCGACGACAGGGGCGAGACCTGGTCGTACTCGCCGGTGGAGAGCGTCGAAGGGATCCTGCGCGCGCCGCACCCGAACGATCTCTTCGCGGTCGATCGCGACGAGGTGGCGGACCCCGCGCTGCTGTTCGCGTCGGGGCTGTACCGGCTCTACTATGCGGCGCGTCGCGGGACGCGGTGGACCATCGCCGTCCTCGTCTCGGAGGATCTCCGCGCGTGGTACCCGCGCGGCGAAGTGCTCGGCCCGAGGGAGAGCGGTTTCGATGCGCTCGGCGCGCGCGCGCCCGCTCCGTTCGAGGTCGGCTCCGACGGACCGATCGGGCTCTACTACCTGGGCCTCGACGGCGCGACCAGCGTGCTCCGCCGCGCCGATCCGACTGGCACGTAAGGTGAAACCCTCCGGACGAAGTGTCCGGAACTGTGCCAGTCTGTGATCCGGAGCGTGGAAACGTGCGGATCCGCCCGGCTTGGATGGCGAGACTCGGAGCCGCTCGATGCGCGCTCGCGCTGCTCGCGTCCACGCTGGTCGCCTGTGAGGACCGGTACTCGGGGGAGTGCGCGCCCGCCGTCGACGCGGGCGGGGTGCCCTGCGACTCGCTCTCGGATGGTGGCACGACGCGCGCGGACGGTGGCGCGGGGGGCGGTCGAGACGCCGGCGTGCTCGGTGACGGAGGGCCGGGCGCCGTACAGGACGGACAGGTCGGCGGCCTCGAAGCCGACCGCTCGTCGCTCGCGTGCTTCAACGGGCTCGACGACGACGCGAACCTCGCCGTCGACTGCGAGGAGCTGTCGTGCGAGACGGCGCGCTACTGCTGCGTGGGCTCCGCGCGCTCCACGTGCTGCGACCGCGCCGGGGTCGTGCTGAGCGCGACGTTCGCCGGATGCGCGACGGGCGATCCGGTGGACTGCGGGAGCGCGCCGCTGCACGCGTTCGGCACGCCGCTCCCCACCCTCAACGCGCAGGGGATGACGCCCAACGGCGACGACCTCGGCGAGAGCGGAGTGGTCCTCGCCCGACCCATCGCGCTCCGGAGCGAGCGCGTGGAGATCGTCGCGACGATCGCCGCACGAACGGGAGGCTGCGAGAGCCCGACCTGCCTCGACGTGGTGAGCTTCGGTCTCGCCGAAGAGCCGACCCTCGCCCCGCATCGCGTGACCCCGGCCGTCGCGGTGATGGTGCGCGCCTCGCGGCGCGACTACGCGCTCGTCGTGATGGGAGAGGTCGTCGCGTCGGCGCCGATCGCGAGCGACGCGCCGACCTCGTATCGCCTCGTCGTCGACGCGGAGGGCAACGTCGAGCTGCGCGCCGGTGAGGCGGATCCGATCCGTGCACATGTACTGGTGCAAGACGGGTGGTCACCGATGATCTGGGGACGCGCGTTCGAGCTCACCACCGCCGAGACGCCGGCCGCGGTGACCGACGTGCAGCTCACGGTGAGCGGCTGCGACATCCCGAATGCGCTGACGCGCCCGCTCGCCGCCGCCATCCCGTTCGCCGGACCCACGTGGTCGGGCGACCCGTCGAGCCCGAGCGTGATCGCGGAGCCGGGCGGGCGGCTCGCCGCGTTCGAGTACCAAGGCGGGATCCACCTCGCGCGCTACGACGGCGTGGCGTGGTCGCTCGCGGGGAGCGGCGTGCTCGGCGTCCCCGCGCTGGCCGCGTCGGTCAACGAGCGCCTGGAGGATCCGGAGCTCGTGCGCGAGTCGGATCGCTACGTGCTCTACGTCACGCGCATCGACGCGATGGGCGCGACGCACATCGACCGCGCGGAGGGCGACGCCGGGCTCGCGGAGACGTTCGGCGCGCTCGCCCCCGTGTCGCTCCCCGACGAGCCGACCCGGAGCTACCGGTCGCCGAGCGTGTTGGCCTACGCCACTGGCTGGCTGATGGCGGCGGTCACGCGCGGCGCGGACGAGCCTCGGATCGTGCTGCTGTACGCCGACTCGCCCGAAGGGCCGTACCGCTACGCAACCGGCGACCTCGAACGCTCCACGGTGGTGGCGCGCGACGCGGACCTCTTCCACTTCGCGACCGACGAGGTCGCCGATCCCGAGCTCGTCGGCGACTCGCACGGTCTCTTGCGCCTCTACTACGCGGGCCGCCGCGGCGCGCGCTGGTCGATCGGGCTCGTGGTCAGCGGAGGCGTCATCGACGCGTGGCGCGACCCGCTCGACGGGATCCCCGCGCTCGATCACGGCGCGAGCGGACAGGACGCGCTCGGCGTGCGCGATCCGAGCGTGGTCATCGAGGGCGATCGCCTGTCGCTCTTCCACACCGCGAGCGACGGCGTGCGCTCGACGATCCGGCGGGCGGAGGGCGACGCACCATGACGCGAACCGCGTCGATCGCCGTCGCGCTCACCCTCGCGGGTTGCTTCAATCACGGCGGCGCCACGCGCGTCGACGATGGCGCGGTCCCGAGCGACGGCGGTCCGCAGCAGCTGCCCGGCGACGACGGAGGCACGTTCGCGGACGCATCGGGCACGCTGCCGCCCAACGCCGAGTCCGACGACCCCGACGTGTTCACGGGGCTCGGAGGGAACGACTTCGGCGCGTGCTTCGACGGCGTCGACAACGACAGCGACGGCATCGCGGACTGCTCGGACATCAACTGTCGCCTCAACGCGCCGAGCTGCTGCGTCGGCGCCGCCGCGACCCCGTGCTGTGACCCCGGCGCCATGATCGACGTGCCGATCGCAGGGTGCAGCGGCGCGTGGTCCGGCTGCTCCGGGACGGAGACGTTCACCGCGTTCGGCGCGAGGACCCCGGAGGTCTCGCGGTTCGGCGCGGACGGCACCGTCGACGCGTGGACACCGCGAGGCGACGCGATCAGCGATGGTGGAGCGGTGCACGATATCTTGCTCGACCCGCGGGCCGGGACGATCCGCGTCCACGCGCGGATCGCGGCCGGCGATGCGACCTCGGTCGACGAGGTGGAGTCGCTCGGGGTCGGCTTCGTCGACATGGACACCCAGCCGGGCTCGTTGATCCGCGTCGAGCCGGCCGTCGCGCTGCTCGTCAGCCGGAATCGCCAGCGCGCGATCCTCGTCGTGGCGGGCGAGTCGATGCGCGAGGTGGCGCTCCCCGACGCGGGCCCGCACACCTACGAGCTGAGCGTGGCGCCGACCGGCGACGTCGAGCTCGTGATCGATCCGAGCGGCGCGGGGACCCACCTCGACGCGCGCGTCTCGATCGATCGACCGCTCCGCCTCGCGCTGTTCGGGCGCACTCCCGACGCGAGCGCGGAGCCGCCGCGGCTGTTCGAGCTCTCGCTGACTCAGGATCGCTGCGACATGCCGGCGGCGCTCGCGGGCGGCGGGCTCGTCGTCCCCGCGCCGAGCGATCCCGACCCGACGTGGACGCACGAGGTGCGTTCGCTCGAGCGTCCGAGCGTGCTGCTCTATGACGACGGCAGCGGGCTCCGCGAGTGGATGGTGCTGGTGGCGGATGGCTCGATCCGACTCGCGCGCCCCGCCGCCGGGGGCTACGTCGATGCGCTCGACGCGCCCGCGATCGACGCATCGGCGTACGCGTGGGCGGAGGAAGGCGTCGACCACCCGAAGCTCACCGTCCAGCGCGACGGCACGCTCGCGCTCTGGCTCACCGGGTTCGATGCGCATCACGACGGCACGATCGCGGTAGCGCGTTGGGACGCGGCGAGCCGACGCTTCGTCGACGCGCGGCCGATCGTCGGGCTGGAAGGCAGCGACGAGGTCAGCTTCGTCACGGCGGCGCCGTTCACGATGGGCGGAGAGCGCTTCGCGATCGTGCGCGAGCGACGCGGCGGCGTCGACGCGCTCGTGGTGGCCCGCTTCGATCCCGATACGGGTGCGGTCGCCGGCGCGCCGCAGCTCATCCGCCGCGCGCGCTCCGGCGAGGTCGCGGCGTTCGATCGCGACGAGGTCGGCTCCCCCGTCGCGATCGTCGCGGCCGGCGTGCTGCGCGTGTACTACGCGGCGCGCCGCGGCACGCGCTGGGCGATCGGTGTGATGGTCTCCGACGACGCCGAGCACTGGCGCGACCTCGGCGAGATCGCGGGACCGACAGGCACCGGCTTCGACGCGCTAGGCCGCAGCGATCCCGCGGTGCTCCTGGACACCGCCGGACAGCTGCGGCTGTTCTACGCCGCGCACGACGGCGTGCGCACGCGCATCGGCGAGCTGCACGCGCCAGCGCCGAACTAGGCTTGCGGGCTCCGATTCCGAGTCCGAGTCCGAGTCCGAGTAGTCCGAGGCCGAGTCCGAGTCCGAGTCCGAGGCCGAGTCCGAGTCCGAGTCCGAGTCCGAGGCCGAGGCCGAGTCCGAGTCCGAGTCTGACGGCTCCCCTCATTTCGAGGAGGAAAGTTAAGTAGTTCCGATCACTTCGGAGTTTGATCAGCAGGCAGAGCGCGCATGCAGCATCCTGGAGTCTGCAAGAACCAC
>JBFWYI010000088.1:0-40955 GCA_050186575.1 Sandaracinaceae bacterium | reverse complement strand
ACGTGGGCTTGAAGCAGAGTTGCGGGGGCCGCCGCCGCAGGGCCGCGCAGCGGCCCGAGGACCGCGCGCCGAAAGGCGCGCAGAGGGAATCGAAATCCGGCCAACGCGAAGAAGCCCAGGTCCGAGAGGACGTGGGCTTGAAGCAGACTTGCGGGGGCCGCCGCCGCAGGGCCGCGCAGCGGCCCGAGGACCGCGCGCCGAAAGGCGCGCAGAGGGAATCGAAATCCGGCCAACGCGAAGAAGCCCAGGTCCGACGACCTGGGCTTCAAGCAGACTTGCGGGGGCCGGATTTGAACCGACGACCTTCGGGTTATGAGCCCGACGAGCTACCAGACTGCTCCACCCCGCGGCAGAGGAGGCGGACTATATCCAGGCGCCCTGCCGTGTCAAGCGACCGCTAACGCACCGATTGTGGGGGGCTTTTTTTGGTCTCGGTCGACGGGCTGCGGACCCTCGACGGGGTGCGGGGGAAGGGTCGTGTACGCGCTGGGCGGCGGGGGCGCTCGGCGACGGAGGCACGCTGACGGGCGTTCTCACCCCATGGTTGCGGTCCGTGAGGGGGCGGCTCATGCTCTGCGCCGGAGCGTTCCTCTGATCTCCCACTGCACGAAGCTCGCCCAGGGCATCCTCCTGTTCACCTGTCTCGCGGTCGCCGTGGGGCAGACCGCTGCGCAGATGGAGCGGGCCCGCGTGAACGTGGCGGAGCCGTGCGGGGCAGGGGATCCGGACCAGAGCTCGGACGCGGACGGGTCGCCGGACGTGAGCCCGGAGGCGCTGGCCCTCGAGTGCGAGGACGTCGAGGTCGAGAGCGAAGGGCGCGCGAGCCAGGATCACGCGGACGGTCCGGCCGTCTACGCGTCGACGTTGCGTCACCAGCCCCACGGTTCGGCGACGCAGCTCGTCGGACGCGACGCGGTGGCATGCCACGCGGCGCGCGGGCCACCGGTCTGATCGGATCCGTCGCGTCGACGCCGGGCGCGTCGACATCCTGATCCGTCGAAGGGCGGGGTCACGGGATCCACGCCCACCTCAGCCGTGCACACCGCGCGTCGTTCGTTCGACGCACGACCCGGTCTCGAGACCGAGCCAGAGCCTTGAATGACGTCGCGGTGCCTCCTTCGAGCGAGACCGCGCAACGAGCTGACCCGAGCGGAGAACGTGCCGACGTCGGGTCGGGAGATGAGCAGCCGTGAGAGACGTAGAAGCGGTGAACCCCACGCAGCGATGTGCGACGCGACGCGCGACCCTCCGGTCGCTCGCCCTCGGGCTGAGCTCCGTCGCGCTGGTCGCGTGCGGATCGGTGGGCGCGCAGGAAGACGAGCACGAGGAGGAGCAGCGCATCCTGGTGACGAGCCCCGCCATCCAGGACGTGCCGACGAGCAAGGGGTTCGTGTGTCAGGTCCACTCGCGGCGGCACATCGAGGTGCGCGCGTTGGACGAGGGCTACCTCGAACAGGTCCCGGTCCAAGAGGGGCAGCGCGTCCATCAAGGACAACTGCTCTTTCGGGTCTTGCCGGTGCTCTACCGCGCGCGCCTCGACGCGCACCGCGCGGAGCTCAACCACGCGGAGATCCAGCTGCGGAACACGCGGCAGCTCGCGGAGAGCAACGTGGTCTCGCAGCAGGAGCTCGCGCTCGTGACGGCGGAGCGGGATCGCATCCGCGCGGAGATGGAGCTCTCGGCGGCGGAGTATCGGTTCACCAACGTGGTCGCGCCGTTCGACGGGATCATCGATCGGCAGTTCATCCAGCAAGGGAGCTTGGTGGAGGAAGGCGACATGCTCACGACGATGTCGGACAACGAAGTGATGTGGGTCTACTTCAACGTCCCCGAGGCCGACTATCTCCGCTACAAGGCGCTCCCCGACGCGAGCGACGCGGAGAACCCGCAGGTGCTCCGGTTCCCCGGCGCGACGATCCACCTCCGGCTCGCGAACGGCGCGCTGTTCGGCGAGGACGCGGGCGACACCGTCACCGTCGAGTCCAACTTCGACAACGAAACGGGCAACGTGCAGTTTCGCGCCGACTTCCCCAACCCGACCGGTCTCCTGCGACACGGGCAGACGGGGACGCTCCTCATCGACGACACGATGCGCGACGCGCTCGTCATCCCGCAGCGCGCGGTGTTCGACATCCTCGATCGGCAGTTCGTCTACGTGGTCGGCGAGGACGGGATCGCGCACCAGCGCGAGATCACGGTCGGGCACGAGTCGAACGACATCTTCGTCATCGAGAGCGGGCTCGAGGCGACCGACCGCTTCATCCTGGATGGGGTGCGGCAGGTGCACGACGGCCAGCACATCGAGACCGAGTTCGTGGAGCCCACCGAGGCGCTCGGAAACCTTCAGCATCATGCGGAATAGGCAGAACGCCATCACGCCGAACCGGAGGGACGCGTAGACGCCTCGAGCCGAGGCTTCCCGATCCGAAACCATGTTCACGAACATCCTCAAGAGACCGGCGCTCGCGATCGTCCTCGCGATCATCACGGTGTTCCTCGGAGCGCTGGGGATCACGAGCTTGCCGATCGCGCAGTTCCCGGACGTCGCGCCGCCGACCGTCTACGTGTCGATCGCGTATCCGGGCGCGAGCGCGAACGTGCTCACCGACTCGGTGCTCATCCCGCTCGAGCAGTCGATCAACGGTGTGCAGGGGATGCGGTACATCGTCTCCGACGCGACGAGCGCGGGCGAGGCGACGATCCGGATCTACTTCGAGCCGGGGACCGATCCGAACATCAACGTCGTGAACGTGCAGAACCGGGTCAACATCATGTTGAGCCGGCTCCCTCCGCTCGTCGTGCGCGAAGGCATCGTCGTCAGCCAGGTCGTGCCGTCGATGCTGATGTACTTGAACCTGTACAGCACGGATCCGAACGCGGATCAGACCGACCTCTACAACTACGCGAACGTTTACATCATGCCGGTGCTCAAACGCATCCACGGCATGGGTCTGCCGCAGAACCTCGGCAACCGGTCTTTCGCGATGCGCATCTGGCTCAACCCGGAGCGCATGCGCGCGTATCGCGTGTCGGTCGAGGACGTGATGGAGGCGGTGGCCGAGCAGAGCCTCATCGGCTCGCCGGGCCGCCTCGGTCAGGCGACGGGGATGACGTCGCAGTCGCGCGAGTACGTGCTCACGTATATCGGCCGCTACAACCAGCCGGAGCAGTACGGGAACATCATCCTGCGCGCGAACCCGGACGGCGAGATCCTGCGCCTGCGCGACATCTGCGTGCGGCCGCCGAGCGCGGAGCCGGTCGACGGCGAGGAGGCGAACGAGCACGAGGGGAGCCGCGACCACGAAGGGGTCGAGCTCGGCTCGGAGTTCTTCGACATCTACTCGGACCTCGACGGTCACCCCGCGGCGTCGATCGTGCTGAAGCAGGCGCCGGGCTCGAACGCGGCGGAGGTCATCGAGGAGATCAAGGCGACGCTCGAGGAGATGCGGGAGTCGTTCCCGCCCGGGATGGACTACGAGATCGCGTACGACGTGTCGCGGTTCGTGGACGCGTCGATCGAGCAGGTGCTCCACACGCTGCTCGAGGCGTTCATCCTCGTCTCGCTCGTTGTCTACATGTTCCTCGGGGATCTGCGCTCCACGATCATCCCCGCGCTCGCGGTGCCGGTGTCGCTGATCGGCAGCTTCTTCGTGCTCCAGCTGATGGGGTTCTCGATCAACCTCATCACGCTGTTCGCGATGGTCCTAGCCATCGGCATCGTCGTCGACAACGCGATCGTCGTGGTCGAGGCGGTGCACGCGAAGATGGCGGCGACGAGCCTGCCGCCGTATCCCGCGACCCTCGAGGTCCTCCGCGAGATCGGCGGGGCGATCATCGCGATCACGCTCGTGATGACGGCGGTGTTCGTGCCGGTCACGTTCATCCCCGGCGCGGTCGGCGTCTTCTATCGCCAGTTCGGCGTCACCATGGCGTCGACGATCATCCTCTCCGGCGTGGTCGCGTTGACGCTCACGCCGGTCTTGTGCGCGATGATCCTCAAGCCGCACATCCACGCTCACGCCGAGCCTGGGGTCGAGGTCAAGAAGGGGCTCCGCGATTGGCTGCGCGGCGCCGGGCGTCGCACGCTCCTCCTCTACGTCCTCTTGGGGCTGCCGACGCTCGCGGGGATCGCGTACGTCGCGTACTACCTGTGGGGGCCGATCGGGTTCCTGATCCTCGTCGTCCCGTTCGTGCAGGCGCCGTTCAGCCGCGCGGTCGAGAAGGTGACCAACTTCTACGGCGGGCGCGTGCTCCGACCCATCGTGGCGAAGCGGATCCTGACGCTGGGTCTCATCGCGCTGTTCGGGGTCGGCATCGTCCTCGAGAACGGGATCTTGCCGAGCGGGTTCATCCCCGGCGAAGACCAGGGCGTGATCTACGCGGTGCTCCAGACGCCGCCCGGCTCGACACTCGAGTACACGAACGCGAAGTCGCAGGAGCTCCAGCACATCGCGACCGAGATCGAGGGCGTCCGCTCCGTCACGTCGGTGGCCGGGTACGAGGTGTTGACGGAGGGCCGCGGCTCGAACGCGGGCACCGCGATCATCAACCTCGAGGACTGGTCCGAGCGCACGGCGACCGCGGCGGAGATCATCGAGGAGCTCGAGGAGCAGACGCGAGGGATCACCGACGTCAAGCTCGAGTTCTTCGAGCCGCCGGCCATCCCCGGCTTCGGCGCGGCGGGCGGCATCGCGCTCCGCGTGCTCGATCAGACGCAGTCGAGCACGGCGGACTACGAGCGGCTCGGCGTGGTCACCGAGGAGTTCATGGAGGCGCTGCGCGAGCGCCCGGAGGTGGGGAGCCTCTTCACGTTCTACGCGGCGGACTACCCGCAGTTCGAGCTCATCATCGACAACGACATCGCGATGCAGAAGGGCGTGTCGATCGAGCGCGCGCTCAACAACCTCAACATCCTGATCGGGAGCACGTACGAGCAAGGCTTCGTGCGCTTCAACCAGTTCTACAAGGTCTACGTGCAGGCGTGGCCGGAGTTCCGGCGGATGCCGGAGGACCTCAACGACCTGTTCGTCGAGAACGAGGCCGGCGAGATGGTCCCGTACTCGGCGTTCATGCACATCCGGCGGCAGCAGGGCCTGAACGAGATCACGCGCTACAACCTCTATCCCTCGGCCGCGATCCAGCTCGTGCCTGCGCACGGGTACTCGAGCGGTCAGGCGATCGAGGCGGTGCGCGAGGTGGCCGAAGAGACGCTGCCGCGCGGCTACGGCCTCGGCTGGGAAGGCCTGTCGTGGGACGAGTCGCGCAAGGGCAACGCCGCGCTCTACATCTTCCTGATCGTCGTCGCGTTCGTGTACCTCGTGCTCGTCGCGCAGTACGAGAGCTTCCTGATCCCGTTGGCCGTCATCCTGTCGCTGCCGATCGGCCTCTTCGGCTCGTTCCTGTTCTTGCAGGCGGCGGGCCTATCGAACGACGTGTGGGCGCAGCTAGGCTTGATCATGTTGGTCGGGCTCTTGGGCAAGAACGCCATCCTGATCGTGGAGTTCGCGGTGCAACGCCGCAACGAAGGCGCGTCGCTCAAGGACGCCGCGATCGAAGGCGGGATGCTCCGCTTCCGACCGATCCAGATGACGTCGTTCGCGTTCGTGGCCGGGCTCGTTCCGCTGGTCGTCGCGCACGGCGCGGGCGCGCTGGGGAGCCGGACGATCGGCGTCACCGGCGTGGGCGGGATGCTGTTCGGCACCATCATCGGCGTCATCGCGATCCCCGGTCTCTACTACCTGTTCGGCAAGCTGACCGACGGACGCAAGCTGCTGCGCGACGAGGTCGACAGCCCGCTCAGCGAAGCGCCGGGCGCGCCATCCGGGGGCGGGCCGATCGAGCATGACGAGGCAGACGTGCCCGCGGACGATGCCGTCGCGTCCGACGCTGCGCCGGACGACGTCGGCGAGGCGCAGCCCGAGTTGCGTTCCTCCGAGCTCGAGGATCCGATCGACGACGAGGAGCCCGAGGCGGCGTCCCCGGCGCCCGAGGAACGGCCGGGCGAGCTCGAGGACGACCCGACCGACGACGCCGAGCTCCCCGCGGTGGAGGAGGAACCGACTGAGGTTGCGGAGGAGCCGACGCAGGTGCGGCGCGTCGACGTCGAGCCTCCGCCGGAGCCCTCCGATGACGAGGACGATCGCGACGATGGTTGAGCTCGAGTCGGAGGACGGCGGGAGACCGGGACGTGGCGATCCCGTCCCGCATCTCAGGTTGCGGAGCGACTCGCCGGGCCTCATGCTCTGGCCCCGAAGCCCCCGCTGCACGATGCTCTCTCGCTGCATGATGTTCCTCCTGGGAAGCCTCCTCGTCGCCGGCATGACCATCTCGGTCGGCCAGACGGTGGCGACGGGCCGTGGCGAAGTGGCGCAGCGCTCGAGCGTCTCCGCGAGCCTCGGGGCGGCTCCGCTCGACGAGAGCTCGATCGTCGAGTGCTCACAGAACCTGAGCGACGATCCCGTCGCGTTCGAGTGCGAGGACACCGAGGTCGAAGGCCGCGGCAGTCCGCCCGAGCCGACGGACGAGCCGCTCACCGCGGCGATGAGCGCACAGCGCCTCCCGCGCGGTTCGGGGACGCTGCTCGTCGGCCGCGACGCGGTCGCCGGCCACGCGGCGCGCGGCCCTCCCATCGCCTGACGGGGACCTTTAGCGCGGCGTCCAGACGCCGATATCTCCGCCGTGTGCGACGCGAGGGCCACCCTCCAGCGAAACGGTCGAGAGAGCGGTAGCTCGGGGCGAGCCCTCGCCGCCCTCCGCCGAACCGGCGGGCCGAGCCCCGATCACCCATCGCGCGCTGCACGCGCGAGCTCGAAGCGGTCGCGTTGCAACGTGGCTTGCTGAATACCGAAGATGACCGACGCGACCGAGCCACGGTCGCGCACCCGAGAGAGTCCTCCGTGACGTTGTCCTCCGTGACGTTGTCCTCCGTGACGTTCGATCGGCGCCCACGCCGGCGGATCGAACGCCGACCCACCGTCGGAAGAGAGAGAGCCGTGAGAGAAGCAGAAGCAACGATGCGCGCGCGAAGCTCGGTCTACCGAGCCGCGATGCGGAACGTGATCCTCGTATCGATCTCGCTCGCGCTGGTCGCGTGCGGGCAGGCTGGCGCGCAGGACGAGGAGCACGAGCACGAGGAGCACCACCGCATCGTCGTGACGAGCCCGGCCGTGAGGGACGTCCCGACGACTCAGGGGTTCGTGTGTCAGGTCCACTCGCGCCGGCACATCGAGGTGCGCGCGCTGGAGGAAGGCTACCTCGAGCAAGTCCCCGTCCAGGAAGGTCAGCGCGTCCACCAGGGACAGCTGCTGTTCCGCATCCTGCCGGTGCTCTACCGCGCGCGGCTCGACGCCCACCGCGCGGAGTTGAGCCACGCGGAGATCCGGCTCCAGAACACGCGGCAGCTCGCGGAGAGCAACGTGGTCTCGCAGCAGGAGCTCGCGCTCGTGACGGCGGAGCGGGATCGCGTCCGCGCCGAGATGGGGCTCGCGCAGGCGGAGTACCGGTTCACCAACGTGGTCGCGCCGTTCGACGGGATCATCGACCGTCAGTACATCCAGCAAGGGAGCTTGGTCGAGGAGGGCGACATGCTCACCACCATGTCGGACAACGACGTGATGTGGGTCTACTTCAACGTCCCCGAGGCCGACTACCTCCGCTACAAGGCGCTCCCCGACTCGAGCGATCCCGAGCACCCGCAGCTGCTCCGGTTCGAGGGCGCGACGATCCAGCTCCGTTTGGCGAACGCGGCGCTGTTCGATCAGAACGCGGGCGACACCGTCACCATCGAGTCGACGTTCGACAACACGACGGGCAACGTCCAGTTTCGCGCCGACTTCCCGAACCCGAATGGCCTGTTGCGGCATGGACAGACGGGCACCGTGTTGATCAACAACACCATGCACGACGCGCTGGTGATCCCCCAGCGCGCGGTGTTCGACATCCTCGACAAGCAATACGTGTACGTCGTCGGGGAGGACGGGATCGCGCATCAACGCGAGATCACGATCGCCCACGAGGCGAACGACATCTTCGTCATCGCGAGCGGCCTCGAGCGCGACGACCACTTCATCCTCGACGGGGTGAGGCAGGTCCACGACGGCCAGCACCTCACCACCGAGTGGGTCCCGCCCGAACAAGCCTTGAGCAACCTCCAGCATCACGCGGAATGAGAGGAGCGGCGCGGCGCTCCGAGCGCCCCCGATCCTCGAGCGCCCCCTCCCCGAGCGAAAGCCATGATCAGAAACATCCTCAAGCGACCGGCGCTCGCGATCGTTCTCGCGATCATCACCGTGTTCCTCGGATCGCTGGGCATCACGAGCCTGCCGATCGCGCAGTTCCCCGACGTCGCGCCGCCGACCGTGTACGTGTCGATCGCGTACCCCGGCGCGAGCGCGAACGTGCTCACCGACTCGGTGCTCATCCCGCTCGAGCAGTCGATCAACGGTGTGCAGGGGATGCGCTACATGGTCTCCGACGCGACGAGCGCCGGCGAGGCCACGATCCGGATCTTCTTCGAGCCCGGAACGGATCCTGACATCAACGTCGTGAACGTGCAGAACCGGGTCAACATCATGTTGAGCCGGTTGCCTCCGCTCGTGGTGCGCGAGGGCATCCTCGTGAGCCAGGTCGTGCCGTCCATGCTGATGTACTTGAACCTGTACAGCACGGACCCGCACACCGATCAGACCGACCTCTACAACTACGCGAACGTCTACATCATGCCGGTGCTCAAGCGCATCTCCGGCATGGGCATCCCGCGGAACCTCGGCAACCGGTCTTTCGCGATGCGCATCTGGCTGAACCCCGAGCGCATGCGCGCCTACGACGTGTCGGTCGAGGACGTGATGGAGGCGGTCGCGCAGCAGAGCCTCATCGGCTCGCCGGGACGACTCGGCCAGGCGACGGGGATGGCGTCGCAGTCGCGCGAGTACGTGCTCACGTACATCGGTCGCTACAACGAGCCGGAGCAGTACGGGAACATCATCCTGCGCGCGAACCCGGACGGCGAGATCCTGCGGCTGCGCGACATCTGCGTGCGGCCGCCGAGCGCCGAGCCGGTGGCCGGCGATCAGGCCGCCGCGCCGGCGCACCCGGGGAGCAGCAACCACGAGGGCATCGAGCTCGGCTCGGAGTTCTTCGACATCTACTCCGACCTCGACGGTCACCCCGCGGCGTCGATCGTGCTCAAGCAGGCGCCGGGCTCGAACGCCGCCGAGGTCATCGAGGAGATCAAAGAGAACCTCGAGGAGATGCGCGGCTCGTTCCCGCCGGGGATGGACTACGAGATCGCGTACGACGTGTCGCGGTTCGTGGACGCGTCGATCGAGCAGGTGCTCCACACGCTGCTCGAGGCGTTCATCCTCGTCTCGCTCGTCGTCTACATGTTCCTCGGGGATCTGCGCTCGACGATCATCCCCGCGCTCGCGGTGCCGGTGTCGCTGATCGGCAGCTTCTTCGTGCTCCAGCTGATGGGGTTCTCGATCAACCTCATCACGCTGTTCGCGATGGTCCTAGCCATCGGCATCGTGGTCGACGACGCGATCGTCGTCGTCGAAGCGGTGCACGCGAAGATGGCCGCCACACACCTTCCTCCGTACCAAGCGACGATGGAGGTGCTCAAGGAGATCAGCGGCGCGATCATCGCGATCACGCTCGTGATGACGGCGGTGTTCGTCCCGGTCACGTTCGTGCCCGGTCCGGTCGGCGTCTTCTATCGACAGTTCGGCGTCACCATGGCGTCGACGATCATCCTCTCCGGCTTGGTCGCGTTGACGCTCACCCCCGTGCTCTGCGCGATGGTCCTCAAACCGCACAGCCACGCCGAGCACGCGCACGAGCCGGAGAAGAAGACGCTGCGCGACCGGCTCCGCGGGCTGAACCGGCGGCAGCTCGCCATCTATGCGCTGCTCGGTCTCCCGCTCCTCGCCGGGATCGCGTACGTCGCGTACTACCTCTGGGGACCGATCGGCTTCCTCATCATCCTCGTCCCGTTCGTCCAAGGCCCGTTCAGCCGCGGGATCGACAAGCTCACGAGCTTCTACGGCGGGCGCGTGCTGCGTCCCATCGTGGCGCGACGGATCCTGACGCTCGGGGTCATCGGGCTCTTCGCGTTCGGCATCGTGGCGGAGAACCAGTTCCTGCCGAGCGGGTTCATCCCCGGCGAGGATCAGGGCGTCATCTACGCGGTGCTCCAGACGCCGCCGGGCTCGACGCTCGAGTACACGAACGAGAAGTCGCAGGAGCTCGAGCGCATCGCGAGCCAGGTCGAAGGCGTCCGGTCCGTCACGTCGGTCGCTGGGTACGAGGTGTTGACGGAGGGTCGCGGCTCGAACGCGGGCACCGCGATCATCAACCTCCGGGACTGGTCGGAGCGCGAGCACACGTCGACCGACATCATCGAGGAGCTCGAGGAGCAGACGCGCGGGATGACCGACGTCAAGCTCGAGTTCTTCGAGCCGCCCGCGATCCCCGGCTTCGGCGCGGCGGGTGGTCTGTCGCTGCGCGTGCTCGATCAGACGCAGTCGAGCACGGCCGACTACGAGCGGCTCGGCGTGGTGACGGACGAGTTCATGGCCGCGCTGCGCGAGCGCCCCGAGGTCGGGAGCCTCTTCACGTTCTACGCGGCGGACTACCCGCAGTACGAGCTCGTGATCGACAACGACGTGGCGATGCAGAAGGGCGTGTCGATCGAGCGCGCGCTCAACAACCTCAACATCCTCATCGGCAGCACCTACGAGCAGGGCTTCGTCCGGTTCAATCAGTTCTACAAGGTCTACGTGCAGTCGTGGCCGGAGTTCCGCCGCATGCCCGAGGACTTGGACGACATGTTCGTCGAGAACGACGCGGGCGAGATGGTCCCCTACTCGTCGTTCATGCACATCCGGCAGCAGCAGGGCCTCAACGAGATCACGCGCTACAACCTCTATCCCTCGGCCGCGATCCAGCTCGTGCCAGCCGACGGGTACTCGAGCGGTCAGGCCATCGACGCGGTGCGCGAGGTGGCCGAAGAGACGCTGCCGCGCGGGTACGGGCTCGGCTGGGAGGGTCTGTCCTGGGACGAGTCGCGCAAGGGCAACGCGGCGATCTACATCTTCTTGGTCGTCGTCGCGTTCGTCTATCTCGTGCTCGTCGCGCAGTACGAGAGCTTCCTGATCCCGCTGGCCGTCATCTTCTCGCTGCCGGTGGGTCTGTTCGGCTCGTTCCTGTTCTTACAGGCGACGGGGCTATCGAACGACGTCTGGGCGCAGCTAGGTTTGATCATGCTGGTCGGGCTCCTAGGGAAGAACGCCATCCTCATCGTCGAGTTCGCGGTGCAGCGGCGCAACGAGGGCGCGTCGCTCGTCGAGGCCGCGGTCGAGGGCGGGATGCTCCGCTTCCGACCGATCCAGATGACGTCGTTCGCGTTCGTCGCCGGTCTGATCCCGCTCGTGTTGGCCCACGGCGCGGGCGCGCTCGGCAGCCGGACGATCGGCGTCACGGGCGTCGGCGGGATGCTGTTCGGCACCATCATCGGCGTCATCGCGATCCCCGGTCTCTACTATCTCTTCGGCAAGCTGACCGACGGACGCAAGCTGCTGCGCGACGAGACGGATCAACCGCTCAGCGAGCACCCCGAACGCGGGCCTCTCGAGGAGCACGAACCGGACGACGGCGCGCACGAGCGGTCGAGCCATCCTCCGATCGACGCCGCGTCGACGCTGAACGAGCTCGCGCTCGCCGACCCGACCGACGATCCGGTGGCGGACGCGGAGCGGATGGCCGCGATGCTCGAGGATCCACTCGACGAGATCCCGACGTCGGTGGTGGCGCATCCGGTGGCGGAGCCGTCTCCCAGCGATGTGAGCACGTATCCGGTGGAGGAGCTCGTCGACGACGAGGCGCCGGCGGACCGGATGGACGACGCGCCGAGCGACGACCTCGAGGATTCCGGATCGTACGCCGCGGCGGACGACGCAGCCGATGCGATCGAGGCGGCCGACGCGATTGAGGCGGCCGACGCGATCGACTCCGCCGATGCGATCGACTCCGCCGATGCGATCGACTCCGCCGATGCGATCGAGGAGCCGATCGATGACATGCCAGACGATTCGGACGACCATGCAGACGTTGGGCCGGACGAGGACTCCGACGAGGAGTCCGACGAAGACGACGCGCCCCGGTGATCTTCGAAGAGGAGCAAGACGAGTGACATGGTCGATCGGACGCGTGCGATGACGGAACCGACGCCGGTGATCGTGGCGCTGCCGCTCGACGAGCAGACCGACGACATCCTGGGCGCCGCGAGGGAGCTCGGCCTCCGGCTCGCGCGACCGATCGTCGCGATCCATGCGCTCGGTCGACGGCGCCTCGAGGGCGAGCGGGCGCAGGAGGTGCGGATCGCCGAGGCGAGGGAGCAGCTCGACGCGCGGCTCGCACCGCTTCGCGCGGCCGGGCTCGACGTGCGCGACGAGGTCGCGGTGCGTCGTCCCGCCGACCTCGTGATCGAGACGGCGCAGCGCATCGGCGCGGAGCTCATCGTCACCGGAGGCGGTCGGCCGGCCACGGTGCGGCGTTGGCTCGTCGGGTCGGTGGCCGAGGGGATCGTGCGCGCTTCGTCCGCGCCGGTCTGGGTCGCGCGCGGCGCGCCTCCGATCGGACAGCCGGTGCTGTG
Organism: Sandaracinaceae bacterium; assembly: GCA_050186575.1. Taxonomy (GTDB): domain Bacteria; phylum Myxococcota_A; class Polyangia; order Polyangiales; family Sandaracinaceae; genus JAUHXR01. The sequence continues at coordinate 28,306 of JBFWYI010000088.1, read as the reverse complement.
CCCGGTCGACCTGAGCTCGGAGTCGAGGCTCGGGCTGAGCGCGGCGATCCGGATGGCGCGCGCGTTCGGCGCTCCGCTCCGGGTGATCACCGTGATCCCGACCGAGGCCGGGGAGGGGAGCCGGGTCGCAGAGGAGGAAGACGCGGCGCGCGAGCAGGTCGATGCGCTCCTCGGCGAGCACCACCTCGAAGGGCTCGACGTCTCGGTGACCATCGTCACTGGCGCACCCGTCGTACGGATCGTAGACGCCGCGAAGGACGCCGGGTTGCTCGTCGTCGGCAGCCGCGGCTTGGATCCGCTGATCCCCGAGTGGCTCGGGCCGGTGACCGCGCGCGCGCTCCGCTACAGCCCGTGCAGCACGCTGACGGTGCGCGAGGTCGACGTCGATCTGAGCCGCCGCGAGCGCGCGATCGCGAGCCTCGCCGACGACTACAAGGAGGCGTGGCGCCTGCTCGACGACAACCGCGCGGTCGAAGCGCTGCCGCTGCTCGCGAGCGCGGCGGAGCGCGCCCTCGCCAACGCGGAGATCCAGGAGGCGTACGCGATCGCGCTGGACCGCGTGGGGCGCAGCGTCGAGGCGAGGGGCCGCCGAGAGATCGCCGCGATGATCCGCAACCGCATCGCCGTGGTCAGCCCCGATGTGTTGACCCGTCCCCGCTGAGCGCCCGCGTCGCGGTGAGCCGCGTCACCCGTACGTGAGGTGGGGAAGACTTCCTGACGACGCCGCGCCCGCGAGCTCCGCCCACAGCGAGCGCGGCGTCACCCCCGCGATCGCGCCGAGCTCCGCGATTCGAGTGCGCCTTTCGAGGGCCGACGTCTCCGCGCCTGGCCGACGCGCTCGCGGCAGGTGCGTGAAGGGCGGCCACGTCGAGCAGGTCACGGTCGGCCAGAACGGGGGAGGGCGCTCCGGGGTACGCTCATCATCCATGAGCGCACGCACCTCCCTCGCACTCTCGATCGTTCTCGCGCTCGCCTGCGGCTCGCCCCAGCCCGCGGATCGCGCGACGACGCCGGGCGACTCGCGCGGGGCTGGCGACGCGCGCGACGACGAGCCTTCGCCCGATCGCGGACCCTCCGATCGCGAGGCGGTCGACGATGATCCCGCCTCGAGCGACGGTGAAGCGTCCGACGACGAGGTGGCTCGCGAGGGAGCGCCCACGGGATGCGCGGGCCGCGCGTATCCGGAGTGCACGCGTGACCAAGGATGCGTCTGGGACGGCGCTTGCCGCGATCCCCTCGATACCTGCGAGCTCGTCGTGCCCGCGAGCCAGTGGAGCGGTCAGCCCGTCTTCGATCGCGGTGATCCGTGCGAGAGCGTGCGTCCGGACTGCGCGTGGAGCACCGCGCGGGGCGCGTGCGCACCGTTCGTAGCCGTCTCCGCGTGTCCAAGAAGCTTGCAGGATGCACAGTCCCTGCAGGTCGAGTGCGATCACTCGGGCCAGGCTCCCCTCCGCTGCGCGTACGGCCGAACCCGCTGCTCGTGCGTGCGCCCGCACTACTGCGGCGGCGCTCCGCCGCCGCCGACGATCGAGAACCCGCCCGCGACGTTCACCTGCGTGCCGCCGTTCGACGACCGGGGTTGTCCGACGGGCAACGTCCGGGCCGGCGCGAGCTGCCGCGCCGATCCCGAGCTCGTCTGCACGAGCTGCGCGACGTCGGCGCAGTGCGTGAACGGTCACTGGCGCGTCCGGCGGCTGCCTCCGCGTCCGTGACCCGAACGCTTCACGGACGGCGACGCGGGCGCGGCGCTGGACGACAACGTATCTAGCGAGATCGTCAGCGCGTTACGTCGTAGTGCTTGAGGTTGCTCACCACCGAATTCGCGATCCGCGTGAGCGCATACGAGCTCCCGGTCCAGCTCGGCGGCACGTCGGCCGCCATCGCGACGAGCCGCCCCAGGTTCTTGGCGTCGTTCGGGTCGGCGCGGAACGCGTAGCAGGGCCGCGTAGTGTCCACGTACTGACCGTTCATGACCCCGAACACGTAGTCGGCACCGGTGATCCCCGCCGGTGCGGCGGCCCAGTCGCTCCCGGTCGGAAACAGCTTGGAGCGGAGCGGTTTGTGCGAGCTCGCGTGGATGCTCTGCGCGAGCGCCTTGAACGCCTCGTCGGGGTCGGAGGGATCGTAGGAGACCGTCATTTCGATCGCGTTCGCCGCCTGAAGCGTCGCGGCCAGGTCGCTGACGCTGTTGTGCACGAACCAGTACTCGGAGGCATCCGCCCAGCTCACGCCTTGGTAGGAGTAGCCGTCGCCAGCGTCGATCGTCACGACGTGGAGGAGCGTCCCTCCAGGGTTGACCTCGAGGTCGTAGATCGCGTTCGGCGTGAGCTGAAACGCGCCGACGTCCCACCCGCGACCACGAACTCGCGTGCTCGTCGGCGGACCCTCGACCTCGACCTCGAGCGAGAACTGGACGTTCGCGCTCACCGTCACGCTCGACTCGAACCTGAGGCGCGTGATCCCGTTCGGGAAGAAGCGTCCATCGTCGCGCGCTTGCTTCGCCGCGCTCTTCATGAGCCCTTCCACGGATTGAACGCCCGCGTCGTGCAGCGCCTTCAGATCCGCGGCGGAGAGGTTGGAGTCGGTCATCTTGTCTTGTTCTCCTCTTGCTTCTGGTTCGCACGATCCGAGCGCGCCCGCGTCATGCGAGCTCGATCTCCGCGAGCGCGCGCACGAGCTCGACGCGGTTCGCCACGCCGAGCTCGCGGTACACCGACTTGAGGTGCTGACGCACGGTGTGCGGGCTGATCGTCATGTGCGCGGCGATCTCGATCGCCGTCGCGCCCACCGCCGCGAGCTCCGCTACCTCTCGGCGACGCGGCGAGAGCCGGACGTCGCGCGCTCGCTGGGGATGCCCGCTTACCGCAGCGACGACCACGAGGCAGCGCTCGGTCGCACGGTCGTGCGTGCTCACGAGGCGGTGCGCGCTGATACCGTGCTCGCGGAGCTCCGCGTAGGATCGCAGGCCGAGTCGATGTCGGATGGCGTCGAAGCACGTCAAGCTTCGTTCCGCTAAGTCCGAGCGGGAGGACCACTCGAGCGTCCCGTCGAACCGATAGATGTAGGCCGTGGTGTTGCCTACGACGTCGCCTTGTGTCGAGTCCGCCATGACCCCCTCCGTCGCGTGACGTCCCCATCCTGGCGGCTCGCCCCTCATCGCTCGATGACGCGGGATTTCAGGCGATTTCATGCGCTCGACGGCGTCGCGCGCACAGAGGGCTCGCGGGGGGGCGCGACGCGCGACGCGAGGGGCAGAGAGCCGTCTTAGCGGATCGCGCGAGCCCGCGCGACGACCCGTTTCGGGGATCGGCCCACTGATAGCGGATGAAACGCGGTGCGGCCGACGGACATCGTGGGCGGTTCGCGCCCCCGGCATCCTGAGCCCGATGGGAGCGCCGCATCGATGCGCGATCGCGCGAGGAGAGCCGGTGAGCGAAGCCTGGATCGCGGACTGTCGGGTGTGCACCGCGCTGACCCTACCGAGCGTGACGGACGCGATCCGCCTCGCGACGAGCGAGCGGGCCGACAACCTCGTGCCCGCCACCGTCACGGCCGGCGTCGACATGGCGCTCCGCGCGGCGACGCACGCGACGCCGCGACCCGCGAGCGCGGTGCTGTGGACGCGGCTGTGGGCGCCCGGGCGCACGCTCCGGGTGAGCTGGGTGGGGAGCGCACCCGAGGAGGTGCGCGAGGCGATCCGGCGCGTTGCCGAGCGGTGGATGGAGGACGCCAACCTCCGCTTCGAGTTCATCCGCGACGGGGTCGGCGACCTCCGGATCGCGAACCGCATCGGGCAAGGATCATGGTCGTACGTCGGGACCGATGCGCTCGGCGTCGAGCCGAGCAAGCCGACCATGAGCTTCGGTTGGCTGACCCCGTCGAGCTCCGCGGACGAGTACCGGCGCGTCGTCCTCCACGTGTTCGGTCATGCGCTCGGCTGCCTCCACGAGCACATGCACCCCGCCGCGCTCATCCCGTGGGATCGCGAGCGGGTCTATGCGTACTACGCGCGCACGCAGGGTTGGGATCGCGCGAGCGTCGAGCAACATATATTTCAGCGCTACGCGCGATCGTCTCTCAACGGGAGCGAGCACGACCCGGACTCGATCATGAGCTACCCGGTGAGCGCGGCGCTGACGGTCGGGGCCTTCGAGGTCGCGTGGAACGACGACCTCTCGGAGAGGGACCGTGCGTTCATCCGCGCGTGCTATCCGTGAGAGGGCCGCCCACGCTGCGCGCGAGCCGGAACCCGAGCACCGCGTAGCGATCGTCGGGCGCCGCCGCGAACCGACCGGCGGCGCGCGCGAACGCGGGCACCGTCTGCCAGGCGCCGCCGCGGATCGCGCGGAGCCGGAGATCGTCGTCGGGCGGCGTCTCGATACGAAGCACGCCGCCTTGCACCGGCGGGCCGTCGACCTCCCACACCTCGAGGCACCAGTCGCGCACGTTGCCCGCGAGACCACGTACCCCGTACGGGCTCTCGTCGAGCGGGTCGTCCTCGACGTTCGCGCGTGACGGCGCGCCTTCGGTGCTCCCGAGGATGCGCGCCCACGTCGCCTCGGGCTCGTCGCCCCACGGGTAGAAGCGGCCGTCCGTTCCGCGCGCCGCCTTCTCCCACTCGAGCTCGCTCGGGAGGCGCCACGGCGCACCCGTCTTCGCGCTCTCCCACTCCGCGTACGCGCGCGCGGAGTACCAGTCCACGCCCGCGACGGGCCAGCGCGCGCCGGGCGTCCGTCCTTCCGCGTCGGCTCCGGGCACGAACCGGTCGCGCTCGCGTACCACCGCGAGCGGCGGGGGGCCGGCGGTCGCACCGCGCGCGACCCGCGGCGCGAAGCGCGTCGCCTCCTCCTCGCCGCGGGTCGCGAGCACGTCGTCGAGGAACGCGAGGTACTCCGCGAACGTGACGGGGTGGCGTCGCATCGCGAAGCCCGGCACCCACAGCGTCTGCCGCGGCACGGGCTCGGCCGCGTGCTCGTCCCCGCCCACGCTGCACCACCCGGCCGCAACGTAGATGTCTTGTTCACCGAGCGCGCGCGTCGGTGGCAGGTGGATCGGCGTCAGCTCCGTCGCGCCCGGCGACGCGGCGCGCCACTCGCCATCGCGAGGAACGCGCACGGGATAGCGCACCGTGGCGAGGCTCGGGTCCTCGGGTCGGAGCTCGATCAGGTAGCTGCCCGCCGCGAGCTCGCGCGCGAGGATCGGCGCGCGGCCGAGGTCGATCGGCGCGCCGGGGCGGAGGCGTCGATCGCGTCGCTCGTAGCGATGCGCGACGACCCGGGCGGGCGCGTCGGTCTCGAGGCTGAGGGAGCCGAGCCCCTCGAGGAACGTCCGGTGCTGTCCACGGTCGTGGCGGCGCAGCATGCGCTCGTGCCGGATCGCGTCGGCGTGTCGCCCGTCGGCTTCGGCCGCGACGACCGCCTGGCGATGATGATCCGCGAGCGCGGCGTGCGCCTCTTCGCAGTCGGGATCGTGCTCGAGCGCGGCGCGCAGGCGCTCCGTCTGCTCCGCCTCGAGCAGCGCGCGCTCTTCGAGCAAGCTCGCCGCGCGGTCCTCGCACGCCCAGAGCGTGCGCTTGCGATCCTCGGGATCGAACGAGCGGATCTCCGCGCGCAGCTTCACCGCCTCCGCGCGCGCCGCCGCCTCGCGCTCCGCGAGGATCTCGAGCGAGGCCTCCAGCCCGCGCGCCTGCTGGACGAGGCTCCGCGCACGCGCGCGCTTCGCGTCGCCGTCGAGCCAGCTGCGGAGCGCGCTCGCGACGGCGGCCCCGTCGGCCAAGCGCATGCTCGCCGTCGGGTGCACCGTCGATCGATAGACCGCCTCGAGCTCGTCGGGGACGCTCGCCTCGCGCGGGATCGCTGGCGCGACGCCCTCGATGATCTTGACCCAGGCGCTCGGCGCCGCGCCCTCCATCGCGCGTCGGCCGGTGAGGATCTCGAAGAGCACCATGCCGACCGACCACACGTCGGAGCGCGGTCCCACCTCCGCCGCCGCGCCGCGCGCTTGCTCGGGCGACATGTACGCCGGCGTGCCCCAGATCTCGCCGGTCTGCGTCCAGTCGGACGACGGGGACAGCGGCGTCGGGCTTCGCGCGGCCCCGTCCTCGCCCGTCTCTCGCGCGATGCCCCAGTCGAGCACGTAGACCTCGCCGAACGTGCCCAGCATGAGGTTGGCGGGCTTGATGTCGCGGTGTGTGATGCCGAGGTGGTGCGCGTAGCCGAGCGCATCGCACGCGCGCGCGAGCGCATCGACGAGGCGTCTACGCTGCAAGGGATCGTGTCGGCTCGCGCCGTCGAGCTGCGCGGCGAGCGTCGCGCCGCGCACCTCCTTCATCGTGAACCAAGGCCGACCGTCGGCGAGCACGCCGCGGTCGTGCACCGGCACCACGCCCGGGTGGTCCAGGTAGCCGGTCATCCGCGCCTCGTTGAGGAAGCGACCGAGGCTCGACGCGGAGTCGAGGTTCTCCCAGCCGAGGATCTTCATGACGACCTCTCGCTTCATCGTCCGGTCGCGCACGCGCCGGACCTCCGCCGATCCGCCGCGCGCGACGCGGCCGAGATCCTCGTAGCGGACGGGGAGAGCGCTCTCGGACGACGATGCGAGCGGGGCGGAGCGCGGGCCGCGCGTCGACAGCTCCTCGAGCAGCAGGACGAGCTCGTCGGCGGCCTGGCCCACCAGCCCGTTCTCCTCCGCCCATCGCCGCAAGAGCGCTTCCACGGCCGCATCTTGCCTGCCGATGGCGTCGATCGAAACCCGCGAGTTCGTCGGCGTGGACGGTGGGGCTCGAATGATATGCTGATTGCCCCGATGGGCACGCTGGCCAACCTCGCGGCGGGACGCCGAGTCACCCTCGGCGCGCGCCTCCTGGTCGGCCGCTCCGCGGCGTGTCCGCTCCACCTCGACTCGCCGGCGGTGTCGGCCGAGCACGCGAGCGTGTTCTTTCAGGACGGCGCGTGGTGGATCCGCGATCTCGGCAGCACCAACGGGACGCGGCTGGACGGCGACATCCTGGACCCAGGACGTCGTGTTGCGTTGCGCGCCGGCGCGACGGTCGTGTTCGGCGCGAACGAGGAGGACCTCACGTGGCGTCTCGTCGACGGCGCGCCGCCGCGCCCGCGGGCGCGGTGCATCGACGACGGAAGCACCGCGGAGGGGACCGGCGATCTCCTGTGCCTCCCCGACGAGAGCGATCCCGCGCTCACCGTGTTCATCGACGACGGCGCGTGGGTCGGAGACTTCGACGGCGTGGCGCGCGTGCTCGCCGATCAACAGGTCGTGCAGGTGGGAGAGCGAGCCTGGCTCGTCGAGCTCCCCTCGGTGAGCGGCGCGCAAGACGTCCCCGCGACCCAGCGCGTCACCGCGGGCGCGCTCACCCTCGAGACCTGCGCGCTCACCTTCCGCGTGAGCCCGGACGAGGAGTACGTCGAGGTCCGCCTCGAGCGCGACGGCGAGACCGTCGAGCTCCCTCCGCGCTCGTTCCACTACACGCTGCTGACCCTCGCGCGCCGTCGCATCGAGGACGCTCTGGCCGTCGACGTCCCCGAGAGCGAGCACGGCTGGGTCTACGCGGAGACGCTCGCCGAGGAGCTCGGCATGACGCGCGGCAAGCTCAACCTCGACGTGTGTCGTGCGCGTCAGCTCTTCGCCTCCGTCGGCGTCGAGGGCGCGGGTCGGCTCATCGCGCGCCGCGCCACGTCCGGCCAGCTCCGCCTCGGCATCGCGCGCGTCACGGTGGAAGCGATCGAGTAGCCCAGCCGGCCCACGGCCGCACACGCGCGGATCGCTCCGCCTCGCGTCCTGATCGATACTCGGACCATGTCGTCGCTCGGCTACGGCTGGCATCTGGTCGCGTTCGATCCAGTGGATCGCCGCGGCACCGTCGCGCTCGGCGATCGCCGCCTCGACTTCGACGCGGCGGCGGCGACCGGCGAGGACCTCCGGATCGGCGACGACGTGTTCGTACGCCTCCAGTCCTCGGACGCCGCACCGCACGTCGCGCGCGTGTGGCCGACCGTCGCGCGCGTGCGCGTCTCGGACGGACGCGTGCTCGCGCCTGCGCTCGACGACGCGATCGGCGCGCACGCGGCGGGCGTCCTCGGCCACGCGCTCGGCGCCACACCGGTGCAGGTGGTCGATGAGGGACGCGGATCCGTCCTCCTCGTCGTGTGCGAGATCGACGCGAACGCGTACGGCATCGGCGGCGCGGACATCACCGTCTACGGCGCGGTGCGCTGCGGCGGGGCGCGCGCGATGAACGAGACCCGGCTCGACGCGGCGGACGTACGCCTCGCGCTTCCGGAGGAGCGCGCCATCGCGCACGCCGACGAGCCGCTCACGCCGCGATCGATCGTCGTCGCGATCCCCGAGCGCCGGAGCGCGGATGACTCCGCCGCGCCGGCGCGCGTCGCGATGGTGGTCTGCGCGAGTGTCGCGTGGATCGCGCCGCCCGATCCGGCTCGCGCGCGCGAGGCGGAGGCGGCGCTGCTCCAGCGCGCGCCGTTCACGCGCGGGGTCGCCGCGGTCGAGGTCGAAGCCGGCTCGTTGATCGCCCGCGGCGCGGAGGACAACGAACCGTTCTTCGACCTGGCGTCCCCGGCGGAGGCGACGGCGTTCGTCCCGGTCTGTGCGGCGTGGACGGCAGCCCTGCGGGGAGACGACGAGGAATCGTGATCGGCGGCGGACCGTGTGAGTCGCCGATTCGTGCGAGGGCCTCCCCTTAGCCTCTCTGGCGAGCGGAGGGGTATCGGGCGAGGTCGCCGATCCTTCAACCGCGGATACGGAATCGGAATCGGATACGGATACGGAATCGGACACGGAATCGGAATCGGACACGGAATCGGACACGGACACGGAATCGGAATCGGACACGGAATCGGAATCGGAATCGGCGGTCGCAACCCTCGTTGCGACCGCCGAGGTGTTCAGCGCCGCCGATGCTGACAGCGCCAGATCGACGCCGCGATCTTGTCCGCCAGATCGAACGCCCGCTCTCCGCCGTGCAGCACCTCGAACGCCCACGCCACCCGCAGGTGCGTCTTCACCTCCTGCGCCGAGCCGTACGCCGTCTCGAACCGCTCGCGCTGGTGACCGCCGCGCCGGTGCATCCCCTCCGCGATGTTCACCGACACCGAGCCGGCCGCCTTGTGCAGCTGAGTCGCGAGCGACTTGTCGTGCTTCGCGATCTGCGCGACCAGCGGCCGCACCAATACGACCAACCGCACGGCATCCTCGAGCACCCCGAACCGACTCTCGATCCGCGCCCTCATCCGAAACTCAGTCATCGCGATCTCCACCTGCCCGTCCCGAGCGCGCGCCAGTCGCGCGCTCGTCCGTTCACGCCGCCCCGCCGCCCTCCGAGCGCGCGCCGGGTCAAGGACGAGGAGCGCAGCGACGAAGCCAGCGCGCAGCGCTGGGAGCGAAGCTCTCCTTGAGGCGGCGCGCGCTCGGAGGGCACCCTGGGGCAACCGAACGGACGAGCCCCCCACGTCCACAGCAATCAACGCTGACGCAAAGGACACGGACACGGACACGGACTCGGAATCGGACACGGACACGGACACGGACACGGACACGGACACGGACACGGAATCGGAATCGGACACGGAATCGGAATCGGACACGGGCACGCACACGGGCAGGGGCACGGGCACGGGCATGGGCACGGAAACGGAGTTGGAGTCGGAGTCGGAAACGGAGTCGGACTCGGATCGCGCCGGCTCGCCCGTGAACCGACGAGGATCGGACCGCGGTACCATCGCGGGGTGAGTCCCCCGATCGACCTCGGCGCGTTCCGGCTCGGCGCGCCGATCGGTCAGGGTGGGATGGGGACGGTCTGGGCGGCGGTGCACCGCGCGCACGGGGTGGACGTCGCGATCAAAGTGGTCTCGCCGGAGCGGCTCGCCGACGCCCGGTTTCGAGAAGCGTTCGCGCGCGAGGTGCGGGCGGTGGCGGCGATGAGCCACCCGGGGATCGTGCGCGTCTTCGATCAGGGCGTCGTCGACGCGCGCGCCGCGGCGGCGTCGGAGGGCGCGCTCCAGGTCGGCAGCCCATACCTCGTGATGGAGCGACTGAGCGAGGGATCGCTCCGCGAGAGTCTGCCGATGAGCTGGGCGGCGCTGCGGCGTGTCTTGCTCGAGCTGCTCGACGCGCTCGCCCACGCCCACGCGCGCGGGCTCGTGCATCGCGACATCAAGCCGAGCAACGTGATGCGCGCGGCGCCGCCCGGGCCCTCGATCCGACTCGTCGACTTCGGGATCGCGCACGCGATCGAGGACGTCGCCGAGCACGCGGGGTGGAGCACGACGGGGACGCCGCACTACATGGCGCCCGAGCAGGTGCGCGGCGAGCTGCGGCGGATGGGGCCGTGGACGGACCTCTACGCCGTAGGTTGTCTTGCGTACCGGATGACGAGCGGGCACCCGCCGTTCTTCGAGCCGAACCTCGAGATGGCCGAGATCTTCATGCGGCACCTCGAGGCTCCCGTGCCGACGCTGATCAGTCGGTACGCACTGCCCTCGGGGTTCGCGCTCTGGCTCACCCGGATGCTCGCGAAGGATCCCGGGGCGCGCATCCGGCGCGCGGCCGACGCGGTGGCGTGGCTGCGCAGCCTCGGGGAGACGGACGACGAGGGCACCTCGATCGCGGCGACGGAGGACGCGGCGGACACGGTGCGCGATCGCGACGAGACGATGTTCACGCTGCCGACGACGAACGCGCCGGTGCTCGACGCGTCGAGCGCCGCCCAGAAGACGCGCCTCGCGCCGGTGATCCGACCGTCGCCCCCCGCGAGCTGGAGGCGCTCCGACGCGCACGGCGCGCTGCCTTCGCTCGTGGGCGCGGGCCTCGGGCTCTACGGGCTGCGGCCGATCCCGATGGTCGACCGCGAGAGCGAGCGCGATCGGCTGTGGGGGGCCGTGCTCGACATCGCAACGAACGCTGCACCTCGCGTCATGGTGATCCGCGGGGACGCGGGCGTCGGCAAGAGCCGGCTCGCGGGGTGGCTCGCGCATCGCGCGCACGAGGTCGGCGCGGTGGAGGTGCTGTCGGCGACGCACGGACCGGACGGCGGCGCGGCGGACGGGCTCGGGCCGATGCTCGCGCGCTCGCTCGGGACGCACGCGCTCGATCGGGCGAGCGCGCGCTTGCACACCGTCGACGAGGTGTACGCGCGCGGCGGTGAGCTCGGCGACGCGATGGCGCTCCTCGAGCTGACGCACCCGGTCGGCGCGAACGAGACGCCGACGGTGCGACTCGGGAGCCCGCGTGAGCGGTACACGGTGGCGGCCCGCTGGATCGAGCGCGTCGCGTCCGAGCGACCGGCGCTCGTGTGGCTCGACGACGTGCAATGGGGGCTCGACGCGATCGGGCTCGCGGAGCACCTCGCGAGCGCGGAGCTCGCCGCGCTCATCGTGTTGACGGTGCGCGAGCCGGCGCTCGCGGATCGTCCGCTCGAGGCGGCCGCGCTCGAGCGGATCTCCGCGCACGCGCGATGCGAGACGGTGGAGGTCGAGCCGCTCGCCGACGCGGATCACGAGACGCTGGTCGCGCAGCTCCTCGGGCTGAGCGGCGCGCTCGCGCGCGAGGTGCGCGAGCGGACGGCGGGCAATCCGCTCTTCGCGGTGCAGCTGGTCGGCGACTGGGTGGAGCGCGGCGCGCTCGAGGTGGGGCCGGCGGGGTTTCGACGCAAGGACGGCGAAGCGGCGGCGATCCCCGACGACCTCCACGCGCTGTGGCTGCGGAGGCTCGCCGGCGTCGAGCCGGCCGCCGCGCTTGAGCTCGCCGCCGCCCTCGGCCACCGCGTGCTCGACACGGAGTGGACGCGGGCGTGCGCGCGCTACGGGATCGCGCGACCCGACGCGATGGTGGGCGAGCTGGCGCGCCGCGGGCTCGTCCACGAGGAGCCGGAGGGCTTCGCGTTCGCGCACGGGATGCTCGTGGAGAGCTTGAGTCGGCGCGCGATCGATGAGGGAAGAGAGGTTGCGCTTCACGCGGCGTGCGCCGACGCGCTGGCCGACGACCCCGCCGCGGCGGAGCGTCGCGCCGCGCACCTCTCGCGCGCGGGTCGGCTCGAAGAGGCCGCGGTCGCGCTGTTGACCGCGTCGGATCAGCGATCGCGGACGAGCGACTATGCCGTCGCGCTCGCGCTCCTCGATCGGCGTGAGGAGGTCCTCGAGCGGCTCGGCGCGACGCCCGACGATCCGAGTCGGCTGCGCGGAGCGCTGGCCCGCGCGACGATCCTCAATCGCCAAGGGCGACCGCGCGACGCCGAGCCGCTCGTCGAGCGGGCGCGCGCCACGGCCGCGGATCCGGCGCTCGTCGCGGACGCGACGTACCAGCGCGCGGTGACGGACCAGATGGCGGGCAACGTGGGCGCCGCGATCGATTGGTTCGAGCGTGCGCGCACGCGCTACGAGGCGCTGGAGGATCCGCGCGGGGTAGGGCGGTGCGAGCACGGCGTCGCGGAGATGCTCAAGCAGAGTGGACGCGACGCCGCGGCGATCGATCGCTACGAGCGCGCGCTCTCGCGCTACGCGGAGGTCGGCGACGGGTTCGATCGTGCGCGGTGCCTCCTCGGGTTCTCGGACGTGCTCCTGCGCGTCGACAAGCGGCGCGCCGCGCAGGCGCTCGAGGAGGCGGAGGAGCTCGTCGATCGGTTCGGCTTCCGGCTCGGACAAGCGATCGTGCATCTCCACCAGGGGCTCGCGCTGCGCGGGGATGGCGCGTGGGACGCCGCCGAGGAGCGCTTCGAGCGGAGCCACGCGCTCTTGCGCGCGGTGGGCTCGACCGACGAGGTCGTGCCGCTGAACCACATCGGGATCCTCGAGCTCTACCGCGAGGACTACCCCGCCGCGCGCGCCCGCTTCGAGGCGAACTACGCGCTGCTCTCTCGGCTCGGCCGCGACGGATACATGGCGTACTCGCACGTCCAGCTGATGCCGTGCTACGCGCACTTCGCCCAGTGGGATCGCTTCGACGCCCACGCGAGCGCGGCGGAGGCCTCGCTCGCGCGGAGCGGCCTCGTCGATCCCGATCTCGCGTGGCTCCTCGAGCTCGCCGCGTCCCAGTGCGAGTCCCACGAGCAACCGGCGCGCGCGGCGCGGGCGACGAGGCTCGCCCAACAGCAGCGCGAGGCGATCGGCCGATAGTCCGCCGCCGTCTCGCTCGCGCCCTGAGCGCGTGCCGAGTCGGCTCGGCGCTGCGCGCGGCGTCACGGCCAAGCCGCCTCGATCGGGGCGAAAGGCAGCGGCGGGCGCGGCGCGGAGGGGGCGTACGGCGGTGGTACGTGCGTTGACAGAGTGAGGGGAGCTCGCCCCATGCGCGCGGAGGAGGACAGCATCGAAGCGCTCGGCTCGAACGAAGACGGTGCCGCCCACACCGGGCGCGAGGGCAGCGCCAAAGGTTCATCCGCGCGCTCACGCACGTCGAACGCACGGCGTCCCCACCCGCGAACCGAAGGCGGCGAGGGGACGGTGAAGCGCCGACTCCGGACCGGCGAGCCGTGCTGGGCGGGCTCGCCGCGCGGCTCGGTCGTCACGCGCGCGAGCGTGCCCTTCGCCGACTGGGATGTCGTCATCGTGGGCGCAGGGGTGAGCGGAGCGATGGTCGCCGAGGTGCTCGCCGACGGACGGCGCTCGGTGCTGGTGGTGGACCGACGGCGGCCGGTCGGCGGGAGCACGCTCGCGAGCACCGCGCTGATCCAGCACGAGATCGACACGCCGCTCTACGTGTTGGCGCGCACGATGGGGATGCGCGACGCGTCGCGCGCGTGGCGCCGCTCGGTCGAGGCGGTGTCGGCGATCCGTGCGCGCGTGCAGCGACTCCAGATCGCTTGCGCGTATCGGGACGTCAGCGCGCTCTATCTCGCGGGAGACGCCTATGGATCGCGCGCGCTCGCGAGCGAAGTGGCCGCGCGCCGCGAGGCGGGCATCGAGGCGGAGCTGCTTCGGTCCGCCGAGCTGCGCGAGCGCTACGGGATCGATCGCACGGCGGCCATCCGCAGCGCGGTGTCGGCGCGAGCCAACCCGGTCCAGCTCACCGCCGGGTTGCTCCGCGCCGCCGAGGCCCGCGGCGCGATCGTGGTCCGCGACACCGAGATCACCGACGTGCGATCCAGCCGACGGCGCGTGTACCTCGCGACGGGAGACGGCCGCCTCCTCGTCGCCGATCGAGCCGTGTTCTGCACGGGGTACGAGATGCTCGAGGCGGTGAGGCACGAGAAGCACGCGGTCAGCTCGACCTGGGTCGTCGCGTCCCGACCGCACCTCCCGCGTCCCGACTGGCTCACGCGCCACGTCCTCTGGGAGGCCTCCGACCCCTACCTCTACGTGCGCACGACGCGTGACGGCCGGCTGATCGTCGGCGGCGAAGACGAGCGCGACGCGCACGCGCATGCGTCGCCGCGCACGCTGCGCGAGAAGAGCGTGACGCTGTGCGAGAAGGCGCGGGCGCTGCTCGGGGTGGAGATCGGCAAGCCGGATTACGCGTGGGCCGCGCCGTTCGGGACGACGCCCAGCGGCCTCCCGTTCATCGACGAGGTGCCTGGGATGCCGCGGGTCCACGCGGTGATGGGCTTCGGCGGCAACGGCTTCACGTTCAGCCAGATCGCCTCCGAGCTCGTCGCGCGCGCGGTCGACGGCCGGCCCGATCCGGACGCCGACCTGTTCGGGTTCGACCGCGCGTTCTGAGTCGGCGCGCGCGGAGTCGGTGCGCGCGGAGTCGGCGCGCGCGGTGTCGGAGCGCGCGGTGTCGGAGCGCGCGGTGTCGGAGCGCGCGCAGGCGCTGAGCGCGGTCTGAGAGCGGCGCGCGCTCCTGGCCGTGGAAGCGCGCGCGCGCCGACGCACGAGCGACGCCTCGGGGCACCGCGCCACGATGGGGACGGCACTCGCTCACTCGGCCCCGCGCCCCAGCGCTCCCCATCGTGAGCGTCTCGGGCCCGGTCGCGAAGGGACGAGGCCACGAGACACGAAGCGTGTGCGTCCACGCAACTCGATCGCTTCGAGGTCGACACGGCACCCAACCCGAGGAGGTGCCCATGGTGTGGAAGCGTGCTGAGGGTTGGTCGTTCGGTGTGCCGTATCCGATGTGCGACGAGGAGCGCGAGCGCATCGCGCGGTACGGCCCGACGGTGGACCGATGGCTGACCGAGCTGGAGGCGGTCGACGACCCCTACGTGCTGTCGGCGGCTGACGCGGCGTCGTGCGTGGTGTTCGACACGACGCCGTTCGATGAGTACCAGACGTGGGAGACGTTCGACGTCCGCTACTTCCTGTTCTCGTCGCTCTGGGAAGGTGGGACGGTCGGGTGGCTGTCTCCGGTCGACGTGTTCTTCGAGCACCTCGTCGAGACGCTGCGGCGCCTGACCGCGGACGGACTGATCGCGGCGGAGCGCGGCGCGGAGTTGGTGGCCGAGATGAGCTCGCTGCGGGAGGCGTTCATCGGCTGCTTCGGCGAGGACGCTTCGGAGGATCAGGCGCGCGAGATCGCGCATCGCGAGTTGCTCGCATCGCCACTGCAACGCCGCTTCCGCGAGCTCCATCGTCCCGGCGCTCCGCGGGAGGCCGACGCGCTGCCCAGACCGAATCGGCTCGAGCGCCGGATCGCCAAGGCGCTCGCGCGGAAGAAGCACGAGCCGCGCGCGTCACCACGCCGTGCGCGGAGGCAGGGACGTCACGCACGGCGTCGCGCCAGCTGACCAGTCCGCGGCCGCGACGGGAAACGCGCGACCCTCGCCACGGTGGTGGCGGGCCTGCCGGCCGACTGACGGAGCGCGTCCTCGACGCGATCGCGATCGGCGAGGCGTGTACGATGTCGACGCGGATGGCCGACCGAGACACGAGCGACGCGGAGAGCGCGGCGCTGAGCGCGCTGTCGCAGAGCGCGCGGCGAGTGCGGCTGCTCGGGCTCCTTCCGGGGATGGGGCTCGGCGTGGCCGCGCTCTATCCGACGTTCGTCGCGATGACCGCGGTCCAGTGGGCGATCCTCGACGTCGCGTTCGTCGCCGTGAGCGGGGGCGCAGCGGCCCTTGCGATGTTTGCCTGCATCCTCGCGGGGCGTCGCGTGGGCGAGTGGCTGTGGGCCGCCCGGCGGTCGATGCTCTGCGCGTCGCTCGCCGAGCGGCATGGGCTCCGGCGCGAGTCCGTCGAGGAGCTCGCGCGGATCGTCTCGTAGCTCTACCGGTGGAGGCGGAGCCCGATGCGCCGCCCGGCTACGGGCGCGAGCGGCCGCCGAAGCACGCGTGAGCGAGCGGCGTGAGAGGGGTGGTCGGCGCGCGTCCGGCGCCGATCACAGCCCCTCGGCGATGTTGCGCCACTCGAGCTGGAGATCGATCGTCGCGGTCGTCGCGTCCTCGTCGACCGCGGTGGTGGACCCGCCGTCGCAGGACGCGTCGAGGAGGTCGGGGTCGGTGAGGAGCACCGATACGTGCACCGCGCGATCCGCGAGGACGCGCGCACGATAGCGGCCGAGGCCGTCGGTGCTCGTCACGACGCCTTCCACGATCACCTCGGCGTGGCCGGCCAGGTGCGGTCCGCAGTGGACCGTGCCGGAGACGACGACCGGGTGGCGCACCGGCGCGAGGAGCGAGCGGCGGTGCAAGAGGAGGGCGCCGCCGTACGGTGTGCACGCGAGGACCGGTGCGCTCTCCCGGGACGGCCGCCACGCGCGGTACTCGGGACAATACCGATCCTCGTCGCCGAACCAGCGCTCGGCGAGCGTCTCTCCATCGAGCAGGCGCGCCCCTCGCGCGCCGATGACCACGAGATCGCGGCCCGCCAGCGCGAGTGCGGGTCGGCCGCGGCCGAGCACGAGCGGGCGCGAACGCGTCACGAGGCGCCCGCTGGCGCGATCGTAGCGGTGCACCTCGACGCGGCCGCGGCCGGTCTCCACGAGCGCGGCGACGCTCGCGTCTTCGGCGACCACGCCACGATGTGCCGCGAGGTCGCCGCGCAGCCGAACGCGATCGGCCGCGCCGTCGGGGCGCACGAGCCACAGGGTGCGCGGGTCCGCGCGATCGCCGTAGGGATCGGCGACGGCCAGCCACGTGTCGGGGCCGGCGGAGAACACCATCGGGTTCGGGATCGCGACGCGGAAGCGCTCCTCGCCGGTGCGCGCGTCGAACGCCACGACACCGTCGTCCTCGCCGGTCAGGACGAGCTCGCCCGCGGGGACCGCTTCGGCGCCCGGGGTGATCGAGCGTTCCCAGCGCGGCTCGCCCGTCGCCGCGTCGAACGCGCGCCACGCGTGGTAGGTCTGGACGACGAACACGTCGGCCACGCCGACTACTCGTGTTGCTTCCTCGATCTCGGACCGCGCCCATCGGATCGCGAGCGTGTCGAGGTCGCGGGCGACCAGCGATCCGTCCTCCGCGACGGTGACGAACGCGCCCCCCGCCACCGCGACCCACGCCGCGCGTCGCTCGCGGAAGCCGCGCTCGTTCGCGTACGCGCGGCTCGGCGTCGCCGCGTCGGCCGGGAGCACGACGAAGCGATCCGCGAGGAGCGCGACGAGCGGGTGCCCGTCCTCGGCGACGAGCCCCCACACTTCGCGCGCGGCGAGCGATGGGACCACGTCGTCGAGCGATGCACCCGTACCGTCCGGCCACGCGACGACCTCGCCCTCCGCGAGCAACGCCGGCGCGGAGGGCTCGACCGATGTCGACGCGCCGGAGTCGGATGGCGCGCTCGACCCGTCCGGTGTGGCGGTCGGTGTGGCGGTCGGTGTGGCGGTCGGTGTCGCGTTCGCTCTGACGGTCGATGTCGCGCTCGGTGTCGCGGTCGGCGGGGTCGGTCGGGGCGACCCCGAACCGCAGCCGATCGCGAGCGTAAACGCCCAGATCCACGCGAGCGGTCGCCGCCTCCGCATGCCGCATCAGCGTCTCACGACGCGAGAGCGCGGTCACCTGGAGGCGGGGCAACCTCGGCGCGCTCGCGGACGACACGCCGACCAACCCTGGAGGTCGAGATGAGGAAGCGACATGGCAAGGCGCGGTCGATGATGCTCACCCGAGCCGAGCGGACCGTGATGGGAGCGATCGACGGTCGCTATGGACCCACCGTCAAACGCTGGATGGCGGAGCTGGAGGCCGCGGGTGCCCCGCACCGCAGCTGCGCGGAGCTCCTCGCGTGGACCCTCGCCGTCGAGGGGGACGCGGACGGCGACGACCCGACGTGGGACCGCCTCGACCTCCGCTACTTCCTCTTCTACGCGCTCGGCGCCCACGTCATCGTCGGCGTCCTGGAGGTGCCGGTGCCGGTCCTCTTCGATCAGCTCGCCGAGGCGATGCGGCGCTTCATCGACGACGGAGTGATCGAGCGGACGCGCGGCGAGGCGCGGCTCGCGCAGATGGGCGAGCTGAGAGACCCTTTCATCGCGTGCTACGACGAGGCGCGGCCCGAATGGGATGCGGGTCGGACGCAGCGGCGCGAGCTCGCGCTCTCCCCGCGCTGGCGAGCCGAGCGACGCGAGCTGCGAGGTCGGCGGCGCGCCGCGCACGTGGCGCCGTCGACGGTGGGAGAGACGCCTCCCAATCGACTGACCCGCCGCATGGCGCGCGCGTGCGCTCGGAAGAAGGCGCCGAAGCGGCGGCCCGCGATGGAGCGCCCGGCCTGTGAGCGCCGCGGACGTCGCGTCGCCTGAGCTCGTGATCACACGCGGATGCGGTGGATCGCGATCGGCGCGGCGCGGCCTTTCACCGCGCGCTCGCCGAGCGGCTCGCAGCGCGCGGCGAGCTCCGACGAGAGGCGCGCGCGCACGGCGTCGCTCACGAGGATCGGGCAACCCTCGTCTTTGCAGAGGCCTTCGATTCGGGAAGCGGTGTTGACGGCGTCACCGATCACGGTGAAGTCCTTGCGATGGGCGGCGCCGATCGCGCCCATGAGGACCTCGCCGGCGTGGATCCCGATGCCGTTGTCGAACGGCGCGATCGCTTGGCCCTCCCAGCGTACTCGGAGCTCGGCGAGCTTCTCGCGCATCCCGATCGCCGCCCGCACCGCCGCGCTGTCGGGATCATCGAGCTCGACGACGCCGCCGAACACCGCCATCACCGCGTCGCCTACGAACTTGTCGACCACGCCTCCTTGCTTCGCGATCGCCTCGACCATGCCGTCGAAGTACTCGTTGAGCCGAAGGACGATCGCCTCGGGCTCGGCGCCCTCGCTGAGATGGGTGAAGCCGCGCACGTCCGAGAACAGGATGACCACGCGCTTGCGCTCGCCCGCCTCGGCCAACGGCGCGGCGAGCAGCTTGGTCTTCACTTCCTCGCTCACGTACTCGCCGAGGAGACGCGAGACATTCTCCTTGTCCCGCTGCTCGGCGAGCGCACGCATCGTGAGCCGTCGCCCCAACGTCGCGAGGCCGCCCGCGATGAACCCGCTCGCCACGAGGATCACCATGCGGATGCCGCTGATGGACGCCTCCTGGAGGTCGGGGAGCACGTCGGGGTGGCCTCGCAGCTCGGCGAAGCGCGGCCACGCGAGCGCGTACGCCAGCCCGTAGCCGGCCGCCGCGACGATGCCCACCACGATCGAGAGGCGAGGACGGAACAACGTGCCGCTCACCGCGACGACCACGAAGTAGACCCACGCGATGGGGCCGTTCAAGTACGTCGCGGCGCCCGCCTCGGTCACGAACTGCGCGAGGACGAAGAACGCGGTCGGCAGCGAGACGAACGTGAGCATCACCGCCCACGCGACCGCGCCGTGCACCCGGCCCGCGCGCGCGAGCACGTAGACCAGGAGCGCGAAGGTCGCCGCGGTGAGGCCGAACGCGAGCGGCGGCACGATCAGCGGTCCCCGTATCCCGGTGAGCAGGACGGACAGGCCGCCGACGATGCCGAGCCCCACCGCGACGAGCGAGCCGCGCGCGAGCGCGTCGTTCGACTCGCGTCGCACCGCGGCTTCGACGAGCTCGGCGTCCATCGGCGCGATGCTACCTCCGGGCGAGCCGATCCGCGCGGCGCGCGCGTTGCGGTCGTCGGTCGCGCCCTTCAAACCTCGCGCGATGGCGAGCGACGTTGCGCACTACGAGGGGCTCACCCATTGGAGCCCGATCCGCGCGGCGCGCGTGGAGTCGATCCTCGATCGGCTCGCGCTCGGTGCGGGGCATCACGCGCTCGACCTCGCGTGCGGCCGCGCGGAGCTCCTGATCCGGCTCGTCGAGCGCTTCGGCGTGGCGGCGACCGGCGTCGATCGATCCGCGGCGGCGATCGCGATCGCGGAGGCCGAGCTCGCGCGGCGCGCGCCGGCCGCGACGGTCTCGCTCGTCGTCGGCGACGCGACGCGGTTCGCGCCGTCCTCGAGCGAGCACGACGTCGTGTCGTGGCTCGGCGGTCCGTATCTCGATGGTGGGTTCGCGTCGACGCTGCGTCGCCTCGCCTCGTGGACGCGCCCCGGCGGTCACGTGATCGTCGGGCACGGCTTCTGGGCGAGCGAGCCTCCCTCCGCGTACCTCGACGCGACGGGGATCCCGCGCGACGAGCTGGCCTCGCACGACGCAAACGTCGCGCTCGTCGAAGCGGCCGGGCTCACCGTCGTCGACGCGTCGATCAGCGATCGCGAGGAGTGGGACCACTTCGAGGGGCGGATCCTTGCCAACTGGGAGCGACACCTCGGCGCACATCCGGAGGACGCCGAGCTCCGCGCCACGGTGGAGAAGAAGCGCGCGTGGGACGCGGCGCAGCGGCGGTGGGGGCGCGCCGCGATGGGGTTCGGGCTGTATCTCTCGCGTCGTTGACCCGAGCGCGGCGCTCGGTCGTGCTACACGGCGAAGCGTGGACACGACGTCGCAGCGCTACATGGCGTTCTTGCTCGCGGAGCTTCCGCGCCTACGCCGCGCGCGGGTGCGGCGTCGATGGCTTCGCGGGCCCGGTCGATGGGACGCGCTCGACGCGGCGATCGAGCACGTCTCCGATCACGACGTCGGGATCGCGCTCGAGCTCGGGGTCTATCGCGGCAAGTCGATCACGCGCTGCGCGAAGAAGCGACCGCGGACGCGCTTCGTCGGGTTCGACAGCTTCGAGGGGCTGCCCGAGGACGGGCGTCGCGACTGGAAGATCGACTTCGCGGTCGAGGACCTGCCGCGCGTGCCCACGAACGTGGAGCTCGTGAAGGGGTGGTTCTCCGACACGCTGCCGCGCTTCCTCGCCGCGAACCCGGACCCGATCAAGTTTGTCCACATCGATTGTGATATCTATTCGTCGACGTGCGAGGTGTTCCGCGCGCTCGAGGCGGCCGACCGGCTCATGCCCGGGGTCGTGCTGTGCTTCGACGAGCTGCTCAACTACGACCGCTACCTGTGGAACGAGATGCTCGCGCTCTTCGAGATGCTCGAGCGCACGGGGCTCGGCGTGGACTGGCTCGCGGTGGCGGGCGGCGTGTATGCGCTCGGCGAGACGATCGGTCACCTCGAGCGCGGGACCCACCCGAGCTGGGAGCGTTCGCAGGCCACCGGCTTCCGGCCCCAGGCCGCGCTGCTGCTCACCGCGCGCCGCGCCGAGCCGCGCTGGCCGGTGAGCGAGGCGCTCGCGCGCGACCTCGCCGCCCGGTTCGACGCGCTCGGCGAACGATCCGATCGCGGATAGAGGCATCGGGCGGCACGCGGGCAGCTCCTGGTGTCCTTCGCGTATCTCAAGCGTGCGAACGCTCGCCGTGATCGTGTTGTGCACCTCGTTCGCGGGTCGCGCCGAGGCGCAGACCCGGGGCGATCTCACGTGCTGGTGCAACGCGTGGGTCCACGGCCCGTCGCACGGCAACGACTGCTTCCGGGTCCGCTCCGCGTGCGAGGCGGACCGCCGTGCGCGCGGCAACAGCGGCATGAGCGCCCCGTGCGAAGAGGAGCCGAACCACCACGAGTGCGAGCGAATCGGGTTCGATGACGAGGGGCGAGGCCTCAACCTCGGGCCGACCCGTCCTCGCGCGTGGCAGCTCCTCGGGCTCCGCGCCTCCGCGCTTCACCGCTCGCTCGGTCCGCCGAGCGAACGGGTCGACGGCTGGCTGCGGTTCGGCGCGCGCCTCGCCGTGCACCTCGCGCGCGGGCGGGTCGACCGCGTGCGGGTCGCGTTCGAGCCCGGCACGTCGTGCACCGACGCGGTCGCGCACGAGGGCTTCCGCCAGGCGACCCCGCCGATCCGCGGCGCGGTCTGTCGGTGGCCGGCGATCTCGGAGCGACACCGCCTCGAGCCGACGGGACGGATCGCGGGGGAGTACGACAGCGCCAGCGCGACGCTGGAGGTCCGGGCGACCGACTGAACGCTCACGCGGCTTGCGCGCGCACGAGATCGCGAGGAAATTCGTGCATGCGCTCGGCTCCCCTCGTCTTGCTCGGTCTGCTCACCGCCTGCGATCCCGCGTCCGTCGATCCTGCGCGCGTCGATCCTGCGCGCGTCGATCCGTGCTCGGCCCCGCGTGGAGACGTGCAAGGGATCGTGACGGACGGCCTCGACGGGGCCGCCCTGTCCGGTGTGCGGGTGCGCTCGCGCGCGTGTCCCGCCGAGGCGCTCTCCGACTCGCGGGGCGAGCTCACGCTGCGGCTGCCGGCCGGCGACTACGACCTCTGGCTCGACCGCGCCGACTACATCGAAGGTCAGCGCGCCCACGTCACGGTGGAGGCCGGCGCGAGCGTCGCGATCGATCTGCATCTCTTTCCGATCGATCCGAGCGACGCCGCGATCGACGCGTACTTCGCGCGCCAGCCGGTGCGCCGCCACGCGCACCCTGCCCACGAGCGACCGCGCGTGTCGCCGACGGTGGCGGACGACGAGGTCGGCGCGGCGCGGCAGGGGCTCGACGAGTCGATGCTGCCGTCGGTGATCCGGGTGTGGCGCGCGGGCGGCACCGCGATCGAGCCGAGCGCGGCGAACGGCTTCGCGGATCGCAGCTGCGATCCCACGGCGGTGGTCGATGTCCTGCCGCGCGAGGACTACGTGAAGGGCGTCATCCCGCACGAGTGGATCCCGAGCTGGCACCCCGAGGCGCTCCGCGCCGGGGCTATCGCGGCGCGCAGCTACGCGGTCAACTGGTGGGCGCGCGGGGGGCGGTGGGACTGCGCGGACGTGGACGACGGCACGGTGACGCAGGTCTATCGCGACGACCGATCGGCGACGACGAACGAAGCGGTCGACGCCACCGCCGGCCAGGTGATCATGATGGGCGGCTCGATCGTGTCGGCCGAGTACAGCGCCGAGAACTCCGATCCCACCGCGACCGGCGTCGCGGAGCCGACGTGCACCGGCACCACGCGCAACGGGCACGGCCGCGGGATGTGCCAGTGGGGCACCCACCGCTGGGCGAGCGCGATCTGCGCGAACGCGCCGTGTGACTTCTCCGCGTTCGGCGGCGCCACCCCGCGGGACTACACCTGGATCGTGCAACATTACTTCCCGAGCGCGACGCTCGAGTCGTGCGGGACCCCCGCCGCGCCGTGCGGATCGATCCCGGCGGGAGGCGGGATCGTCGACGACACCGACCTTTGCTTCACCGCGTTCGGGCCTGCGATGTACTGGCGCACCGAGGCCGCGGGCTGGCAGGACCAGTTGCGATGGACGAACGCGTTCGAGGCGAGCTCGCCGTCGAACTGGGCGCGCTGGACGCTCCACTTCGACGCGCCGGGCACGTACCGCGTCGAGACGTACGTCGACCCCGCGTGGGGCGTCTACAGCGAGACGCGGTACACGATCACCCACGCGGGCGGCGACTCCGAGGTGACCATCGATCAGGGCATGACCGACGGGTGGGTGATGCTCGGCACGTTCGACTTCGGCGCGGCTGGCGCGGTGGCGGTGGTCGACGACGTGCCTGGCCCGGTCCCTTCCGACCAGCGCATCGTGGCCGACGCGGTGCGGCTGACGCCGATGGGCGGGTCGGCGGACGCGGGGACGCGCACCGACGCGGGAGCCACGGACGGCGGGAGCTCGACCTTCGACGCGGGGCGCGAAGGACCGGGCCGCGGCTCCGCCGGCTGCGGCTGCCGGATGGCGAGCGGGTCGATCGCGCTCGGCCCCTGGTTGGCGATCGTCGGGGGCGTCCTCTTCGGCGCGCGTCGGCGTCGACGCTGAGCCGACACGCACCACGGGCGGCCGGGTCGACGCGAACGGACGGGCGCCGCGCCGCGATCCGGCGTGATAGCCTCGGGGACCCTCTCGCCCGGAGATCCCCGTGCTTCGACTCCACGCCATCGTCCTCGTCATGCTGCTCGGATCGGGCTGCGGCTCGAGCTCCTCGGACTCCTCCGGCGGAGGAGGCTCAGGAAGCGACACGAGCGGCGGCGGCTCCGGCGCGAGCAGCAGCGGCGGGGAGGGCGCGGGCGGCGGAGAAGAGGGCGGCGGCGAGGAGCACGCGGCCGGCGAGTTCCAGCTGAGCTCCTCGCAAGATGCTTCGCAGGCGCACGGCGAGCACCCCTCGCAGATCCAGGCCGACCGCACCCACGCCGCGATGAGGCTGTTCGTCGTCGATCGCGACACCGGACCGGTGAGCGGCGTCGTGATCAAGCTGACCGCGCCCGACGGCACCGTGTTCTACACCGGGGAGACGGACTCGCTCGGTTATGCCGAGGTGCTCGTCCCGCCGGGGCAGCGCTACGAGCTCGAGTACCTGAGCCTCGGTCGTCGGACCACCAGCGCGAGCGTCAACGTACCTGCCGGTCCCAACCAGGACATCCGGCTCACCATGCGCCATCGCCGCGTTCGCCCGCTCCCGCCGCTCGAGCCGGCGCAGACCGACACGCCGGAGGAGCGCTTCATCCTCGAGGGCATCAACTTCCAATCCGCGAGCGCGACGATCGAAGAGGACAGCTACCCCCAGCTCGATCGGGTCGTGGAGTACATGCAGCATCGGCCGACCGTGCGCCTGCGGATCACCGGCCACACCGACAACGCGGGCAACCCGCGGCGCAATCAGCAGCTCTCCGAGCAGCGCGCGCGCGCGGTGCGGCAGTACATCATCGATCACGGCATCGACGGCGGGCGCGTCGAGGCGGTCGGCATGGGCGACCGCCAACCGATCGCGTCGAACGACACCGACGAGGGTCGCGCGCAGAACCGGCGCATCGAGGCGATCGAGCTGTTCGAGACCCCCGACCCGTAGCGTCGACCGGGCTTCGACGCGCGCTCAAGAGTCGACGTCGTGAGCGTCGTCGCCGTGGCATCGAGCTGCGCGAGCCATGCGCGTGAACGCGTCGACCGATCTCAGCGCGCGCGGCGCGGTGGCGATCGTTCCATCTCGTAGAGCCGCGGTCGCTGTCTCTTCAGCTCGGCGGCGGCGTCGAACGACTCGGGACCCCACTGTCGACCGAGGCGCGTGGCTTCGTCGAGGCCCACGTCGAACTCGTACTTCTTCGTCGCCGGGTTCCACCGGATCACCATGATCAAGTCGTCTTGCTGGTTCTTGTACTGCATCTCCGGTCGCCCGACCGCGTCGTTCCACTGCGGGCTCGCGAACATGCCCATCTACGCGTCCCGCGGCGGCACGGCGCCGAACTTCGCGAGGCCGCCGTGCGATCCCAGAACGCGGGGCAGCGCGTCGTCGAAGCGGAACCACGACACCGCATGCTCCACGAAGATGTGCGCGGACGGTTCCTTGTCGACCGGTCCGTCGATCGACGCGCGCGCCACGTGGAGCTCGCCGGGACACAATATCGACGCGTAGAAGAGCGTCGTCCCGCAGGTGCCACAGAACGCGCGCCGACTCTGCTCGCTCGAGCGGTGCCAGACGAGCGCGTCGTTCGCGTCGGTGAGCTCGACCGCGTCGTCGGGGTAGCCGATCCACGTCACGAACGCCGCGCCGTGCGCCTTCCGGCACCACGCGCAGTGGCAGTGCGCGCAGAACAGAGACGGGCCCTTCGCGACGAACCGCACCGCGCCGCAGAGACAGCTGCCGGAGGTCGAGGTCATCGGGTGGAGGTAGCACGCGCCGGAGCGTTCCCGAAGCCATCCGTCTTCGAGGGCCGAACGCAGCACGGCCGCCGACGAGAATGCCGGCGACCGCGAAGCGAACCGATGGGTCCGACCAGGTTCAGCGCACGCGCACGCGCACGTGGGGGTGCGGCGGGGCGGGCGGGACGACGACGACCGGGCGCGGCGGGACGACGACCACGCGGTGACGCGGTCGGACGACCACGCGCGCGTGCCGATGATGGCGGTGGTGGCGATGATGGCGGTGATGCCGGTGGTGGTGCCGGTGATGTCGCGCGCGCGCGTGGTGCGGCGGGTCGGCCGACACCGGGCTCGCCGTGGTCGCGACCGTGGCCGACAGCGCGAACGCGAACAGCAGGCCAAGGGTTCGGATGAAGCGTCGCATGGGTTACCTCCTGGGCTTGGGTCTCTGCGCGTCCCGTGCCAGAAATTCCCTAGTGATCTCGCGATGCGGATCGAGGCAGGACGCGACAATGAGGCGTCGGCCCGCGCCACGGCTCCGGGCTGCGACGTCCCGCGAGCGCGCCTAGACTTGCGCAAGCCTCGTGTCAGCGGTGCACGCGCCCGAACAACACCGGCGTTCGCCCATACGCGACCGTCCGCGTCCCGTGCCAGCCGAAGTGCGTCGCGTGCCCCGCGCCGTCGGTGAGGAACACGAAGACACCGAAGCCGAGCCCGCCGTCGGTGCCCTCGGGCCGCGTGTCGTCTTGGTGAGGTCCCACGATCGAGTCGGCCACCCGGATCGCGTACGCGTGGCGGAGCCCCGGCACCGGACGCGGTCGCTCCATGAGGAACCCGGTGTGTCCCGTGTGCGGGCTCGTCGATCCGGGTGGCGTGCGCCACGCGAACACGTCGCCCGCGCGCACGTCCTCGATGTGCTCGAGCCGCTCCCAGCCGCGGCGCGAGGTGCCGGTCGGCGCGCGCTCGATGAGGCGATGGATCCCGCGCGCGGTGGTGCGCTCCTGTCCGATCGCGGCGCCGGCCCGCGGAGACGCGCGGTGCAGCACCCACGACACGAGGCCCGAGCAGTCCCATCGGTATCGTCCGAGACGTTCGTTGACGCTCGTACGGTGCTGGTACGCGTAGTCGCGCTGCGTGCGTTGGATCTCCTCCAGTAGCGCGACGATCCGCGCGGCGGCCGGGGTTGCGGGCGGAACCGCGGCGAGCGCGGGCGGGAGCTCGGGCCAGCTCGACGTGGTGATCGGCGCCGGATCGAGCGGAAGCTCGTCGGGCCACGTGCGAGGCACCACGAGCGGCGCCTCGGCGAGCGCGAACGCAGCCGAGAAGACCGTCGCCGACAAGAGCGCGGCGGAGAGGAGCGCGGCGAGGGGGAGCGGGCGGCGCATCGAGGGTCCGACGCGCGAGCCCGCCCGATCGGCTCAGGCGGCGTACTCGGGCGCGGGGTCGTCGGAGTCCCGGGATCGGCCGACGAGCGCCGGCACGATCAGAGCCGGCAGCGTGACGAGGTCGGTGGGATCCATCGTGAGGCCCACGGGGCGGAGCGGTCCCAGCTCGAAGGAACGGAGCCCGAGGAAGGGGTATTGCAGCACCGCGAGACCTACCCGATACGCGTCGGCCGCCGCGTCGAAGAGGTTGATCGACGCCATCACGAGCCCGGTCGCGAGGATCGAGGCCATGAGCAAGACATCGTGCGCGCGCGAGCTGCCGCGGCCCCACAGATCGAACGCGGCGACCGGGAGGAGCGGAAACACGATCAGGCTCGCGACGTCGCTGAGCTTGCCGGTGAGCTCGTCGTGGAGCGCCGCCTTGAGGAAGTGGTCGTTGACGAACCACACCGCGAGCGAGAGGAGGACGACCGGATGGAGGAGCGCGCGCATCAGTCGATCGTGTAGGTGATCGCGGCGTCCTCGGGGTACGAGCGGTCGGAGGGAAACAGCAGCGAGCCGTCGCCCTCGGTGAACGCGGTCGCGAACACGGTCACCATCTGCGTGCCCTCGATCGCCTCGACGGTGACGCCGGTCATGCACGCGCCCTCGGCCGGGCACGCGTCGGCGCCGAGGACGAACGAGCTGGGTCCGTCCTGCGGAGGGAACGCGTCGTCGTCGGGCACGACGCGCAGCCCGCCGGCGGCGGACGCGGGATCGGTGAGCTGTACGTTGATCGACACGGTGGACTGGCTCGCGTGCGTGCGCAGGTGATTCGCCGCCGCTTCGTTCAGCTCGACGGTGACGTGGACCGATGCGCCTTCTTCGACCGACAGCATCTGCTCGTCGCCCTGAAGCGAGTGTCCGGGAGGAGCCGAGGTCGCGAGCGTGGTCAGGCTGATGCCACCGGCCTCGTAGGGGCCCACTACCACCGGGATCACCGGGGTCCACGGGCCCATGTCGAGAAGTCGCGCTGGGCGCGCGGCGGCTCGACGATCGCGTTGAGCGCGTAGGTGAGGGGAGG
>JBFWYI010000087.1:39133-41874 GCA_050186575.1 Sandaracinaceae bacterium | reverse complement strand
GCGCCGCTGGGCGTCTGTGCCCGATAGACCGACCCCGCCCCGCCCTCGCAGAGGCGCCGCACCAACGAGTAGCCATCGATCACGTGACCGCTGAGGTCGTCCACCGCGGCAATCTACCAAGAACCCGGGGCCGCCGAGACAGCGCCCGGGCGCCGCGCACGAACGTCACGATCGGCCGGGATTCGACTACCATCGCGTCATGCGATCCGCGGCCCTCGGTCTCGCCCTCCTCCTCGTCGCGTGTGATCCCGCGAGCGACCCCGACGCGGGCACCGACGCGTCCGTCGACGCGGGCGCGATGGACGCGGGCACCGACGCCAGTCCGCCGGGGTGCGACGCGGGCGCGGATCCGTTCTCCTGCGAGTCGCTCGAACGCGATCCGAGCTGCGGCGCCGCCGGCGCGTGGGTGGTCGGAGTGAGCGGGCAGGTGGTCGACGACACCGGCGCCCCGATCGAGGGCGCGTTCACCCAGCTGTGTCTCCGCAGCTACCCCGACGACGCGCTCACCTGCCTCGCACCGCCGATGACCGCGGTGGACGGGAGCTTCGCGATCGTGATCCCCGAGGCGTTTCGATGCCTCAGCCGCGCGGTGATGCGCGTGCTCGCGCCGACGCGGCCGCTCGGGACGACGTACTGCCCGGTCGAGTTCGCGGCGGGGACCGAGGGGATCGTCGCGCTCGACGATCCGTTCGTGCTCTACGCGGTGAGCCCGCCGGCCGGGTTGCCCGATCCGGGCGACCTCACGATGCCGCGCGAGATCGCGTTCGCCGACGGGCTCAAGATGACGTTCGCGCCGGACGACCTGTCGCTCAGCACCGACTACGCGGACCTCGCGAGCGGCGTCGTCGGACCGAGCGCGACGGAGTGCTTCGCCGCGCCCGGCGCGCTCGACGGCGCGTACGTGTTCTGGCCGGAGACGTCGATCGAGGGCGGCACCCCCGTCTCGATCCCGAACACCGGCGCGCTCGCGCCGGGGACGGTGGTCGACCTCTTCGTCCTCGGCGGTCTACAGATCTACCTGCTCGACGGCACGCTGCTCGAAGAGGCGGAGCTCGCCACGATCGGGACGGCCACCGTGAGCACGGACGGCGCGTCGATCGACAGCGACGTCGGCACGCTCGTGCCCGCGCTCAACTGGCTCGCGTGGAAGGCGCGATGAGCCGCCCGCGAAAGACCGCGTGAGCTACGAAGACCGCACGATCGTCGAGCTCGATCGGCTCACCCAGACGCGCTTCGGCGACTACGTGATCGTCGATCGCCTCGGATCGGGCGGGATGGGCACCGTCGATCTCGCGGTGCACGCGCCGCCCGGCGGCGGCATCGAGCGGCCGGTCGCGATCAAGCGGCTGCACACGCATCTCACCAAGGACGAGCAGCTCGTCCGCATGTTCCTCGACGAAGCGCGCATCGCCGCGCGCATCTGTCACCCGCACGTGTGCCGGCTCCTCGACGCGGGATGCATCGACGGGGTCTGGTACTTCACGCTCGATCTCTTGTTCGGCGCGGTGCTGTCGGACGTCATCGCGCACCTCCGCACGCGATCGGATCCCGCGATCAACGCGCAATGGCCAGCCGTCTTGACACGCGTGATCGTCGACGCGTGCGAGGGGATGCACGCCGCCCACGAGCTCGCGGACGAAGACGGCGAGCTGTTGCAGGTGATCCACCGCGACATCAGCCCGGAGAACCTGTTCGTCGGCTTCGACGGCGCGGTCCGCGTGATCGACTTTGGCATCGCGAGCGCGCACAGCCGCTATCACGAGACGGCCACCGGCGAGCTGCGCGGCAAGGTCGCTTACGTGGCGCCGGAGCGGCTCGTGACGGTCGAGGACGTGGATCGCCGCGTCGATGTGTGGGGGCTCGGCGTGGTGCTGTGGGAAGGGCTCACGCTGCGCCCGCTCTTCCGCCAGAAGGACGCGCTCGCGACGCTATCGTCGATCCGGAGCGGCGAGGTGCCGAACCTGCGCGAGCTGCGGCCGGACGTGCCGGAGCGGGTGGCCCGCGTGGCACACAAGGCGCTGAGCCTCGATCGCAACGAGCGCTTCGAGACCGCGCGCGACATGGGCGTCGAGCTCGCGGCCGCCGCCGCCGAGGCGGGCTGGCACGCGGACCTCGCCGAGGTCTCGGAGTGGATGAACCGCTTGCTCCCCGACGCGCAGCGGCGCCAGCGCCGGGTCGCGGAGCTCGTGACCGCGGTGAAGCGCGACGAGCGCCTCCTCGGCGACGACCTCCACGAGATCCACACCACCGGCACGCGCACCAACCCCGCGATGAAGCGCGAGCCGAACACCGCCGACGTCACCACCGCGCCGACCGTCGGCCCGCAAGTCCCCCCCGAGGTCCCGACGAAGCTCCACCCGGGTCTCCTCGCGCCCGGCCTCGGGCCCGCGATGCTCGACGCCCCCCGGCTCTCCTGGCCGATCATGATCGCGCTCATCGCGGGAGCCGGCTTCGTCGGGTTCTTGGTCGCCGCGATCGTGCTCATCATCGTGTTCTGAGGAGGGCTGAACCTCGGGAGCGACGCCTGACGCGCCCCCGTTGCCTCCTGCGTGACAGTCGCTGCGCTCGGGCATGCCGGTCCCGCGTGGAACGGCTCTTGCGCTGGGTTCCCGCATCATGGCTGTTCACGCGACCCCGAACGAAGCCCCGCCCAGCTCGGACAGCGGCGTCCGCAAGCGCCCCAGCTCGTTCGTCCCCGACGGGGACACCGACGTGATGGGTCATCCGCCCCGCCTGATGGC
>JBFWYI010000087.1:0-39033 GCA_050186575.1 Sandaracinaceae bacterium | reverse complement strand
GAAGACGAAGACGAACACGAAGACGAAGACGTCGATGACGCCGTCGCGCCGGCCTCCGCCCGTCGCGCTCGAGCGGCGCAGCACCCCACCGCCGCCGCCCGCGGCCGCGATGCGCGCGAGCGCGCCGCCTCCACCGCGATCCTCGCTCCCGCCGCCTCCTCCGCCGGCCTCCCGCCTCGCGGTGAGCATGCCGAGCCCGCTCTCACGACCGCGCACGGAGAGCAAGCGATCGCTCCTCTGGATCCGATCCGAGGTCGCGACGCTCGTCGGGCTCCCCACCGCGCGGCGCGCTGCCCCGACCACCGCGCCCCACCTGGCGGATCTCGACGCACTCGCGATCGGCACGAACCCGTTTGGCCCCTCCACCGAGGACGTCGACCTCAGCCCGTACATGCACGGCTCGTTGCTCGCGCGCGCGCGCGCCTGGTGGCGCCACGCCGCGGTGATGGAGCGTCGGTTCGCCGCCGGGGCGCTCGCGGTGGCCACCGTCCTCGGCGTGACGTTCGCGGGGCTCGCGGCCAGCGCCGAGAGCGCGTGGGGACCGAAGCCGTTCAAGCCGTTCCTCGCGCCGTCGGTTCCTGTCTCCGCCCCGAGCGAGCTCGCGACGGATCCCGAGCCGCTCCCCCAGCCGCGGCTCGTCCCGAGCGCGGCCGAGGTCGAGACCGTGGACATGACGTTCGAGGCGCCCGTCGTTCCGTCCGATGCGACCGCGACCGAGCCCGCGGCGTCCCCCGCGCGGCCACGCGCACATGCGCCGCGCCGCGCTCACCGACGCCGTGGCGATGCTCGCCGAGGGCGCCGACCACGCTCGCGACGCACGTGATCGCAACGCGAAGGCGATCAATCTAGGTCGCGACGGTGACGCTGGCCCGGATCGTGCTCATCCTTAGTGGGCCATGACGACCCACGACGCGCGCTCGGTTCTGATGCGCCCCCACACCGCGCCGTCGACCGCGTTCCCGCAACGCGACGTGACGGTGCACGGGATGCGACTCCGATACGTGGACATCCCCGCCCGCGAGGAGGAGCGCGACGAGCCGATCCTCTTGATCCACGGTCACAGCTCGCGCCTCGAAGAATACGAGGCCCTCGTCCCGCTCCTCTCGAAGCACCGCCGCGTGCTCGTGCCCGACCTGCCGGGGAGCGGCTACAGCGACAAGCCGCTGCGTAAGTACAGCTTGCGGTTCTTCGAGGACACGTTGCTCGGGGTGCTCGACACGCTCGACGTCTCGCGCGTGCACCTCGGCGGCGGGAGCCTCGGCGGCAACCTCGCGCTCCGCCTCGCGCACCGCGAGCCCGGGCGCTTCCACAAGGTCGCGGCGTGGGCGCCGGCGGGGAGCTGGGAGCCGATGCGCCGCTGGATCTGGTTCGGCCGCTTCATGCGCAACCTCCGTTTCTTGTTCTGGCCGAGCCTCTGGGTGCAGTCGCGCTTCTGGTATCGGCGCGACTGGGACGGACGCGAGAAGGCGCTCCGCGACGCGTGGGCGTACTACCGCGAGGTGTACGGCGACGGCTTCTACCGGATGTACTGGGACATCGGCGTCGATCAGGTGATGCAGAGCCTCTTCTCGGTCGCGCCGGAGATCCGTCAGCCGACGTGGCTCGCGGTGGGCGATCAGGACAAGGCGCTCGGGATGTTCCAGGGCGTGCGGCGGCTCGCGACGCTCCTCCCGAACGCCACGCTGCGGATCTACGAGGGCGCGCGACACTCGCTCGCCAACGAGGTCGCGCAGTCGCTCGGCGCGGAGGTCGACGCGTTCCTCTTGCCCGCGTCTACTCGTCGCGACGGATCGTGACGCCGGCTGGCCCGCGCGGCGGTGCTTGCGCGTCGGCCGCGAGCTGGATCGCCTCGGGCTCCGGGGTCTCGCCGGGCTCGAGGCGGATCCGCCAGTCGCGGATCGCCGGCGCGCCGTGGCGCCAGGTGACGAACCACTGTCGTCCCCCTGGATCGCGCAGGCGGACCGCGTAGCACTCGCGGTCGAGCGCGTTCCCCAAGCGATCCCACAGCGGCACCGCGTCGCCTCGCGAGAGCGTCCAGCTCTGCGCGTCACCGAAGTCGTCGTCCTCGAGCATCTGCTCCGGGCGCTCGAGCAGGCCGTCGCAGTCGACGGTCGTCTCCGAGCGCAGCCGCCGCACCTCGATGTCGATGTCCTCTTCACCGACGTGCCGCACGACGACGTCCGCGGAGAGCACGCCGGCGGGAGGAAACGGATAACGTGGAGAGGGGCTCGGGCTCGTCGCCACGCACGCGAGCAACGCGAGCGCGCCGACCGGGCGCTCGAGGCGCGCGCGGCGCGGCCGCACGAACGCGAGGTACGAGACGAGCACGAACGGCAGCGCACACAGATCGGTGGGATCCGCCCACACGCGCGCGATCCCGGTCTGAGTGATCCCCGCCGCGACCCAGGGCACCTGGAGGATCGCAAATCCCATCGCGGTGGCGACGCAGGCCAGCGAGAAGCCTCGCTCGGTCTTCAGGCCGAGCAGCCACGCCAGGGTCACCGGCGCGACGATCAGACCCGCCGCGTCGCTGAGCTTGCCGGTGATCACGGCCGGCAGGAGCCCACTACCCTTGAGCACGTGATCGTTGAGCACGAGCACGACGAGCGCGCCGAGAAACAGCGGATGGGTGAGAGCTCCTCCGAACCTCGAGCCGCGCGGGCTCACTGGATCAGCGTCGCCTTGACGCGCGCCGACACCAACATGTAGAGCGCAAACAACGCGTCATGGTGGGTAACGGACGTCGGGTGGAGCCCCGCGAGGCGCAGGAAGCGCAGGAACTCGCGGCCGTCGAGGCCGAGGAGCGCCGCCTTCGACATCGGGCTCGCGTCGCCGGTGCCGGGGAGCGCCTCGAGCAGCTCCACCATCGCGCCGACCGCCTCGCGCAGCGCGGCGCCGAACTCACCGTCGGCGATCGCGCTCTCCACGTTCATGATCGGCGCTGCGTCCGCGCCTTCCCACAGCGAGGCGAACGAGAGCCCCGCCGAGGGCATCGCGATCGGCGAGCGCGGCGACGGATCTTCGGTCACCGCGAACTCACCGCTCGACGTGACGGCGCTCGAGAGGAGCTCGCTCGACGTGAACGTCGCCGAGACCCGCGCGACCTCCGCCTGGATCCCCTCGTCGAGCGGGCTCACCACCGCGCGCGGCGGACGGCTCGACTTCGGGATCCGCTCCCAGAGCGAACGGATGACGCGCTTGCTGATCTCCTTGAGCGCCCCGAGCACGCCCATCCCGTTCGTCGCCGAGGTGGAGAAGTCCGGGCAGTTGCGCCAGTTGAGGTCGGCGCGCATCCGGTCGAGGTCCATCGTCTCGGGGAGATCGCGCTTGTTGTATTGAAAGACGAGTGGACAGCGCTCCGGGTCGATGTCGTTCTCGCTCAGGTTGCGACGGAGATCGCTCAGCGACTCGGCGTTCGCCTGGCGCGCGCTCGGCTGGCTGTCCGCGACGAACACGATCCCGTCCGCGCCGGAGAGCACGAGCTTGCGGGTCGCCTCGTAGAACACCTGCCCTGGCACGGTGTAGAGCTGGAAACGCACCCCCATGCCGTGCACCTCTTTGACGTGCAGCGGGAGGAAGTCGAAAAAGATGGTTCGGTCGCCTTCGGTCGCGAGCGTGACGAGCTCGCCTCGACGCTGAGGCTTCACCACGCTGAAGATGTGCTTGAGCGTGGTCGTCTTGCCCGAGAGTCCAGGCCCGTAATAGACGACCTTCGCCGAGATCTCGCGAGCCAGTGGGTTGACCACCGTCACGCCGCCGACGGTATCAGATCGGCATCGGCCGGTAGATCGACATTGCGGTCGTGGTAGCGTCGCCGCGTGCTCTCGGGCGACCTCAGCACCATGTCCCTGCCGGACTTGCTGCAGTGGATCGACGCGCATCGCATGCGAGCGCTCGTCACCGTCACCCAGCCCGGCGCCGACCAGACGTGGTTGCTCGTCGACGACCGCACGCTGATCGCCGGCGCCGCCCCGATCGCGCGCGGCATGCTCGCGACCGACGGAACGCCGAGCGCTCCCGGTCCTGGGTTGTCGGCGGTGACGCTCGAAGGCCTGCTCGACATCTTCATGTCGAACGACGGGCGCTTCACGATGCGCAAGACGGAGAGCACCCCGACCGGCGCCGTGCCGCTCGAGACGCCGATCCAGTTCCTCTTGATGGAGGGGCTCCGCCTGCTCGACGAGTGGCCGCGGATCGACGCCGCCTACCCGACCGACGCCGCCCGCGTCGCCGCGACGGAGGCGTCGGCGGAGGTCGATCGGGAGACCCTCGGTGCGGTGCAGCGCGCGATCCTCGAGATCGCGCACGAGGCGCCCGCGCTCGGCGAGGCGCGGCTCGTGCTCGGGCTCAGCCGCCCCGCCCTTTTGCGCAACGTCGACGAGCTGCGCGCGCGCGGATGGATCGACGTCGAGGGGACGCCGCACGGACCCGACGTGGAGACGTCGTTGATCCGACAAGCTCGCGTGCTGGTGCGCGAGGGCCAGTACGCGGAGGCCGCGCACGTCTTCCGCTCGCTCCTCACGAGCAACCCGCGCGACGTGCGCTTGAAGGCGCTGCTCGACGAGGCGGAGCACCATCAGGTCGAGGCGCTCTATCGGCGCTTCGCGCCGACGGACATCGTGAGCGTCGCCACGGCGCCGTCGCGTCCTCCGAACCCGGCCGAGGGCGCGGTGCTCGAGCAGCTCGCGCGCCCACGGAGCGTCGCGGTGCTGAGCCTGGTGTCGCCCCTCCGCGAAGTGGAGACGCTCCACGCGCTCGCGCGCCTCATCGACCGCGGCACGGTGCATGTCGAATCGGCGGAGTGACGGATGATGAAGCGCGGGATCCTCGGAGTGATCGGAACGTTGACGCTCCTCGGCCTCGGATGTGGCGGAGGCCGCGCGCAGGCCGAGCACGCCGAGGCGGAGGACGAGCCGCACCCGGCCCACCGCACCGTGGCGCCGCCCGAGGCGCAGATCGCGTTCGTGCACGTGGTGGAGGGACCGCTCGAGGAGGCGGCGGCGCGCGGTGCGCTCGCGTCGATCCGACCGCGCGTCCACGCGTGCCTCGCCGCGACGTCGATCCGCGTCGAGGGTCACGCGGTCGTGCACCTCGAGGTGGCGCCCGACGGATCGGTCACCCGCTCGGGGACCGACCACGTCGACGGGATCGATCCGGAGCTCGCGTTCTGCGTCGTCCGCGCGGTGCGCGAGTCCTCGATGCCCGCGCGGGAGTCCGCCTCGGTGGTGCAGATCGGCTTCGACTTCACGGATCCGCGGGAGATCGAGGTGGACACCGCACAGCCGGAGGCCGAGCTGTCCGACGAGGAGCCGGGTTCGACCGACGACGGAGGCGACGACGGAGCCGATGGCCACGGAGCCGACGACGGAGCCGATGGCCACGGAGCCGACGGCCACGGAGCCGACGACGGAGCCGACGACCACGGCGCCGCGCTCCCCGACGACGCGATCGAGTGATCGATCGCGGGCTCCCTCGGCGCACGGAGCCTCGAGCCACCCGTGGCCACCCCGCGTCATCACCCGCGTCGCCACCCCGCGCGATGGAAACGCGAGCGGCGCGCCGACCGAAGGCCGACGCGCCGCATCGTCCGGAACCGCTCGGAGCTAGCGCAGGCCGAGGCGCTCGGTCCAGCGCTTGCGCAGCGCCTGGATCGCCTGGCGCGTGACGCCGTACTTGCGCGCGAGCTTGCTCATGTTCTCGTTCGACCTCGCGACCTGCAAGATCTGCTGCGGGGTCAGCTTGCGGCCGTGCGGCATGCCGCCCTTCTCGGTGAGCGGACCGCCCACGTCCTCGTAGGTGTTGCCGCGCACGAGGCGCGAGACCGCCGCCGCGCTGATGCCGAACTCGCGCGCCAGCGTCGCCTGGCTGGCGATGCCCTTGGAGTAGCGCTTGCGGAGCGAGGCGACCTGCTTCGGGGTCAGCTTGGTGCGGCCGTTCGAGCTGACCGGACCGCCCGCGCCCTCGCGCGCTTCACCGCGGGTGAGGCGGCCGATCTGGTGCGTGCCGAGGCCGTACTGCTCGCCCAGCTCACGCTGGCTCTTCTTCCCCTTGGAGTACTTGTCGCGGATCGTCTTGACCTGCACGTCGGTCAGGTCGCTGATCTGCTTTTGCTTTCTGGCGGACTTCTTAGCGGTCTTCTTGCGGGCCATCCCTCTCTCCCATCCCTCTCCGAATCCTGTGATTCTGGAAAGATTTGAAATATGTAGAATATGATCTGGTAAGTTGCTTCACTCGACTCAGTTCGAGACGTTGCCCATCAACGCCCCCAAATCTTGTGATTCCCGTAATGATCTCGATTAGTTGAAGCGAATGCCCGACCGGGCGATCGCGATCTCGAAGGGCTTTGGCCCTCCCGTCGTTTGAGACCGCAGGCTGGCTTTACACCAAGAAGCCTTGCGTTGCACGCAAGAAGTGATCACGCGCACGAAATCTTTCGGCGACCCTCCCCGGGGAGCGCGCACGGGACCTGGACGCGGTTGGTTTCTTCACTCCGTCGGATCGCCCGTGGTAGCTGCCAGGAATGGACGTCAACGGCGTGGACGTACGGGTGATCGGCGTCGGCGGAGCCGGGGGGAACGCGCTCGGGCACCTCGCCGGCGAGGGGATCCCGAACGCAACCCTGGTTGCCATCAACACGGACGCCGTGGCGCTGGAGCGGCTCGACGTGGGCTCGCGGATCCTGATCGGGCGCCGCACGACCCGCGGGCTCGGCGCCGGCGGACGGCCCGATCGCGGTTGGAACGCGGCGGGCGAGCAGATCGCGGAGATCCGCGCGGCGGTCGACGGAGCGGACCTCGTGTTCGTGGCGGCCGGGATGGGCGGCGGCACCGGCACCGGCGCGGCGCCGTTCGTCGCCCGGATCGCGCGTGAGACCGGCGCGCTCACCGTCGGGGTCGTCACCACGCCGTTCGGGTTCGAGGGCGCCCACCGCAGCTCGTTGGCGTTCGACGGCCTGTGCGCGCTCGGCGACGAGGTGGACGCGCTCCTCACCGTCCCCAACGAGCGACTCACCCTCGACGACCTGTCGGTGCGCGAAGCGTTCCGCCGCGCCGACTCGATCCTCGCCGGCGCGGTGCGCGGGATCGGCGACCTCGTGACCCAGACGGGCCTCGTCAACCTCGATTTCGCGGACGTCGCGGCGGTCCTCCGTGGGGGCGGCCGCGCGGTGATGGGCAGCGCGCGCGGGGTTGGACGCGATCGCGCTCGCGTGGCGGTGGAGCGCGCCCTCGACGCGCCGCTCCTCCTCGACGACTCGATCGAGGGCGCCCGCGGGGTGCTCCTCAGCTTCACGATCGATCCCAAGATCGGCATCCACGCGATCCACGAGGCGGCGGCCAAGGTCCACGCGCTCGTGCACGACGACGCCGACGTCTTCTTCGGCGTCACCGTCGACCCGACCCTCGTCGACGAGATCCGCGTGACGCTGGTGGCGGCGGGCCTCGATCGCGAGGAGGAGGTCGCGCCCGAGCCGGCGGTGGCTCCGGCGAAGCGCCGCAACGCGTTGGTCATGCTCGATCCGGCGCCCGCCATCGCGCCGAACGCGACGCCGATCTACGCGCCGGCGCGCGCGAGGGCGATCTCCTCACTGCGGCGCGGCTAGACCAGAGAGCCCGTCAGCTCGGCCGATCCTTGTTGCGCTCGGCATCGCGCAGCGCCTCGCGGAGCGTCTGGGCACCGGGCGAGTCCAGCGGATCGCCCTTCGCGGCGCGGCGATACTTCTGGCGCCGGCGACGGTCCTCCCAGAGGTAGCGGAAGAGCGGCCACGCCTCGCGCCCGTCGAGCGGGCCGAACGGGATGAGGTTGAACAGGATCATGATCCCGTTGATCTCGGTGAAGCACCGGAGGAGGCCGTCGACGATCGGGATGCCCGTCCAGCCCAGCACGAGGCGGATCGGCAGTGCGATGGCGAGCAAGACGAGCTGCGCCCACACCCCGCCCCACGCGACCATCGCGCGCTGCACCCGCGTCGGCTGACCCATCCACCGGCACATCCCGCCGAAGCCGGTCAGATCGATCCCCGCGTTCACCAACCCGACGCGGTTCACGATGAACGCGTGCCCGAGCTCGTGCAGGACGATCACGAGCAGCACCCCGAGCCAGAGCGCCGGCTCGAGCCGACCGCCGCTGAACATCAGCATCCCGATCGGGACCGTCCAATGCGCCCGGATCGGGATTCCCTTGATCCGCCCCAGGGTGAGGTAGCCGCCCTGCATCTACGGGCAAGCTAGCAGGACGATCCCAGCTCGGCGACGGGGTGGCGCGAAGGGGCGCGCCGGCGGTACACCTTCGGAGCGCGATGATCGACGAGCCGACCCAACCTCGCCCGACCCTCCACCTCCGGGTCCTCGCGGCCGGCGCCCTCGCCCTCGGCGTCGGGTGCGGGAGCGGCGACGGGGACCGAGCGCCCGAGGCCACGACCGAGAGCGCGCCGAGCGCCGCGCCGATCGCCACCGGGGCGACCCCGGTCGCCGGAGAGATCGCGCCCGGCGCTCCTCGCGCGGCACGAAACGGGGGGACCGTCCTCGCGGTCGGACCCTACGTCCTCGAGGTCGTCACCCACGACGACGGCGCGCTCGAAGCCACGGTCGACGACCTCGCGGAGCCGGCGGGCGCGCAGCTGATCGTGCGCCTCCCGACGGAACAAGGATCGTTGTCGACCGTGCTCATGACGTGGGACCCCGCCACGTCGCGCTTCCGCGGGCGCCTGCGCGAGGGTCTCCCCGTGCCCGGGCCGCTCGCCGCGACGCTCACCGTGAACGGCGAGCGCCACGAGGGACGCTCCGGCTACACGATCATCCTCCCGCCCGAGGCGCAGGCGCGCATCGCCGGCGGGAGCCCGACCGGCGCTCCGACGCTCGGCGATCCGCCGGTCGATCCCTCCGCCGCCCCGCCGACCGCCCCTGCGTCGATCCCGGGGTCGACGGCGGTCGACGCACCTCGGCCGGCCCCGTTGCCGCGCCCACCCCACGTGGTGCGCGTCTCGCCGGTCGCGCCCGCCACCGCCGTCTCGGCGGAGCCGCCGCAGGTGCGCGTGGCGCCGATGGCCCAGCACGGGGTGACCGCCGCGCCGGTGACCGCGGTGCGACCGGCGACCGCCACACCGACCGCCACACCGACCGCGACCGTGCGACCCGCGGCGACCGTTCGACCGACCGCGACCGTGCAGCCGAGCGCGACCGTGCGACCCGCCGCGGCCGCCGAGTCGAGGGGGCAAGATACGTCGACGGAGGAAGATCCTTCCCCGCCTCGTGTGCGCGTACGCGTACGCCCGTGATTCCGGGCTCGTCGCGCCGAACGCGGTGGTGCCGCGCGCGCGTCCGTGATTGTCTCCGCCGGGAACCTGGTGAGGTCGGCGGTGTCGAGACGCTCCGTGCGGGGATGGGGATTCGTGGTCGCGCTGGCGGCCGGGCTGTGGTGCGCGTCGGGCGTGGAAGCGCAGAGCGCGCCGTTCACCGGCTACGAGCTCGCGCTCGACGGTGCGCGGACCGTGCGAGTGGGCCGTCAAGCTCTCTTTCGAGGTACGGCCTACCGGGTCCGCGGCCTCGCGGAGCTCGTGCCCTTCGATGGTCGCGCGCGCGCCCGATACTGGAACGGCGAAGGCGCGCCGACGGCGGGACCGTGGCGCGATCTCGCGCTCGACGGGGACGGTCGCTTCACGATCACGATGCCGATCCCGGCCGGCTTCGATCCCTCCGCCGCCGCGCACCTCGAGATCGAGGTCGGGCCCGACGGCGACGCGCGGACGTTCGAAGTGCCGCTCGGCGTGCGTCCCGCCGTCACGACGGCGCTGCGGACCGATCGCGTGCTCTACCAGTCCGCCGAGCCGGTCCACGCGTGGGCGCTCGTGCGCGACGCGGCGAGCCGCCGCCCGCTCGCCTCGGAGTCGGTCACGTTCCTCGTGGAAGGTCCCGCGCTCGGTCGCGTCGAGCGCACCGTGACCACCGCCGCGTCCGGGGTCGCGCACCTCGAGCTCACGATCCCCGACGACGCGCCCGAAGGCGCTCACACCGTGCGCGTTCGAGTCCGAGGTCAGGACGAGACGATCGCGCACTTCCGCGTCGGCACCC
Source organism: Sandaracinaceae bacterium (assembly GCA_050186575.1). Taxonomy (GTDB): domain Bacteria; phylum Myxococcota_A; class Polyangia; order Polyangiales; family Sandaracinaceae; genus JAUHXR01. The sequence continues at coordinate 28,966 of JBFWYI010000087.1, read as the reverse complement.
GCACGTACGAGCGCCTCTTCGCGACGCTCGAGATCGAGCCCGAGCCGGTCGCCCCCGGCGCTTCTGCGATGGTGCACGTCGAATTGACGACGCCGAGCGGCGCGGTGGTGCGGGACGCGCGCGTCGTCATCACCGTCGACTCCGAGCGCACCTACGAGGCGACGACGGACGAGCGCGGCGAAGCGCGCGTCGAGGTGACGGCGCCCGCGTACCTGAGCCACGAGAGCGGCCTCATCGACGTGATGGCCGAGCTCACGCACCCGGCGCACGGATCGGTCCGCGTCCACGAGCCGATGCACCTGGCGGTGCCGTTGGCCCTCACCGTCGACGCGCAACCGCGACACGGGGTGCTCGTGCCGGAGATCGACGACGTGCTCTACGTGCGCCTCCACGACGCGCTCGATCGACCGCCGCCCGCGGCGACCGAGGTGACGATCGAGGGCCCCGCGATCGTGGGCGGCCGAGCCACCGCGCAGACGGATGCGAACGGCATCGCCGAGATCCGCCTGCGGCTGCCCATCGGCGCGTCGAGCCGCCAGAACGGCCGCTCGACCACCAGCGTGATCGCGCACATCGCCGGTCCGCTCGAGCGCACCGCGCGGCTCGAGCTGCCCGTCTCGCGCGACGTCGACATCGCGCCCACCCCCGCACGCGCGACCATCGAGCCTGGATCCTCGCTCGACGTGGAGCTCACCCGCCGTCCGCGCGCGGCGCGCAGCCCGGCCGTCCTCGAGCTGTTGGACGATCGCGGCGAGGTGCGGGCGGTGCGATGGGTCGCGCCGGGCGACGCACGGACCACGATCGACGTGCCGGCGGACCTCCTCGGTATCGCGGCGCTGCGCGTGCGCGCGCTGCGCGACGCGGAGAGCTGGCAGAGCGCGGGCGGCTTCGCGGCGGTCCTCGTGCGGCCAGCCCGCATCGAGCGCGTGCGCGTCGAGGCGGTCGAGCCTCGCTACACGGTCGGCGAAGCGGCGCAGGTCCGGATCATCACAGGGCAAAGCGACGTGCGGCAGTACGGTGCGCTCGTCGTGCGTGATCTCGCGGCGCACGGCGGAGAGGTCCCGTTCACCTTGCGCTTCCTCGAGGAGCGCTTCGACGAGGCGCTCGACGCGCCGAACGACGCGGAGGGAGATCGCCTCGTGCGCGCCGCGCTCGCGGCGGTGACACGGACCGAGGATGCGCCGGTCGAGGCGCCGCCGCTCACCGACGGACTCGGCCTCGCGAGCGAGAGCGGGCTCAGCCCCTCGGAGCTCGGGGCGCTGCGAGATCCGCGTCCGCTCGCCCACGAGCTGGAGCGTCGCGGAATCGGGCCGATGATGACGGCGCTCGAAGAGCGGCTGACGAGCGCGCTCGAGGCTGGTGCGCTCGACGAGGTGACCGAGGTGCGCGGCGGACGACGACGGCTCCGCGACGATCTCCTCGACGACGAGCTCGAGATGCGCACGCTCGGCGCGGGCGCGGTCACCGCGGCGATCCTCGAGGCCGCCGATCCTTCGTTCACGTACGACCACGTCGCGCGGCGCGTGGCGCGCCGACGGCTCGTGCACCTCCTCGCGGCGCTCGCGGTGTACCTCGACCCGGGGGACGGCGCGCCGCCCGCCGCACGCGCCGCCGCGAACGAGCCGTCCTCGCGGTGGCTCGCGCGGATGGTCGAGCGCGGCGTGATCGGCCGCGACGCGCTGCTCGATCCCTGGGGAGGTCGCTTCGAGCTGCGCGCCGCGGCGCACCCCGCCGTGGTCGTGTCCGCGCACGCGACCGGCCTCGAGCTCGCGAGCCCCGGACCGGACGGTCGCTTCGGCAACGGGGACGACGTGCGCGATCCGTTCGAGCGCGCCGTCCCACGCGGGACGCCGTATGCGATCGCGTGCGGCGAGGACGCGCTCATGCGACAACTCGCCGTGCTATCGACGAGCACGGAGACGCTGGCGCTGATCCTCCAGTCGTACGCGCGGCTCAACGTGGAGATGTTCGAAGAGTTGATCGGCGACGCGGTGGCCGCCGGCGTGGCCGAGGGCACCATCGGGCTCGGAAACCTCGGCACGATCGGCCACGGGAGCGGGAGCGGGTCGGGCAGCGGCTACGGCTACGGCGGCTTGGGCCTACGCGGCACCGGGCGTGGCGGCGGCGGGACGGGCGAAGGCACCGTCGGGCTCGCCGGCCTCGCCGCGGTGATCCGCGAGCGGTTCCCGCCGACGCTGCGGTTCGATCCGTCGCTCGAGATCGATCCGGGGGGCACCACGGAGGTCTCGTTCGAGCTCGCCGACGCGGTCACCACCTACCTCGTCGAGGCGATCGTGTGGCGCGAGGACGGCTGGGTCTCGTCCGCCTCGACGCGCATCGAGGTGGATCGCGAGGTGGTGGTCGACGCGCCGATCCCCGACGTCGCGCACGTCGGCGACACGCTGCAGATCCCCATCCGCGTCGCGAACCACGGCGACGAAGCGCGCGAGCTGCGCGTCCAGCTCCTCGGCGACGATGCGCTCGGGATCGACGGCACCGAACCGACCACGCTGCGCGTTTCCCCGGGCGATGCGGCGGTCGTGCCGATCCGGATCGCGCCGCGTCGCGTCGGGGAGGGTCGGCTCACCGTGGTGGTGAGCGCGCCCGACGGCACCGCGCTCGACGCGGCCCGACGGCCGATCGAGGTGATTCGCAACGCGCGTCGCGTGGCGGTGGAGCGCACGACGTTCTCGCGATCGCGGGTCGCGATCACGCTCGAGAATCCACCGCGCGTCGATCCTCGCGATGGACAGATCTCGATCACGGCGGGCTCGGCCATCTTCGACGCGCGCGACGAAGGCTGGCCGTCTTGGGTGTCGGGTACGACGAACGAGGAACGCGATCCCGCGCGAGAGATCCAGCTGAGCCACTCCGATCCGGAGCGGCTCGGGTTCGCGCTGGGCCGCGCGTGGTCGGACGCGTCGGTCGACGACGGCGCGGTGACGGTCGGCGTGACGTGGCTCGCGCGGCGTCTCGACATGTTGAACGACCGCGGCGCGGCCTCGGGCGAGTCCGACGAGGCGGCGCGCGTCACGGCCGCGGCGCTCCTCGGCCTCGCTCCCGCCATACAGCGGCCCGATGCTCGCGACGTCGAAGGCATGGGCGCCTTGATCTCGCGGCTGCGCGAGCGCGTCGCGACGGATGCCCTCGCGCGGAGCGACGATCCCGCCCGCTGGATCGTCGCGGCGGCCGCGCTGGGCTGGACGACACCGCGCGGCGGGGACATGGGCACCGTACGCGAGCTCGTGCGCCGCGCCGAGCGCAGCGTGGTCGCCCTCGACGCCGACCGATGGCTCCCCACCGAGCGCGGTGCGGTGCAACCCACGTTGCTCTATGGGATGGCGCTCGCTTCGCTCCGTCGCGGCGACGCCGCGTTCGTGCCGCTCGCGACCGTCGCGCGCTACGTGGCGCGGGGCGGAAGGATGAGCGCGCAGGAGCGCGGCCTCGCGCACGCGCTGACCCGCCGACTCACCCGCGGCCGCGCCGTCGAGCAGGCGACGGTGACGATCGACGGGGAGGATCGGACGGTCGATCTCCCAGGCGGGAGCGCGACGCTCAGCTTCCCCTCGCTCGCGAACGGCGGCGCACACCGCGTCGAGGTGCGCGCCGACGGAGCGCCGCTGCTCGTGCGCGCGGGCGCGCGCTACGGGATCGCGTGGGACGCCCCGCCGGCGGAGCCCGGACCGCTCGTGTTGTCGCTCGAAGGGGAGACCGGCTCGCGCGACGAGACCGCGACGCTCGAGCTGGTGGTGCGCAACCGATCCGCGCGCACGCTCGCGCAGCCGATCGTCGAGATCGAGCTCCCCACCGGGGCGGAGCTCACGGCGGCGGCGAACGAGAGCCTCGGGGCCCGCACCGAGCGAGGGGGCGGCGTCCTCACCCTCCACCTCTCCGCGATGCGGCCCGGCAACGAGCGACGCATCGCGCTGCCCCTGCGCTGGAGCGTCGCGGGCACCCTGCGCGGCCTGGGCGTCAGCGCGTACGCCCGCGAGCGCCCGGACGCGGTCAGCCTGCTGGCGCCGCGGAGCCTGAGCATCGAGGAGAGCGTCCGATGAGCCGCGCCGTATTCATCACGTTGAGTTGCGTGCTCGCCGCCGCGCTCGGGTCGGCGCCCCACGCCTCCGCGCAGACCGCGACCCGGCGCGTCGTGCCGAGCGGCGACGTGTCGGGCCTCGAGATGGGCATCGAGGGCTCGCTCAGCGGTGTGCCGGGTGGGCGGGTGCGCTGGTTCGTGACGACCTACGAGGTGATCCGACATCGTGACTTGCGGCTCGCACCCAACACCCGCCTCGTCGTCACGAGCTCGCTCTCGCGCAGCGCGCCGCTCGCGGAGCTGACCACCGACGCGCGCGGGCGCGCCGAGCTCGAGCTCGCGCTGCCCGAGGAGCCGGCGCAGGCGCCCTCGATCCGCATCGAGGCGACGTCGAGCCACGGCGTGAGGCGCGTGTTCAGCGTGACGCTCGAGCTCCTCGCGCGCGAGCGCATCGAGCTGTTCACCGACCGAGCGACCGTGCCGCCGCGCGGCGAGGCGCTCGTATTCGGCCGCGTGCTCGACGAGGCGACCGACGCACCTCGCGCGGGCGTCGAGGTGCACCTCTCGGATCGAGAGGCGCCGCTGACGACCGACGCGAGCGGGGTCTTCGTCGCCACCGTGCGCGCGCCGGGCGAAGGCGCGCTCGAGCTCTCGGCCCGGACCGAGTCCGCGTCGCAGCGCATCACGATCTCGGCTGCCGAGGCGGGCGAGCGGACGTTATTCGCCCGGGCGACGGCGCGACGCGCGGTGGCTCGCCCCGGCGATGACGTGCCCGTCGACGTGGTCCTGCGCACGCCCGACGGCGCGCCGGTCGCCGGCGCGGCGGTGCGATGGTCGAGCGTCGCGGAGGAAGAGGACGAGCGACGACGGATCGTGACGGACGCGAGCGGCCACGCCGAGATCAACTGGCTCATCGCGCGGACGAGCGAAGAGCCGGTGGCGCCGATCACGCGCGAGCTCACCATCGTGTCGCCCGCCGAGGGCACCACCACCGCCGTCGCGCACCTGCGCATCGCGCGCGTGCCGTGGCTGGCCGCGTTCGCGGTGGAGGGTGGCTCGCTCACGCCTACGCTCGACGCGCGGATCTATGCGCGCGTCGTGACGCCGGACGGGCTGCCGCTGCGCTCGCGCGCGGTCTCGCTCGAGTCGACGGCGCTCGGCGGACGGATCCAGGCGACGACCGACGAGGACGGCGTCGCGGTGTTCGACGCTCCGCAGGTGTCGAGCGGGGCGAACGGCGCGTGCGGAGGCGGCACGGCGGCCGCGGCGACCTTCCATGTCGACGCCGATCAGATCCCCGTGTGCCTCCCCGTCGATCCCGACGCGACGATCGGCGTGCGAGCGACGCTCGTGAGCGGCGGGATCCACGTCGAGGCGCCGCGGACGAGCGCGGCGCGATCCGCGCCGATCGAGATCGCCGCGCTGACGATGCACGGGCAGCGGTGGGCGCCGATCGCCGCCGCGGTGATCGAGCCGACGGCGCGCGCGATCACCCTCCCGCTCCCCGAAGCGACGCGCGGCCTCGTGTGGGTGCGCGCGCGCCCGCTGCTCGATGGAGGTGTCGCAGCGCGGGGCGGCTCGACGCTGCTCGAGGTCGGCGCGACGGGAGACGCCCCCGAGCTCCACGCCGACGCGTCGGGCGCCACCGTGCGCTCCGAGGGCTCGAGCGTCGTCGTGGCCGGACACGTCGGTCGACGCGACCACCTCGCCGCCGTGCTCGCGACCGCGATGAACGACGCCGCGGTGGCCTCCGACGCGGGACACTCGCCGCGCTTCGTGGCCGCGCTCCTCGCGGCGCGCACGCCGAGCGACGATGGCGCGAGCGCGGTGCTCCGCGAAGGCGCGATCGTCACCCAACCCTTGCCGCAGACGCCGCTCGACTACGGTCTCTTGCGCGACCCGCACCGCACGCGCGCGCGCTTCGTGCGCGGCCGCATTGGACGGCTCATGCGCGCGGTGGAGACCTACGTCGTCGACGCGATCCCCGATCGGCTCGACGACGCGGCGGTGCGCGAAGGCGGGCGCTGGCGCTTCAACCGCTCGGTGCTCGACGCGGCGTTGGAGGAGAGCGGACTCGGCGACGAGATGGCGGCGAGCCTCGACGGCGAGCCGCTCGACATCGCGACGCTCGGGGCGATGGATCCGAGCTTCACGTACGACAACGTCGCGCGCCGCATCACGCGCGAGCGTTTGTTCCGCGTCAACGTGATGCTGCGCGAGCTCGTGCGGGATCGCGGGCTCGACGTCCCATGGGGACGGCGCGGCGACCCGCAGGAGCTCGTGGTGAGCTTGATCGAGAGCGTCGAGCGCTACGGGGTCTCCTTCACCGAGTGGCCGGAGCGCACGCAGCTCTACGACGCGTGGGGACAGCCACTCGTCTTGCGACGTACCGCGCGCGCACGGTTCGGGTTCCTCCAGCCCGTCGCGGGATGGGAGCTGACGAGCGGCGGTCCGGACGGTCGCGTGGGGACCGGCGACGACCTCGTCGATCCGTTCGCGCGCGTCCTGCCCTCGGCGAGCCTCTACGCCGAGGCGGTGGGCGAGGACGTGCTGCTCGCACGCTTGAGCTCGGTCTCCCTCGGCCGGGCGACGGCGGAGGCGCTCGCGTCGGTGTTCCAGATCGAGGCCCCGAGCGCGTGGGAGCCGGCGCCGCAGACCGCGTCGACGCTCTGGCGCGATCTCCCGGCGCCTCCGGAGCCCGATCCGGACCCCGCGTTCGAGAGCCCCGACGTGCTCGGCGGCGCGGGTCCGCGCCTCGAGTGGGAGCTACCGTCCGAGCGGCGGACGTACCAGGTCACCGCGGTCGCGTTCTCTCGGTCCGGCGCGATCCGGACCTCGCACGTATCCTTGACGGCCGGCGCGCCGTGGGTGGCGCGCGTCGATCTGCCGAGCGCGCTGCGCGTCGGCGAGCGGCTCGCGCTCCCGATCGTGCTCGTGAGGTTGGCCGAGGCCCCGGCGCCGCGGCTCGCGCTGGAGGCGTCCGGCGATGCCCTCGCGGCGTCGCTCGACGGCTCGCGGCTCACCCTCGAAGCGCGCGCGCCCGGGATGGCGCGCGTGCGCGTGCTCGTGCACCTGGGTGACGGGCCTCCCGCGGTCTTCGAGCGGCGCGTTCGCGTGTTGCCGGACGCCGCGCTCCGTTCGCGGACGGCGGTCGCGTTCGAGCGCGACGGAAGTCGTCTCTCGATCCACACCCCGGGTGACGCGATGCCGTTGTCCGCCCGCCTCACCGTCAGCAGCGCGCACGGGCTGATCCGCGAGCCGGAGCTGGCGCCCGCGTTCGAGCGCTCTCCGGCCATCGAGGCGTGGGCGCTCGCGCTCACCGATCGCGACCTCGGCGAGCCGCTGCTCACGCGCGTTCGGCCGGGCGCGCCCATCGTGACGGCGTGCGCGCTCAGCGCGTGGGCGCGCGACGAGCGACGGGCCGGCCTCATCGCGGAGCACGCGACCCATCTACGCCAGTCGCTCGCGACGGAGCACGCCGCGGAGCTCGACCTCCGCGCGAGCGTCCTCGCGGCGCTCGCCACGGAGGCGACGATCGATCCCTCGGCCGGCGAAGGGCCGGTCGCGCTCCTCGTCGCGGACCTGCGTCAAGACGGATGGCGTGCTCTCGCACGCGAGAGCGATCATCCCGCGGTGATGGCGCGGCTCGCGGCCGCCCTCCTCATCGCGGATCCCTCCGACTCCTCCGGCGCAGCGCTGCTCGAGCGCGCCTCGAGCCGCCTCACCGAGGATCGGTTCGGGCGACGTTGGGTGCCGGGACGATCCGATCACCCCGGCGACGTGTGGATCGGCACCGCGGCGCTCGCGATCGCGGCCCGCCAGGCGGGGCGCACGGAGCTCGCGGACCAGCTCGCGGCGAGCGTGGCCGCGCGGTTGGGCGCGCTCGCGCGCCTCGGCGACGAGGGAGCGTTCTGGGTGACCGCCACCGCGGTATACGGCGGGTTCGGCGCCGACGAGCCCGAGTCGGTCGAGGTGCGCGTCGACGGCGAGGCGCGGACGCTGTCGCTCGAGGACGGCCGCGCGGAGCTCGCCTTGCCGGCATCCGCCGACGTCGAGATCGCGCCCGGGTCGCGCGTCGTGGCGCGTGCAGAGGCACGTTATCTTGCACCGGTCGAGGCGCGGGACGCCGGCGCGATCGGAGTGAGGCTCGAAGGCAGCCCCACGGAGCGTGGGCGACGCGCCGGTCTCGAGCTCGTGGCGCAGAACCGCGGCGAGCGCGACGTGGCGGCCGCGCGCCTCGAGGTCACGCTGCCCGGAGCGGCGGCGTGCGATCGCGCGTGCCTCGAGGCGCTGCGCGCGAGCGATGCGGTGGCGCGGGTCGACGATCCGGATCGCGCGGGGGTCCTGCGGGTGACGCTCGCGCCGATCCCCGTCGGCGTCTCGAGGCGCGTCCCGCTCAGCCTCCGCTGGGTCGCGGCGGGCCGCACGCGGGGGCTCGCGGTCGAAGCGTACGACCTCGAGGCTCCGTCCGAGCGCGCGACGATCCCCGCGCGAACGCTGACGGTGGGGGTGGAGCGATGAAGAAGATGAGCTGGGTCCTCGCCATCACCCTCGCCCTCGCGGCTTGCGGCGGCGCCACGCCGCCCGAAGAGGAGACGAGCGCGGAGTGGACGTCGGGCGACGACGACGCGCTGGCCGGCGAGGCCGAACCGAGCGCCGCTGGCTCAGAGCCCTGAACGTGCCTCGAAGCGGGCGCTCGCGAGCGCCCGCGCCATGCTTGCCCGCTCGGCGGGGGTCGCGCCCGCCACCACGACGTCGTAGCCGGTCCCGGCGAGGACGATCGTCGCGCGCGCCCGCGCGTCCCGGACGCCTCGACCGAAGTCGACGACCTCTTCGGTCCACTCCACGCTCTGTCCGAACAATGCTCCTCGCCGCACGCGTGCCCGCTGGCTCGGCGCCCATCGACCGGGCGACGCTGGCGAGATCGCCAAGGCCGGGCTGCGGCGCAGGCCCCACGAGCGCGGCGCGAGCCGGCGGACGGAGACGGTGCGTCCGATCGACTCGACGACGGACTCGCCCACGACGTATTCGCCGGCCGGCAATGTCACGTGCACGACTCCACCTTCGAGCGGCAGCTCGATCGAACCCTGTACGACCGGCGATTGGCCGCCGTCGACGAAGGTCGCGAGCGCGCGGAGCACCTGCGCGCGACACCCCTCCCGATCAGGACCGAACGCGCTCGGGGTCATCCCGACATGGAACGACTGCGCGAGGCCATCCGCGCTCAGGAGGAAGCCCCATGCGATCGGTGGCATCGCCGCGCCCGGCCACGCGGCGTCGGGCAGCACCACGACGGCGCGACCGCCGCCGCCGAGCTCCATCGTCCCGAGGATCGCGGCGCCCTGGCTGGGTACTTCGGCCATGCGCTCGCGCACGAAGCGCTCGAACGTCTCGTCCGGACGGACCGCGTCCTCGCTCACCTGCAACCAGATCTGCGGGTCTCCCAGCCGCCACAGGCCCGTCCAGGGGCTGGACGTTCCGGGCATCGTCCCCGCTCGCGGCCCCATCCCCGCCGGGAGCCGACCGCGCCATCGTCCTTGCAATATAGATTGACTTGGACCGAGCGCGCCATCGGCGGTGCCGCAGCCGAGCGGCGCGTCGTCGGGAGGCGGGGCCAGCGGGCGCAGCTCACGAAACGAATCGAACGCCTGCGCGCGAGCCCCGCCGGGCGCGGTGAGCGTGACACCGACGGAGAGGAGCGCGCCGCCGATCGCGAGCCATCCCCGGCGCAGATCGCGAGCGCGTGCGGGACCCATGCCCGAGAGCATCGGTCTCACGTGCGCGCGGAGCAACCTCGTGGCGCCGTCTGGAGGCCGATCGACTCCAGGCTGCGCGGGGCGCGTCCTGCTACAACCCTTCGATGGCCTTCGACGTCGACCTCTTCACGATCGGTGCGGGCTCTGGCGGCGTGCGAGCGAGCCGGCTCGCCGCGCGCGCAGGTGCTCGCGTGATGGTGGCGGAGATGCAGCGCTTCGGCGGCACGTGCGTCAACGTCGGTTGCATACCGAAGAAGCTCTACGTCTACGCGTCGAAGCTGCGCCACGATCTCGCGCACGCGGCCGGGTTCGGGTGGACGTTCGAGCCCGGCCGCTTCGACATGGCGGCGCTGCGCGCGAACAAAGATCGTGAGATCGAGCGGCTCAACGGCGTCTACGAGCGCGTCCTCCGCGCGAGCGGCTGCGACATCCTGCGTGGGCGCGCGACGGTCGTCGACGAGCACACGGTGGACGTCGCGCTCGAGGGCGACGAGACGAAGCGGGTCACCGCGGAGCGCATCCTCGTCGCGACGGGGAGCCATCCGGTGCGACCGACCGAGCCGGGCACGGACCGCGCGTGGGTGAGCGACGATGTCTTCGAGCTGACCACGCTGCCGAAGCGACTGCTCGTGGTGGGCGGCGGATACATCGCGCTCGAGATGGCCAGCGTCTTCCGAGGGCTCGGCAGCGAGGTGACGCTCGCGCACCGCGGGGCGCACGTGCTGCGCGGGTTCGACGAGGACGTGCACACGTTCGTGGTGGACGAGCTCAAGAAGCACGGCATCGACGTCCATCTGAACTGCCGCGTCGAGTGTCTCGAGCCGACCGGCGACGCGTACTCCGCGATGCTCACGCACGGGCGCACGGTCGACGTGGACGCGGCCCTCTTCGCGATCGGCCGGGAACCGAACACGCGCGGGTTCGGGCTCGAGGAGCTCGGCGTCGCGACGAACGACCGGGGCGCGATCAAGGTCGACGCGCACTACCGGTCCAGCGTCCCGTCGATCTACGCGATCGGAGACGCGACCGATCGGTTGAACCTGACCCCGGTCGCGCTCGCCGAAGCCGGCGTCTTGGTTGACAACATTTTTCTCGGTCAACCCGAGCGCACGCTCGACTACGCGAACATCCCGACCGCCGTCTTCTCGCTGCCCCCGGTGGCCGCGGTCGGGCTCACGGAAGCGGACGCGCGCTCGCGAGGGCACGAGCTCGCGATCTACACGAGCGAGTTCCGCCCGCTGAAGCACACGCTGAGCGGCGCCCCCGATCGGATGTTCATGAAGCTCGTCGTCGACGCGCCGAGCGACCGCGTCCTCGGGGTCCACCTCGTCGGCGACGAGGGCCCGGAGATCATCCAAGGCTTCGCGGTGGCGCTCCAGCTCGGCGCGACGAAGGCGCAGCTCGACGCCACGATCGGGCTCCACCCCACGGCCGCCGAGGAGCTCGTCACGATGCGCGAGCTCCGCGGCTCATAGAGCGGTCAAGCCGCGTTGCGGAACGGTCCGACCGCCGGCGCGTCGCCGCGCTCGCGCGTCGGGCGCGCCTCCTCGTGATCGTCGCGCACCGTCTTCGCGAGGCTGAAGCACGAGCCGACGGTGAACAGGAGACCCATCGCGAGGAACCCCTTCATCCAGATGTCGATCGGCAGGTACGCGACGCCGATCCCCGTCAGTCCGCTCGAGACGACGAACGACACCCACACCTGGAAACGCCACGCCGCCGTGTTGCTGGTCCGCTTCATCATGCCCTCCATGAACGAGCCCTCGAGCAATCGACGCGCCGCCCCAAATGTCCCCGGACGATGGAGCTCGCTCGTTCGCGATCGACATCCCTTGCACATGCGAGAGCACGGCGTGCCGGAGCCCCGGCGCGCGAGCGCGCGTGAATGAGGGTTCACGAGCCCGCATCGGAACCTTCGGATCGAACGGGCCAGCCTGCTGGCGCGGGGTTCGCAGAGCGTTCTCGAAGCCGAAGGTCCCATGGTGAACAACCCCTACGCTCGGATCGGATCGCTTCTCGACGCCACGCGCGCGCTCGACCCCGAAGAGATGGCCGAGCTGCATATCGAGCAGGGCCTGCCCGACCGTGCGGCGGCGATCTACGAGCGGCTCTGCCGCGAGAGCCCCGACAACGAGACGTACCGTCGACGCCTCGAGTGGTTGCGCCGCCTCGACTCCGTGAAGCCGATCCCGATCCGTCCCGTGAGCTCGCCCCCTCCGCCTCCCGCGCCTTCGCGGCCGCCGGGTGCGCGCGCGTTCGTCGAGTCGGTGGATCACACTCTGCGCGGCGTGCCTGCGGTGCGGCGTGACGCGTCGGTCGACGAGAGCGAGAAGCGCGCGGCGTTGGCCGACACGCAACCGGTCACCGGCGTTTCGCTCATCGACACGCGCGCGCGTCGCAGCACCGCGCCGGCCGGGGAGCTCCCGCTCGCGAAGGCGGCGCCGACGGAAGACGCGTCGGTCCCGCGCCGCCGGATCGTGCAAGTCGGCTAGGACCGGTTGGTCGTTGCGCCGTCGACGATCGCGAGACCGAAACAGACAGCACGGATTCGGATCGCGTGGACCAGGGCGGTATCTCGAGGAGGAGCAACGCTGCCGCGGAGCTCGAGGGCGTTCGAGATTCGCTCGTCTTCACGGTCCCAGGGGACTAGCTCGCTTCGTCCATCGCGAGTCCGACCAGCGAGAGCAGGCGGCGCATCGCCGGCTGATCGATGTTGCTCACGAGGTAGGACGCGATCGCGGGCTGCAGCTGGGTGAAGCGCTTCTCCGGATCGCCGAACGACACCGCATCGAGCGCGCGGAAGCCGATCGGCGTGAGGTGGCGACCGAGGTGACGGCGGAAGCACTCGTGCACGACCTCGGCGTGGAAGACGGCGTGCATCACCCCTTCGCCACCGCCGAGCTCCTCGAGGTGCGCGGTGATGAAGCGACCGACGTCGGGGTGCGCCTGCGCGAAGCTCCCGATCGCGAGCTGCGCGTACGAGGGGTCGGACATCTTCTCCGACACCTCCGCCACTACGCTCTCGACGGTCGGCTCCGGGACCCTGGCCACGGCCGATGGTACCGCACTCGCGGCGTGCGCGACGCTCGTCATCGGCACTCCTCGTCGGTGTCGTGGCAGACGAAGCGGACGTGGAAGTGATCGGCGTGGCGCGGGTGGTGCCGGATGATCCCGTGCCCGTGCTCCGACGGGTACGCGAACCAGCGCGCGAGGTTGGCCCGCGAGACGCCGCTCTCCCGAGCGTGCCGATAGAGCGCCTCGGCGAGCGCCTGGTCGACGAAGATGTGCTCGACGCGTCCCGCCTCGAGCCATTGCGAGAAGAGCGCCCACTGACGCGCGACGTCGAGCTGATCGGGACCGATCCGATGGAAGCGGCACGCGTCGCGGCAGTCGCGCTGGTAGTAGGCGATGTCCGCGTCGCGGCCGGAGCGATGGCTGTGGTGACCGTTGAGCTCACCCCCGTTGCGACGCGAGAGATCGTGGACGACCACGCGCGGGGTGTGCGCGTGCGTGCGCGCGATCTCTTCGAAGCCCTCGACGATCCATCGGATCGTCTCGTCGGTGCCGTAGGCGCGCTCGGGATAGCGGACCTCGATCGCGCGGTTGTGAAGCGGAAGACGACGTGCGTGCTCGAGGTGCCCGTGTTGGGGCGTGCCGATCGAGACGGAGCGGCTCTCCGGCACGTGCGTGTAAATCGTCAGCGCGTTCCCGGCGCGGATCCGGTTCGGACGCACGCGCGGGTTCCAGCTCACGATGTCGTTGAGCTGCACCTCGTGGTGCGCCGCGATGCTCGCGAGCGTGTCGCCTCGTTGGATCGTGTAGACGACCCGGCGGAGGCCATTGTCGATCCGGAGCGTCTGACCTTCGCGGATCCGATCCGGCTCGAGGCCATCGTTCCACGCGATGAGGTCGGTGAGCTGGACGCGGAACCGCTCCGCGATGTGGCTCGCGGTGTCCCCCGCGCGGACCGTGTAGACGAGCCCGTCCTCGGTGAACGCGACCCCGTCTCCGGTCGTCGCGGCCGGCGGCTCGGACGCGCCGCGCGCCGATCCGGCCGACCGATCCTGGGCCCCCGCGCCCATCGGCAGCCCGACTCCGAGGGCGGCGAGCGCCGCCCCCACACGTACGATTCGTACCCACATGCCACCACATCGCTCGAGAACGGATCGCGGGTCAACAAACCGGCGCACCCCCGGTAAGGTTGGAGGAATGACTCGAAAGCGCGCCGCCGCCGTGCTCGTGATGGTCGTCTCGCTCGCGACAACGGCGCATGCGGACGAGCGCCCCGAGACGCCGAGCCGCGACGACGGCGTCGCGGCGATGAACGGGGTCAGCGAGGCCGGCGCGCGAGGGGGCCGCGGCGGGGACGGGCTCATCCCCACGGCGATGGTGTTCGAGGGCCAGTCGGGGCGCGTGACGTCGGCCCTCGCGGGCGGCGACGCGCCTCCGGAGGTCAAGCGCTGCGCGGAGGCCGCGGTCGGCGCGGCGCGCGTCCGACCGTTTCGTCAGGCGGAGTTCCGCGTCAACTATCCGTTCCGGATCTTTGCCCCGGGCACGGCCCCGCGCGATCACAGGTAGCGATCGGAGCTCGGCGGTCGGAGCTCGGCGATCGGAGCTCGACGATCGGAGCTCGACGATCGGAGCTCGACGATCGGAGCTCGACGATCGGAGCTCGACGATCGCGGGACGATCAGAGGTAGACCACGCAGCGCACGTCGGGCGTCGGCGTGAGCACGGTGACCGCGCAGATCGCTCCGTACTCGGCGGCGTCGATCGTGCTCGGCCCCGCGGGGTCCTGGTAGATGCACGCGTAGCCGGACGCTCCGCAGGGGAACCCGCTCGCGGCGGCGCAGGTCATGCGACCGCCCGACGCCGCCGTGACCGCGCCGGCCTCCGCCATCGTGGCGACGCAGGCGAACACGTCGTCGCAGAACACGCCGACCTCGAACGGGCCGCCGCTCGGCGGCGTGAACGTGACCGCGCTCGGATCGCAGGAGAGCGCCGCCGCGTCTCCCGTCGCGGCGTCGCGCGCGCCCCCGTCCGACGCGCCCGCGTCGACCGCGCCGTCCTCCGCCGCCGCATCCATCGCCCCCGCATCGGCCGCTCCGGCGTCGAGACGCGCCGCGTCGACCGCGCCACCGTCCGAGCGACCCGCGTCGGTTCCCGCGCTCGAGCACTCGCAGCCCGCGAGCGCGCCCAGCACGACCATCGAAGCGAGGGCACGCCCGATCATCGGCGAGCCGCGTCGCGCTCGAGGTGGGCGAGCGTCGCCATCACGAGGTCGACGTGGGCGCGCACCCGCGCGCCGCGATCCGCGCTCCGCCACGAGCTCTCGATCGTGATCTCGGGGACGCCGAGATCCTCGGCCCACGAGCTCGTCGCCTGCATCTCGAGCGTCTTCGCCCAGAGCGTGGTCACCGCGCGCGCGACCGGTGTGGACGGCGCGTAGCCGGGCGGCACGAGCGCGCGACCGAAGTAGTCGCGCTCCGCGAGGGTCGTCCCGCCGTCCTCGAGCGCCGTCAGCAGCTCGCGGCCGACGCGCTCGTCGACCCAGCGGTTTGCGAACAGGAACGTGGCGTCCTGCGGCCCCTCGTGGAGCGACACGATGAAGTCGGGGGCGAGCCGCTCGAACACGCGTCGCACCGCGCGCGCTTCGCGCGTCTCGAAGCGGACGAAGTCGCGGTTGATGTCGAAGCCGTCGCCGTTGTAGCGCGAGGTGTGCGCGGCCCCGACGGGGTTGACCGGACCGAGCACGGCGAGCTCGACGTGCCCGAGATCGTGGCGCGCGGCGAACGCGTCGAGGATCGGTGGTACAGCCAGCAATCCAGCTTGCTCGTTGCCATGGACGCCGGCGAGGACGAGCAGGGTGCGCGCGGCGCGCCCCACCCCCCGCGCAGCCCGGCGCGCGAGGCGGAGCGGGTAGTCGACGCCGCGGTAGGAGACCGACTCCTCGGTCGTGATCGCGTAGCGATCCTCGAACGGCTCGAGCGACGCGTAGAACGCATCCGAGTCGTAGCCGATCCGGGTGACCCCCAGCTCGGTCTCCTGCGCGGGGTGATCCACCGGCCGCCGCTTGAGGTGGTAGCGGGCGAAGTTCCGGACGTCGGCCAGCGTGGGCATCGGACGGCACGGTAGCAGAGGCTCGGTGACGTTTCGTCAGACCGGCGCCGAGCCGGCTCGCCACTCTGTCGCAGCCGGCACGGGTCCCATCGAAACGAGCCTCGCGGCGGCTCAGGCACGGCGGTTGCTGAGGTCAGGCTCGATGAGCGTCTCGAGAGGTGGAACCTTCGTTGCATCGTCGATCACGCTCGTCGCGATCCTCGCGGCCCCGTCGTTCGTGGTGGCGCAGAGCGAGCGTCCACCGCCTCCCCCCGGCGACGATCCGGCGAGCGGAACGGGGAGCGCGCGTCCGTTCGAGACGGGCCTCGGCTCCGCGCCTCCACGCGCGCGGCCCGGCGAGCGGGTGGAGCTCTCGCTCGAGGACGGCGACCTCATGGACCTCGTCCGCATGATGACGAGCATCACGGGGTATCGGTTCCTCGTGACGGGTGCGCAGCGTAACTTGCGAGCGACGATCGCCAGCACCCAGCCGGTGACCGCGGCCGAGGCGTATCAGGCGTTCCTCGTGCTCCTCCACGCGAACGGCTACACGATCATGCGGCGCGGTCGTTACCACGTGATCGTCGACTCCGACGACATCGAGCGGCGACCGCTCCCCGTCTACGATCCCGCGCACCCGCCGCCCGCCGACGAGCGCTTCGTCACGTGGCTCCATCGCGTGCGTCACCTGAGCGCGAGCGAGGCGACCCAGCTCCTCGAGCCGCTGCGCTCGGCGGAAGGGACGATCACGAGCTACGACCCGACCCAGACGCTCATCGTGGTGGACACCGGCGCGAGCATCCGGCGGCTGCGTCAGGTCCTCGGCGTGATCGACGTCCCGCGGAGCGACGTCCAGCTGTGGGTGGAGCCGGTCCACCACGCGGACGCCGCGCAGCTCGCCGCGACGTTGAGCGAGATCTTCGACGCCGAGACCTCCGCGCGGCCGGGCGGGACCAGCCAAGCCGATCCGCGGTCGCGCGCACGCGGCGCCGCGCAGGCCACCCCGGCCGCGGAGGTGCGCGCCGCGTCCTCGACGAGCGAGGACGCGATCCCGCTGAGCGCGCCGCTCCGGATCCTCAGCGACGAGCGCACGAACTCGCTCATCCTGCTGACGAACCCTCCGACCTATCAACGCATCTTGCGGCTGTTGAGGGTGCTCGACCGCGCCGACGACGAGCAGCTCCTCGTGCACGTGCGGAGGCTCCAGCACGGTGACGCCGAGGCGGTCGCGTCGACGCTCACCGCGCTCCTCGGCGGGGCCGGCGGGGCTCCTTCTTCGGGCGGCAACCCGGCCGCCGCCGGACCGACCACGCTCGGCCTCAACGGCACCGTGCGCGTACAGGCCCACAGCGACCTCAACGCGATCGTGGTGACCTCGTCGTCGACCGACTACCGCGCGGTCGAGGCGCTGATCGACGACCTCGACACCGCGCCGCGACAGGTCTTCCTCGAGATGGTGCTCATGGAGGTGACGGTCGACGACACCGACGCGCTCGACGCGAACCTGTTCAGCGGGATCGCGCAGGTGTTCGGTGGAGACGTGCTCGGCTTATTGACGTCGCTCGGCACCGGCGTCGACATCACCGGCCCCGGCACGAGCCTCAGCCTGTTCGGGCCGCTCATCCAAGACTCGCGCATCCCCAACGACTCGGGGACGATCCCGCAGTACGGCCTCCAGATCCAAGCGCTCGCCACGCGCCTGCGCACGAACGTGATCGCGACGCCGCACATCACCGCGCTCGACAACCGCGAGGCGAACATCAACATCGGCGAGAACATCGCGCTCCAGAACTCGACGCCGACGAGCAACCTGCTCTTGAGCGCGCTCGCCGGCCAGGACGCGGCGACGAGCCAGAGCGCGTTCAACCAGCTCACCTCGGCGAGCAGCGGCGGGCGGCGCGACACCGGCACGATCGTGACGGTGACCCCGCACATCAACGACGACGGCGAGATCCGCCTCGAGATCCGCGCCGAGTCGTCGCGCTCGGGCGGGCGCAGCGGGACGCTCGGCGCGGCGAGCCTCCTCCAGAGCATCGCGGAGACGGAGCTCGTCGCGCACGACGGCGAGACGGTGGTGATCGGCGGGCTGACGAGCAACTTCCGCGATCATCAGCGCTCCGGGATCCCGATCCTAAGCGACATCCCGATCCTCGGCGCCCTGTTCGGCAACACGCAGGAGCGCGACGTGAAGCGCAACTTGTTGTTCTTCGTAACGCCGCACGTGATCCGACACCCGAGCGACATGCGCGCGATCATGGAGCGGCGCCTCCGCGAGCGACGCGAGCTGCTCGAGCGCCAGATGGCGTTCGACGACGAGTGGGAGCCCCCCATCGACTGGGACCGCACGCGCGGGCTCGTGAGCGAGATGCTCAACGTCGTCGGGGAGGTCGAGGCCGAGGTCGAAGCCGCCGCGCACATGCCGCCTCCGACGCCCGAGCACGTCGGAGGGCCCTCGCTCGACGAGGAGGAGACGGTCCTCGACGAGGGAGAGGACATCGACGAGGGAGAACCGATCGAGGACGAGATCTAGCGCACCGATCGGAGACGGAACGCGAGCTCCGTCTCCGATCTCGCGCGTCTCAGAACATCGTCTCAGAACATCGCGAGGCAGGCGTCGAGCTCGGGGGTGCTCGTCCAGCCGCAGCTTCCGTCCGCCTGGGTCTCGCACGTCGCGCCGCGGTAGCACGCGTACTCCTCGCGCCACGTGCAGATCGAGATCCCCGAGTGGCTGTCGTCGACGCACAGCTCGCCCGAGCAACCCGCGATGCGGCAGCGCGGCGCGCAGGCGCCGATCGACTCGACCGCGACGCCCGCCCGATGCGCGTAGCACGGGTTCGAGTACGTGTTGCCGTCGCAGCCGCACACCGGGAGCGCCTCGCGCGTGCACACGTCGGGGATCGGCGCGCACACGCCGGGGCCATCTGCACGTCCGCAATTCGAGGTGTCGAAGAAGTTGCAGAACTGACCCTCGGGACAGGGTCCCGTGCCGCGCCCACCGCAGGCCTGTGGCGCCGGGCACTCGATGATCTCCCAGCCGCACGCGCCGGTGTCGTCACGGACGCACCCGCCGACGCCGGAGTAGCTCACGCCGTCGGAGCAGAGCTCGCTCGGACGCGCCGGCATGGGACCGCACTCCGCGTCGGTGCACGCGCGCGCGCCGCACGCCCCGTCGTAGTCGACCGACACCCCCGCCGCGTGCGCCGCGCACGAGTTCGAGTAGGTGTTGCCGTCGCAGCCGCAGACCGGGTCGTAGAGCGTGATGCACACCGACGGCTGCGGCTCGCAGGTGCCGGGGCGGTCCGCCCTCCCGCAGTCCGTTCCGTCGCGGAAGTTGCAGAACTGTCCGGCCGCGCAGGGCGCCGTGCCGCGAACGCCGCACGCCGTCTCCACCGGTGAAGGCGCGCAGTAGCTCGGACAAGGCGTCGTGATGCAGTAGATCCGCTCACAGATCGCGCCGGTCGGGCACGCGTCGCCGCCGCGGCACTCGGGTCGGCACACGCCGCCCGGGCAGCCGAGCGTCAGCGCGAAGTCGCCGCCGTCGTCCCAGTACTCGCGCGTGAGGATCAGGTAGACGCCGTCGGTGGGGAGGCGGATGTCGAGGTGCGAGTCGAGCGAGCGGCCCGAGTCGTCGTTGCGCGCGACGCGGCGCGCGTTGCCCCACCCGTCGCTGCGCTCGGGGCCGTAGACATAGAGGACGGGATCGTTGTGGCTGCGCCCGACGAGGTCGATGACCACGCGCGCCCCCGCCGCGCCCGCGAACGTGTAGCCGGCGTACCCGGTGGTCGCGAACGTGCCGTCGACCGTCTGCCCGTAGTCGATCGTCCCGACCACGTTCACGCGGCGCGAGAAGAAGTCGTTCTTGGCATCGCCCCCTTCCGCGACGGGGTCGCCCAGATCGTCCTTCAGCTCAGCGGCACAACCGGTCATCGCGAACGCGACGGCGAGGCACAGCGCGGTGTTCTTCATCGGCGGGATCCTTCCTCGCACGCGTCTGCATCAACCCGTGTGCCAGCGAGGATCGGCGCACTCCGATGATGCCGTGGCGCCGCGAGTGGTCAGCCATGCGCGCGTGGTGGCTGACCGGGTGGCCAGCCTCACTCCTCTTCGTCGTACGGTTCGTCGTACGGATCGACGTCGGGCTCGAGCGGCGTCGCCAACGCCATCTGCGCGTCGTGGACCGCCTGCATCTCTTCGCGCCACGGCCGCGACGCGAGGGCCGCCGCGACGGCGGCGAGCCCCATCACGAAGTGATCGAGCGGGGAGCGGACCGACCACAGGGCTTGCCATCCTCCGATCGCTCGCAACGTCACCAGGTAGTCGTCGATCCCGTTCTCGACGCCGATCCGATGGAGCCCCGCGAGCATGTCCCCGCTCACCGCCGCCCCGGCGCCGAGGATGGCCGCGATCGCGGAGTAGCGGCGATCCACGATGCGACCCGAGCGCATGGAGTACCCGACCGCCGCGCCGAGGAACGACGCGAGGAACGCGTCGAGGATCCACTCGAACGGACCGAAGCGCCCGTAGAGCTGATGCCACAGCGCCGCGCTGACGAACGCGCTCGCCGCCGCGCCGACGATCGCGACGGCCGGCCGCTGCCGCGCGCGGTGCGCCTCCATGATCCGCCGCGCCTCCTCGACGACCCGCGAATCGTTCGGCGCGGGGACGGACGCGAGGCTCATGGCAGGAGCGCGTGCAGCTTGGTGAGGATCAGATCGAGCGCGACCTTGTTGCGCCCGCCCTCGGGGATGATGAGGTCGGCGTACGCCTTGCTCGGCTCGACGTACGTGAGGTGCATCGGGCGCACCGTCGCGTAGTACTGCTCGCGGATCGAGGTGAAGTCCCGCCCGCGCTGCTCGAGGTCGCGACGGATGCGGCGGAACACGCGGATGTCGGCGGGGGTGTCGACGAAGAGCTTGAGGTCGAGCTGGTCGCGCAGCGCCTGCTCCACGAAGACGAGGATGCCCTCGACGATGATGATCGGCTTGGGCCCCGCCGTCGTCGTCTCGTCTTTGCGGCGGTGCGTCGTGAAGTCGTAGCTCGGGACCTCGATCGTCTCGCCGCGCTTGAGGCGCTCGAGGTGCTCGATGAGGAGCGTGGTCTCGAGCGAGTCCGGGTGATCGAAGTTGAGCTGGCAGCGCTCGTCGTAGCTCAGGTCTTGTCGATCGCGATAGTAGTTGTCGTGCTGGAGGACGAGCACGTGCTCCGGGCTCAGCGCGCCGACGATCCGCGCGGCCACCGTCGTCTTGCCCGAGCCGGTCCCCCCGGCGACCCCGACCACATACGGCATCGCGGAGGGTCATAGCAGGGATCGCCGGAGGCCAAAGCGCCATTTCCCGCAGGGACGCGGGAAGCCTCGCGGCACGACGACCCGCGATTCGGTGGAAATTTGACCCCCGTCGGCCGGCGGGCTACCGGGAACGTGCCCGACCGGCTCGTCTGTTCAGCCGGCACGGGTGTATAGGGCGAGCGCCTTCGTCCGCCAGCGAGGTCTCATGAGCGACTCCCAGCCTGACGAGCCATCGAACGACGGCGTGGACGCCGAGGATCGGACGCTCGCCGACGAGACGCCGCGCTTCCCGGAGCGCGACGCGGCGCGCGACGCGGCGCGCGATGCGCAGACGAGCCACGCCGAGGCGGTCGACGCCGACGACCGGACGCTCGAGGACGCCCCGTCCCCCGACGCGAAGGCCCCCACCCCCGTGTGGAAGAAGGCGCTCGGCGTCGCGCTGAAGATCGCGGTGTCCGCGGCCGGCCTCTACCTCGTCTACGGCGCCGCGATGGGCCGCGACGGGATGAGCGAGCTGCGCGAGCGCATCGGCAACCTCTCATGGGGTTGGTTCGTCGCCGCGATGGCGATGCAGACGACCGCGATCGGCTTCGCGATCGTCCGCTGGCGCTTCCTCCTCGGCGGGCAGGGCATAAAGGCGGGCTACTCCTTCCTCGCGCCGAGCTTCATGATCGGACGCTTCTGGGGCGCGTTCACCCCCGGCGGTCTCGGCCTCGACGGCTGGCGCCTGTTCGACGTGGCGACCCGCACGAAGAAGAACGCGCGCGCGGTCACCGTCACGGTGGTCGAGAAGATCCTCGGACAGCTCGCGTTCGGGCTCGTGGTGATGGGGGGCAGCGTCTGGGGCCTCTCGCTCATGGGCGTGAGCGGCGTCCTGCTCGTCAATGGATTTTTCGTCGTGCTGGTGGCGGTGGGCCTCACGTTCCTCGCCCGACCGAAGCTCTTCCTGCCGCTGTTCCGAGTGTTCCCCAAGCAGATCCGCCCGCGCATGCGGACGCTGATGGAGGCGGTCACCGCCTACCACGGTCGGATGCGGCTCCTCGCGATCGCGGTGCTCTGCGGCGTGGCGGTGCACGCGTTCAACAACCTCATCTACGTATGCGCCGCCCAGGCGATGCACCTCGAGGTGTCCCCGTTCGTGATGTTCTTCGCGAGCTCGATCGTGATCATGAGCACGATCGTCCCGCTCTCGCTCAACGGCGTCGGCCTGCGCGAGGCGACGGCGGCCGGCGTGCTCGGGGCGTTCGGCGTCGCCGCGCCGGTGGCGGCCGCCACCTATACGCTCGGCTGGATCGCGGAGATGTGCGTGTCGGCGTGCGGCATCCCGTTCCTCCTCGCGCGCAAGGCGGGCAGCGATGCGCGCCTCACCGTCGAAGACGCCGATCGCGAGGACGCGATCTACGCCGAGCTCGAGGCGGTCCCGAGCGAGCGCTGGCCGAAGATCGGTCGCGCGGTCGGCCTCGGCGCGGGAGCCGGGTTGCTCGGCGGGATGATCGTGGGCGTCGGCGAAGGCGTCGCGATCGTGGTCGACGGCGGCGGGCGCGCCGGCTTCGGCGTGCTCGCGTACGGCGCCGTGGCGTACGGACTCCTCGCCGCCATCGGCGGCGCGTGGACGTTCTTCGTCTCGGCGTTGATCGGCCGCGGGATGCGGCGGGAAGCGGTCCCCGAGCCGCAGGCGTTCGCGCGGATGGTCGGGCTCACCGTCGCCGCGTTCGCGTTCGCGCTCGGCGCATTCCGGATCCGACGGGACGTGTTCCACGAGGAGCTCGTCTGGAAGTCGGGCCAGGGGCTCATGGTGCTCGGCGGCTGCGCGCTCGGCGCGCTAGTGCTGTACGCCGTCTTGTCGTTCACGTTCCGCACGCTCACGCGGCTGCGCCTCGGGCGCTGGCTGCTGGAGCCGTGGGGCAGCCCGGTGATGGTCGGCGCGCTCAGCGTCGGCCTCGCGGTGTTCGGCGCGGCGTACCAGCCGAGCGTCGAAGCACAGACCGCGCGCGCGGCCGCGCCGGAGAACGCGCCGAACGTGCTCGTGATCGTCGTCGACACGCTGCGCGCCGATCACCTGCCGGCGTACGGATACGCCGACGGTCACACGCCGAGCCTCGATCGCTTCGCGGAGGACGCCGTGCGCTACGACCAGGCGTTCAGCAACGCGAGTTGGACGCGCCCGAGCTTCGCGTCGATCCTCACCGGTCGCTATCCGTCGAGCCACGGCGTGATGGGCAAGCCTGACGCGCTGCCCGACGAGCTCACGACGCTCGCCGAGGCGCTGTCGGCCGGCGGCTATCGCACGTCGGGGATCGTGACGAACTTCAACGTCGGCCCGTACTTCAACTTCCAGCAGGGGTTCGACGACTACCGCTTCCTCGAGCCGGAGTTCGTGCTCGGCGCGGACGACAACGCGGCGAAGCTCTTGCTGATGCAGGCGCTGCGACAAGGCATCGAACGCTATCGCGCGGCGCGCGGTCAGGTCGAGCCGGGCACCGCGTACCAGGACGCCGAGACGGTGAACCGTCATCTGCTCGCGGAGATCGACGCGCAGCCGAGCGATGGCGCGCCGTGGTTCCGCTTCGTCGGCTACATGGATCCGCACGATCCGTACTTCCCGCATCCGTACGACGGCAGCGGCTACTCGCGCGCGGCGCACCAGAGCCCCGACGTCGCGGAGGCGGATCGGCTGCGCGGGATGTACGACGGCGAGATCACGTACTGGGACGCGCATTTCGGTCGGCTGATGGACGCGCTCCGCGAGCGCGGGCTCTACGACGACACGTTGATCATCGTGACCGCGGATCACGGCGAGGAGTTCGCCGAGC
The DNA here is from genome assembly GCA_050186575.1 of Sandaracinaceae bacterium. Lineage (GTDB taxonomy): Bacteria > Myxococcota_A > Polyangia > Polyangiales > Sandaracinaceae > JAUHXR01. The sequence goes on along the minus strand of JBFWYI010000087.1, from coordinate 4,978 downwards.
ACGGCGGCTTCTGGCACGGCACGACGCTCTACGACGAGCAGGTCCACGTGCCGCTGTTCGTGAAGCTGCCGGAGAACGCGCGCGCCGGGACGCACGTGAGCCACTGGGTAGAGAGCATCGACCTGATGCCGAGCATCCTCCGCATCGCGGGCGTCGCGGTGCCGGACGGGGTGCAGGGCGGGAGCCTCGACGAAGGCACGACGCGCGTCTACGCGGAGGAGAGCCACGAGGGCAACGTCCTCGAGAGCGTGCGCGAGCGGCGAGACTTCGAGGAGTACAAGCTGATCCTCGCGAACGCGAACAACCCACGCGGGCTCGCTCCGGTCGAGCTCTACCGCGTGGCCGACGATCCGAGCGAGCGCGTCAACGCGGCGCTCACCGATCGCGAGTCCGTACAGTCGCTGATGCCGGCGATGGAAGAGGCGCGGACACGCGCGAGCCAGGGCGCGGTCGAGGGCAACGAGATGGAGATGGACGACGCGACGCGCGAGCAGCTCTGCCGCCTCGGCTACATCGACGCCTCGATCTGCTGCCGCGACGGATTCCTGTCCGGCGAGCAGTGCCGCGGGACCTGATCACGGCTCACGCCGCGGGCCGTGACTCCACGGTGAGCGGCGCGAGGGCCAGCGTCTCGTAGGGCATCACCACCCGCGCCTCGCGGAGCGTCTCGAACACCCGCTCACGCAGCGCGTGCCGCGCGGCGATGTGTTGCTTCTCGTCGTCGAGCCACGCCTGGAGCTCGAGGCAGACGTTGTAGTCGTTGAGCTGGACGACCACCACGCGCGGCGCGGGCTCGCTGATGAACCCCTCCTCGTCCGCGACCATGTCGAGGAGCAGCGTCCGCACGCGACCGAGGTTCTCCTCGACTCCGACCGTGACGGCGACGTCGAGGCGTAGGTGCGCGAAGTTCGTGTAGCTCGCGACCGTCGCGTTGACGACCGTCGAGTTGGGGACGGCGAGCATCTTCCCGTCCGGGGTGACCACGCGGGTCGAGCGCATCGTGATCTTGTCGACCCGACCATACTTGCCGTCGATCTCGATCAGGTCGCCGATCGTGAACGGGCGGTCCCAGAGGATGAAGAGCCCGCTGATGATGTTCGACAACGCGTCGCGCGCCGCGAAGCCGAGCGTGAGCCCGACGATCCCTAGGCTCCCGAGCAGCGACGCGGTGTCGACCCCGAGCTGCCCGAGGACGGCGATCACCGCGACCGCCGCGAGCCCGTAGCGCACCACCGCCGCGACGAACGACGCCGCCGTCGTGTCGAGACGATGTTTGGCGGTCGCGAGTCGCAAGGATCGTTGCACGACCAGCCACACGATGCCGACGACGGCCAGGACACCGAGGATCCCGAGCCCCGTCCCCACCATGTCGGTGACGTTGAACCGAATCGCAGCCCCGCTGCCCGGTCCGATCAGTTGATCCCATCCATCCATCTCCGGCCCTCCTCCTCGGTGCGGGACACCGAGGCGACCTTAGCAGCCGGCCGGACCACGACCTCGAGGCCTCCGACGCGAGCGCGCCGGCGACCGATTGGAGGCGCCGGCGCACGAAACGAGCTCTCGATCGTCTGCGCGGGCTCAGCCGCCTTCGCACTCGTCGGTGCAGCCGTCCCACGGACCTTCGTCCCACGCGCCCTCGGTCGCGGCGCAGCGAGCGAGGCACGCGTCGGAGCTGTCGGCCGCGTACTCGGTGCCGCCGCACGACTCGTGGCCCCAGATGAACTCCTCGCAATTCCCGTTGTAGCCGCTCCAGCATGCGGAGGCAGCCGACTCGTCGAGCGACTCGGCGTCGTAGTTGCCGCCGACGTCCTCACACGACGACAGGCACGACGAGAGGAGCGCGTGACACTCGGCGCCCTGATCCGCGAGGCGCGGGAGCTGGCCGATGATCTCGTCGCAGATCGCGGAGGCGTCATCCTCGCATGCGCTCGTGCAGGAGGTGTCCGCGTCCTGTGCGAGACAGCCGGTGAAGATGCTGCGCGCGCGCGTCGTGCCGACGAAGCCGTTCCAACGCGGAAGATCGTTCAGCGCACACTGCGCCGCCGCCTCGATGCATGCGCTCTGTCGACCGACCGGGTTCGGATCGATCCCCGCGCACGCGCCGCCGGTGCACTCCACGACGAGCTCAAACTCGCCCGCGCCCTCACCGTGATAGGCCTTGACCACGATGTGGTGCTCGCCGCCCTCGAGACCCGTGTAGTCGAGCGACACGCCCGCCTCGCCCACCGTGTACTCCGTCGGGCGCACGTAGATCTCGGTGCCGCGATAGAGATAACCCGCCGGGTTGAGGTCGCCGGACGTGCGCGTGACGGTGACGCGGATCTCGTCGGTCGCGTCCAGCCGGAGCGCGAAGAGCTGGAACGCCTCGCCGGCCGCGTTGCCGGTCACCCGCTCGCCGAGCGCGATCTCGCGCGCGCCGAACGCGCCATCCGCCTTGGCGCTCGCCACCGCGCCCGCCTCGAGGTCGGGGCTCGGGTCAAAGCCGCTCATCGCGCAGCCGCCGAGCGCGCCCCCGGCCAGCGCGAGGACGAACAGGATCGATCGAAGACGCTCCACAGGTCACCTCCGCTCCCGCCCTTGGCAACACGCGTACCAGGCCGAGTGCGAGAGCCGCGTGCGACGATCGGGGGATCGAGCGGCGATTCGGGTCGCCGTTCGGGTGGCTAGCTCGCCAGCCTGCATCGCCGGCGCGACACAGACAGCAAACGCGGTTGTCACGCGCCGACGCACGACCGAGCCCAGAGCCGGGCTGGCCGGCGCGTGCTATCTCAGCCGCGCCATGACGCACTCCATCCGCATCGCCGACGTCCTGTCCGGCAAGGCCGACGTCGGGGCCGAGATCACCGTCGAGGGCTGGGTCCGGACGCGGCGCGACTCCAAGGCGGGGCTCTCCTTCATCGCCCTCACCGATGGCTCCTGCTTTGCGACGCTCCAGATCGTCGCGCCGGCCGAGCTCGCCAACTACGCGAGCGAGGTGACGTCGCTGACCGCGGGCTGCGCGATCCGCGCGTCGGGGACGCTCGCCCTGTCGAGCGGGCAGGGCCAGACCGTCGAGATGAAGGCGTCGGCGATCGAGGTGGTCGGCTGGGTCGACGATCCCGAGACGTACCCGATGCAGCCCAAGCGCCACTCGATGGAGCACCTCCGCACCCACGCGCACCTGCGCGTGCGGACGAACCTGATCGGCGCGGTCGCGCGCGTGCGCCACTGCCTGGCCATGGCGGTGCACCGCTTCTTCCACGAGCGCGGCTTCTACTGGGTGCACACGCCGATCATCACGACGAGCGACGCCGAGGGTGCGGGCGACATGTTCCGCGTCTCGACGCTCGACCTCACGAACCTCCCGCGCACCGAGGACGGTCGCGTGGACTTCACCAAGGACTTCTTCGGTCGCGAGGCGTTCCTCACGGTCAGCGGGCAGCTCAACGTCGAGGCCTACTGCCTCGCGATGAGCCGCGTGTACACGTTCGGGCCGACGTTCCGCGCCGAGAACTCCCACACCCGCCGGCACCTCGCCGAGTTCTGGATGATCGAGCCCGAGGTCGCGTTCGCCGACCTCGACGCGAACGCATCGCTCGCGGAAGACTTCTTGCGCTCGATCTTCGCCGCGCTCCTCGCCGAGCGTGCGGACGACCTCGCGTTCTTCGCGCAGCACGTCGACAAGGCGGAGCCGCGCTGCATCGAGCGTCTCGAGAAGCTCGTCGCGACGCGCTTCGAGCGGATGGAGTACGGCGAAGCGATCGCACACCTCGAGAAGGCGAAGGTGAAGTTCGACTTCCCCGTGAAGTGGGGGATCGATCTGCAGTCCGAGCACGAGCGCTACCTCACCGAAGAGGTGGTGAAGGGCCCCGTCGCGGTGCTGAACTACCCGAAGGACATCAAGGCGTTCTACATGCGCAGCAACGAAGACGGACGCACGGTGGCCGCGATGGACATCCTCGCCCCGGGGATCGGCGAGATCATCGGAGGCAGTCAGCGCGAGGAGCGGCTCGACGTGCTCGACGCGCGCATCGAGTCGATGGGGCTGCCCAAGGAACACTACGGCTGGTATCGCGACTTGCGCCGCTACGGCACCGTGCCGCACGCGGGCTTCGGGCTCGGCTTCGCGCGCGCCATCCAGTACGCGACGGGCGTCGAGAACATCCGCGACGTGATCCCGTTCCCGCGCGCCGCCGGCCAAGCCGAGTTCTGACGGCATGGGGTTCTGAGGGCATGGGGTTCTGAGGGCATGGTGACCCAGCGCTACCGCGACGAAGAGGCTCAGGAGATCCTGAAGCGCGCGTTCGAGCAGCAGGCGACGAGCGAGGACGGATTCCGCAAGGACGAGCTCGTCGAGGCGGCGCGCGAGCTCGGGCTCGACGAGTCGGCGATCGATCGCGCGATCGAGGACGTCGAGCGCGAGCGCGGCACCGAGCAGGTTCGGCGCGATCTGGTCCGGCGCGCACGAGAGCGATGGCTCCGCAACTTGGTCTCCTACCTCGTCGTGATGGGCGGGCTCGTCGGCCTCAACGTGCTCGGGCTCGTCGGGATGTGGATCGCGTGGGTCGCGTTCGGCTGGGGCATCGGCGTGGCGATGAGCACGCTGCGCGCGTTCCGGCAACCGACCGACGACGAGGTCGAGCGCGAGCAGCGCAAGCGGAGCGCGCGCGCGAAGCAGGCCGCGTTCGCGGAGAAGATGCGCGAGGCGCGCCAGCTCGAGAAGCAGTTAGAGCGCGAGGAGCGCGAGGAGCGGCGCGAGCGAAAGCGCGAGCGCAAGCGCGAGCGGCGCGACCGTCGAGGCCGCTCCCGCGAGCGCGACGAGCGCACCGAGAAGGCGGCCGAGGCGTTCGAGAGCGCGGTCGAGGAGTCGGGCGCGCTCCTCCTGAGCGCGGCCGCGAAGAAGATCCGCAGCGCGAACGCGGCGTCGAGCTCGACGCCGGCCGACACCGACTTCAACCCCGACGTGGCCCCCCAGAAGGCGGAGACCGCCGGGCCACCC
>JBFWYI010000086.1:0-45040 GCA_050186575.1 Sandaracinaceae bacterium | reverse complement strand
TGGCGTGCTCATCCTGAGACGGTCATCGCACGAATCGTTCGACGAGCTCGACGTCCACAACATGCAGCAGAGAATCTCCAGCGCCTAACGCTTAGATTTGAGGGGATCCATCAGATTCCGAATCCGATTCCGATTCCGTGTCCGAATCCGAATCCGAATCCGATTCCGATTCCGATAATCCGATCCCGACTCCGACGTCGACCCCCGGTACGCCTTCTCGCTCCGCGCGATCCGGCTCGCTCGCACCTCGGCCCGGTATGATGCGCGCATCGATCCGGCGACCGCATACGATCGCGCGCTCCGTGGCGATCACGGGCCCGCCCTCGCGATCCTCGCGACGGACGCGGCGTCGTGCGATCCGGGTTGGCGGCTCGCGCTCCGAGCGCTGGTGAGCGAGGCGCTGCCCGATGGCGCGAGCGCGCCGAGCGAGTCGGAGCTGATGGGCGCGCGCTCCGACGGCGCCGCGCGCGCGGCGTGGTGGGCGGCGCGGCGCGCCTTCGTGCGGCTCGATCGATCCGGGCTCGCGGCGGCGGGCGCGGCGCTCCATGCGATGGCGCCGGGGTCGGCGCCGGATCGGCTCGCCGCCGCGCTCCGTGGCGTGCTCGACGCCGCCGCGCTCGGCGTCGATCTCGCGCGGGTGGAAGCCGACGCCGCGGAGGCGGGCGATGCGGCGCTCGTCGTCGACGCCGCGTCGATCCGCGCGCTCGCGAGCCTCGAAGACGGGGACCTCGACGGCGCGCGCCGACACGCGCGACGCGCCGTGCGGATGGCGCGCACCGAGGAGCTCCCCGCGGCGCAGTACCTCGCCGGGATCGTGCTCGCGCGGTTGCGCCGCTACGCGCACCAACCGCACCTCGCGTTGCGGATCCTCGGCGCGCTGCGCGCGGTGGTGCCGCCCACCTATCGCGACTGGGTCGCCTGGGAGCTCGCGCTCGCGGGCGACGAGTCGACCGGCCCCTCCGACGCGTCGGGGCTCGGCGAAGCGACCCGCGCGCTCGGCGGCTGGCTGGCGCGCTCGCCCGCCGAACGCGTGCGCGAGGTAGGTCGCGCCTCGGCCGCAATGGGACTTGCACGGTTCGTCGCTCGCGATCTCGACGCGCTCGCGAGCCTCTTGGATCCCGACTGCACGCCGCACGCGATGGTGCGCGACTGGGCGTACGGCGCGCTCGACCCGCTGCCCCGCGGCCTCGATGGGCTCGCGCACGATCGGGAGGACGGCTGGCTCGCGCTCGTGACCGTCGACCCATCGCGCCCCGCGCGGCGCGTCCTCGCCACCGGCGCGGTGCCGGAGGCGCACCCGCGCATCCACTCGTCGCGACCGGGTCGGCTCGAGACCGCGATCAGCGTGCTCGCGCTCGCGCCGAACGGGATGGAGGCGGTCGCGTTCTTCGAGGCGGTGTACCGCTTCGCGTACGAGCACGAGATCCACAAGGGCCCGCTCGAGGTGCTCGTCCATCGCGCGCGCGAGCTGCTCGGGCAGCACGCGGAGGTCGTACGCGACGGTCCGATGATCGCGCTCCGGGCGCGCGGTCCGTTCGCGGTGCCGGACCCTCGCGCGCCGCGGTCGATCGACGACGCGGTCTTGAGCTCGCTCGCGCGCGGTGCGGCGGGCTCGGCGCGCGACGCGGCGCGCGAGCTGGGCGTGCCGCTACGCAACGTCCAGCACGCGCTCAAGCGGCTCGTCGAAGAGGGAGCCTGCGAGGTCGAGAAGCACGGTCGCGAGGTTCGCTACCGCGTCGAAGACACCACGTTCTCGGAGCCAACACAGGCGTTGCGGTTCCGAGCCGAGCCTTGACGCCCGCGGGTGGACGTCGTCATATCGTGCGCGTGCGCTCGGCGATCACGATCGCCCACACGATCGCGGGGATGATGGGCGCGATCAGCGGGACGCTCGCCGTGGCCAGCGCCCTCGTCGCCTGCGACGGATCAGAGTCGACCGGCGTGGTGCTCGTCGTGCCGCACGACGACGGCGCGCGGCACGTGGGCGTGCGGATCTGGGACGCCTCCGGCGCGCTGGTCGCGGATCACTTCCTCGACGTGGGCGACGCCGAAGGCGAGGTCTCGCTCCCGTGGTCGATCCCGCTCGTGCCGATGGCGGACTTGCCGGCTCGTTGGTACCTCGCGGAGATCGAGCTCTACGACGAGGCGATGTGTCCGTATGCGCGCGCCAGCGCGCGCGGCACGTTCACCGAGGGCGAGGTGCACGACGTCGCTCTGACGATGGAGGCGACGGGGCTCCGCGGCTGCCGCGCGGTGTTCGTCGATCCGTCGGCGAGCGGATCGGGGGAGTGCGCGACGACCGACGAGGCGTGTGGTGACCTCGAGGACGCGATGAGCCGACTCGTCGCGCCGGGTGGCGTCGAGGTCGTGTACGTGCACGGCGATCGCGACGTCGAGACGGATGGACAGCTCACCTTCATCGATCTCGTCAGCGGCGAGGCGAGCGCCCCGCTCGTCGTCCGCGCGTGGCCGGGGACCGGTACGCCGCGCATCCATCCGCGAGGAGACGCGGACTCGGCCGTGTCCTTCTGCTGCTCGGGTGCCGCGGGACACCACGTCGTGCTCGACGGGCTCGATGTCTCGGGGGGGATCCGCTGGGGCATCTCGGTCAACTCGCGCACCGCGGGGCCGACGAACAACACGATCCGCCACTGCGTGGTGCACGACAACGGCCTGGACGCGCTCGACCCACTCGACATGCTGCCGCGGTCGATGCGTGAGCTCGACGCGGGGATCATGCTGATCAACCAGGCGCTCGGGACTCGCGTCGAGCACAACGTGGTGAGGAACAACGGCGCTCCGGGCTTCTCGGGCGCGGGCATCATCGTGATGGCCGACTCCGACGCCGAGATCGTCGGTAACTTCGTCGTCGACAATGCGCGCGACGGTATCCAAGTGGTCGGGAGCACGATGTTGACCCCGCCGAACGTGTCGATCGTGGGCAACGTCGCGTGTGCCAATGCATGGAGCGGGATCCTCGTGGACCGCGCCGACGTGAGCATCGAGCACAACTCCTTGGTGGGGAACCGCCAGCGCGGCATCGATCTCGGTGGCGTGGTCGACGCGATCGATGAAGCGATCCGCGCCAACCTCGTCGCGTTCAACGAGGGTGACGGCGTCGACGATCGGCTGACCGAGGTCGACACGTGGGCGCACGGCAACGCGGACGCGCGCGACGACGGGGACCCCCGGCTGAGTGATCGGGCCGACTGCGTGCTCTCGCTCCTCCCCGACTCGCCCGCGCTCGGCGCATCGGCCGGCGGCGAGAACCCCGGCGCGTTCTGAGGCGCGATGGGTCCGTACCACCACGTCTGTCCGATCGCGCAGGGCGGGATGGCCGCGGTCACGCTCGTCGTGAAGAAGGACGGCGCGTTCATGCGGCCGTACGCGATGAAGCGCTTCCTCCCCCACGCCGGCACCGAAGAGGCGATGCGCGACATGCTCTCCGAGGAGGCGCGCATCGCGGGGATGCTCCGCCACCCGAACCTCGTGAGCGTGCTCGACGTGGGGCGAGACGAGCGTGGCCCCTACCTCGTGATGGACTACGTGGAGGGGATCTCGCTCAGCGAGCTGCTGATCGGGTTGCCGGACGGTGACGAGGTCCCGATCCAGATCGCGCTGCGCATCCTCGTCCAGATCGCGCGGGGGCTCAGCGCGGCCCACGAGCTGACGAACGCGGACGGCGAGCCGCTCGAGCTCGTGCACCGAGATATGTCACCGCAAAACGTGTTGATCGATGTGTCGGGGGTCGTCCGCGTCGCCGACTTCGGCATCGCGCGCGCGGTCGGACGCAGCACGAACACGACGACCGGAGTGCTCAAGGGCAAGATGAGTTACATGGCCCCGGAGCAGCTGCGCTTCGAAGCGGTGGATCAGCGCGCAGACCTGTTCAGCTTCGGCGTCGTCGCGTACGAGCTCTTCACCGCGCGGCGCCTCTATCGCGAGGCGAGCTCCACCGACAGCGCACGGCGGATCCTCCACGAGCCTCCTCCCGATCTGGGCCTCGCGCGTCCGGACGCCCCCGACGTCCTCACCGAGCTGACGTTCTCGCTCCTCGCCAAGGATCCATCTCATCGACCGCGCTCGGCGCGCGCCGTCGCCGATCGGCTCGACACCGTGTTGGCCGAGCTCGTCGCGTTCGAGGGACCCGAGCCGCTCGACGGTTGGCTCGCCGCGCGAATCGACACGAGCCAGATCGCGCATCGCCGCGAGCTCCTGCGCACGTTCGCAGAGCCGATCAGCTCCACCGAGCTCCGGCCTCGCGCGCGGGCTCGCTCGCGCGGCGGCGCGATCGCGCTGGCGTCCGTCGCGGCGCTCGCGTTCGGGATCGGAGGCTACGCGCTCTACGCGACGCTCGGCGAAGGTGAAGACGCTCCGCCCGACCCGAGCCCGGTGCTCACCTCTCTCTCGTCGGAGCCGCCGCCGATCGCGCCGAGCGCCGAGCCCGACGCGGGTGCGCCGGGGACCGCGCCCGAGCCCGAGGAGCGCGAGGTGGAGGCCGAGCACGCACGCCGCGGGGCGAGGCGCCGGGGACCGCGCCGCCGGAACCGAGGCGACCGGAACCGGGGCGACCGGAACCGGGGCGACAATGTCCCCGTGATCGATGTTTACTGAGCCCGTGCTCCGCGCCGCCGTCGTCGCTCCGATCGCCGCCCTCCTCGCGCTCGCGCCCCGCGTGGTGTGCGCGCAGGACGAGGCCGATGCGGAGTCGCTGTTCCGCGAAGGCGTGACGCTCCTCGGGGAGGGCAGGTACGAGCCCGCCCGCGCGGTGTTGACGGAGGCGTTCGAGCTCGAGCCGCGCGCGTCGACCGCCTTCAACTTGGCTTCCGCGCTCCATGCGCTGGGCCGCTCCGTCGAGGCGCAGGGCTTCCTCGATCGGATCGAGAGCGGCGACCTCGGCCCGTTGCCGGAGGGCTTCTCCGACGCGCACGCGCGGCTGCGGACGTCCGTGCGCGCGCAGATCGCGGAGCTCGCGCTCACCCTCGGCGCTCCCGCCGTCGTCGACATCACGATCGACGGCGCGGCGCGCGGGACGATCGCGCGCGGCTCGACGGAGTCGTATTGGCTCGCGGCGGGCGAGCATCGCGTCGGCGCGGACGCGAACGGCTTCGCGCCCTTCGAGCGCGCGCTCACGCTGAGCGCGGGCGGCCGCGAGGCGCTCACCATCCTCCTCCAGGCGAGCGCCGCCGACCGCGTGGATCCCGCGCCCGCCACGCCCGATCCGGACGGGCCCGATCCGATCGCGCCCACCGGCGGCGGTGACGACGCGGGAGTGATCGTCGGCGTGGTCGTCGGGATCGGCCTCGCGCTCGCGGTGGCCGCCGCGATCGTCGCGGTGGTGCTCGTCACCCAGCCCGCCGCGCTGAGCTGCGACCCGGTCGTCGGCTGCATCGCGATCTGATCCGCGCCACTCGCGTAATTTCGCGCGCCACTCGTGAAATTGAGGGGGTGCGGGGCCTCGGGCAGCTTGGCTCCCATGCCCGCATCGAGCCTCTCGCGAACGCTCCCCCGCACGAAGGCCGGTCGCCTCGTCCTCGCCGCCGTGCTCTCCGTCGCAGCGCTCCTCGGCGCCGGCTGCGTGGGCGTCCTCGAGGACCCCGACGGGCCGCGCCGACCCGACGCGCCGACCGGCGATCCGACGCGCGACCCCGACCTCGTGCGTCGCTTCTGCGACACCGCGCCGGTCGACGTCGGCGAGACGCCGCTCCGTCGCCTGAGCCGCGAACAGTACGCCAACGCGATCCGCGATCTCACCGGTCGCGCGCTGAGCGTCGAAGAGAGCGGGGTCTTGCGCGGCATCCCGGACGGCCGCGAGGGCGGGTTCACCTCGACCACGCTCGCGGTCGATGCGGAGACGACGCTGAGCTACCTGACGCTCGCGGAGGGGATCGGGCCGACCGTGATCGCGCGCGAGGCGAGCTGGAGCGGTTGCATCGCCTCGCCGAACGAATGCGTGCGCGCGCTCGTCGCCGACTTCGGTCGGCGCGCGTTCCGACGCCCCCTCTCGAGCGACGAGGTCGACGACTACGCGGCGATGTTCGACGAGCTGCGCGCCGACCTCGACGACGACACCGCGGCCGAGACGGTCGTCACCGCGCTCCTCAGCTCGCCCGCGTTCCTCTACCACGCCGAGCGGATCGACCTCGATCGGCGCACGGGCGCGGTGGCGCCGCTCGACGGATACGCGGTCGCGTCGCGCCTCTCCTTCTTCTTGTGGCGCACGATCCCCGACGCGTGGCTGCTCCAACGCGCTGAGGACGGGACGCTCGACACCGCGGAAGGCGTGGAGGAGACGGCGCTCGCGATGATCGCGGACGAGCGCGCCGATGCGACGCTCGACAGCTTCACCCAGCAGTGGCTGGAGATCGACACCATCGAGGACGCGGGCAGCTCCGATTCGGCGTGGACCCCCGCGCTCGCGCGTCAGATGCGCGAGGAGACGCTCGCGTTCGTGCGAGACGTGGTGCGCAACGGGGACGGCACGCTCGAGACGCTGCTCACCGCGTCGCACTCGTTCGTGAGCGACGAGGTGGCGACCCTCTACGGGGTGACGCCGGACGCCGACGGCCGCGTGGAGCTCGATCCTGCGGTGCGCGCGGGACTCCTCACCCAGCCCAGCTTCCTGAGCCGCTTCGGGGCGGTGTACCCGGAGGTGCATCGCGGCCGCTGGATCCGTGGCAACCTCCTGTGCGATCCTCCATCGCCGCCGCCGCCGAACGTGCCGGACGCGATGGCGGCCGAGCGCCTGAGCACCGAGCCTTGCGTGGGCTGCCACGACCTCATGGATCCCATCGGGTTCGGCTTCGACGCGTACGACGCGCTCGGGCGCTTCCACGCCGACGCGGCGGAGCCATTCCAGCCGCCGGAGGTGCGCGACCCGAGCCACCACTTGGACGCGACGTTGACCGGTCGCTTCGAGGGTCCCCGCGAGCTCGCGGAGCGGCTCGCGGCGAGCGAGGACACCCAGCGCTGTGTCGCGACGCAGATGGTCCGCTACGCGATCGGGCGCGCCGAGACGGACGCCGACGCGTGCTCGCTGGTCGAGGTCGGCGACCGCTGGATCGAGGAGGGCGGCAGCGTCCTCCAACTGCTCGTCGCGATCACGACGAGCGAGAGCTTCCGCTCGCGTGCGGTGCGCGAGTACGAGGCGCCGTGATGTCGGGGGACGGGATGAAGAAGGAGAAGCGCATGAAGGCCGATCGACGGACGAACGATCGACGGGCGACGCGACGGGCGATGCTGCGCGGGCTCGGGGCGAGCGCGTTGGCGCTCCCGTTCCTCCGGAGCTTCGAGGCGTCCGCCCAGGCGGCGCAACCAAAGTTGCTCGTGTTCGCGTCGCCCACCGGCTTCATGGTCGGGCCGAACGACGACAACGGCGTGGCGGGCTGGTTCCCGAGCGCGCTCCAGGGCAGCCCGCGCGACGGCGAGGTGGCCGCGCCGGACTCGCTGCCGCCGATCTTCCAGCCGCTCGAGCGCCACAAGGACGACCTCCTGTTCCTCGGTGGGCTCCGCGGCGTGAACACGGTTGGCGCGCACGAGCAGGCCGCGGCGATCCTCACCGGGGTCGGCGTGTACAACGACGAGCCCTCGCGCTCCGGCGGTGGCGACGGCGACTGGACGGCGGACGGGATCTCGATCGATCAGCTCATCGCGGAGCGGATCGGCTCGCGCGTGCTCGGCCTCTCCTATCGCATCGAGGGCTTCCAGCTCGGCGAAGGTCGCATCAGCTACCTCGGCCCCGACCAGCCGATGACGCCGATCCAGAGCGCGACCACCGCGTTCGAGCGGGTGAGCGGTACGGGCAGCCCCAGCGATCCGTCGGTCGTGCAACGTGTGTTGCGACGTCGCAGCGTGCTCGATCGAATCGCGGGTGACCTCGGACGGATCCGCGGATCGGTCGCGGCGGCGGATCGCGCGCGGCTCGATCAGCACCTCGAGTCGGTGCGGGCGGTGGAGGCGGACCTCATGGCGCCGTCCACGAGCTGCGCCGATGGCACGTGCGGGATCGGGAGCTACGACGCGCTCGCCGAGGCGAACATCCCGCGGCTGATCCGCGACTACAGCTGCACGATGACGCACGCGTTGAGCTGCGGATACACGCGGGTCGGGTTCATCCAGATCGGCAACCTCGAGGGCAACCATCGCCCCCAGTGGCCGGAGTTCAGCTGCGAGTCGAGCTTCCGCGACCACGCGATCGCGCACAAGTTCGCCGGCGAGGACGGCGCCGGCTCGGACGGGCTCGCCATCTCCGACGCGCGTCAGCTCGGCGTGCGATTGCAGGTGGTCTACAACACGCTGTTCGCCGACCTCCTCGACCGACTCGCGGCGGCGCGCGACACCGACGGCTCACGCCTCCTCGACAACACGGTGGTCGTCCACATCAAGCCGATGGGCATGAACCACGATCGCGATCGCCTGATGTGGATCGTGGCGGGCGGCCGCAACCTCGGCATCCGCGGCGGTCGGTTCGTGCGCTACCGCGACGGTCAGGGCCCGTTCGTGAACGACCTCCACACGCGACTCTGTCACCTGATGGGACAGACCGACGTCTCGACGTTCGGCCGCGCCTCGCTCAACGCCGGTCCGCTCGACCTCAGCTGACGCGCGAGGATTCCGAGTCGGAGTAGTCGGACACGGGCTCGGACTCGGAATCGGAATCGGAAACGGAAACGGAATCGGAATCGGAATCGGAATCGGACTCGGACTCGGAATCGGAATCGGAATCGGAATCGGACTCGGACTCGGAAACGGAATCGGAATCGGAATCGGACTCGGACCCGGACTCGGAATCGGACTCGGACTCGGAATCGGAATCGGAATCGGAATCGGACTCGGAATCGGAAACGGAAACGGAATCGGAATCGGAATCGGAATCGGACTCGGAATCGGAATCGGAATCGGAATCGGAATCGGAATCGGAATCGGAATCGGAATCGGAATCGGAATCGGAATCGGAATCGGAATCGGAATCGGAGATCGGAAGTCGTCTTCTCTCCTAGGCGGCGACCTCCACGCGATCCCGCCCCGCCGCCTTCGCCCGGTAGAGCGCCGCGTCGGCGCGCGCCTCCACCTCGTTCGCCGTCTCGCCGGGCTGCCACGTCGCCACGCCGATCGACACGCTGAGCGGCACGCGCGCCCAGTCGGCTTCGATCGGGCTCGCGGCCACGCTCGTGCGGATCCGTTCGGCCACGTGCATCGCCTCTGTCTCCGAGCTGGACGGCATCAGCAACACGAACTCCTCGCCGCCGCGGCGGATGAACACGTCGCTCTCGCGCACCTCGCCGCGCACGCGGTCCGCGAAGGAGCGCAGGACGAGGTCGCCGATCAGGTGACCCCAGCCGTCGTTCACGTTCTTGAAGTGGTCGAGGTCCATGATGAGGACCGAGAACCGATCCTGATAGCGCTTCGCGCGCCCGACCTCTTCGGCGAGGCGGCTCACGTGGTAGCGATAGTTGAACGCGCGGGTGAGATCGTCGGTGACCGCGAGCCGCGCGAGTCGCGCCGTCTCGATCGCCGGCGCGGTGCAGTTCGCGAGGAGCTGCGCGAGGTCCTGGTCGCGCTCGGCGAACGCGGCGGCGACGGCGGACGACGCGCTCAGCACGCCGACCACCTTCGCTCCCGCACGGATCGGCACCGCGACGAGCGATCGGATCGCGAATCCCGTGCTGCGCTCCTGGTAGCGAGGGTCCGCGCTCGAGTCGACGACGAGCGTGCCCTTGCCGTTGTCCGCGACGATGCCGAGCACACCCTCGCCGAGCTCGAACGGCACCGGGTCGTGGGAGATGCCGGCTCCCGATCGCGCGCTCGCCACGAGCATCCGGCGATCGTCGTCGAGCAAGCGGACCGACGCGTGGTCCGCGGGGAGCAGGCGCACCGCCGCGTCCGTCGTCGCGGTGAGCAGCTCCTCCAGGGGTCGATCCTGCGACAAGAGACGCGTGAGCTCGAGCAGGATCTCGAGGGGCTCGGAGCTCGTCGACATGTCGCGCGGGAGAATACCGCAAGTGCAGGCCGCGTTCGCGAGCCGCCACGTACTTGCCGCACCGGTCGGCCCGCTGCATCGTGGGCGCCGTGCCCGTCGCGCCACGGAATCGTGCGGTCCGGATCGCGGTGCTGCTCGTCTGCGCGTCCAGCGCGATCGCGGTCGCCGAGGCGCAGCCCGGCCGTGAGCCGATCTTCCGGACGAGCGCGGGCGGTCCCGACCTCGAGGTCGTCGCGCGCGCGGCCACCGGCGTCCAGCCCAAGAGCGTGAACGTCAGCCCGAACGGCGAGCGCGTCGTGGTGTGCAACTTCGGCCGTCCCGATCGCGACAACGTCTTCGTCTACGACAGCGAGTCGCTCGAGCTCGTGGGTCGCGTCAACTTCGAGGGCAACGCGGTGGAGAGCGCGTTCTCCGCCGATGGCTCCGTGCTCTACGTGTCGAACTTCAGGCGGCACGTCGTCGAGGTGATCGACTTCGCGAGCCTCGAGGTCCGACGAGAGATCGCGGTCGGCACCAACCCCAAGACGATCGTGCTGAGCCGCGACGGGCGCACGATGTACGTCGCCAACTACTTCGATCACTCGGTGTCGGTCGTCGACCTCGCGCAAGGCCGCGAGCTGCGCCGCCTCACCACCGGCGCGCGTCCGCGCGGGATGGGCGTGCTGGAGGACGGGACGCTCCTCGCGGCGGCGTTCGGCGGCGAGGAGATCCACGTGTTCGACGAGGGCGCGTCCGAGCAGCGCGAGCAGTGGGACGTGTGTCGCTACCCGCGGGACATCCTCATCGCACCCGGTGGGCAGAGCTTCTACCTCACCTGCTCGCTCGGCACGATCGCGTTCCATCGTGCGGCCGACCGCGGCCGTCCGTTCGGGCTCGCCGCGACCGGGCGCAATCCGCGCAGCATCGGGCTCAGCCGCGACGGTCGCTGGCTCGGGGTCGCGAACTTCACCTCGAGCGACGTTACCCTGGTGGACACCGTCCTGCGCACCCATCGGCGCATCCGCGTACCGGGCGCGCAGCGCATCGTCGGCCTCGCGATGCATCCGGGGCCGGGGATCCGGATGTACGCCACGAGCTGGGACACCGCGGAGGTCATCTTGCTCTCCGGCGAAGCGCCCCCCGCGCCGTGAGGGCTTTGGGACCAGGGCGCCGCGACGCCTTGTCCCGGGGACGCGCGGACCGTACGTTCTCGGAGATGCGTTCGAGCTTCCTTCGACGCCTCGCGCCGCTGGCGGTGCTCACGGGCGTCCTCCTCGCCCCCGTCGCGCGTGCGCAAGAGGTGCCGCGCCTCATCGAGGTCACGTACTCGCCGGTGCGCCGCGCGCAGGTCGCGGTCTGGATCGAGAGCGCCGATGGGACGTTCCTCCGCACCATCGGGCTGACCCAAGCGGTGGCGACCCGCGGGATCGGCAACCGACCCGGCGCGAGCCAGATGAACAGCGGCTTCCTCTGGCCCTATGGACGTCGCGAGGGCGTGCTCCCGGTGTGGGCGAACCGCCGCGCCGCGGCGCCCGACGCGATGCAGTTCTCGCGGGTGATCTTCCAGGATCGATCGTCGGAGGGCTGGGCCTCGCGCAGCAGCAACGACTTCTCCGAGGACGACTACTTCTGTCTCTCGTTCCAGGCGGACAACAGCTCGCGCGACAACCTCGACGCGATGACGTGCCCCTCGGTGTTCCGCAGCGACAAGGGTCGTTACCTTCGCGCGTCGGACGCGGGATACGCAGAGCCGTTCGAGACCGCGCCGGGTGACGGTCAGATGCGGCCGATGGACCTGACGTCGCTCTACCCGCCGCGGCGCGACGTCACGCGCTGCACGGGCACCGGGTGCTACGACCACGCCGATGTCGAGCGCTATCGTGATGACGTCGCCGCGGTGATGCCGGAGATCGACGCGGTCACGATGGCGACCGCGGCGGAGGGCACGCGCACCACGCTGAGCTTGGACATCCCCGAGGAGTGGCCCGACGGCGACTACGTCGTGTTCGTCGAGGTCAACACCGAGGGCGACTACAACGCGGAGTGGGGACCCGCGCAGTTCCCGACGCCGCTCGACCCGAGCGGGACGTGGGACTTCTGGGCGATGAACTACGGCTACCCGTATCGCGGTCAGCCGTCCGTCGTGTTCCAGGTCCCCGTCGCGGTGGGCGCGGGCGCGGACGTCGAGGACGCGGTCGACCCGTCGGGGTACGGCAGCCTCGATGGCGCGAACGAGATGCGCCCGATGGACGGGACGATCGCGAACGATCCGAGCGGCGCGCCGGGGAGCGGCGCGGACCGATTGTTCCTGCGCGACGGCGCGCGGGTGCGCGTCACCGTGATCGGTCCCGAGGTGTGCATGGAGAACGCGCCGCCGAGCGCGGTCGAGGACGTGCTCGTCACCGAGTACCCGGACCGCCGTCAGGCGCACCGCTTCGCGCAGCTGAGCTTCACCGCGCCGCGCGACGACGTGGGCGTGACCCGCTACGAGGTGCGGGTGGGCACCGAGCCGATGCTGGACGAGGCCTCCTTCATGCGGGCGCAGCCCGCGCGCGCGGCGACGCTCGAGCTCGAGGGGCTGACCGTCGATCCGTCGGCGGCGCCCGGCGAGACGATCGCGGTGGACTTCGGCGGGCTCGCGCCGCAGACGCACTACTTCATCGGCGTCCGCGCGTTGGATCGGTGCCACCTCGCGGGCTCGATCGGGGTCGCCGAGTACGTCACTCCGGCGATCGAGTTCACCACCGTCTCGCCGTGCTTCGTCGCGACCGCCGCGTACGGCACGCCGTTCGCCGAAGACATCCGCGTCCTGCGCCGCTTCCGCGATCGGCACCTCGCGACGAACGCACCGGGCCGCGCGTTGGTCGCGCTCTACGAGACGGTGGGTCCCCACCTCGCCGACGCGATCCGCGAGCATCCCACCGCGCGCCGGGCGGTCCGCGCGATCCTCGCGCCGCTCGTCGACGCGCTGCGCTGAGCACCGTCCGCGTTC
Source organism: Sandaracinaceae bacterium (assembly GCA_050186575.1). Taxonomy (GTDB): domain Bacteria; phylum Myxococcota_A; class Polyangia; order Polyangiales; family Sandaracinaceae; genus JAUHXR01. The sequence continues at coordinate 32,090 of JBFWYI010000086.1, read as the reverse complement.
GGGGGGCTGGATCGCGGCGCGTTCGACGCGGCCGCGCTCTACTTCGGGCGCGGCGAGCGGAACTGTCCGTGGTAGCCTGAATCGGTGCCGGACGGCGAAGCGTCACTCCGCGCGCAGCTGCGGTTGGCATGTGCGCTGTGTCGGTTCCCCATCGGCGCGGTCTACCGCTTCGAGGGTGGGCGCGCGCGCTTGCTCCACACCCACGCCGAGACGGACGTGCTCCTGCCGGAGGACGTCCCCGCCTGGCGCGCGCAGCGCGACGGGATCGGCCTCGTCGAGATCGTGGGCCGCGGTCCCGCGGCGCCGGAGAGCGCAATCTTTCCTGCGGAGCTCTGCGTGAGCGCGCTCATCAGCGCGCCCCTCCGCCGAGGCGAGGAACAGGTCGGGGTGCTCCTCATGGCGGACGCCGTCCCGCGCGAGGACGTCGCGTTCATCGATCTGCATTCGCTCCAGTACCTGTGCGACGAGGTCGCCCGCGGCTTCGAGCCGAACCTGGGCTCGCCGGCCGGGCTGGTGAGCGGCCCGCCGGGGGACTCGGCGGTATGGCAGACCGCGGAAGAAGCGGCGTGGCCGTTGCGCGATGGCTCGCACGACCCGGTCACCGGTCTGCCCGACCGCCGCATGTTGCTCACGCCGATCAGCCTCGCGCTCGCCGACGCGCAGCGGCGCCAGAACGGCGTCGCGCTCGTCATCCTCGCGCTCGATCGCTTCAGCCGCATCAACGATTGGCTCGGGCGCGACGTGGGCGACGATCTCTTGCGGCAGTGCGCCGAGCGTCTCGTGGACAGCACGGAAGACGAGGACCTCATCGGTCGCGGGTCCGGCGACGAGTTCTACGCCGTCCTCGCCGGTCGCCCGCGGGGCAACGCGAGCCTCGCGACCGCGCACCGCCTCGCCCAGGCGATCCGCGCGCCGTTCCACGTGCGCGGCTACGAGCTCGCGGTCAGCGCGTCGCTCGGCATCGCGCGCTTCCCCGACGACGCGGGCGACGCGACCACGCTCATGCGCTACGCGGAGATCGCGCTCCACCGCGCGAAGTCATCGCGGACGCGCGGCCGCATCGAGACGTTCAGCGAGGAGCTGCGCCGCGCCGTCGAGCGTCGCGGGGATACCGAGCGGCAGCTGCGGCGCGCGCTCGGCGCGGGCGAGCTGCTGCTGCACTACCAGCCGAAGGTCGATCTCAAGACGCGGCGCGTGCGCGCGCTCGAGGCCCTGATCCGATGGCGGCGCAACGGCGAGATGATCAGCCCCGGGCACTTCCTCCCGGTGGCCGAGGAGTCGGGCCTCATCGTGCCGATCGGCGCCTGGGTGTTGCTCGAGGCCGCGCGCCAGATGAAGCGGTGGGTCGAGCGCGGTCTGCCGATCGAGTCGGTGTCGGTGAACGTGAGCGCGCTCCAGTTCGCGCGACCGGACTTCATGAGCAGCACCGAGGCGGTGCTGAACACGGCGGGGCTCCATCCCGCGCACCTCGAGCTCGAGGTGACCGAGACGTCGCTGATGGACGACATCGATCTCGCGATCCACACGCTCTCGCGCCTGCGCACGCTCGGCATGCGGATCTCCGTCGACGACTTCGGCACCGGTTACTCCTCGTTGTCGTACCTCCAGCGGCTGCCCGTCGACGTGCTGAAGATCGATCGCGCGTTCGTGAAGGATCTCGACGGCGAAGAGCCGCAGCGCGGTCAAGCGCGCGCGCTCGCGGAGGCGATCCACGCGCTCGGTCACTCGCTCGGGCTGCGCGTGCTCGCCGAGGGCGTCGAGACGACGGAGCAGCTCACCGCGCTCGAGGGGATGGGGTGCGACGAGGTGCAGGGCTACTACTTCGCGAGGCCGCTCCCGGCCGACGAAGTGGAAGCGTTCGTGCTCCGCACCGCCGAGGGCCGCTCCGTTCGGCCGACGTAGCGATCACTGCGCAGGGCACGCCGCGCGGACGCGGCCGGCCAGCGGGCTGCGCGGGTGCTCGCGCAGGAACCGCGCGGCGCGGGTGCGCGCTTCGTCGGCGCGTCCCGCGTCGCAGAGGGCGACCACGCGCGCGGCCTCCCGCTCTTCGCGCAAGACCCCGGACGGATAGCGCGCCTCGTGATCGGCGAGGAGCGCGAGCGCGGCGTCGGGGTCTCCGCTCCGCAACGCTTGTTGCGCACGACGGATCACCCCGAGCTCGTCGGCCAGCGGGCTCGGCGCGCCGGGAGCCGCGACGTCCGGACGCGTCGGGTGGTCGGGGGTCGGCACCGCGACCTCGGCTGACGGCGCGACGCGCGCCGAGCGCGTGGCCAGCGGCGCTCGCGGGATCTCGGCGACCGCGCTCGGCGAAGCGACCGGCTGGTGGTGCGGCGCGACGGCGATCTCGAGGCTCGCCGGGCCGACGCTCGGCGCCTCGGCGGCCGTCTCGACCGTGCCGATGCTGTCGACCGTGTCGATGCTGTCGACCGTGTCGACCGCGACGCGCGTCTCGATGGCGTCGGTGGGCTCGGTCGCGCCGACCGGATCCGGCGTGTCCATGACCCGTGCGGAATCCATCGGGGCCGTCGGAGCCGGTTCGAACACCGACGGCGCGACCGCCGCGGTGACGCCGATCGCGGCGAGCGCCACGACGGCGATCGCGACCTTGGCCGTCATCGAGAGCCCGGCCGCGCCCAGCGCGGTGGCGGAGGCCGCGGCCGTCCCCGACGCGACGCCCGAGGCGGCGATCGACGCGCCGCCCACGATGGACGCCATCACCGCGCGCTTCACGCGCGCGCGATCGACGTCGTTGGGGCCGTCCGCACCGCGCACGTCCGCGAGGAACGCGCGCGCGTCGTCGGAGAGCCCAGGATCGCTCGGGTCGCCCGTCATGGTCGGTCCTCCCGCGCCCGATGGCGGGCGAGCGCTTCGTCGAACTTCTGTCTCGCGACGCGGAGCCGCGAGTACACGGTGTTGAGCTTGAGGTCGAGCGCGTCGGCGATCTCGGGCGCGCTCATCTGCTCGAGCTCCGCCAGGATGAACACCGCGCGCCGCTCCTCGTCGAGCGTCGACAACAAACGATGCAGGAGCTCGACGCGCTGGCGCTGCTCGATGCGCTCGGCCGGGCCGTGCTCGCTCGGCGCGCGCAGGCTCTCGGGGAGCAGCGTGTCGGGGAGCGGCGAGAGCCCGCCCTTGCGCCGCAGCGTGCGGCGATGGTCGGACACCACGCGCAACAGGATGCCGAACAGCCACGTGCGGACGCTCGAGCGGCCCTCGAAGTCGGCGAGCCTGCGATGTGCAACTAGAAACACTTCTTGCACCACGTCGTCCGCGTGCGCCTCGGCCACGCCCATCCGCCGCGCGCTCCGCCACACGAAGTCGAAGCACGCGTCGTAGATCTCCTCGAGGCGGACCGACGGCGCACGCTCGACGCTCTTCGGCTCGTCCAAGCCCGCGCCCCACGCCGCCGCCGCACCCATCTCGCCTGCGTGGCCGCCCACCGGGAGATCCGTCTTCAAAAGTGCGCGTCGGCCGTGAGGCTGAAGCGCCCCGAGACCGGCTCCTGGCTATAGAGGATCGTCTCCATCGCGTCTCGCGTCGCGTAACGCAGCGGATTTGCTGGGATGATCAGCATGGCGTCGATGCCCACCCCGAGCCAGTCCGCGAGCGTGAGCTCGGCGCCGAGGCTCACGAGACCGCCCGCGAACGTGCCCACGCCGGTCTCCGAGCGCGTGAACCCGAACCCCTCGGCGATGCTCACCCCGACGATCGCCCCGCCGCAGGCCATGAGCCCGCGCACCTCCTCGAACGGGTGGACGCACGCGCGCAGGTCCGCGCTGACCGACGTGATCCGCGCGCCCTCGGAGGCGCGCTGCGCGGTCTGCGGCAGGACCACCCCGATCCGGAGGCGGGCGTCGATGAGCGGAACGCCGAGCCCTCCTTCGATGGCGAGCCATCCCGCGGGACCGGGGACGGTGCCGACGTCGAGCCCTCCAGCGACCCCGACGAGCGCGCGCAGCCGGTCGTCCGACGCAGCGGGTCGAGCGGATCGGTACGGCTCCGCCCGAGCTCGCTCGGACGGCGAGTCGAGCTCGGCTGCGCGCGAGCGCTCCGCGTCCTCGAGCGGCGGCGGCTCGACCAGGCCCTCCACGTCCGCGTCGCTCTCGACCTCCGCCGGCTCCTCACTCACCGCGCTCGCTTCGGCGACGCGCTGTGGGTCGATCATCAGCGCGACCACGAGCGCGGCCGCATCGCTCAGCTCGTCGCAGGACGCGCCGTCGAGCTCGCGCGTCCCGTCGAGCGCGGCGCCGTCCTCGCCCTGCGCGCGCGTCCGCAGCGTCAGCGCGAACCCCGCGGGGTCGGCTCTCGCTGCGCCCTCGACGATCAGCGGATCTCCGTCCGGGATCTCCCCGCCGAGGAGGCGCGCGATCTCGTCGAGCACCCGCTCGCGGGTCGGGCACTCGGGGGGCGCGGTCCACGCGAACGCGAGCCGCTCCTGGGCCGCCGCGGGGCGCGGTGCGAGCAGCGCGAGCGCGGCTGCGAGCAGGACGGCACCTCTCCCCCCCATCCTCGCCTCATAGCCCACTCGCCGGGCCGAGGTCACCCCGGCTTGCTATGGTCGGCCGCATGTTCCACCCCGATGGCCCGTCGCTGCGCGAGCTCGCCGAGCAGGCGCTCAGCTCGACCGATCGCGGCTACGACCTCATCGCTTCGAAGTTCGATCACACCCCGTTTCGCACACCCGACGTGTTGCTCGAGCGCGCGGCGAGCATCGCGGAGCGCGGCGGCACGGTGGAGCGCGGCATCGACCTTTGCTGTGGTACAGGCGCGGGGCTCCGCTGGTTTCGACCGCTCTCCACCGAGGAGATCGTGGGCATCGATCGCAGCCGCGGGATGCTCGAGGAGGCGCGCCGACGCTCGAAGGACGCGGGCGGCACCGCCGCGATCCGATTCGTGCAGGGGGACGCGCTCTCGCTCCCGTTCGCCGACGGGAGCTTCGGCCTCGCGACGTGCTTCGGCGCGTTCGGCCACATCCTCGAGCACGACGAGCCGCGCTTCGTCCGCGAGGTCGCGCGGGTCCTCGCGCCCGGCGGGAGGTTCGTGTTCATCACGTCCGAGATGCCGCCGATCTACTCGCCGTCGCGCTGGATCGCGCGGTCGTTCAACGGGGTGATGCGGGTGCGCAACGCGCTCATCAAGCCCGAGTTCATCATGTACTACCTCACGTTCCTGCTCCCCGGAGCCCGCTGGCTGTGTGAGGCGATGGGGCTCGACGTCGAGGTTCATCACGGGGCGTTCGAGCGACCGTTCAAGGCGGCCAAGCTCGTCGTCGCGACGAAGCCTCGCGTGCGTCGATGATCGTCGTCTGGGGCATCGGCGAGGTCGGCGGCGTCTTCGCGCACGGTTTCTTGCGGGCCGGGCACGCGGTCGAGCCGCTCACCCGCGCGATGGACCCCGAGGAACGCGCGCGCACGCTGAGCGCGCCGGAGCTGGTGGTGGTCGCGGTCGGCGAGCGCGATCTCGCGCCCGTCCTCGACGCGGTGCCCGACGAGTGGAGCGATCGGCTGCTCCTCGTACAGAACGAGCTCGTGCCGAGCGACTGGGAGGCCTACGGGATCCTCGAGCCGACGGTGGCGAGCGTCTGGTTCGAGAAGAAGCGCGACAAGCCCCTCAAGGTGTTGATGCCGACGCCGATCGGAGGCCCGCGCGCCGGGCTGGCGGTGCGCGCCCTCGGCGCGGTTCGCATCGACGCGGTGGAGGTCCCCGCCTCGGAGCTCGCGTTCGAGCTCGTCAAGAAGAATCTCTACATCTTGACGACGAACATCGCGGGGCTGCGCGTCGGCGGCACCACGTCGCAGCTCTGGCGCGAGCATCGTCAGCTCGCGCGTGACGTCGCGCAGGAGGTCCTCGAGATCCAGCGCGCCCGCGTGCGTGCTCCGGTCGACGGACCGGCCCTGTTCGATGCGTTGGTCGACGCGCTCCTCGCGGACCCCGACCACGGTTGCACCGGCCGCACCGCGCCCGCTCGCCTCGCGCGCGCGCTCGACGTCGCGGACCGCGCGGGCCTGCGCGTGCCCACGTTGCGCGCGATCGCGACGGCGGCGGGCATCACGCCGGGCTGATCGACGAGCGACGGACGCGCGCCGGCTCGGCGACGATGCCTCAGTCGATGATCGGCGCGCTCGCCGTCGCGCTCGACGCGGTGGCGGCGCCGACGACCCCGTCGGTCTCTTCTTCGTCCTCTGCCGTCTCGTACTCGTCGATCTCGGGCGGTTCGACGTCGACGGTCGGGACGACCGGGACGAGCGCGAGCGCCTCCGCGGTGAGCACGACCTCCTCGGGCACCTCGTCGGGACGGGTCACGCGGCGACCCTCGCGCGCACACGCGGGGTGGGTGCGACGGCGCGGGTTGCGACAGAGGCGCGGCCACGGCCGGCGTAGGTTGCCGTAGTGGGGGCGGCCGCGCGGGGCGGACCAGTCGACCCACTGGGCGGCGGTCGCGCGCACGTCGACGTGGACGAACGTGCTGCGCGGATAGAAGCCGCAACCTGTCTTGCCGAGCGTGCGGCAGTAATCCCAGAGCTCGCGGCGCGGCACATCGGCCACTCGGATGTCCGTCGCTTGTCCCGACGTGTGTCGGCTCGACTCGCGTGTGTAGCCGCCCGCTTCGCGCCGCCCGCTGACCAGCGTGATCTCGCGGCCGCCGAAGTGATCCGAGATCGTCGCGAGGAGGTGAACGAGCCGCGGGTGCGGCAGCTCGACCGGGTCGTCCTCGTGGCGCCGCATCAGCTCGCCGAGCTGCTCGAGGCCTTCGCGGGTGACCCGGCGCTCGGCGTCGAGCAGCTGGATCGTCACGACGTCGTGATGGCGACGGATGCGGACCTGGCCCGGCGAGCTGGGCTCACCCCATTCGCGCGGCGCGTGCTCGGCCGCGGCGTCGTAACCGGGGAGGACGAGCCGCCGACCCGCTCGGAGGCCACCGCGCAGCCGGTTCAACCGGCGCAGCTCCTCGACGCTGCAGTCGTGGGCGCGCGCGATCTGCGAGAGCGTCTGACCTGGCCGCACGTAGGTCACGCCCCGCGCGGGGACGTCGAGCACCTCGCCCGGCCGCAGCACGTGCTCGGGACGGATGCGGTTCGCGAGTGCGAGGTCCCACACGTCGACGTGGTAGCGCCGTGCGATCCGCGACAGCGACTGCCCCGATCGCACGGTGTGTTGACGCTGCGCGCTCGCCGTCGCGGCGCCGAAGAGCGTCGCGCCGAGCGCGCTCGCGGTGAAGGCGACCGCGAGCGTCGCGCGGAGGACGCGGGCGAGACTCCGACGGCTGCGCGGATCGCGCCCCTCGCGCGCCGCTCGGTCGAGCGGTGCGTCCTGGGGGCGCGCCCTCACGCTCGGGGCGCCCTCGCTCGGGGCGCCCTCGCTCGGGACGCCCGGTCCGGGCAGCGCCTCATCGAGCCGCTCAAGCCTTCGGGCTTGGCATCTTCTTTTCGACGAACTCGACGTGCTTGCGGACGACCGGATCGAACTTCTTGATCTTCATCTTCTCCGGCTTGGTCCGCTTGTTCTTGGTCGTGTAGTAGTGGTAGCCGGTGTCGGCGGTCGACACGAGGCGGATCATCTCACGCATATTGCTGCCTCCTGGTGATCGCGAAGCGATCGCCCGCCGCCCGAGCGGGGGTCTGAGTGATAGCGAAGTCCCCGAACCGCGCAAGGGGCCGGAGCACGGACTCAGCGCCGGTGCTGGCTCCGCTCGCGCTCGATCTGCTCCTTGTACGCGACGCTGTAGCGGGTCCATGGGCGCAGCTCGAGGCGCTTGAAGCCGATCGGCTCCTCGGTTCCCTCGCACACCCCGTACTCGCCGCGCCGCATCTTGTTGAGCGCGCGCTCGATCTCGTTGAGGAGCTTCCGCTCCTTGTCGGCGAACCGGATCAGGTAGGCCTGCTCCGTGTGACGCTGCGCCATGTCGGTCTCGTCGGGCATCACGCCCGCTTCCCCGAGGGCCTCCTCCATATGGCGCTCGAGCTCGGCGACCTTGCGAGCCCGCTCGTCGACCAGCTTGTTGTAGAGCAGGTCGAGCTGGCCGAGCGTGAGGTCGGCGTCGGGGTGTGCGGCGTAGTCGCGCGGCCCCACGTGGGTGGGGAGCGGCATCTCGTCCAAGTCCTTCTTCGCCTTCTTTTCCTTCGCCGCCTTGGGCGGTTTCGTCACCGCGGCGGCGCCCTTCGCCTTGGCGGAGGTTGGCTCGGCGGGGGCGGGCGCCTTCTTGGCCGGCGCAGGCGCCTTCTTGGCCGGCGCAGGCGCCTTCTTGGCCGGCACAGGTGAGTCGGCGGTGGCGCTCTTGGCCGGGGCCTTCGCGTCGGCGGCCTTCTTCTCCGCCGCCTTCTTCACGGGGGCCTTCTTCGCCGCGGTCTTCTGCACGGGGGCCTTTTTGGTGGACGTCTTCTTGGCCGAGCCGCTCTTCGCGGCGGGGGCCTTCTTGGTGGACGTCTTCTTGGCCCCGGCGCTCTTGGCGGGGGCCTTCTTGGCGGGGGCCTTCTTCGACGAAGCCTTCTTGCTCGCCTTCTTGGCCGCTGGCTTCGCCGTGGACCGCTTGGCCGCCGCCTTTGGCTTCGCTGCGAGGGCGCGCTTGGCTTTGCCCTTCGCCGCCTTCTTGCCCTTCCGGGTGCTCGCCATCTCTCTCTCCCCGCGGTGGAAGACTGGTTGGGGGCCCCCCACGAGCCGGCACCTTGTTGCACGACGGCGGCCGTTTCGCAACGGTATTGCGCACATCGGGCGATCGGCGGTCACCGCTCGGAGCGGCGGTGCAGGCTGGTTTTCGGGCGGCCTGCTAGCATGGGAGCGTGGAGCCCGAGCGGCAGGTCGAGATCCAGCTCGGCCACATGTGCAACAACCGGTGCGTCTTCTGCGTCAGCGGCCAGCGCACGCAGATGGGGCAGGCGGGGCCCATGCCGGCCGATCCGATCCTCGCGCGCATCCGCCAGGCGCGCGAGCTCGGCCACACCAAGATCACCCTGCTCGGCGGCGAGCCGACGCTTCAGCCGGAGTTCCTTCGTATCCTGCGTGAAACGGTCGCGCTCGGCTTCGAGGAGATCGTCCTCTTCACCAATGGCGCGAAGACCGCGCGTCCGGAGCTCGTGGACGCGATCCGCGAGACGGGCGGTCGCTTCACGTGGCGCATTTCGATCCAGGGAGCGACGTGCGAGAGCCACGAGCGGACCACCCGCAAGCCCGGCTCGTTCGGTCGCATCGTGCGCACGCTCGAGAACCTCCGCGCCCGGGGCGAGCGCATCACGGTGAACATGTGCGTGGTGCGCTCGAACTACGAGGACGTCGCCGCCTTCGCGCCGCTCCTCCTCCCGTACGGCGTCCGCCAGCTCCACCTCGACATGATGCGGCCGCTCGACGCGGGCGAGCGGACCGAAGAGGAGCTGCGCGACACGCTCCCGCGCTACTCCGATCTGGCGGCGCCGTTCCGCGCGATGGTCCGCGCGTTCCCGGACGGGTTCGACGTGAACGTCGGCAACCTGCCGTATTGCGTCGCTCCGGATCTCGCGCCGTGGATCCATCACGACGGCGAGCGCACCGACACGATCGCGATCGAGGGCGACGACCGTCTCAGCCGGCCGTGGAACAAGTACCTCGTCAAGCGGCGGGACAAGCTCAAGCCCGCGTCGTGTGCGCGCTGCGTCATGGAGGCGCGATGCAGCGGGGTGTTCGAGACCTACGCGCGCTTCTACGGCACCGAGGAGCTCGTGCCGATCGACGCGCTCACGCTTCGCGATCACGACCCGAGGGGAAGGCTGTTCGCGGTGTGGGCGGAGGGTGCGCTCCGCGTCGCGCTCGACGACCGCTGGTCCATCCGCGCGCTCTCCGAGCGAACGATCGAGCTGACGCGCGGCGCGCTCCGCCTCCACGTCGGGCCGGAGCTACGCGGATCGCACGGACGCTACGCCGGCTTCGGGGTCGAGCGATTCGACGCGGGGGCCGTCGACGCCGTCGGGCTGACTGAGCTCGCGCACGCGCTCGCGGAGCTCGGGTCTCCGATCGCGCCGATCGGTCCCGATCTCACTCCGGGGCTCGCGCCGCCGCTCGTCGGTGCGCTCGCGCGTCTCCGCGGCAGCGCGCCGTTCGGCTCGCTCGCGTGGGAGGAGCTCGCCGCGACCGGGTCCGAGCGCGTGGAGCTCCGTCTGCGCGCTCCGTCCGGCGTCCGCCTGACCGTGTGGCTCGACGTCGCGGGCGCGGCGCGCAGCGGCTATCGTGTGGACGGCGACGCGGACACCGCGATCCGCGCCGGGTTGGAGGCGATCTTCGGGGCCCTCGCGCGCGAGCGGCGGCCTCGACCGGCGCTGTGAGCCACCCTCGCGGCCCCGTGACCGAGCCCGTCGAGAACGAGAGACCGATCCGGACGCGCACCGCGGCGCTGCTCGCGATCGCGTCGATGGTCGGGACGGGCGTGTTCGCCTCGAGCGGGCTCTTGCTCGCCGACCTCCACTCCGTGCCCGCGGTGCTCCTCGCGTGGGCGGCCGGCGGGATCCTCGCGGTATGCGGCGCGCTCTCCTACGCGGAGCTCGTGGCCGCGCTGCCGAAGAACGGCGGCGAATACCACTTGCTCGGTACGGTCTACCACCCCGCGCTCGGTTTCGCCTCGGGTCTCGTCTCGTTCGTCGTGGGATTCGTGGCCGCCAACGCGGCGTGCGCGCTCGCATTCGGAGAGTTCCTCCGCGCGGCGTGGCCCGAGCTCGCGGAGGGGCTCGGCTGGGCGAGCCTCCACAAGTCGCTCGCTCCGGTCGAGGCGCCGCCCATCGCGTTCGAGACGGTGTCCGCCCTCGCCCTGCTCGTGGTGATGACGATCCTCCACGCGGCCCGGCCGGGGGCCGGTCGAGTTACTCAAGATCTGTTGACGGTCGTCAAGCTCGTGCTCATCGCCGCGTTCATCGTGATGGGTCTCGGCTCCGTCGATCCGGCGCGCCTCGCGTACTCGGAGCGCCCGCTCTGGGACGCGTGCCTCTCCCCGGCGTTCGCCGTCGCGCTCGTCTACGTGAGCTTCTCCTACAGCGGATGGAACGCGGCGGCCTACGTGGCGGGCGAGCTGCGAGACCCCGAGCGCTCGGTGCCGCGCGCGCTCCTCGGCGGCACGCTGGTGGTGGTCGTCCTCTACGTGGCGCTCAACGCGGTGTTCCTCGGGGGCGCGCCGGCGGCCGAGCTCACCGGTCAGATCGAGGTCGCGCACATCGCGGCGGAGCACCTGTTCGGCGACGGAGCGGCCCGCGGTCTCAGCGCGATCATCGCGTGGGGCCTCGTCTCCACGGTCGGCGCCCTCACGTTGACCGGCGCGCGCGTGCTCGACGCGATGGGCCGCGACCACGGTCCGCTCGCGCTCCTCGCGCGCCGCGCGGCGGGGGGGCCCACCTCGGCGGTGCTGCTGTCCGGCGTCGGCTCCTGCGCGCTCGCGCTGACATCGAGCTTTGCGAACCTCCTCGAGTACATCGGCTTCACGCTGTCCGTCTTCGCGTGGCTCACCGTGCTCGGCGTGTTCGTCCTTCGGTGGCGCCGCCCCGACCTCGCGCGGCCGTACCACGTGTGGGGTTACCCGCTCACGCCCGCGTTGTTCGTCCTCGGCACCGGGTGGATGATCGTGTGGTCGGTGAAGGCCGATCCACGGGTGCCCCTCGCGGGGTGCGCGACGATCCTGGCCGGCGCGCTCGTGTATGGGTTCGTAAAGCGCGCGTCCCCGGCCTGAATCCGCTGCCGCGAGGCCGCGTATCAGAGGCGTGCCCGTTCGCCCAAACCCGACGATGTGGAGCCGCGTTCACGGCTCGATGTGGCCTCGCGTGCACACGCGCGAGGGATCGGGTGCGGATCGAGCGGGCTCGATGCTTGGCACGACGGTTTCTGGTGCCGGGGGCCGAGGTCCCGCGCATCCCCCCGGGCCCACCGTCCTTCGGCCCCCCTATGGGCCACGGAGCTCCCCATGACTCAACGAGGTTTCCTTCTCGCGGCGCGTCGCGCGTCGCTCGTCGGCGGCGTCGCCTGGCTGTCGCTCTCCGGCGCTGGCTGTGGCGCGATCATGTTCGAGGAGGGCCCCGCGGTCGCCTCGGTCACGGTGCGCGGCTCGGCGACGGCCCAGGCGGAGGCCACGGGCCTCGTGATCGTCGAGCAGGCGGCCTCGGCCGGCTTCGTGATGGAGGGCGGCTTCGCGGAGGACGGGTCCGTCCGAGGCGGCGGCGCGGTAGCCAGCGTCGACGTCGACGGAGCCTCCGAAGCCTCGCTGACCCGCTTCGGCGGCGGCACCGCGCTTGACGGAAACGCGCGCGTGAACGGTGGAACGAACGTAGACGTCGTAGTCGCCGGCGGCGGGAGCGGAAGCGGCGGCGCGAGCGGCGGCGGCGCGATCGACTCCGGCGCGGGCGGCGCGAGCGGAAGCGGCGGCGCGAGCGGGAGCGGCGGCGCGAGCGGGAGCGGCGGCGCGAGCGGGAGCGGCGGCGCGAGCGGGAGCGGCGGTGCGAGCGGAAGCGGCGTCGGCGCGAGCGCGAGCCGGCCGAGCGGGATCGCGAGCGGCGGCGCCGCGGGCGCGGGCTCGGCGGGCAGCGGCGCGGGCGGTGCGAGCGGCGCCGACGGGCTCGCCGGCTACGAGGTGCGCGTCGCGGGTGCGGGTCCGGGGGTGAGCGGGCTAGGAGGTCGCGCGCCGTCGCTCGACGGGCTCCTCGAGGGCGGCGTGGTCGTCGACGGGGTCCGCGTGCGGCTCTCCGATCTTCGCGCGCTCGGCGCCGCGCCGTCGCCGCCGGCGCCGAGCGTCGCGTTCTCCACCGATGGGTCGGTCCGCGGCTATGCCTCGCTCGAGCATGAAACGTTGCCCCGCGCGGGCGGCGAGACGCGCATCGTGGTCGGGGTCACCGGCGGTTCGCCGAGCGCGACCTCCCCGGCGCGCGCGCCGATCCGGATCCACCTCGTGATCGACGCGAGCAGCTCCATGCAGTCGAGCTGGGAGCGCGTCCTCGACGCGGCGCGCGCGCTCGTCGGTCAGCTCCGCGCCGACGACGAGATCGAGATCGTCGCGTACGCGTCGGGCGCGGTGACCGCGTTCCCCCTGGCTCGCGTCGGTGACGGGCGCGCCGCGCGCGGCTCGCTGCGCGAGATCCACGTGGGCGGTGGCACGAACATCGAGGCCGGGCTCTCCGTCGCGTACCGAACGGAGACCGCGCACCCCGGCGCGGGTCGGCGCGCGCTCGTCGTGCTCCTCAGCGACGGCGTCCCGAGCCACGGCGCGTTCGAGGCGGACGAGCTCGGCGCGATGGCGCGCGGCTCGCTGCGCACGAGCGGTTGTCGCACCAGCGTGGTCGGCCTCGGCAGCCAGTTCGACGCGGGCCTCCTCCGCGCGATCGCGGCGGAGGGTGACGGCAGCTACCACGTGGCGGCCGAGGCGAGCGACCTCGCGGGGAGCCTCGTCGGCGAGGTCGCGGCGCACGCGGCGCCGGCCGCGTTCGATGTACGGATGCACGTCGCGTTGCAACCGGGCGTCGAGGTGCTCGGCGTCGAGTCCGAATCGGCGCGCGCCGTGCGCACCGCCACCGGCGTGACCCTCTCGATCCCGTTCCTCGACGCGCTGGAGAGCCGTCAGCTCGTCGTGCGGGTCCGCGTCCCCGCCGGCGCGCGCGCCATGACGGTGGGCGCCGCGACGCTCGACTACCGCTCGCCCGGCGGGACGGCGAGGTCGGCGCGCCGCGAGCTCAGCGTCTCGGTCGGACCGCAGGCGGTCCTCGCGTCGGACGCGGGCGCGCTCGGCGCGGTGCTCGACGCGGATCTCCGCGCGAGCCTCGACGCGGCGGCCACCGCGATGGAGCGCGGTGACGGCGCGGCCGCGTCGGTCGCGCTGATCGGGCATGCCGAGCGCGTCGAGGGTCGGGTGGAGATCGCCGCTGCGCCGCGCCTCGCCGTTCGCGCCCGGGTCGCCCGCCGCATCGGCCAGGCGCTCGAGGCGCTGAGCCCCCGCGCCAGCGTCGGCCAGCGTCGGCGCGTCGCGATCGAGCTGGGTGCGCTCGCGGCCAGCTTTCGCTGACCGCGCCAAGTTGGCGCGAATCCCCGGTCTGGCTGGGGTTACGCGTCTCCGGTCGGAGCCGAAGGTGCCGACTCGGATCGACAGCACCCTCCGGGATCGCCGGTGGCACGTCCATCGCACGCCCCCTCACGGGATCGTTTCCCCCGACCTTCGTGGTCGCGGGCCGGCGTGGTAGGCTGAGCGGCGATGCGCCTCGTTTCCGACAACCCCTCGGGAGGGACCCCCTCGGCCCGGACTTTGTGGTCCTCGGCGTCGGGCGTCGTCTTCGTCGAATACGTCGCGCTCCTCACCCTCGTCACCATCGTCGGTGCGATTTCGGTCTTGTCGCTCGGCGTCCCGTTGCTCAAGCTCTATCGCTTCGCTCAGATGGTTCTCTCACTCCCGATCCCGTGAGGATGCACATGAAGATCAAGAAGTCTGAACACCTCCACGGCCTGTTGAGCGACGAGCGCGGTCTCACCACCGTCGAGTACATCATCATCCTCTGCCTCATCGCGGTCGTCGGCTTCGCCATCTGGAGGAAGTTCGGCGAGACGGTGAAGGAGAAGGTCGGCGGCGCCGATCAGATGGTGGGCACCCTCCCGACGGACTCGGCGCCGTAGCCGTACGGCGCGTCGATGTTCGAGACGGGCAGGGAGACTGAGACACTCGCGCACGCGGTGATCCTCGCCACGGTGCTCGTCGCTGCGTTCACCGACGTCCGCAAGGGCGTCATCCCGAACTGGCTGACCTATCCCCTGCTCATCGGCGCGCCGATCGTGCACGGGGTGACCGACGGAGCCCACGGCCTGCTCGCGTCGATCGTCGGCATGTTGTTCTGCGCGCTGGTGCCGCTGGTCATCTTTTACCGCCAAGGGATGGCGGGAGGCGACGTCAAGCTGTTTGCCGCGCTCGGCGCGGTCGGCGGCGTCTACGTCGGCCTCGAGGTCGAGCTGCTCGCGCTGATCTGCGCGTCGATCTATGCGCTCGGCTACCTCGCGTGGAACGGTCGCCTCCTCAGCGGGCTCCTCAACTCGCTGCTCATCGGCGTGGGCCCCGTGCTCCCCAAGCGATTCCGGCGGCCGATGGCGTCCGCCCTGATGCACCGCATCCGGCTCGGCGCCGCGGTCGCGCTCGGCGCGTTCATCGCGGTCTCCGGCCATCATCGTGAGGTGTTCCTGTGATCGCGCGCGGACCGATCGATCCCGTCCACGACCGGCAAGGCGGCGCCGCGTACGTCGAGTTCCTGATCGCGTTCCTTCCGCTGTTCACGTTCTTCCTCGGGCTCGTGCAGTGGTCGCTCATGTCGGCGGCCGACCTCGTGGTGCAGCACGCGGCCTCCCGCGCGGTGCGCGCCGCGATCGTCGTGATCGACGACGAGGAGTCGCGCTACGACGGCGCGGATCGACTGCAGATCGACAGCGACGGGAGCGCCGAGGTGCGCGACCCGCTCGCCACGATCCTCGGCCTCGACTGCCCGACCCCGCTCGCCGGTCTCGGCACGCCGCGCGGCGGCCCGCGCCTCGCCGCGATCCGTCAGGCGGCGAGCTTCCCGCTCCTCGCGGTGAGCCCGAGCTTCGACCAGCTCTACGAGACCGACTCGGTCCGCACCGCGCTCGACGATCCCGGATGCCGCGCGTCGATGGGCGCTGGCGCGTACAACGCGGCCGCGATGAGCGTGACGTTCCCCGACGGGCCGCACTCGAGCAGCTTCCGCAGCTCGTTCGCCTACGGCGACCAGGTCACCACGCGCGTCACCTACGCGTTCCACTGCGGCGTGCCGCTGATCAACCGCTTGATGTGCGAGAGCTACCCTGCGCTCCGCTACGGCGACCTCGGGATCCTGGTCGACAACATCCTTCGCGATCTCGCGGACGGCCGCATCGATCACAACACCGCGCGCCAGCGCATGGACCGCATCCAGCTGTCCCGCGATCGGCACGCGCGCGACGGGGACGCGGCGGAGGAGCTCGACAGCGCGGCGTCGTCCGAGCTCTTGAACTTCACGTCGCTCCGCGGCGCGCGCTACAAGCTGCTGCAGGGCGAGGCGACGATGCCGCTCCAAGCGGCGCGCTACGCGTACGAGTGATCCGACTCGCGGGCCTCAGCCCGCGGGCTCCTCGCACGTCGAGCCGGCGAGGCCGACCAGCCATCCCTCGTGCTCGAACACCTCGCTGCGCCATCCCGGCTGCGCGTGATCCAAGAGCATCGCGACGAGGGACCCGAGGTTGTACACGTAGCTCGAGCCGAGCCCGGTGAGGTACGGGTGTGTGCGCTCGAGCTCCGCGAAGCTCTGCCCCGCGAACGTCTCGAACGCATGGAACGAGGGGTCGTCGCTGGGCGCGACGGATGAGGTCCCGCGCACGAGATAGCGGGTCTCGACGTAGCGCGCGGTCCCCTCGAGGAAGAGCTGGAGCGCCTCGAACGTGTCGAGGTCGAGCGCGGTGGCGGAGCGGAGCTCGTCGGCGTGGTCGCGCACCCGCTCGGCTCGGAGGCGGTGCCACGCGCAGAGCGCCGACCGCGCGTCCTCGGGGCTGAGCTCGGCGCGGCGCAACGCCGCCGCCAACGTCTCGTGCTCGCGGTCGAGCTTCGCGCGGAGCACCGGCCGCTCGGCGGCGAACGCCGCCAGCGTGCGATGGTCGAGGCTGTCGACCGACGCGCCGCCCGCGAGCGTCCGCGCGAAGGCCGCCTGCACCGACGGGTGCGCGAGCTGCGCGGTATGGAAGTGCTCGTGGACGAAGATCGACGCCCACTCCTCGGTCGTGGTCGACTCGTCGAACGCCGGGTGATGCGCGACGAGCGAGCTCAACGACTGCATCGCGAAGACGGCTTGCTCGCGAGCGAACTCGGTACGTGGGTCCGCCTCCGTGTATACGAAGGCGCGACCGACCCAGGAGCCGGCGATCTGCTCGTAGGGGAGGACACGCCCGGCGATGTGGAGCGAATCGTCCCACGCGCGGACGTCGCGAACGTGGTCGACGGGAGCCGCGCCGGGCGTGTGGGACGCGACGCAATCGAAGGCGTACTCGCGCGCTTCGGAGAATACCAGGATGCACGGGTGGGCCTCGGCGAGCTCCGGCCATTCGCGCGACGTCGCCACCGTGCCGTCGAGCGCGAGCCGGGCTCGTTCGAGATCCAGAGGGATCGCCGCGGGCTGGATCGGAGCGGCGTCGTGCGACGAGGGGGTCGACGAGCCAGCGGGGGCGCCGCACCCGAGGGCGGCCATCGCCGCCACGATCAGGCGCGACTCCCGGAGCGAGAGGGAGCGCATGGGAACCTCCGAACGAAGACAAGTAGTAAGGCGCGAGACCTGTCACGCCGCGCCGGAGCGGTCAACCGCGGGTCCGGGCGAGCGCTCCACCCCGCGATTCGTGTTGCGGGGCGTCGGCGTTACTCGCGCGCTGCGGGCTCGCCCTCGAACAGCGAGCTCGGCAACGCGGGGAGCTCCTCGTCGTCGTCCACCGCGGCTTCGGGCGGGGGGGCGAGGGTGCCCCCGTTCTCGCGGGCGGCGGCGAGGTCGTTCCGCGCGACGCGCGCCTCTCGGCGACCCACGCGGGTCATGTCGCCGATCTGCTCCATGCACTCCTCGCGGTGAGTCCGCGCGTACGCGCGATCGAAGCACTGCCTCATCGCGGCCGAGAGCTCCAAGCACGGTGCGCGGACGTGTCCTCGGTTCGGCAGCTCGGGCGAGGGCTCGCCGGGACGGTGGCCCGCGCGGATCGCGGCGTTCGTCTGTGCGCGCAGCTGATCGCATGGATCGTCGCTCGTCGTCGCGCCGCGCTCCTGCTCGCGCTCGAGCGCGGTGCGGTACTGATCGACCTCGCGCTGGTCGAGGTCGCCCGCGGTGTGCGGCGTGTGCGAGCCGCCGCCGCCCCCGCCCGTGTCGAGGCCGGATCGCTCGAGGCGCTCGAGCTCGCGACGGCGCTCCTCCTCCGTGCGTGGCCGCAGGTTGACGTGCGGGTTCGTGATGAGCTCCGAGGGAGGCTCCGCCTCCGGCGCCGGAGCGCCGCTCACCGCGATGGGCGTGACCTCGGGCTCGCGGTCCGCGCACCCGGCGAGCCCGATGGCGAGCGCGGCGAGCCACGGTGCGATCTCGTGGGCGGCGCTCACCGGGTCTCGAAGATCGCGGCGCTCGCGCGGCCGGTGCGCAGGCTCGTGTTCAATACGACGATCGCCATCCGGTCGCCGCGCTCCGCCACGAACGTCGTCGGGGCCGCGCCGCCCGTCGGGTCGCGCGTGTCGCGCGGTGCCGCCGTGAGCGACCAGCCGTCGGCCGGCAGCTGCTGCACGAAGAAGCGCTCGAGGTCGGCCTCGTCCTCCGTGGTCTCGTAGACGGTCATCGTGTGGGGCTGACCGCGCTCGAACCCTTGGAGCACCCGGCGCGATGCCGGCGGTCGGGTCATCCCGGCCGGGTCGCGCCCCGGCACGTCGCCCTCGGTCGGGAACATGCGGTCGAGGTCGAAGCTGCCGTCGCTCCACAGCGCGACGAAGTGGCTGCGCGGCGTATCGCGCCCGGCCTCCGGCTCGGACTCCTCGACGAACACGTAGCGGATCTCGCCGATGTCGCCGATGTCGTGCGACGTGCCGTAGCGGCGCAGCCGCGCCGAGAGCTCGGCGACGCTCACGGACTCTGCGCCGAGGTCGATGCAGGCGACGTAGCCCGAGTGGCCATGGGAAGTGTGGTTGTCGTTGCGGATCGTCGGCGTGCGCAGCATCGACGGCCGCTCCGGGGGAGGCGCCTCGGGGTGGTCCGCGCGCAGCTGCGCCAGCTGCTCCGCGATCCCGCCGTCCATGTCCGCGCAGCGCGCCTCGAAGTGGTCGAGCACCTGGGCGGCGGAGTGGTTCGTCGAGCCGCTGCTCATCAGGAGCGTCTGTCCGTTGATCACGAGGTCGTGGGGCGCGCGCTGATCGGTCGCGCCGTCGTAGTGCATCATCTGCACGCCGAGGTCGTTCAGGCTCTCCGAGAGCTGCGCCTCTGCACGTCGATACACGCCGCCGCCGCCGAGCACGCCCGCGAACGCGAGCATCAGCAGCATGAACGGCCAACGACGCTTGCGTCGTCGCGGCGCGCGGTCGGGCGATGCGCGCGTGGGCTCGGTCGGGGTGGGCTCGATCCGCTTCATCGCCTCACCCGAAGAACATGGCCCACGCGACCTCCCAGAACGAGCGATCGCCTTGGAGGGGCTCGTTGCAGAGCATCACGATGTTGTGCCGCATGTTGACGGTGCCCTCGCCGAGCACCGCGGGCTTGTCGACCGACGTCTCGCGCTGTCCCTCCACCTCGTGGAAGCGCATCCCGGGGATGAGGCCGTCGCCGAACAACAGATCGACGACGCCGCCGACGAACCCCGCGTCGCTCGTCTCCGACTCCGTCACGCTCGTCGTGCCGGTCGGTCCTTCACACGCGTCGAATGCATGCGACCAGGTATGCGCGCGGGTGAACTGCGCCATGTTGATCGCCGCGCGGTAGCGCTGGTGCGTGTACCAGATGCCTCCCCAGATCGCGATGAAGATGGGGATCATGATCAGCGTCTCGGTCGTCGCGTGACCGATCGACTCGCGCAGCCACGCGAGCGGGGTGCGACGCTTCAGCTTGGGCTGCCGCTCGGGCCGCCGCGTCTCCACCGCTTCGTCGACGCGGCGCATCAGTGCACCACCGTCTCGTCGAGGCTGCCGCCGCCGCCGACTCCGAGCACGCCGCTGAGCCCGCTCAGCTCGCTCGCGAGGCCGCCCGCGCCCACCGCGCTCGTGCGATAGCGACGCAGGCGCGCGCGCCAGTTCATCGACCACATCCACTCGCGCCAGTCGTCTTCGTCGTCATCGAACATGAACTCCGCCTGCGCGAAGCTCAGGTCGCCGAAGTCGGCGAGGTCGGAGTACATGCGCCCGGCGTCGGCGCCCTGACCCCACGCGGCCACCGCCACGCCCGTCTGCGTCCACTCGAGGTCATGGTCGCCGAGCATGTAGCTCTGCACCTGATACTCGTCGTTGCCCATCGTCTGGGCGGCGTCCGTCACGCGCTGGAAGAAGCCGTATTGACACCACTCTTCCGACTCGCTGTAGACGGTGGTGAACCCGAACGCGACGCCCGCGTACATGTAGATGTCGGCCGAGCCCCAGAGCCAGACCATCACCCCCGAGAGCGGGAAGACATACGGCGCGACCTTCTGATCGCACGGCCAGTCGTCGAAGTCGTCCTCCACCGGGAGCTCGGTCCGGATCGGCATCATCAAGCCGCTGTCGGTCACCGGCCCGTACACGCTCGCGTACTGCTGCACCTTGGCTTGCGCTGCGATCGGTACGCCGACGCGGAGGCCCATCGCGTAGCCGTGCATGCCCTCCATCAGGCCGTACACGATCTCGTCGACGAGGATCGACTCGATCTCCGCCTCGGCATACTCGATCGCGTGTTGGAACGCGGGCTCGCACGCGTCGCAGCAGACCGGGCACTCGATCCCGCAAAACCCGCAGACGAACGCGGCCGCCCAGGTCGCGTAGTAGAGCATGTTGGCGATGACCGCCATCGTGGCGGCCACCACCGCGAGGGCGGCCATGATCATGTTCATCAGCGCGATGAGGTTCATCCCGCGCGCGTGGATGACCGCCGCGCTGAACGCCGCGGTGTCGGACGCGTCCTGCATCCGCTCGCGGACCATGATCGCGTCGCCGAGACCCCAGAGGTAGTAGATGAGCCCGACGAGGAGGGCGGCCATGAAGACGCCCATCACCATCGTGGCGCCGGCCTGGTCCTTCGCGAGGTCGGTCGCGAGTCGCCGGATCGGTGCGCGCTCGCTCGAGGCGAGCCCGGAGCGACCTTCGGCTGCCGCAATCAGGCGCATCCGTGCTCCACGGTACCGGTCCACCGAGCCGGTGTCGACACCAGCCCAGACAGAGAGGAGCAAGGGGCGGTCCAGCGTGGTTCGCGGCGCACCGAGCCGGCGCGCTGGCGACAGGAGACCCCGATCCGCGTCTAGGAGCGCGCCGCGGTGTGCGATCTCGTCACGCGCGCGGCGCGCGTCTCGAGGAAGCGGAGGACGTCCTCCACGACCTCCGCGCGGTTGGTCTCGTTGAAGACCTCGTGGCGCGCGTCCTCGTAGATGCGGGTCGTCACGTCGGCGAGACCCACGTTGCGGAGCTTCGTCGCGAGCGCGCGCACTCCCTTGCCGCCGTCGCTCACCGGATCGCGCGCGCCGGCGATGAGGAGCACCGGCAGCTCGGGCCGGAGCCGGGCGAGGCGCGCGTCCTTGCCGAGATCGCCGAGCGCGCCGAGCAGATCGATCCACAGCTGGTTCGTGCAGCGGAACCCGCACCGGGGGTCCGCGACGTACGCGTCGACCTGATCGGGATCGCGGCTCAGCCAGTCGAACTCCGTCCGCGTCGGGGCGAAGCCCTTGTTGAACGATCCGAACGAGAGGAACGAGAGCAACGCGCTCTTGCCACGCGCCCCCTGTCGCAACCGCTCCACCTTGGCCGCCGTCTTGCCCGCTTCGACGAGCGGGCCGCCGCCCACGTTCGAGCCCGAGAGCACGAGGAGATCGACGCTCCGAGGCGCGTCGATGACGTCGCTGAGCGCGATGAACGAGCCCATCGAGTGGCCGAGCAGCGCGAAGACCCCGGCCCTCGCTCGTCGGCGACCTTCCGCGCGCACCTGGCGAAGGTCGTCCAGCACGCGGCGCCAGCCATCGTGATCCGCGAAGTGTCCGAGCTCCTCGCCCGGACCGACCGACTCGCCGTGACCGCGATGGTCGTGCGCGACGACCGCCCAGCCCGCCGCCGCCAGCTCCTCCGCGAGCGTCCGGTAGCGCGCGTGGTGCTCCGCCATCCCGTGCGCGATCTGCACGAGGCCGCGCTCGCCTGCGCTCGGCCAGAACGTCCCTCGGATCACGTGGCCGTCGTCCGCCGTGAGGCTCAGCGCTTCTCCTGACATCGGCGCAACAGTACTGCCGTATGATCCGGATGCCATGCGCGAGGCTCGGCTCGACGTCGTACTGAAGGATCTGCCCTCGGGGCTCTCGTTGCCGGAGGCGTGTTGGTTGCTCGCGAGGGTGGCCACCGCCATCGCGGCGCAGCCCCGCGCGGTGGCGCCCGCGCACGTCCGGATCCGCAGCGACGGAGGGGTCAGGGTCACCACCGAGAGCGACGCGCCGTTCGCGTATCGAGCGCCCGAGGAGATCGCGGGCCGCGCACCCAACGTGCGCTCCGCGGTGTTCTCGCTCGGGGCGGTGCTCGTGGAAGCGATCACGGGGCGCCCCGCGTTCCTGCGCGAGAGCGACTTCGAGACGCGCATCGCAGTAACGCAAGACGAGATCCCACGCCTGGTGGGCCGCGTCGCCCAGGCCACGCCGGCGATCGACGCGATCCTCCGCCGCGCGCTCTCGAAGAACCCCGCCGATCGTTTCGCGTCGACGATGGAGCTCGCCGAGCACCTCGATCGATTCCTCGAGGAGAGCTTGCTCGAGGTCGGCCCCGACGACCTGAAGCGGGCGCTCGCGCCGTTCCTCAAGGAGCCCGTGGACCCTCGACGCGAGTCGACCGTCCCGCCGCCCGCCGTCGAGGTCGCGAGGCCCGCGCCGGCCGCGTTCGTCGCCGCGTCGCGCATCGCGCTCCCCGAGCCGGCCGAGAGCACGGCGGCGTCGTCCGATTGGCTCGATCGCGCCGAGGGCGAGCTGCGCACGCCGGCGCCGAGACCCGTGCCCGAGGTGTCTGCTCCGCGCAAGCCGACTTCCCCCGTGCGCCCGGCGCCCGACTTCGTGCACGCGGAGCTCGACCTCACTCCCGAGAACCCGAGGGCGTCTGCGCCGAGCAAACCTCGTTTGGACGATCGGCTCGTGCGCTTGAGCGCAAAGAACGCGGCGGACTCGGACGGTGGCCTCATGGAGGTAGCGCGCCAAGCGCCGCGCCCGGCCCCGCGCACGAGCGGATTCGTCGGCCTGCCGCAGGTCGATGAGGACGCGCTGGAGACGGAGCGCACGCGCCCGGGCACGATGGCGCCGCGCACGAGCCTGCCCCCGCCGACCCCCAACTGGCTGCTCCGCATCGCGGTCGCCCTGATCGCGCTCGTGGTGCTCGCGATCGCGTATCAGTTCTTGCTGCGTCCGCTCCTCGCGAGCCTCTGATCGCGAGGAGCGTCGAGCTTCGTTACTCGAAGACGTCGCCGAGGAACCGCTTCATCGAGAGCCAGGAGCGCGCCGCCGCCTGCGCGTTGTAGTGCAGGCCGAGCTGGTCGTCGTTCGCGCCGGGCACCGTAAAGGCATGTTGCACGCCCGGGTATGCCTCGAGCGTCCAGCGCGCGTCGATGCGCTTCATCTCGGCCGCGAAGCCCGCGAGGTCCTCCGTCGGCACCATCGGATCGTCTTGGCCGTGCAGGATGAGGAACTGCGCCTTGGGGTGCGGATCGAGCTGCTCGCCGATCTTCAAGAGGCCGTGGAACGCGACCACGCCGCGCAGATCGAGCCCCATGCGTCCGGTGAGGATCGAGCAGAGGCCGCCGAAGCAGAAGCCGATCGTCGCCATCTTGTCGGGATCGACTCCGTCCGCGGTGCGCACCGCCTGGTACGCGGCGGTGAGACGTCGCCGGAGCATCGCCGGGTCGTGCAGCAGCGGCATCATCAGCGCTTGGTTCGACGCGGTGTCCGTGCCGCGCTTGCCGACGCCGTACACGTCGATCGCGGCGCCGACGTAGCCGAGCTCTGCAATGGCTTTTGCTTTGTTCTCGGCGAACTCGTCGCGGCCGCCCCACGCGTGACAGATGAGGACGGCAGGGTGCGGACCGGGACCGCTCGGACGGACGAGATAGGCGTCGAAGGTGTCGTCGCCCTCGGTGTAGGGGAGCAGTTGATGGGTCATGGCGCGGACAGTACCAGCGCGTCCCACGAAGGGAACCCACCGCGCGTGATCCGTTCTCCTCCACTCGGACCGCTGATATCGTAGGCAGGTGACGAGGCCGTGCGGTTGGGTCGGACCTCTGAGCGCGCTCGCGCTGGCCGGCTGCATGCTCGACCTCAACGGGCTGGAGCGCCGCGACGCGGCCGGGCTGCCCGACAGCGGCGGCGGTCGCGACGCGGGCGCGTTCGACGCGGCGGGTGTCGACGCGGCGGGGTTCGACGCGGGACCGGGGCTCGACGCCGCCGGAGTGGACGCGGGCGATCGCCCCGACGCGGGAGGCGGCGAGCGCGATGGCGGGCCGCGCCCGTGCGAGCTGTGGACCTCGCGCGTGCTGATGCCGTGCATGCTCCCCGCGGCCGCCCCGATCGTCAGCCTCGATGGCGCGCTCAACACGTCGACCGGCATGTTCACCGGCGGCGGCGGCGCTCGTGTGCTCGGCACGATGACATCGGTGGGCGGGGTCGACGTGCTCCTCATCTCCGCGGTCGACTTCGAGGTGCCGAGCGGCGGGACGCTGAGGGTCACCGGCTCGCGCCCGCTCGCCGTCGCGGCGTCCCATGAGATCCATATCCGCGGCACGCTCGATCTCACCAGCTACACGTTCTCCGATCGCGGCGCCGGCTCGGGCGTCGGCGCGTGCGGCAACGGCATCGTCGGCAGCTCCGGCTCGAGCGGGACGGGCGGCGGCGGCGGCGGTGCGCTCGGCGGGAACGGGGGACGCGGCGGGGAGGGGAACGGCAACCCGTCAGGCGGCGAGATGACGGAGCCCGGAGGCAACGGCGGGACGATGCAGCCCATCCCGACGACGGTTCGCGGCGGCTGCATCGGCGGCGACAGCGGGATGGGCGTCGGCGGGCCGAGCGCGGTCGGGCGCGGCGGCCCCGGCGGTGGCGGCGTGCTCTTGAGCGCGCGAGACCTCGTCGCGGTCGAGGGTCAGATCCTCGCCGGGGGCGCCGGTGGGGAAGGCGCACCCAACGCGACCGCGGCAGGCGGCGGCGGCGGTGGTTCGGGCGGCGTCGTGATCCTGGAGGCCGGCACCATCGAGGTCGACGGGCTCATCGCCGCGAACGGCGGCGGCGGCGGCGGCGGCGGCGCGTTCTCGAGCGCGGGCATGTCGGGCGAGGACGGTCAGCCGTCCGCGACGCGCGCCGACGGAGGCGACGCCGGCTCGGGCGGGAGCTCGGGGGCCCGCGGCGGCGCCGGGTCGATGCGCGACGGGGAGTCTCGGATGCCGCCGACCCCGGTAGGCGGTGGCGGAGGCGGAGGCGGCGCCGTCGGCTACGTGCAGCTGTGGACGACGAGCATGACGATCGGCGGCACGATCTCGCCCTCGCCGAGCTGACCCGCCGCATTCGATCGGCACGGCGAGCTGGTATGCTCCGGTGCCGTGACCAAGAAGGCCATCCTCGCCGCCGTCGCCTGCGCCGTCGCGGGCTTGGTCATGCTGCTCCTCTACATGCAGCGCTTCGAGGCGGAGGCCTCCGGCGGGACGCCGGAGCGCATCATCGTGACCACGCAGGAGATCCCGCTGGGCACGCCGGTGCGCGAGGACATGCTCGGCGTGCGCGAGCTGCCGCACAACTACGTCGAGGCGCGGCACATCCCGGCGTCCGAGGCGTCGCGCATCATCGGGGTCCGCGTGCGGAGCGGCGTCGCGGCGGACGAGGCGCTCCTCTGGACCGACCTCGCGACCACGAGCGAGCAGCAGCGCGATCTCAGCGGGCTCGTGCGCAACGGGATGCGCGCGATCACGATCCGCGCCGACGTCTCCGCGTCGTTCGGCGGGCTTCTCCGACCCGGCGATCGCGTGGACGCGCTCCTCACGGTGCGGCGCGAGGACGAGACGCACGTCACCATCCCGCTCCTCCAGAACCTGCTCGTGCTCGCGTCCGGCCGCGACACCGGCGCGCCGGTGCGCCCGGGGGATCGCTCGCAGACGCACGCCGGCTCGGTGACCCAGGTGACGCTGAGCGTGACGCTCGAGCAAGCCCAGGTCATCGCGCTCGCACAGGAGCAAGGAAACCTGACGCTCGCGCTCCGCAACCCGGAGGACATCCGGGTGGTGGAGAACGCGCCGCCCACCACCACCGCCGACATCATCGAGCCGGAGCGACGCATCCGCATCCAGCAGCGCGCCGCCCCGCCGGAAGAACCGAGGATCCCCGTCCGTGTCGAGTAAACCCATCTCCACGTTCGTCGCGCTCGTCTCGCTCGTCGTCGGATTCGTCGCCGCGTCTTCGGCGCTCATCGCCTCGCACGCGCGCGCGCAGACCCAGGAGCGCCAGCTCACGATCGACGTCGGCTCACAGGAGACGGTCAGCGCGATCGGCGTCGAGCGCTACTCCGAAGGCGCGCCTGGCATCGTCGACGTGCGCGTGACCGAGCGCGAGTTCGTCATCGTCGCGCTGCGTCCGGGGACGACGTCCCTCGTCCTCTTCTACGCGAACGGTCGGCAGGTGCAGTACACCGTCAACGTCCGCGATCCGAACGCGACGGTGGTGCGACCGGGCAGCGTGTCGGAGCGCGAGACGATCCGCCTCGACCTCTACTTCGTCGAGCTCAACGAGACGTACAACCACCAGATCGGGCTCGGGTTCCCCGGCACGATCGGCGGGCAGGGCTCGGGGCAAGGCAACATCCGCCTCGACTTCGTCAACCCGGGAAACGGCGCGATCGGGCCGCTCTCGCAAGCGAGCTTGGCGCTCGTCAACCAGGTGCTCCCCCGGATCGATCTCGCGCAGTCGCAAGGCTGGGCGCGCCTGCGCCGCCAGACGATGATCGTGACGGCGAACGGGACGCCCGCGCGGTTCAACACCGGCGGCGAGGTGAACATCGCGGTGACGAGCGGCTTCTCGGCGCGCGTTCGCACGATCCGCTTCGGCAGCGAGCTCTCGATGACGCCGCGCTTCGACGCGCAGACGGGGCGCATCGAGATCCAGATCACGGCCGATCTGTCCGAGCTCACCGAGTCGGAGCAGGCGGGCGGGATCCCCGGTCGCCGCCGCACCGAGCTCGAGACGGTCGCGAACCTCGTTCCGGGTCAGGCGATGATGATGAGCGGCGTGACGTCGCGCAGCGAGTCGGAGACGCAAGGCGGCTTGCCGGGCCTGAGCCAGATCCCGATCATCGGCGTGCTCTTCGGTACGAACCAGCGGCGCGGCGAGGCGACGCACAACGTGCTCTTCATCGTGCCGACCATCGTGCAATCGGTCCCGCGCGCGCAGCGCAACTACATCACCGAGGCGTTCGAGACGTTCGAGCGCTTCAGCGGCTTCATCCACGACCAGGAGCTCATCGAGCGCATCCCGCCCGGCTACGGCCAGCCCGGTGGGCGCGGCCCTGGGGTCGGGGATCAGTAAGCGCCCTCGCGGGACGAGCGAGGCGACGCGGAGCAGGACGGACGCGTGACGGCGGTTCGCATGACGATCGAGCTCTCCGACGGCACCACCGAGGCCCTCTCGGTGCCGGGGGCGGGGCCGGTCGTGATCGGGCGCGATCCGACGTGTCATATCGTCTTGCCATCTCCAGACGTGTCGCGACGCCACCTCACGGTGGAGAAGAACGGCAGCGGATATCGCCTCACCGACGCGTCGGCGAACGGGACGTTCGTCGGCGAGGGGCACCTCCACCAGACCACGTGTGACGCGCCGGGCGGTCTGCCGCTCCGCGTGGGGCCGTACGTGATCGTGCTCGAGGCGCTCGGTCCGCCGGCGGTCGCGCCGAGCCCGGTCCTGTCCCCCCGGCCGCCGCCGCGCGCGCCCGCGCCGCCCCCGACGGCCGGCGGCTTCTCGCCGGTGTCGGCGCCCACGCCCCGCGCCGCGCCGCCTCCCGGTGCGCGACCCCGCCCGCAACCGGCTCCGCCGGCGCAGGGTCCCGTGCCCGGCGCACCGCCGGAGATGCCGACGGTGCCGGACGAAGCGCCGATCGCGCGCAGCGCCGACGCGAGCCCCTACGACGTGAGCGGCACCGCCGACGTGAGCGTCGCCGCGCGCAAGCGCATCCACCGGATGCTGCTCGACAACCTCGATCTCGCGAGCCTCGACCGGAACAAGATGGACGAGTCGCTGATGCGGCCGAAGGTGCGCCAGGCGCTCCGGCTCATCATGAAGGAGGTCGGCGGCGATCTCCCGTCGTCCACGAACATTGCGCAGCTGATCGACGAGATCACCGACGAGGCGCTCGGCCTCGGCCCGCTCGAGCGGTTGCTCGCCGATGAATCGGTCAGCGAGATCATGGTCGTCGACCCGACGACGATCTACGTGGAGCGTCACGGCAAGATCCAGAGCACCGCGCTCCGGTTCACCGATGACGAGGCGGTGCGCGCGGTGATCGAGCGCATCGTCACTCCGCTCGGGCGGCGCATCGACGAGTCCACCCCGCTCGTCGACGCGCGCCTCCGCGACGGCTCGCGCGTCAACGCCGTGATCCGGCCGCTCGCCATCCGCGGCAGCTGCATCACCATCCGGAAGTTCGCGAAGGTCCCGCTCACCATGCAGAACCTGATCGACTACGGGTCGATCAACGACGCGATGGCGAAGTTCATCCGTCGCTCCGTGCGCGCGCGCAAGAACATCGTGATCAGCGGCGGCACCGGCTCGGGTAAGACCACGTTGCTCAACGTGCTGAGCGCGGAGGTGCCCGAGGAGGAGCGCATCGTCACGGTGGAGGACGCGGCGGAGCTCCAGCTCAACCAGCCGCACGTGGTCAGCCTCGAGAGCCGCCCGGCCAACATGGAGGGGCGCGGGGAGTACACGATCCGCGACCTCGTGAAGAACGCGCTCCGCATGCGGCCGGACCGCATCATCGTCGGCGAGTGCCGCGGTGGAGAAGCGCTCGACATGTTGCAGGCGATGAACACCGGTCACGAGGGATCGATGACCACCACGCACGCGAACAGTCCGCGCGAGGCGCTCGGCCGGATCGAGACGCTCGCCTTGATGAGCGGCGTCGAGCTGCCGTCGCGCGCGATCCGCGAGCAGATCGCGCAGAGCATCGACCTCATCGTGCAGCAGACGCGCTTCAGCGACGGCTCACGGCGGATCACCGCGGTCAGCGAGGTCGTCGGGATGGGCGACGACGGCGAGATCGAGCTCCACGACATCTTCGCGTTCCACCGCACGGGGACCGGCGAGGGTGGCAAGGTCATCGGCGAGTACCGCGCGTCGGGCTATCTGCCGAGCTTCCTCGACGAGTTCATCGCGCAAGGTCTCGTGCGCGATGGAGACTTCATTTGACGGCCGACACCGAGACCTACGTCCTCGGCTACGCGGGCGCGTTCCTGTTCGTGTTGGGTACGGCGGCGACGATGCTGCTGATCGCGCTCGACCCAAAGAGCTTCGCGCGGCGCGGCTGGGCGGACTACACGCGTGCGCTCGAGAAGATGTGCCGGTTCCTCCTCAACAAGCGGACCGGCGTCGAGATCGCGCGCATGCAGCTCGCCGCGATCGCGGTGGTGCCGGCGATCGCGTTCTTCCTCGAGGACGAGGCGTTCCTCCTCATGATCCCGCCGATCGCGCTCGCGCCGTACTACGTGCTCCAGCGTCGCTGCGTCGAGCGCGTGCAGAAGATCGAGGCGCAGCTCGACTCCTGGCTGCTCTTGTGCAGCAACGCGCTCAAGGCGTCGCCCTCGCTCGGCGAGGCGATCGCGAACAGCGGCAAGCTCATGCGCGCGCCGATGGAGGAGGAGCTCGACCTCTGCCTCAAGGAGATCAAGCTCGGCACACCGCTCGATCAGGCGGTCATCAACATGAGCACGCGGATCGGCTCGATGTCGGTGTCGAGCGCGCTCGCGACGATCCTCGTGGGACGTCAGACGGGCGGTGATCTGCCCCGCATCCTCGAGGAGTCGGCCGCGACGCTGCGCGAGATGGCGCGCCTCGAAGGCGTGGTCCGCACCAAGACGGCCGAGGGCAAGACGCAAGCCTACGTGCTCGGGATGATCCCGTTCGTGCTCATCGGCGCGATCCACATGGTGGACGAGCACTGGCTCGAGCCGCTCGGCGAGACGACGATGGGCTTCCTCGTGATCAGCGTCGCCGCCGTGTTGTGGGTGGCCGCCATCTTCCTTGCTCGCCGCATCCTGGCGGTCGACATATGAGCTATCTCTTCTACGGCTACCTCGCGGTCGGCCTCGTGGTGTCCGGCATCGGGCTCGGCGTGTTCACGCTCGCGAAGAACCCTCCCGTCGACACGCCGCGGCTCGGGATGCGCGGTCTCAAGCGCCGCATCGCGCTCGACGAGGGCGGATCGTTCTCCACCATCGAGCCGCTCATGCGGATGGTCGCCGGCTGGGTCGCGTACCTCCCGCTCGGCGATCGGCGGCGGCAGATCGACGAGCTGCTCAAGCACGCGGGCGACTGGCTCGGCCTCACCGCGAACGAGTTCGTCGCGCTCAGCTTCCTCGGCTTCGTCGGCTTCACGGTGGGCGGCATCCTCGCGGTGAACCTCGCCGAGCTCCCGGTCGCGCTCGTCGCGTTCTTCGCCGGGCTCGGCGCGATCCTCCCGTACGTGCGGGCCACGGGCGAGCGCGACCGTCGCTTCAAGGAAGTGAACCGCGCGCTCCCGAGCTCGATCGATCTCGCGTCGCTTTGCATGGGGGCGGGCCTCGACTTCCCCGGTTCGATCCGTCAGATCGTCGAGAAGTCCGGCCGCGAGGACAGCCTCGTCGAGGAGTTCCGCTTCATCCTGCGTGAGCTCGAGCTCGGCCGGACGCGCCGTCAGGCGCTCGACAACTTCGCCGACCGCTGCCCGACCGAAGCGGTGCGCGACTTCGTCGGCACGGTGGTGCAGTCCGAGGAGAAGGGAAATCCGCTTGCGGAGGTGCTCCGCATCCAGGCGAACATGCTGCGGATGCGTCGGAGCGTGATGGCCGAGGAGTCGGCGGCGCGCGCGGCGGTGCTGATGATGGGCCCGCTCATGCTCATCTTCTGCGCGATCATCGTGGTGCTGCTCGGGCCGTTCCTGATTCAGTCGATGAACTCCGGCTTCTGAGCGCCCGTTCGCTTTTTCTAGCCGAAGTCGACGAGCCGACCGACCTCGATGCCGACGCTCCAGTCGAAGGGACCGCTGCGGTCGAAGAGCCCGACGTACGTCCAGGCGCCGCCGTCGACCCACGCGGCGTAGCGAATGAGGTCGTGATCCCAGGCGGCGGCGGGGGAGGAGGTCACGGAGTCGAGGTGAGCGGGGCCGAGGAGCTCGCTCGCCTCGGCGAACGCGCGCGCGAACTTCGCGGCGGCCTCGTCGAGGGCCTTCTCGCGTTCGATCTCATACTTCGGTGAGTCGTGCAATCCACCGACTCCCTCGAGGACGACGACGGTGCGCGCGGGCTCGTCGCGCAGAAGAGCGATCGCGGACGTCACGCGCACTGGGTCAAGATCGCACGGATCGGAAGGGTGGGCGACACCCAGACGACACGGAATCGGAAACGGAATCGGAATCAGAAACGGAATCAGAAACGGAATCAGAAACGGAATCGGAATCGGAAACGGAATCGGAATCGGAAACGGAATCGGAAACGGAATCGGAAACGGAATCGGAATCGGAAACGGAAACGGAATCGGAATCGGAATCGGAATCGGAATCGGAATCGGAATCGGAATCGGAATCGGAAACGGAATCGGAATCGGAAACGGAAACGGAATCGGAATCGGAATCGGAATCGGAATCGCGGTGCGGTAGTCGTTTTGTCTTTGCGTCCGCGTAGCGGACGCACTCTCCTCCTCTCCCTGTCTCCTCGCCTAGCTGTAGATCGCTGAGTCGGAGAACGCGACGGCGTCGGGAGGCGGGGCTTCGTCCTCGGTGTGCCCCCAGGGTGCCGGACGGGCGCGCACCGCCTCAAGGAGGGCTGCGCCCCCAGCGCGATGCGCTGGCTTCGTCGCTTCGCTCCTCGTCCTTGACCCGGCGCGCGCCCGTCCGGCGGGCAGGGGGCGTTGACGGACGAAGCACGACGCTCGAGTCGCGCGGGTGGACGTCGCTCACGAGGTTGTCATGTCGGATTCGAAGACGGTTGAGGGTTCGGTTCGGGGGAAGACCACGGGGTTCCGGGTGCTCGACGATGCGATCCAGCTGTGCGCAGAGGTTCGGGTGCTCGTGGAGTCGATCGCCAAGTACGATCGCAAGCTGGCGGCGCAGCTCAACGACGCAGCGAAGTCGGTCGGAGCCAACATCGCCGAGGGCCTGCATCGTCGCGGCGGTCATCAGCGCGAGCGCTTCGAGACCGCGTATGGGTCCGCGC
>JBFWYI010000085.1:0-45724 GCA_050186575.1 Sandaracinaceae bacterium | reverse complement strand
CGCGGAGTGCACCAGCTTCTGAGCGCGACGACGGCTCTGAGCTCGGGCCACCACCGGTCCGGCAGCCCGGTGGTCTGCGCGAGCGCGGCGTGGTCCATGCTGATCGCGACCGAGACGTGGATGAGGAACCCGCTCCAGATCGAGCGGGTGCGGAGCGCGAGCGTCCCGAGCACCACGCCGGCCACGATCGCGGCGAGCGTCTCGGGGAACGGCTTGCCGAAGTGGATCATGCAGTACGGCACGACCATCGCGTAGATCGCGTGCGATCCCATCGCGCGCTTCGCCGCCTTGAGCCAGAAGCCGCGGAAGAAGAACTCGAGCGAGAAGAACTGCGCCGCGTACAGCATCTCCCACGCCCAGAAGTCGTACCAACTGCGCGAGGCCTCCGAGTAGAACGGGTAGTAGGTCTGGAAGCTCTCCTGATAGGAGACGCCGATCACGAGGAGCAGAACGAACCCGAAGAACAGGAGGTAGATCCACGCGTGGCTGGTGAAGCCGTGCGTCTGTAAGCCGTGATCGACGACGCGCTCGCGCAAGACGAATTTCACGATCGCAGCGGGGAGCAGGAAGAAGCCGAGCACCCGCCAGCCCGACCACCAGGCGAACTCGAGCAGGCGATCGAACGGCGAGTCACGGATGACCCCCCACACGTTCGTCGGCGGGCCCATGCGGCCGATCGGATCGTAGTGATTGAGGATCTCGCGCAGCGTCGGCGCGTGACCGAAGTACTCCATCAGCGAGAGGAACACCGCGCCGAACGCGAGCACGACGATCGGCCGCCAGTCGTAGCCGCCCGCGCTCGCGGTGCGCGCGAGCGAGGCTTCCCGATCGAGCTCGCGCCACGTATCGAGGAAGAAGAAGCGCGGGTTGAGCTCGGTCTTCACCTTCTCGCCGAACGAGCGGTACGCCTTCTCGAGCGCGAAAGGTCCTTCGCCGGCCGGGAGGCGGTGGAGCGCGTAGAGCGACGTGCCCACGCCCGCCGCCAGGAGCAGCACGCCGTAGAGCGGCAGCATGCTCGCCGTCTCGGTGATCTCGCGGAAGCTCTCCGCGTCGACGATCGCCGGGGTCAGCAGCGTGAGCGCGCCGCTCGCGATCAGGACACCGCCGATCACGAAGCCCCCCACCGCGCGCCAGTCGGTCGGCGCGGTAGGTGCCGGCGCAGCGGCGCGGGCCGCCCATCCGATGCTCACGAAGAACACGAGGATGCCGAGGATCTGCGCGTGCTCGCTGCGATCGCCGGCGAACCACACCGCGAGGCCGGCGACCAATCCGATGGCGAGCCGAACCAAGAGGCGCGTCCAGTCCGCGCGGGTCACCTCGGTGGGGCGCTCCTTCGCGGGGACGGAGCCCTCGCTCGTCGCCGGCGCGTCGACCTCCTTGGGCCGCGCCGGCCGCTTCACCCGCATCCGTGCCATCAGTCGAGCTGGGCGATCGCGCGGTCGAGGCGTACGAGGCAAAGGTCCTTGCCGAGCACCTCCATCACCTCGAAGAGCCCCGGCGTCGCGCTGCGTCCGCTGAGCGCGACGCGGACCGCCTGCGCGTAGTCCTTGAACCCGACCCCGCGCTCCTCCATCCACGCGTGGACCTTCGCCTCGAGCGCGCCGCGCTCGAACGGCTCGGCGTCCGCCACGAGCGCGCGGAAGGAGATGAGGTGGTCCTTCGCCTTCGGTACGAGGAACTTCTTTTGTGCCTTCTCGTCGACCTCGGGCGGCTCGCGGAAGTAGTAGTCGATCATCGAGGCGACGTCCTTGAGCGTCTCGGCGCGCTGCCGCACCGTCTCGACCGCGGGCACGAGCCTCGGATCGTCCTCGCTCACGCCGAGCTCGTCCGGCACGAAGCGGAGCGCCTGCTTGGCGAGCTCCGCGCCCGGCATCTGACGCAGGTGGTGCGCCTGGACGTGGAGGAACTTCTTCTGGTCGTACCCCGCGCCCTCGATCCCGCAGCCCGACCAGTCGAACTTCTCGATCAGCTCCTCGCGGGTGAACAGCTCGTCGTCGCCGTGGCTCCACCCGAGCCGCGCGAGGTAGTTGAGCACCCCGTCGGGGACGAACCCCATCTCGCGATAGACCTCGACCGAGCCCGCGTCGTCGCGCTTGCTCATCTTCTTGCGGTTCTCGTCGAGGATCATCGAGAGGTGGGCGAACGCCGGCGGCTCTTGCCCGAGGTAGCGCCACAGCAGGATCTGCACCGGCGTATTCACGACGTGATCGTCGCCGCGCGCGACGTGCGAGATCTTCATCGTGAGGTCGTCGACGACGCAGCCGAAGTTGTAGAGGGGCATCCCGTCGCTGCGGATCAGGACCTCGTCCTGGAGCTGCTCGTGCGCGATCGTGATCGAGCCTTTGACGAGGTCGTTCCACCCCGTCTCGCCCGTCTCCGGGATCTTCACGCGGACGACGTACGGCTGGTCCTTCGGCCAGTCGGAAGGCCCCTTGTCACGCCACCAGCCCGGGTACTTGAACCCGCGCTTGCCACCGTGGGCCTTCTCGTACGCGGCGCGCGCCTCGTCGAGCTCCGCCTTGGTCGCGTAGCAGCGGTACGCGTGGCCCGCCTCGACCAGCCCGTCCGCGTGCTCGCGGTAGATCGCGAGGCGCTCGGTCTGGAAGTACGGGCCGTAGTCGCCGCCCACCCGGGGGCCCTCGTCCCAGTCGAGGCCGAGCCAGTCGAGCGCTTGGAAGATCGCGTCCACGCTCGCCTGGGTGCTGCGCTCCCGATCCGTGTCTTCGATGCGGAGCACGAACGTCCCGCCGGTCTTCTTCGCCCACAACCAGTTGGCGAGCGCGGTCCGCGCGCCGCCGATGTGGAGGTAGCCGGTGGGAGACGGCGCGAACCTGAGCCGCGGTCCGGACATGGAGCGGGCGTTAGCAGGTCTTGACCCGGCTGGCTACGGAGTCGACGATGCGCGGTTCCATGGCGGTTCGCTCCGTGAAGCATCTGGGTGACGTGGCGTTTGGAGACGTCCTCACGGTCTCTCGCTACGAGCTCTCGAACGGGCTCTCGGTGCTGTGTCTCCCCGATCCGACCGCGCCGATCGTCGCCTACCACACGTGGTATCGCGTCGGCTCGCGCTACGAGACACCGGGCAAGACGGGGCTCGCCCACTTCTTCGAGCACATGATGTTCAACGAGACCGAGCAGCTCCCGATGGGAGAGTTCGATCGACGCATGGAAGAAGCGGGCGCGGACACCAACGCGGCCACCTGGATCGACTGGACCTACTATCACGAGAGCCTGCCGGCCGAAGAGCTGGGCACCGCGATCGAGCTCGAGGCCGAGCGGATGGGTCGCCTCGTGGTGCGCAAGGCGCAGGTGGAGAGCGAGCGCGAGGTTGTCGCGAACGAGCGCAAGATGGCGGTCGACGACGACGTCCAGGGCGCGGCCGACGAGCGGCTCCACACGATGATCTTCGGCGAGTCGCACCCGCACGGCTGGCCCACGATCGGCTGGATGGGGGACATCGAGGCCTATCGGGTCGCCGACTGTCGGGCCTTCTACAAGCGGTGGTACGCGCCGAACAACGCCACGGTCGTGGTGGCCGGCGCGTTCGACACCGCCGACGCGATCGCACGGATCGAGCAGGCCTACGGTCGGCTGCGCCGGTCCGAGCTCGGTCCCCCGCCCGTGGTGCCCGCGGTGCGTCTCACCCGTGAGCGCCGGGCGACGATGAGGTGGCCCACCCCCACCCACAAGCTCGCGATCGCGTGGCTCGCCCCCGCCTACGCGACGTTCGAGCACGCGGTGGCGGAGGTCGTCTACGAGCTGTGGCTCGGCGGGCGGAGCGGACGCCTCCGGCGTCGCCTCGTCGAGGAGCTCGAGCTGGTCTCGGAGCTGCGCGGTGGAGTCGGCGGGCTGACCCACGAAGGGCTCTTCGATCTCTGGGTCTCGCTGCGCGACAAGCGCGAGCCCGCGCGGGTGCTCGAGGTGATCGAGGAGGAGATCGCCCGCCTCGCGGACGGCGACGTCTCCGACGAGGAGCTCGACAAGGTGAAGTCACGCGGCGAGCTCTTCGCCCTCAGCCACATCGAGACGTCGGGAGGCAAGGCCTACCAGATCGGCTACGGCGAGACGGTGTGCGGCGATCCGTCCCACCTCTTCGTCCGGATGGACGAGCTCCGCCGCGTGAGCGCCGCCGACGTACGTCGCTTCGCGCGCGAGCGGCTCGGGGCGTCGCGGCGCGCCATCGTCCGGGTCGAGCCCGGGGGCGTCGAGTGACCGCGCCCGCGTTCGTCACGGACTCGGGGATGCGCGTCTTCACCGAGCGCGACATGACGCTCCCCCTCGTCGCGATCGAGCTCGTGATCTCGCGCGGATCGACGAGCGATCCGATCGGCCGCGAAGGCCTGACCCGACTGTGGGCGCACCTCGCGCGCCGCGGGCCCAAGGGCGTCTCGGCCGAGCAGTTCGACGAGCGGCTCGACTCGCTCGGCAGCTCGCTCGGCACGACCGTGCTCACCGAGTCGACGCGCGTGGGCGGCATCGTCCTCGCCCGCAACCTCGAGCCGTTCCTCGGCGCGGTCGGATCGATGGTCACCAAGCCGGGGCTGCGCGCCAACGACTTCGGACGGGTGCGGCGCCGGGCGCAAGCCGACGTGCGCGCTCTACGCGACGACGATCAGACGCTCGCGGCGCGCGCGTTTCGCCGCCACTTGTTCGGTCGTCATCCCTACGGACGCCCCGCGTGGGGCACCGACGCGTCGCTCCGCGCGATCAGCCTCGACGAGGTGCGCGCGCATCAGCCGCGCATGGTGTCCGGCGAGCAGATGATCCTCGGCGTCGCGGGGGCATTCGAACCGGCCGAGCTCGAGGCGTGGGTCAACCGCGCGTTTCGCGGCATGGGTCGGCGCGAGGCGCCGCGCCCGCCGAACCGAGGAGCCCGGGCGCCGAACGGCCGGCGGGTGATCCTCGTCGACAAGCCTCAGCGCACGCAGACGCAGCTCTACGTGGGCACGCTGGGCCTCCGGGTCGGCGATCGCGACCACGCCGCTGCGACGGTCGCCAACACGGCGTTCGGGGGGACGTTCACGTCGCGGCTGATGCGCGAGGTGCGCAGCAAGCGCGGCTGGAGCTACAGCGCGAGCAGCAGCCTCTCCGCCGATCGGCAGCGCGAGGCATGGGCGATGTGGACGCACCCGGCGGCCGAGCGCGTGCTCGACTGCCTGCGTCTCGAGCTCGATCTCGTCGAGGGCTGGTGTCAAAAAGGCGTGAGCGCGAGCGAGCTCCGGAGCGCCAAGCGCTATCTGATCAAGAGCCACCCGTTCGAGCGTGAGACCGCGGTGCGCCGCCTCTCGCTCCAGCTCGACTCCGAGCTCTACGGCTTGCCCGACGGCTGGCACGAGGAGCTCCCCGCGAGCTACGCGGAGGTCACGCGCGCCGAGGCGCTGCACGCGGTCCGGAGGTTCCTCGATCCATCTCGCCTCACCATCGCGCTCGTGGCGACGCGCACCGACGAGCTCGAGCGCGGGCTGCGTGAGATCGACGGCGTGCGCTCCGTCGACGTCGTCTCGTACGATTCCTTGTGAGCCTCCGCACGCATGAACTGGGGGCCGAAGCGTTGATGCCCCCTTCGCGCTGCCCCGAGGCGAGGCGTTACGTTCGTGACGGCTCGCCGGGCTTCGCGACCGCCTAACCTGCGGAGATCATTCGCTTCAGCAGTCATGGCTCACGCGCGATGCCGCAGGGGGCGTGACAGGTTGTCGCGACGCGATCGCGATCACCACGATCGCGGACCGATCCCCAATTACGCAGTGATCTTCACGAGATCAGCGAGTGCCTACCTCGCTGGCACGCCGGTTGCTCGTGCGTGCGCGATCGGAGTGATCGTCGCGCGTCGGTCCGTGGAGGCGGCGCGCGAGTGCGTGAGGTGAAGGGCTCGGGACGGGTCAGAGACCCGCGGCGATGCGTTTGACAGTGCAGTGACGATCGCCTAATCCCCGCGCCTCTCCCGGAGGGGGCTCTCGATGCGGATCGAGAGCGCTCCGCCATCAAGAGTCACCTCTCAATAGAGAACGCCGCTCGCAGAAGTCGCAGAGAGCGGGGGCTCTACTGAATCCAGACCAGGATCGAAACGGAGTACGCTCGGTGAAGAACGCCATCTTGACGGCCCTGGTCGTCCTTCTCTTCGGAGGCATGAGCGCCTATGCGCGGCCCGTCTCCGCGCAGACCGGCGACGGGTCCTCCGACGACGCGGCGAGCGACGACGCGGCGAGCGACGACTCGGCGGGCGACGACGGAGCCAGCGACGACGCGGCTGCGAGCGACGATGACGCTGGCGACGACGATGACGATGGCGCAACGGACGATGACACGGCGTCCGCGGATCCGGAGCCCGAGGTCTCGCAGGGCACCGGGACGACCGACGCCGGCACCACGCTGAACGCCCCGACGGGGACGACCGCCCCCGATCCGGCGGCCGGCACCGGCACGTCGGACGACTCGTCGACCGAGCCGTCCGCGGACGAAGAGGACGGCACGTCGGGTGAAGAGGTGAGCGAAGAGGAGCTCGAGGCGGCCGACCCGGCGCTGCTCCCCTGGCGCAACACGTATTTCACCTGGAACCACCAGGCGACGTTCAACAGCTTCCTCCGCGACGCTCAGCTCTCGTACAACCCGTACTACCAGCAGAGCTTCACGATCTCGCCTCGTTGGTACCTCACGAACGAGACTCAGATCCGCGGCAGCCTGAGCCTCAGCGTCGAGATCACCGACACCGACGACAACGCGCTGAACCGCGACCCGCAGGTGTCCGACCCGTCGCTGTCGCTGTTCCACACGGTGGTGTGGGAGGACTTCATCTTCCAGCCGAACTTCCGGCTCACGTTCCCGCTCAGCAAGGCGAGCATCGCCGCGCAGCGCTACATCTCGCTCGGCGCCGGCATCCAGGTCGTCCGCGTGATCCCCGAGGCGGCCAACCTGACGATCGCGGGCATCTTCCGCTACCAGCGCTGGTTCGCCGGCAGCAACGTGGTTCGCACCGGTACGCCGCAGCCCGACCAGTGCGGCCGCGCGACCCCGCAGATGACGAGCGCGGACGCCGCGCCCGACATCCCGACCGCGTTCTGCGATCAGCTCGGCACCGCGAGCTCGTCCTCGGACATCATCCTCGCCGGCATCTCGGCCACGATGACCCCGGTCGGTCCGTTCTCGATCAACCTCTCGGCCTTCATGTACACGCTGTACGGCTTCGGCCTGGCGCCCTGGGTCAGCGACGACGGGCAGATCGTCACGCGCGAGACGCCGCTCGTCATCGAGGACGGCAGCCCGTCGCACTGGCGCAACTTCACGTACATCTCGTTGTCGGTCGCCTATCAGTTCACGAGCTGGCTCAACATCTCGCTCGGCATCCAGAACTCGGGCAACGTCGCGCCGCTCTACAACTCGGACGGCTCGATCCGGAACCCCCTCTTCACGCCCGACACGCAGGTGTTCCTGAGCGCCACCCTCGGCCTCGACACGATCTACAACGAGCTCTTCGGCCAGGAGCGCGAGCTCACTCCGCAAGAGCGTCAGCGTCGCCAGCAGGGTCTGGCGTCCGGCCCGACGACGGGAGGGGCGTTCTGATGTCTCCCGTAACCCCCATGAACTTCGCTCGTACCCGTTCCCGCGTTTGTACGTCCCCGATTTCGCATCGGCCGGAGGCCCCGAAGATGAGGCAACTGTCTATTTCCTTCACGTTGCTCGGAGCGATCGCCGCTCTCGCTCTCACCGCGGCCGGCTGCGGCAACGAACAGGCGCCGGTCGATCGTGTCGGGGTCAACGTCGTGGAGAAGTCCGCGTTCGAAGGCTCCTGGTACATGAGCCAGGTGGTCATCGACGGTGACTACGAAGCGTCGCCCGTGACGTACATCGGCTCGTCGGCCGGTGACGGCACGGCGGGTTGGACGGGGACGGCCATCCCGCGCGTGCGCTGGGTGATCGACGAGAATTTCCTTTACGCGTATCGCGACTACGAGATCGTCGGCGACCCCGAGGACCCGTACCGCATCGCGGGTGACGAGGATCCGAACTTCCTCGGCGAGCCCGTCGCCGCGTTCGCGATCGAGAGCCACTTCGACATCCGTCGGCAGTACAACTCGGTGACCGGCGAAGAGCTCAACGTCATCGTCGAGAACACGGACGACCGCCCCTGGTACGAGCGCCAGTTCATGCGGGTCGACTGGTCGCAGAACATGGTCTCGCCGGCCTTCGCCTCGGGCGGCGGGTTCGTGACGGCCGAGTCGGCTGCGCTCTTCGTGCAGGACCAGTCGCAGTGGCCGGACGCGTGGCGCCCACAGTTCCACTTCATGGGCTGCCAGAGCGCCGACGACGCCGAGTGCGACCAGACCGATCGCGACTACGCGAACGACTACGAGCCGGGTCAGCTCTACAGCTTCAGCTTCGTCAACCAGGTGCTCCTCGCGCCGGCCGCGAGCCCGTTCTTCGGCGTCGCGTGCGGCGGCGGCGGGTTCCCCGAGTGCGCGACCGTCTCGGTGTTCACGCGCACGAGCTTCCTCCGCGTGAGCGAGACGCGCGAGTACGAGCCGGTCAACTGGGACAACGACCGCATGGAGCGCGCGGGCTTCTTCCGCCTCGACCGCCCGACGTACGACCGCAGCCACGGCGGCGGCGACCAGTCGCTCGGCTTCACCGACTTCACCAACCAGGCCGCGATCCGGCACAACATCTGGCAGCAGTCGTTCCAGCACGACGGCGACGGCAACATCGTCCGCGATGCGAACGGCGCGCCGGTTCCGCTCGCCTACGGCGACCGGCCGGTCCGCCCGATCGTTTGGTACATGACGTCGGAGACCCCCGCGCACATCGCGCGCACGGGGTTCCAGTTCGTCAGCGACTGGAACGTCGTCTACATGGAGCTCGTCCGGAACCTCACCAACCGGCCGCTCCCGCGCTACGAGCCCCAGGCGTGTCAGATGGATGATCCGTCGGGCTACTGCTACTGCGCGCCGCACCCGGAGACGGGCGAGATCCTCAACCCGACTTGCGCCGGTCGCTACTCGCCGTTCGAGACCCCGGAGCAGGCGAGCGCTCGCATCACGAGCGGCGAGCCCTACGACTGCTACGTCACGGGCGTCGACGAGAACGGTAACGAGGTCGACCCGCTCAGCTACGAGCCCGACTGGAACTCCACGGTCTCGGTCGAGGACTTCAACGGCTGGTTCCACGCCGAGGTCCGCGGCTCCGAGTGCGTGACCCTCCTCCGCGTCAACACCTGCAACCAGGGCAACGTCGACGACTGGGAGAACCTCGAGTGCGAGCAGCGCGGCGACATCCGCTACAAGTTCATCAGCTACGTCACGCAGCAGCAGGCAGGCCTGCTCGGCGTTGCGCAGATGCGCTCCGACCCGATCACCGGTGAGGTGATCACCGGCGACGCGAACGGCTTCGGCTCCACGTTCGGTCTCGTGCGCGCGCGCGGGATGGAGGCCTACGACCTCATCAACGGCAACTTCACCGAGCAGGAGTACTACACCGGTGAGGACGTCCGCGCGTACCTGAACGCGATCGACCACGTCGAGCTCCCCGCCGCGCCCCGGATCGACTTCCGCCCGGCGATCAGTGCGGGCCCCGGAGCCGACCCGACGATCGCGGGGATCCACAACACGATGGACCGCGCGCTCCAGCGCGCCGAGCTCCTGCGCGGGCCCGAGGGTCGCGCGGCGACCT
Source organism: Sandaracinaceae bacterium (assembly GCA_050186575.1). GTDB lineage: Bacteria > Myxococcota_A > Polyangia > Polyangiales > Sandaracinaceae > JAUHXR01. The sequence continues at coordinate 36,064 of JBFWYI010000085.1, read as the reverse complement.
ACGAGGATCGCCTGGAGATGCTCGAGGGAACCTCGCTCGAGCAGCAGCTCGTCGAGGAGATGGGTCCGGACGCGTGGGCGATGGCCGACTACGTCCAGGTCCCCGAAGGCATGAACCCGATCTCGCCGCCGAGCTCGATGTACGACGAGATCTCGCCGCTCCGCCGCACGGCGCTCGAGCGTTTGGACGAGGCGCGCGAGGAGGCCCTCCGGCACTCGTTGAGCAGCGCCATCAGCATCAACGACTACAGCGACGACTCGGTGCTCTTCTTCATCCAGCAGCACACCGACTGGTCGCGTGAGCGCGTCGAGTTCGAGCTCGACCGCATCAACTTCCACGGCACGATGGCCCACGAGATGGGTCACTGCCTCGGCCTGCGCCACGACTTCGGCGGTAGCGCCGACAGCCGCAACTTCCGCGATGGCTACTACGTCATCAACGACCGCTTCCCGCTCCCGGACACCGAGGACTTCAACAACGACGGCACGCCCGGCCTGAGCCCGGCCGAGCAGATCGCGTTCGAAGACGCGTGGAACGCGCAGCACCGCCTGCGCGAGCTCGCCGGCATCGAGCAGTACATGAACGCCTCGATCATGGACTACGCGGCGAACTGGTACGAAGACGCCCAGGGCATCAGCCGCTACGACCACATGGCGATCAGCTTCGGCTACGGCGGGCTGGCCGACATCTATCACAACGTCGCGGCCGGCGACGGCACCGAGCGGCCCGCGCTCACCGTCGACCAGATCCACAACGTCAACACGATCCGCGAGCCCATCCGAGCGTACGCGGGTGGCGAAGAGTGCTCGACGGACACCGACTGCCCGTTCTCCGCCGGCGGTGCCCGCGCGGCCGAGCTGCTGCCGTCCAACACCGCGTCGGGCCTGACCCAGCGCTGCCAGCCGGTCGCCCGCGACACGTCGCGCAGCGTGTGCACATCGTTCGACGACGACTCGCGGCAGCTCACGCAGACCCTCGACCCCCGCGCCGAGTGGGTGCCGATCAGCTACTTCTTCTGCGAGGACATCCGCAGCGGCACCCGCTCGCTGCCCGGCTGCTCCACCTGGGACAACGGTGACTCCTTCCGCGAGATCATCCGCAACCTGGCCGAGGGTTACGAGCGCAGCTACCTGTTCACGAACTTCCGCCGCTACCGCCGCACGTTCGGCATCGGCAACTACTTCGGCCGGCTGTTCCGCTTCCTCGAGCCGATGCTCAGCATCTCCGGCAACCTGATCTACCGCTACGCCGACGATCCGGCGTTCCGCGGCACCGACGGAAACTTCGGCTTCACCGACGAGTTCCTCGCGACGGCGGACACGCTCAACATGTTCGCGCGGCTCCTCGCCCAGCCCTCGATCGGCTCCTACGAGTACGACGCGAGCTGGGATCGCTACGAGCTGACGAGCTTCGACGTCCGCCCCGACGCGCAGATCGCGGTCGAGTTTGGACAAGGTCGCTTCCTCAACTCGATCTACCAGACCGGTCTGACGGGCATCAACCGCATCGAGCGGATCGGGTCGATCTACGACTCGCTCATCGCGATGCAGCTGCTCACGATCCGCGGCATCGGCGGTCCGTTCTACGGCTCCGATGTGTTCTTCGACACGAATTTCTACGACATCTTCCCGAACGAAGTTCAGCAGATCTTCACGGGGATGATCGCGGGTCGTCCGGAGGACTACATGCCGCGCGTCCAGTGCGCGGCGGGCAGCACGCTCCCCGAGTGCGACGATCCGCGGATCGTCTACATGGACTTCTACCGCGGGAACTGCTTCCCCGATGAGAACGGGGACGTGAACCCGTCGGAGTGCCGTCCGAACCCGGCGGACGTGACCTACCGCGACCTCGAGATCCTCAACGGTGGGACGCGCTACTTCCTCCAGTCGCTCGCGGCGGACTACGCGCTGGCGTTCATCCCGATCTACTACGACGCCGACTTCCAGAATCAGATGTTCCTCTGCGTCGAGGGTCAGGGCGACTGCTTCGCTCCCGATTCGGGCGCCGTCGAGGGCGTCGACTACGTCCGGCATACCAGCCGCCGGTTCAACAAGAGCTTCCTCGCCTGGCAGGTCGAACCGTCCGAGGGTGTGGCCGAGCAAACCTCGATCGCCTTCGCGATGGTGAAGGAGGCGGCCGACGACGCCTTCATCATCCTGATGCTCCAGACCTACCGCGGCGACTTCGAGCCCGGTGATCCACCGCCGAGCATCAGCTTCCTCACTCCGGCGCAGCAAGCGCAGCTCGCGGCCATCGGCTACGAGCTCCCGGCGGCGGTCAACCAGATCCAGGTCGAGATCGACCGTCTCGACGGTCGCGTCCAGTCGCTGGAGCGCTTCTTCTTCTACCTGACGCAGTTGGAGCGGTTCTACGGAATCCAGTTCCCCGGCTTCTCGAACCGCAACCTCGGCATCGACTTCTGAGGAGCAAGACCATGACTCATCTCAGCACTCAGAACCGAACCGGAGCTCGCACGATGACCTCCCGCATCACCTCCCTGATCGTCCTCTCGCTCGCGCTCGGGCTCACCTCCATCGCGGGGTGCGCCGAGCCGGGCCCGGACATCGACCGCACGCAGACCAACCTCGTCGACAAGTCGATCTTCGAGGGTGAGTGGTTCTACATGCGCACCGTCCAGGACGTGTCGGACGACGCGCTCTGGGGCATCTCGAGCGGCTTCGGCAACACGCCGTGGCCGGGCGCGGTGGCGGACTACGACATCGCGGCCGAGTCGGGCATCGCCGGACGGATCCGCTGGGTCATCGACGAGAACTATCTCTATGCGTACCGCTCGTACGCGATCATCCGGGGCTCGAGCGCGGACGAGGGGCAGGAAGGCTTCCTCGGTCAGCCGCTCGCGATCTTCGCGATCGACGAGCACGTCGACGTGCGCCGCGAGTACAACCCGTCGACCGGCGAACCGACGAACGTCATCAGCGAGGCCCAGGACCGTCGCTGGTACGACCGTCAGTACGTCCGCGTCGACTGGTCGACGAACCTCGTGACGTTCGGTCTCTTCGGAGAGTCGCTCGAGATCGAGGAGCTCTTCGGCATCTTCACGCGCGAGCCGGCCGGCAACTTCATCCAGGAGGGCGGCGATTCCCGCATCCCGGACAGCTGGCGCCCGCAGTTCGTGCGTGTGGCCGACGACCCGGACTACCGCTGGGCGTCGGAGTGGCCGGAAGATCAGGCCGACACTGTCCACTACATGTCGTTCGTCACGAACGAGATCTGGACGCCGAACTTCTGCAGCGCGGAGGCATGCGGCACATCGCTCCAGATCTCGATCCGGCACTCCTTCTTGCGCGTCCCGCCGGAGCATCAGTACGCCGTCGAGACGCTCCCGAACAGCGACTACGATCGCTTCGGCATCCTGCGGACCGACTCGCGCACGTACATCCGCGGCGGCCAGGACCGAAACACGGTCGGTATCTACTGTGACGCGCGCGCGGTCGCGTCCTGCATCTTCGACGAGGACTGCGGGACCGGCGGCGTGTGCGGCACGGGCGGCACCTGCACGGCGGGTGTCCGCGAGGACATCGACGACTGCGGCGCGGGTCGCACGGCGACCTACGGGCCCGACGGATTCGGCACCTGCGAAGGCAACGTCGACGCGGCGTGCAGCTCGGGCGCGTGCGACATCGGCACGCACCTCTGCCAGGGCGGTCTCACCGAGGAGCGCTCGGAGACCGACTTCCTCACCTTCTATCGCCTGCGCCACAACTTCTACGAGCAGTCGCTCGCGGCGGCGGACGACCCGCGCCACACCGACGGCCGGTGCCTCGCGGATTGGCAGTGCGACAACCGCTACGGGACCGTGTCGGGCGACGTCGCGTCGACCACCTGGGCCCAGAACCTCCAGGCCCGACTCAACGAGCAGCGTCTCGAGGGCGCGCCCGAGATCACCCTGAGCAGCCAGGACTTGATGGACGGCTCGCTCTGCGACACCGCGGCGGCGCGCTGCACCATCCCGCTCGCCTCGCGTCCGACTCGCCGGGTCGCGTACACGCTCTCGCCCCACTTCCCGCGGCACCTCGTGCGCGGCGCCTTCGACACGGCGGCGTCGTGGAACGAGACCTTCATGCACGGCAACCGCGCGCTCCACGGCGAGCCGCAGCCGAGTGGCCCGCGCGTCCAGTGCCAGGCGACCGAGCCGACCGAGTACTGCTACTGCGGCGCGGAAGTCACCGCGGCCGAGGTGGCGGCGGACCAGACCTGCGCGCACCGCAGCGACTTCTTCGTCCCGCCGGAGGCGCGCGGCGAGACCAATCCGTTCCGATGCTGGGTCGCGATCGTCGACGCCGATGGGAACGCGACGCAGGAGGACGACACGGTCCACCCGCCGAACCCGACCGACTTCAGCGACTATCCGGCGGACGTCTATCGCTACGGCTTCGTCGGCGACGAGTGCATGCTCGTGATGCACCAGAACGACTGCGACGTGCCGGTGGGCGCGGACGAGGCGCCCCGCGCGTGCAACGAGCTCGGCGACCTCCGCTACCAGTTCTACAACTACGTCTCCGGCGCGGGTTCGGGGTGGTGCGGCGTCATGCAGCCGGTGCAAGACCCGACGACCGGTGAGGCGATCGCGAGCCCGATCAACATGGGCGGCCTCTGCCTCGAGGGCATCGCCAACGCACCGCTGGTCTTCTGGCCGGTGTTGCGCGGCGAGGTGCCGGAAGACACCTACTTCAGCGGCGAGCACGTGCGCGGGTACTTCTCGCGTCTCGGGAACGTCCACGTCCCGGTGGGCATCGCGTCGTCAGTCGATGGCGCGCAGTACACCCCCGAGGACCTCACCCGTCCGGCGCTCCCCATCGGTCCGGCCGGCCTCAACGGCCACCTGAACGATCTCTTCTCGACGCTCGAGCCGCAGTTCCGTCAGCTCGCCCGCACCGAGGAAGGCCGCTTGTCGGTGTTTTCGGATCGCACCCGCGACCTCGTGGGCACGCAGATGGAACAGCGCCTCGTCGAAGGCCTCGGTCTCGAGGCGCTCACCGGTCTCGCGACTCAGAACCCGCTCCAGGCCATCAACGCCGAGGCGCTCGGTGGCGGCCGCATGCCGTCGGTCGACGGGATGATGGAGCAGCTCTCGCCGTTCCGCGATTCGTTCGAGGACACGATGCTCGCGGACCGTCGTCGCGAGATCGCGCTGGCCGAGAACCACATCTGCAACATCAACCAGGACGCGCTCTACACGTCGCGGTACAACCAGTACTGGGCGAACGCGTTCCGCGGGCGTGACAACGCGACTGCCCAGATCCGCTGGATGCAGCTCTTCCAGACGCGGATCATGCAGCACGAGATGGGCCACGGCCTCGGTCTCGAGCACAACTTCGCGGCCAGCTACGATCGCGACCAGTACCACGACGGGTACTTCACCCGGGTGGACGAGGTCGACGGGATGGGCGACCACCCCTACGCGCTGCCGGTTCTCGACGAGTTCGACTGCGGCAACGACGGTCTGTGCCCTGGTGACGCGGGCTGGGTCGCGCCGGACACGGGGGAAGCGGACACGGAGCTCACCGCGAACGAAGCGACCGCATGGTCCGTCGCGCTCCGCGCGGCCCGAGAGCGTCGCCTCGCGGCCGGCATCGGCAACACCCAGGCGTCCAGCCTCATGGACTACGACGGTGACAACTCGATGCTCGGTGGCCTCGGCCGCTACGACAAGGCCGCGATCTACTTCAACTACTTCAACATGGTCGAGGCGGCCGACGTCGCGACGCTCCCCGAGGGCGAGCGTCTCTACGAGCCGGCAGGCTCCTCGCTCGAGGGTCTGTTCCGCTCCGACCTCACCGACCGTCAGCTGTGGACGTACTACCGCGGTGGTGACGCCTGCCAGGTGAACACCGACTGCCCGTACGCGGCCGGCTCGGGGGCGCTCGCGCCGACCCAGGGGATCCATCAGCGCTGCGTCCGCAACCCGCGGTACAGCAACATCCCGGTCCCCTGCGACGGTGACCGCAACTGCATCTGCTCGAACTTCGACGAGGACTTCATCGACTTCGTGGAGTTCGCGGAGCCCTCGTACGTCTCCGATGCGAACGGCGACGGCGTGGCCGACTACGAGCGGATCGAATACCTCTTCTGCAGCAACAGCCGCCTGAACGACATCTCGTGGTGCTCGGTGTTCGACGCCGGCGAGAGCTTCCAGGAGACGATCGACCACTTCCGCCAGCTGTGGACGGAGAACTACCCGCGGAGCTACTTCCGCAACTATCGCCGTGGCTTCACGAGCGGCAGCCGCGCGTCGAGCTCGATGGTCGACGCGACCAAGATGTACCAGCACCTGTTCTTCCGGTACTTCTACGAGCCGGAGTTCCGGCGCGAGACCGGTCCGCTCGGCTTCAACGATCAGTACCTGGCGTCGATCGACGCGATGAACTGGATCGCCGAGGTCGCGCAGCTGCCGGACATCGGCTCCTACCGCCTCGAGAACGTGCGCGGTCCGGACACCTGTCACCCGACGAACCCCGACGCACCGGGCAACACGCCTGACTGTCTCTATGCATACAACCGTCTCGGCGACGAGATGGACATGCCGGGGGCGGACATCAGCCTCGCGCCGGGCCAGGGCTTCAGCCACTGGTCGCGCTACCAGGACGGCCTCTACGGCTTCTTCCGGATGGAGCGGGCGGGCGTGATCTGGGACAAGCTCATCGCCTTGCGCGCGCTCACCGTGCGCGACTGGGGCCTGAGCTTCCAGATCGACGAGCGCTTCTTCATCAACTTCTACGATCTCTTCCCGATCGAGATGACGGAGCTCTTCGGTGGCTACATCGAGGACGACGACTTCGCCCGAGCGCCGCGCGTCCGGATGGAAGGCGGCGAGCCGAACATCTATTACGTGAACCTGCTGCGCGGGAACTGCCGCAACGCGACGACGGGGGCCTTCGAGCCGTGCGTCGGACCGGTCCAGGAGCGCTTCCCCGATCCGCCGCTCATGGGCACGAGCAACGAGATCCTCCGGCTCTACGCCGCGATCTGGGCGCTCGCCGAGTTCCCCGTCTACTACGACCCGTCGTTCGAGAGCCGCCTTGCGGTGTACAAGCTCGACAGCGCCGATGGCTTCACCATCCCCTGCGTCCAGCAGGACGGTCAGCCGACGGCCGGCTTCGGCGGGACGATCCCGGGTCAGGCGTGCCACGTCTCGACCACGGACCCGCTCGACGCGGACTACATCATGTACATCTCGGATCGTCTCCACACCGCCTACGTGGCGACCAAGATCCGTGAGCGTCTGACCTTCAACCTGGAAGAGGAGCAACTCGGCTTCCAGTTGTTGGTCCGCCTCCACGAGACGCAGGCGAGCGTCCGGGCCCTCGAGGCGCTCGGCACCCTCACGCCGGAACAGCGCGCGGAGCTCAGCCAGCTTCGGCGGCAGATCCAGCGCGGGGAGACGTTCCTGGAGAGCCTCATCGAGGTCCAGAACATCTTCGGCATCACCAGCTTCTTCTGAGCAACCACCCCGCCCGTCGCGCCGGCGACGGGCATCGCTCCGCTCGCCCGTCGCCTTTGCGACGGTCTCCCATTCCGCCTGTCGCTCCGCGGCTGCCTCGCTTCGCTCGAGCAGCCGCTTTGCGACCGTCTCGCGCAAGCGGCTGTGACCTGAGCTGCAGTGCTTCGCTCAAACGCGGACTTCGCCTTCGGCGAGGTCCGCGTTTTCGCTTCGCGCTCCGCGCGCGTTCCGGCGCGTGCGGGCTCGGCGGACCACGCCGGTCGTGCGCGCGCCGTCCCGTGTGTCCGGTCTCCGGCGTGCTGGGTCGCGGCTCGGGACGCCCGTCCCGGCAGCAGCACGTCTCCTTCTTCTGCCTTCTCTCCGTCCGGTTTGATTCGCGGACAAACGTGGGTGGCGGGGTCGGGCGCAGTTGGGTAGGCTCGCCGTCCCTTTCTCCCAGAGGTTGCGCGGAATCATGGCGAAGAAGCTCGACGAGCTCACGAAGCTGTATCGGCAGATGCAGCTGATCCGCCGGGTCGAGGAGGAGTCGGCCCGCGCGTACGTGCAGGGCAAGATCGGTGGCTTCCTCCACCTCTACATCGGCCAGGAGGCCATCGCGGTTGGGACCGAGGCGGCGATCGAGAAGACCGATCACGTCATCACGACGTATCGCGATCACGGCTTCGCGATCGCGCGCGGCTCGAGCCCCCGCGAGGTCATGGCGGAGCTCTACGGCAAGGACACCGGCTGCTCGCGGGGGCTCGGCGGCTCGATGCACATGTTCAGCCGCGAGCATCGCTTCTACGGCGGGCACGGGATCGTCGGGGGCCACGTGGCGCTGGCGTCCGGGATCGCGTTCCGTGCGAAGTACATGAACGAAAAAGAAGTGACGGTCTGCTTCTTCGGTGAAGGGGCGACCAACATCGGTGGCTTCCACGAGGGGCTCTCGCTCGCCGGGCTGTGGAAGCTGCCCGCGGTGTTCGTCTGCGAGAACAATCAGTACTCCATGGGCACCCCGCTCACACGCACGATGCCGGCGCGCGATCTCACCTCGAAGGCGGCCGGGTACGGGATGGAAAAGGATCGCTTCGAGGGGCACGACGTCCTCGAGGTGAAGAAGCGCATCGGCGCCGCGGTGGAGCGCGCGCGCGCGGGGGAGGGTCCGACGCTGATCGAGATCCTTACCTACCGCTTCCGCGGGCACTCGATGAGCGATCCCGGCAAGTACCGGAGCTCCGAAGAGGTCGAGGACCACAAGAAGAAGCACGACCCCGTGCTCCTCGCGCGGACCAAGCTGATCGACGGCGGCGTCAAGGAGTCGAAGCTCGACGACCTCGACAAAGAGGTCGAGGCGGAGGTGCAAGACGCCGTGAAGTTCGCGGACGAGAGCCCGCCCGCGACTGCGGAGTCGATGCACGCGTTCGTCGAGCCCGACGCGGGAGCGAGCCATGCGTGAGATCCGTTGCCGCGAAGCGCTCCGCGAGGCGATGGCCGAGGAGATGCGCCGTGACGAGACGGTGTTCCTGCTCGGAGAAGAGGTCGGCCACTACCAGGGTGCGTACAAGGTCACCCAAGGGCTGCTCGAGGAGTTCGGTGAGAAGCGCGTGATCGACACGCCGATCGCGGAGGCGGGATTCGCGGGGGTGGCGGTGGGCGCGGCGATGGCGGGGCTGCGTCCGATCGTCGAGTTCATGACCTGGAACTTCTCGCTCGTCGCGTTCGATCAGATCGTGAACAACGCGGCGAAGATGTATCAGATGAGCGCGGGACAGTTTCCCGTGCCCGTCGTGTTCCGTGGCCCCAACGCTTCCGCGCGTCAGGTCGGCGCGCAGCACAGCCACGCGGTCGAGGCGTTCTACGCGAACGTCCCCGGTCTCCACGTCGCGTATCCGTCGACGCCGCGGGACTGCAAAGGGTTGCTCAAGACCGCGATCCGCTCCGACACCCCCGTGGTCTTCCTCGAGGGCGAGACGCTCTACAACGTCAAGGGGGAGGTCCCCGACGAGGGCGAGGACGAGCTGATCGAGTTCGGCAAGGCCCGCATCTCCCGCGAGGGCACCGACTGCACGGTGGTGGTGTGGGGCCGACCTCATCAAACCGTGCTGACGGTCGCGGAGAAGATGGCCGGCGAGGGTGTGAGCTGCGAGGTGATCGATCCGCGCACGCTCCGTCCGCTCGATCACGACGCGATCGTGGCGTCCGTGAAGAAGACGAACCGTTGCGTGGTGGTGCACGAGCACTGGCCGTACGGCGGTCCTGGCGCCGAGATCGTCGATCGCATCCAGCGCGAGGCGTTCGACCACCTGGACGCGCCGGTCCATCGGGTGGCGAACCTGGACGTGCCGATGCCGTACGCGGCCCACCTCGAGAGCGAGGTGATCGTGACCGAGGCTCGCGTCGAAGCCGCCATCCGCGCGGCGTGTTACTTGGACTGAGAGAGGGACGAGCGATGGCCAAAATCGTCGGACTCCCCAAGCTCTCCCCGACCATGGAGGAGGGTACGCTCGCGCGCTGGGTCGTCAAGGAAGGTTCCCGTGTCCAGATCGACGATCTGATCGCGGAGATCGAGACGGACAAGGCCACCATGGAGTGGCGTGCGTTCGATGCGGGTGTGCTGCTCAAGATCCTCGCGCCCGAGGGCACGGTCCTCGAGCCGGACGCGCCCGTCGCCATCTTCGGCGAGGAGGGCGAGGACATCGCCGACCTCGTCGCGAAGGCGGGCGGCGGCGGCGAAGCGCCGAAGGCCGACGCGCCGAAGGCCGACGCGCCGAAGTCCGACGCGCCGAAGTCCGACGCGCCGAAGGGCGACGCGCCGAAGGCCGACGCGCCGAAGGGCGACGCGCCGAAGGGCGACGCGCCGAAGGGCGACGCGCCGAAGGGCGACGCGCCGAAGGCCGACGCGCCTGCCGAGCCCGCCGATCCGAGCGCGCGCGTGCTCGCTTCCCCGCTCGTCCGCCGTCTCGCGCGCGAGCACGACGTCGACCTCCACTCGGTCCGCGGATCCGGCCCGAAGGGCCGCATCATCAAGCGCGACCTCGACGCCGCGCTCGAGGCGGGCCCCGCCGCCCGCTCGGCCCCCGCGCCGCGCCACGGGACGGGGGAGCGACAGCCGCCGCGCGTCGAGAAGCTCACCTCCATGCGCAAGACGATCGCCCGCCGGCTCACCGAGTCGAAGCAGACCGTCCCGCACTTCTATCTCACGATCGACCTCGACGTCGGCCCCCTCGCTGCGGCGCGCGCTCAGATCAACGAGGAGCTCCAGCGGGCGAGCGACGGAAAAGAGAAGGCCTCGATCAACGACCTCTTGATCAAGGCGGCCGCGATCGCGCTGCGCCGCGTCCCCGAGGCCAACGCGTCGTTCGCCGGCGACTCGATCCACTTCCATCAGGTCGTCGACATCTCGGTCGCCGTCGCGATCCCCGATGGGCTGGTCACGCCAGTCGTGCGCGACGCAGATCAAAAAGGCATCCGCGCGATCTCGGCCGAGGTGCGCGAGCTCGCGGGACGCGCTCGTAACAAGAAGCTGACGCCCGAGGAGATGACGAACGGCACGTTCAGCATCTCCAACCTCGGCATGTACGGCATCGAGGAGTTCTCCGCTGTCATCAACCCGCCCGAGGGCTGCATCCTCGCGGTCGGCACGCTCCGCGAGGAGCCGGTCGTCAAGGACGGAGCGATCGCGATCGGTCAGCGCATGCGCGTCACGTTGAGTTGCGATCACCGCGTGGTGGACGGCGCGCTCGGCGCGCGGTGGCTCGCCGCGTTCCGGGAGCTCGTCGAGCACCCGGTGCTGATGCTCATCTGAGCCGGAAGTCGTCAGCAGGGGCCGTGGCCGGTACGGTCCGGGAAGATCTTGTGCGGGTTCAGGATCCCGCGCGGATCGAGCCGGTCCTTGATCCCGCGCTGGAGCTCGATCAGCGCCTCCGACTGCTCGAGCGGGAGGTGATCGCGCTTCACCGCCCCGATCCCGTGCTCTCCGGTCAGCGTGCCGCCGAGCGCCAGCGTCGCACGCAACAGCGCATCGATGGCCTGATCCACGCGAGGGCGCTCGTCCGCATGATCCCAAAGAAAGTTGACGTGGAGGTTTCCGTCACCGGCGTGCCCGTAGGTCGGCATCCGGATCTGGGTCCGCTCGGCGATCGCGCGCGCCGCCGCGAGGAGCGCTCCGATCTGGGAGCGCGGGACGACCACGTCCTCCGAGAGCTTGTGCGCGGCCCTGCGCCGGAATAGGCGCGACAGCTCGCGGCGCACCGACCAGAGCCGCTCGCGATCCGCGTCGTGCTTGGCGACCAGCACGTCGAGCGCGCCGAGCTCGAGCCACGCCGAGCCGAGCCGCTCCACCTGGCCATCGAGCGCGCTCTCGTCGCCGTCGAGCTCGACGAGCAGCATCGCGCGTGTCCCGGGCGGCGGTGCGACCGCGCCCTCCTCCATGGCGACCTCGAGCGCGTGACGATCCAGAAGCTCCACGCACCGCGGCACGACGCGCTGCTCGAGGCACGCGGTGACCACCTGCGCGACCTCGTCTTCGTCATCGACGAAGCAAACCAAGGTGCGAACGGCCTCGGGCTGCGGCACGAGGTGCAGGGTCGCCCGCGTGATCACCGCCAGCGTCCCTTCGCTCCCGACGATGAGCCGCGTGAGGTCGTAGCCAGTGACCCCCTTCTTGGTGCGCCGGCCGACCTCGAGGCGGGTGCCGTCTGCGAGCACCACCTCGAGCCCGAGCGCGTAGTGGCTCGTCACCCCGTACTTGAACGCGCGCGGCCCGCCCGCGTCGGTGGCGAGGTTGCCGCCGATCGTGCAGCTCGCCCAGCTGTTCGGGTCCGGTGGGTAGAACAGGCCCTCGGCCTCCACCGCACTATGCAAGTCGCCTAGCACCACCCCGGGGCGCGTCACCACCACCGCGTCATTTCGGTGGACCTCGTCGATGTCCCGCCATCCGTCGAGCGCGAGCAGCCATCCGCCCGCCCGCGGCACCGCGCCGCCCGCGCGACCGGTGCCGCCCCCCCGTGGGGTGACCGGGATCGCATGACGGTGGGCCACCGCCATCGCGCGCGCGAGCTGCTCGGTCGAGCGGACGTGCACCACCGCGTCGGGCATCGTGGGCTCCGCGTCGCTCTCGTCTCGCGCCAGCGCGTGGCGAGTCGCCTCGTCGGTGTCGATCGCGGAGTCCCCGATCGCGCGCGCGAGCTCCGCGAGGGCGCGATCCAGAGCGGCGCGCGGGGGGGACGACATGGCGGCAAAGCTTGCACCAAATAGGAACGGGTTGGCAGGCACTGTATGATGACCGGGACGATGCGGCGCGGCTTGTGGTGGTTGGTCTCGCTCTCCCTGTTGTCGGCGTGCGACGGCGGTGTCCCGCCTCCCCCGCGACAGGACGCGGCGAGGCGCGACGGAGGTGCGGGTGTGGACGCGGGGCGGCTCGACGCGAGCCTGGACGCGAGCGGGGCGGACGCGGGTGCCCCCGCCGACGCGGGTCTCCTGCGGTGCACGTTCGATCCGTCGGACGCGATGCTCCTCGGATCCGATCCGCGCCTCACCCCGCGCACGGTGGCGTTGGCGGCGGGCGCCACGCGATTTGCGGTGGCGTGGAATGGCCAACCCGAGGGGCAGCCGGACGTCTACGCGCGGACGTTCGGTACGAGTGGCTTTTCGGACGAAGTCGCGCTCACCGACACGCCCAGCCGCGAGAATCGCCCGTCGCTCCTCGCGGTGGGCGCAGACTGGCTCGCCGCCTGGAGCGACAATGAGGGTGGATCTGGGTATGAGATCCGAGCCTCGCACCTCGACGGAGCGCTCGTCGAAGTTGGATCGAGACAGTCGTTGACGTCCGCCCCCGCGGTCTTGGAAGACGTGCCGGTGCTCGCGGGGACGGCGGCCGGACCGATGCTCGCGTGGGTCGACGACGACATGGTCGCGCGGACGCGTCAGGCGCGCGCGCTGCGTTTGAACACGGACGGCACGGCCAACGGTGGCGTGCAGATGGTCGGGACCGCCGGTCGGAGCGTCGGAGGGCTCTCGCTCGGCGAGCTCGCGGCGGGTCCCGTCGTCGTGTGGGCCGAGCAAGGTGTGGGAGGGCAAGAAGTGTGGCTCCAGCCGTTGACGAGCGATGGCGCCAACCGCGGCTCCCCGGTCGCGCTGACCGCGAGCGCCAACTCGGACGGGTCGATCGACGTCGCGCTCGGGATCGACGGGGGTGCCGTGGTGTTCGGCGTCGCGGTGGGAGGCGTGCGACGCGAGGTCCGCTTCCACGCGATCGCGGCGAACGGAGATCTCGTCGGGGCGGAGCGGATCCTCACTCCGGACGGTGGCACCGACGCGTCGATCGCGGCGTTCGCCGGAGGCTACGCCGTCACGTACCGAAGCCCCGCGTCGCCGACGTCGCAGATCGTGTTGCTCCTCGTCTCGGCGCTCGGCGCGGTGCTCGACGAGATCCCGATCCAGGACGCGTCGGCGGGCGGCGGACGGACCACGGTGCGGGTGACCGGCGAAGGCCAGATCGGCATCAGCTGGGCGGATGAGGCGGGCGGCGCGATCGAGTCACACGCCGCGTTGGTGAGGTGCGGACCATGAGCGAACGGCGAGCGAGCAGCATCCTCCTCTCGGCGCTCCTCGCGCTCGGCGCGTGCGACGGGGGAGATCCACCTCCGCCTCCCCCGCCCCGCGACGCGGGGCCGGCTCGCGACGCGGGGTCGCGCGACGCCGGTGCGCGGCCGGACGCGGCGGGGTTGGACGGAGCGGTCCCCGACGGAGGCTTCGACATGGACGCAGCGGGCCGCGACGGCGGCCGGGTGATGTTCCTCGACGCGGGCCGACCCCCCGACGCGGCGGGCCGAGACGCCGGACCGACGTTCGACTACTGCACGATCGTCCTGCCCGGCACCCCGTGCGGCGCGGGAGGGAGCTGTCCCGCGGGCCGCGTGTGCCTCGACAACGGATGTGGCGCGATGCGCTGCTTCCTCGCCGGCAATCCATGCGGCACGGTGGCCGACTGCCCGGCGGGCAGCATGTGTACGGGCGGCGTGTGCGCGCGCGCCAGCGGCTGCGGCGACTCGCGCGACTGCCCGGCCGGGTTCTCGTGTGACTCCGGGGCCTGCGTGGACCGGAGGCTCTCGTGTGACGATGCGACGCCGTGCCCGCAAGGTTTCGTGTGCGACCAGAGCCTACTGGAGGGCGCACCGTACTGCGTTCGCGCCAATACGCCTTGCGTCGCCGCATCGGGGTGTCCGCTGGGCGGTATGTGCCGAGACGTCGCCGGTACCAAGCAATCCGTGTGTCACTGGTCGACGGGTCCGAACTGTCGGACGAACGGGGACTGTCCCGTCGTCGGCGAGGTATGCGGCACGGAGCCGACCGGCTTCGAGGCGCTCTGTCAGCCGTACGGTCCCTGCGCGGTCGCGGGTGACTGCATGACGGGCTGGAGCTGCACCGATCTCTGGGGCGATGGCGTCCGCGAGTGCGTGCCGCCGGGCGGGATGTGCGCGCGTCAGCAGGACTGCGCGGTCGGTTCGCCCTGTGCGATCCCGAACGGCGGCGGCCCACCGGACTGTCTGTGAGGGGCGAACGGCGTATGAAATCTTTTCAAGGTCGCGCAAGCGAAGCAACCGCGCGCTGCGCTCGGAGCCCCGAATTCTCGGCGATCCATGAGCCTCCCGGGGGGTCCGAACGTTGCATCTCGCCTCGCGAGCGCCCCGTGCCGGGGCCCCTCACGCCGCGATGGACTCGATGAGACGACACCTCCCGTTCGCCTTCGCGCTCATGATTCTCGGTGGCCTCACCGCGTGTGAGACGCTGCCCCCAGGGGCTCCGCTCGACCCGGACGATCCGGCCACCTGGCACATCCCGGTGGGCGGCGATGGGTCCGACTGCACGGTCCCGGGAGCGGGGTGTGCCTGTGAGGACGCCGCGCCGATCTCCTGCTTCCTGATGCCGGTCGAGGTCGACGGCGTCGCGATGTGTCGGCGGGGTACTCGCTACTGCCGCGATCAGGTGTGGACCGCCTGCGAGTCCGTGCACGAGTACGAGCTCTACGGCGCGCAAGCGTTGGTGACCGGGCCCGCCCAGTGCGAGCCGTGCGATCCGTCGTGTGCCGAGTCGATCGACACGCCCGACACGGCCGACCTCCCAGGCCATTCGACCGACATCGTCTACAACGCCTCGGCGGGTGGCATCCAGCTCGACAGCATGATGATGACGACGACCCCTCCGTTGCCCGACTCCGACGGCGACGGGATCCCGGACGTCGCCGACGACTGCGTCGGCCCCGGTGCGTTTCAGAACGCCGACGGAAGCTGTTACGGCGACGTGTTCTTCTATCACTCGCTCTCCTACGGCGCGCCGCCGGAGATCGACCCGCTCGACATCAACGTCCAGGTCCGCACGGCGGACGTCTACTTCCTCATGGATGTCACCGGTTCGATGGGCGGCGAGATCGCAAACCTGAAATCCGCGTTGACTAGCGGCACGTTCATCACCGGGTGCAGCGGCGGCGTGATCGGCGCGATCCGATGCACCATCCCCGACGCGTGGTTCGGCGTCGGTCGCTTCGGCGACTTCTCGGTCAGCCCCTTCGGCGGCGGCGCTGACGTCCCGTACGCGAACCTACAGGACATCAGCGCGAGCCTCACCGCCGCGCAGACCGCCGTCAACACGATGAACGCGTCGGGCGGCTCCGACACGCCGGAGGCGAACTTCCAGGCGATCTACGCGACGGCGTCGGGGAACGGTCTCGGGGGCTATCTCTCGGCGCGCACCGGATGTCCGGCCGGCACCTGGGGCTATCCGTGCTTCCGCGACGGCACGATCCCGATCCTCATCCACATCACCGACGCGCCGGGGCACAACGGATCGCTCGGCTACGACTACTACGGGTTTACCGGGCACGTACCCTACGCGACGACGGTGTCCACGCTGACCGGACGCTCGGTGCGCGTGATCTCGATCGTCTCGGGCACGAGCGGCGACGCGTACAACGACGCGGTCAACCTGGCCAACGCGACGGGCTCCACCAACGGGTCCGGCACCCCCTACGTCTACTCCGTGGCGGGGGACGGAACCGGCCTCGACACCAGCATCGTCAACGCGGTGCTCGACCTCGCGAACTACAACCGCATCGACATCAGCGCGCGCGCCACCGACGACGCGTCGACGCCCGCGGTCGACGAGCGGAACTTCGTGACCGGCATCACCGCGAACTCCTGGGGCGCCGGGAGCTGCACGGGGATCAGCGGCGGCAACACGTTCATCCAGTGCCTGCCCGGCACGGACGTCAACTTCACCATCACGTTCGAGAACACGTTCGTGATGCCGACGATGACCACCCAGGTCTTCGACTTCTTCATCGAGGTCGTGGGTGACGGCGCGTTCGTCATCGACCGCATCCCGGTCCGGATCATCGTTCCGGCGCTCGTCCCCGTCTATCCGCCGAGCGGCTCGTACTTCCAGAACTACGACAGCACGCTGTATTGCGCAGGCAACGAGCGTCCGGACTGGGGGGACCTCACGTATACGTTCGCGTCGCTCCCGGCCGGGACGTCGGCCGAGTTCGAGATCCGGGCCTCCGACATGCTGTCGACGCTCGCGAGCGCGACGCCGGTGGTGGTCAACGTCGGCGGGCTCACGGGGACCGTGAACGTCGGCAACCTGCTCGACGCTGCCATGGTGCCGGTCGGGCTCCCCTACCTTCGCGTCACGGCGGTGCTCTACTCCGACGCGATGATGACCTCGACGCCGGTGCTCCAGAGCTTCCAGCTCCGCTACAGCTGCGTCCCGGTCGAGTAGCCGATCGCGAGGTCCCGGGGCTTCGCTTCCGCGCTCGAATTGCGGAATACTCCGCCGCGCGAGATGGCGGGCGACAGAGATGGCGAGCCTCGGCTCGGCGCGCGTCCGCGCACGGCGCGAAGCCTGGGATGGCTCGCGCTGCTCGCGCTCGGCGTGGTCGAGCTGCTCGGCTACTTCGTGATCCAGTCGCGCGTCGTGACGGACGACGAGTGGGCGGCCGCCGCGGAGCGCGTGCGCGCGGAGTGGCGGGAGGGAGACATCATCGCGCCCGCGCCGGGCTGGACCGACCCGCTCGTCCGGCGCGAGCTCGGCGATCTCATCACGCTCGCCGCGGCGGGTCGCGACAGCACCGACGGGTACGACCGGCTGTGGACGATCTCGGCCCGGGGCTTCTTGCCCGACGAGGCGCCGGACCGCGCGCCCGAGCTCGACGAAGAGGTGGGACGGCTGCGCGTGATGCGCTGGAGCCTGGATGGGCCGCGCGTGTTGTATCGCTTCAGCGAGCACCTCCGCGCCGCGCGCGCGAGCATCCGCACCCACGGAGAGGATCGTCCGTGCGGTTGGGAGAACAGCGGCCGACCGCGCGGCGGCGGTCTCGGCGCGGGGCCGATCGTCCCGGCGGAGCGCTTCGTGTGCGACCCCGCGCGCTCGTGGCTCTGGATCGGAGTCACGATGCAGGACGACCTCGACATCGAGCCGCGTTACTGCATCTGGAACCATCCGCAGGGGCTCGAGCCGATCCGACTCACGTTCGGCAGCGTGGCGCTCGGCGACGAGCTCGTGTTCGCAGGCGACTACTACTACGAGCACGAGCGGAACCTCGAGCACGGTCCGGTCGAGGTCAGCGTGTCGTTGGGCGACACGCCGATCGGGCAGATGACGCATCGCGACGGGGACGGGTGGAAGCGCATGGTGCTGTCGACGCACGTTCCGTCGCGCGGCGATGCGCGCGCGGGCAACGTCACGTTCGAGGTACGGGCGGGTGACCCGACGCTGCGCACGTTCTGCTGGAGCGCCTACACGAGGGAGGCCGCCGAGTGACCGGCGATCCGCGTCGGATCGGGTGGCGCGACCACCTGGTGGGGCTCGCCCTCGGAGCATCGTACGTCGCGTTGCTCCTCCAAGCGTCGGCCCCCCTCGGGATGAGCCGCGACGAGAGCTTCTACGTCGACGCGGCGAACCGCTACGGCGCCTGGTTCGAGCTCCTCGCGGACGATCCGTCGGCCGCGCTCGACCGCGCGTCCGTCGACGCGCACTGGAACGCGAACCACGAGCATCCGTCGCTGCCGAAGTCGATGTTCGCGTTGACCCACCTCGCGCAGCAGCGCTGGGAGATCTTCGCCACCGCCTCGATGTCGTATCGCTTCATGGGGATGGTGAGCGCCGGGCTCTTGCTCTGGCTCGTCTACATCTTCGGCGCGCGCGCGTTCGGTCGCGGGGTGGGGGTGTTCGCCGCGCTCGCGCTCGCGCTGATGCCGCGCATCTTCTACCACTCGCAGCTCGACTGCTTCGACGTCCCGATCGCGTTGATGATGACGCTCGTCGCCTACCTGTATTGGCGCGCGCTCTCGGACGTGCGGTGGGCGGTAGCGGTCGCGATCGCGTTCGGACTCTGCCTCGAGACCAAGCACAACGCGTGGACGCTCCCCGCGATCTTCTGGATCCACTGGGTCTTCGTGATGCTCGCGAAGGAGATCCCGGGGCCTCGGACGGCGTGGCAGATCGCGTTCCGCGTCGTCGCGATCGTGGGTCCGCTGTTGGCGTTCGGCGTCACCCTGTTCGCCTGGGTGCTCGTGCCGGTGGTGCCGCTCCCCATCACCAACGTGGCGTGGCTCGGGTTCGTCGCGTTCCCCGTCTATCTCGGCGCGCTCTATCTGCTCGCCCGCCGCGCGAAGATCGAGGCGGTCCATCGCTACATCCCGGTCGCGTGGGTCGCGATGGTGCTCGTCGGCCCGATCCTGTTCATCGCTCTCTGGCCGTGGATGTGGTTCGACACCGCGATGCGCTTCCGCGAGTACGCGGCGTTCCACTTCGGGCACGTCCACTACAACATGGCGTACTTCGGTGTGAACTACTTCCGGCCGCCGTTGCCCATGAGCTACCCGTGGGTGATGACGCTGTTCACCGTGTCGCTGACCACGATCGCGCTCGCGATCGGTGGCCTCGGCGCGCGCGCGCGGGCGCTCGTCCCTCGGCGCCTCGCCGAGCGGTGGTGGCCGGGCGGGCAGAACGCCGACGAGCGCCACACCGATGTGCTGCTCGTCGGTCAGCTCCTCGCGCCGTTGGTCGTGATCAGCATGCCGTGGACGCCGATCTTCGGCGGCACCAAACACTGGTTCAGCGCGTATCCGTTCCTCGCGCTCTACGCGGGCGTCGGGTACGCGTACGTCGCGCGCGCGGCCCTCGAGCGGTTGCCTTCGCTGCGCACGCAGGTCCAGCGCGGGGCGGTGTATCTCGCGAGCGCGTCGGTGCTCCTTGCCGCGCCGGCCCTCGAGACCGCGCACAGTCAGATGTTTGGCCTCTCGCACTACACGTTCGCGGCGGGGGGCACGGCCGGCGCGGCGGACTACGGGATGAACCGTCAGTTCTGGGGCTTCACCACCGGCAGCCTCGCGCCGTGGCTCAACGAGCACCTCCCGGAGGGCGGCACCGTCTATCCGTGCGACACCACGTGGACGGCGTGGAGGATGCTCCAGGAGGACGGGCTGCTGAGCGCGCGCATCCGACCGAACGGCGACCTCGTGTCAGCGGACTATGCGATCGTACACCTCGAGCATCACTTCGTGGAGGTGGACTATCAGATCTGGGCGGCGTGGGGGAGCGTCCAGCCGGTGTACGTGCTGACCCACGACGGCGTGCCGATCGTGAACGTGTACGAGAACCCGCGGCGGCGCGCGGCTCAGGGGGCGCCGACGCGATAGGGGATCGACAGCGAGCCGCTGCCGCATCCGCTCGGGCCTCGCGAGATCGCCTCGAAGCGCGCGCGCCCCGCGCGGGCGGGCACTCCGCTGGAGAACGGGTTCACCACGTCCACATCGATCACTCCGTCGCCCGCCACCGGGTCGCCGTCGTCCCCGTCGCGCAGGGTGAGCACGCTGAACACCTCGACGCCGTCACCGGCATCGCCGCCCATGGTCGGGTCGGGCACCACGAACGAGAGCGCGACGTCGTGCGCGGCCGGCGCGCGCTCGCAGCGATCCAGGACGACCCGGATGTGCGCGCGCATCGTGATGTCGCCCGCCACGAGGCCATCGGGCTCGAGGCTCGCCTCGCGCACGTTCGCCCACTCGTACGCGTCGCACACCAAGACGGCCTCTCCGCCGCAGCTGCGACCGTGCTCGCTCGTGTCGCAGCCGCTGGTGGCCGACAGCGCGAGCACGCCGATCGCGATCCATCGCTCCGCGATCATCGACGCGCCTGGGTCCGTTCAGCCGTCGGTGTGCTCGTCCTCGGCCGCGCGCGCCGCGCGCTTCGCCGACCGAGCTGCGCGCACGCTCTTCGCGCGTGCCGAGAGACCGCGGGAGAGCTCGAACGTGGTCTCCGCCACACCGAGCGCGAGGTAGCACATCAGGAGTGAGACGAGAGCGAACGAGGGGTGGAATTGGATCGCGACGATGGCCGAGCAGAGGACCGCGAGGCCGATCATCGCGGCGGTGCGCCAACCCCACTTCAGCTCCTTGAACGAGCGGAAGCGAATGGTGCTGATCATGAAGAAGCCGAGCGTGATCAGGATCGACGCGACGGCGGGCGCGAAGCGCTGAAATGAGCCTTCGACCGCGTGATTCGCGACCACGAGGGAGACGATCACGCCGGCGGCTCCCGGGATGGGCAGGCCGAGGATGTACTTGCCGGGCTTCTTCGGAGCGCCGTCCTCGTTCATCGCGAGGACGTTGAAGCGCGCGAGCCGCACCGCGCCGCACGCGAGGTAGGCGAACGCGATCACGAGCCCGCCCGTGCCGAGGCTGTCGAGCGACCACTGATAGACCAGGATCGCCGGCGCGACACCGAACGACACCACGTCGGCGAGGCTGTCGATCTGTACGCCGAACGCGCTCTGCGTCTTCGTCAGCCGCGCGACGCGTCCGTCCACGATGTCGAAGAACATCGCGAAGACGATGAGGAGCGCCGCGCGGTAGAACGCCTCCGCGTCCGGCTCGCCGAGGCAGAGCACGATCGCGTAGAAGCCGCAGAAGATGCTGGAGAGCGTGAAGAGGCTCGGGAGGATGAACAGCGTCTTGCGTAGGTTCATCAGGCCAGGTTCCCGTCTGCCCGCGGACTCGGATCGGCGGGAGACAACAGGCGATCGGTGCGCGGCGATCGGCGAGTCCAGAGAGGATAGTACACGCGTGCGCCCGAGGGGAGGCGCTCGCATGACGTACGCGGAGCGCTCAGGGTTCTTCCCCAGGGTCTCGGGAGCCCGCGTACACCGCGTAGTTGCGGTCCCGGAACGCGTGCCGCGACTCGTACGCGGCGAGGAACGCCTCCTCCGCTTCCGGCAGTCGCGCGGCTTCCGCCAGGAGGATCCCGCGCGACTCCAGGGCTGCCGGACCCCCCGCCTCGCCGTAGGGGCCGAGCGCTTCGAGCCGGAGCTCGAGCGGCGCGCTCCGCGCTTCGAGCGCGAGCCAGCCCCAGTAGGCGCGGAGCTCGATCGGGCTGAGGTCCGCGGTGAGCTCGCGCTGGTGCGCCGCGTTCCAGCGTGCCTTGAACGCCGTGCGAACGACGAACCGCGGCGCGAGCTGTCGTCCTCCGGACGCCATGTCGTAGCGCTCCATCATGCGCACGAACCCGCCGAGCGCGGCGCGCGTGTCCGAGGAGCCCAGCTCGCCATGGATCGCTGCCTCCATCCGCGCGACGTCGGTCGCTCGCGCGGCGGCCACGCCTTCGGCGCCGTGCGACGCCTCCAGCTCGCGGAGGGACTCGAGGAGCCTGGTGCGGCGAGCCTCCACCGCGTTCGGGAACTCGCCCCCCGAAACTTCTCTTGCGTTGGACTCGCGGAACAGCTCGCGGCGACGCCGTGCGATCTCGGAGTCGGGATCGTGCGCGGCGTCGGCGGCGTCGCGCGCGAGCTGCTCGCGGACCAAGCTCGGCGGAAGCGCGAGCGGCAGGAGCTCGCTCGGCGCCCCCGCGATCGGCCGCGTCCACGCGGCGTAGAGGAGCGCTGGGCCGGCCAGCGCGAACGCGAGCGCGACGATCGAGAGGCGACGCGACGCCGACGGAGCAACATCGCGCGAGTCGTTGACGTGATCCATGCGCTCTGAGGATTGACTTTCGAGACCGATCACGAGCATAAACCTTCTTTCACCGTTGACCCTAGCGAGGCGAGCGATCGATGGAGGGACGTCGGGTCCACGAACGGTTCGAGCGCCGGTTGAAGGTGGTCGTACACCACGAGACCGGTGGGGGCGCGTCGCGGATCGAGTGCGTGACGAAGAACATCTCGCTCGGCGGGATGTACCTCCTCACGGAGTCTGCGCTCGCGTACGGAGCGAACGTCTCGCTCGAGTTCTATCTGCCCGCGCTGAAGGAGACGGTCCAGCTCGAGGCGGTGGTTCGATGGGAGCAGCCGGACGGGATGGGAGTGCAGTTCGGGAGCTTGCGGGCGCGCGAAGTGTGGGCGCTCAACCAGCTCTTCCGTGAGGACGAGTCGGCCTGAGCCGTCACCGCGCGAACTGGACGAGATCCGCGCGGAGTGTCATCTCAGAGCGGTACGTGCAGCTGGCGCTCGACTTCGATGCTCCTCGACGCTCCGGCGTAACGCCGCAGCGAACACCGCGGTCGTCGCAACCGCGGTCGTCGCAACCGCGATCCGCGCAACCGCGATCCGCGCAAACCGCGCAACCGCAAACCGCGCAACCGCACGCCGCGCCGCCGCAAGCCGCGCCGCCGCGATCCGACGAGGCGCATCCGCTCACTCACGGCGAGCTGGAACGCCGGCTTCGTCGTGCGCTCGGCGCGCGCGCCGAGTTGGTCCTCACCGACAACCGTCGTTCGATGATCTCCACCACGCGGCGGCCCGATCGACTCGAGGTGCGGCTGCATCACATGTTCCTCAGTGCGCCACCCCGCGTGATCGAGGAGCTGCTCTGCTACCTCGCCGAGGGAGACCGGCGCTCGTCCGTCGCGGTGGGGCGCTTCATCGAGAGCAATCGTCATCGGATCAAGCGCGCCGAGCCGCACGTCTCGGTCTCGGCGCGCGGGCACACCCATGACCTCGAGGCGATCTTGCGCGAGGTCGCCGACGAGTGGTTCAGCGAGGACGTCGGCGCGGTGCGCATCACCTGGGGACGCCGCCCGCCGCGAGGGCGTCGGCGCAGCATTCGCCTCGGCACCTACACGCACGACCAACGCCTGATCCGGATCCACCCCGCCCTGGATCAAGCGTTCGTGCCGCGCTTCTTCGTGGCCTTCGTGGTGTTCCACGAGCTGCTGCACGACGTCGTGCCGCCGCTCAAGACGCGCGGCCGCGTCGAGTATCACACGCGCGAGTTCCGCCGCCGCGAGCGCGCCCACCCGGACTTCACCCGCGCGACCCGCTGGGAGCGCGAGCACCTCGACGCGCTGCTCAAGACGGGGCGGTGATCGTGGGGGCGGTGATCGTGGGCGGCGCGGCCGCGACCGAGCGAGCGGCTCAGCCCTCGCCCTCTTCGTCGTCGCCAGCCGAGGTCGGCTCCTCGCCGTCTTCACCCTCGGGCGTCTCGATCCCGTACGACAACACGCGTTGATTGATGCGGACCGCGCCCTCGGACTCCGCGCGCGAGCGCAGTGCGCCGATGTACGCGCTCAGCACCTCGTGGCGCTTGTCGACGAGCAGCCGCGAGCGGATGCGCTCCTGGTTGTCCTCATCGAAGCCCTCCTCGGTCGCCTCGGTCCGGCCGATGAGCTGGTAGACGAACCAGCTGTCGCCGAGCGACATCGGCTCGTCAGGCAGCGGGCTGTCCATCGTGAGGTCGAACGCGGCCTGCGTGAGCGGGTCGCTGTTGAACGGGCCGGAGATCGCGCGCTCGGCGCGGCCGAAGTTGAGCGTCTCGCGCACCTGCGGCGCGTTCGGCGCGCGCTGAGGGAGGACCTCCTCCTCTTCCTCGGTCGCGTCCTCGCCGTCCTCGGCCGGCTCTTCGGTCGCCGGCTCTTCGGTCGCCGGCTCTTCGGTCGCCGGCTCCTCGGCGTCCCACCCGTGGGCGAGGCGCGCGTCGAGCTCTTGCGGAGTGTGCCCGTCGCGGAGATACGCGAGCGCTCGGTCGGCGTCCTCGCGGGCCAGCTCGCGCGCGCGGGCGGCGCGGAAGAGGCCGTCGGCGATCTCGCGCTTCGCCTCGTCTTCCGGCACGTCACCTTGACGGCGACCCTCGACCTTGAGGATGTGGAAGCCGAACGGGCTCTCCACCAGCGTGTCGCGGATCGTGTCGACCTCCTGCGAGAACGCGGCCTCCTCGAACGGCGCCACCATGCGGCCGCGCGGGAACCAGCCGAGGTCTCCGCCGCGGGCGGCGCTGCCTTCGTCGTCGCTATTCTCACGCGCGAGCGCGGCGAAGTCGTCGCCAGCCTGTGCACGGCGCAACAGGCCCTCGGCCCGCTGCCGCGCCGCGTCGCGCGTCTCCGCCGGCGCGTCGGCCGGGACCTCGATCAGGATGTGTCGCGCCCGGGTCTGCTCTTCGAGGTTGGTGTAGCGGTGCCGCTGGCGACGATACTCCTCGTCGACCGCCTCCGCGTTCTCGCCCATCCAGTCGGAGACCGCCTGATCGGTCACTTCGACGCGCTCGCGGTAGTACGCCGGATCGAAGCGCACGTAGCTCAGCTGCGCGCGATCGTTCTCCTGCACGTACGCGTCCCACACCTCGCGCGGGCTCACGCTCACCGAGGCGGTCACCATCTCGCGCACCTTGTTCGCGAGCGTCTCGTTCACCTGCCAGGTGACGAACTCCTCGATGCTGCGGTGGAGCTGCCGCTGGATGAACCGACGGAAGTAGTCGGAGCTGAAGTTGCCCTCGCGCTCGCGGAACGGTTGATGGATCTCGCCTTGCGGATATCCATCCGGCGCGTCGACCGGTCCACCGAGCAGGACGACCTCGTCCTCGGCCGCGTGGCGCAACACGTCCTCGCCGCTCGCGGTGAACCCGATCCGGTTCGCCTCGCGGACGAGCAGCTCGCGCTCGATGAGCCCGTCGAGCGTGTACTCGCGAAGGCGCAGCGTCCGCGCCTGCTCGGCGGGGTAGCGGTTGAACTGGAGCAGCGTGTACGCGGCGCGGAAGTCGCCTTCGCTGATCGAGTCTCCATACACCTCGGCCGCGTAGCTCGGACCGTCGGTGAACGACGTGTCTCCGCGGCGGCTCGGGTTGCTGAAGCCGACGACCGCCATGATCACGCTCAGGACGCCGATGATGAGGACCAGGAAGATGGTCTGGATCTTTTGGCCGACGGACGAGTCTGACATAAGGGCGGCGAACCATAGAGGAGCCAAAAGACCGCGGCAAGGCGTGGTCGAGTGGACTGGGATCATGGCTGCTATGCTCCCCTTTGGCCGAGCGGCGGCGGATGCAGAGCCGGCGGCGGAGGGGGACCTCGGGGTCGCGATGGCGAAGAACAAGAACAAGAAAGAGCAGCGCCGCGCCGAGCGGGAGCGCGAGGCGCAGGAACAGGCGGAGGCCGCGGCGCTCGCGGCCGAGCGCCAGAAGCGCTACCGGATCGGCGCGATCGCGCTGCCGTTGGTGGGGGCGCTGGGCGTGGGGGGGGTCTACGCGGGGACCGAGAACACGCAGCTCTCGGCGCTGATCGCGCTGGTCGTCCTCGCGTTGTGGGTCCCGTTGCTCCTCGGCGCGCTCGGTGGAGCGATCCGGCCGCGGGACCGAACCCGCGCTGGCTCGATCGACTTCGGTAGCCGCCGGTAGTGCAGCTCGAGATCCACCCCCGATCGGCCGGCGCGCTCGCCGGATTCATGCTCGCGCTGGTGGCCGCGGGGTCCGTGCCCGCGTCGGCGCAGGCGCCGCTCCTCCGGCTCGGACCGCCGGGACCGCGCGCGGAGCGGTGGATGGAGCGCCTCGAGGCGGATGGATCCGAGGTCCTCGATCCGGCGATGCGCGCGCGCGAGGCCGCCCCCGCCGGCGCGGTCGCGCCGAGCGAGCTCGACGCGATCGAGGAGGTGGAGGCGCTGCTCATGCGTTCGCGTGCAGCGCGCGCCCAGCTGCGCGAGGGCGAGGCGATGCGAGCTCTCTCCCGCGCGCAGTCGCTCGTCGAGGCGCACCTCGCGGTGCCGGGGATCGCGGCCTGGTATGCCGAAGTGCAGCTCGCGATCGCGATCACCGCCGCGCAGGTCGGCGAGCGCGGGCTCAGCGAAGCGGCGCTCCGCCGCGCGGCATCCGTCGATCCGTCCCGACGTGTGCAGGCCGCCGAAGCGCGCCCCGAGGTGGTCGCGCTCGCCGCGCGCGTGCAGCAGGGCCGCGCGAGCGCGCCGCACGGGCGTTTCCGTGTCGACGCCGACGCAGAGGGGGCGACGTTGAGCGTGGACGACGACCCCGTCGGCGGGCTGCCGCGCGTCGTCGAGCTCGACGTGGGCACGCACCTCGTACGGGTGGACGCCCCCGGCTTCGCCTCGTGGGCGGCGGTGCTCGAGGTGCGCGAGGGCGAACGTCCAGCGGTGCACGTGTCGTTGTCGCCGGGGCGAGGCCTCGTGGCGGCGCGGCGCGTGGAGGCGGCGGCTCGCGAGGGAGACCGGACGGCGATCGTGGCGGCGCTCTCGGAGCTGCCGGAGATCGGCGACGTGCGTCTCTTGATGGTCGGTGGCGGTGACCGGGACCGCGCGCTCACGCTCGACTGCGGCCCGGACGGTTGTGCGCGGCTCGCTCGGCTCGACGCGGACGCGTGGCCCGACACGTCGCGAGCCGCGCTCAGCGACGCGGAGCTGCGCGCCGCGCGCGCGTGGTTGGACGAGCCCTTCACCACCGCACCCGACGCGATGTGGTGGGAGCGCTGGGAGACGTGGCTCGGGGTGGGCGGTGCGCTCGTCCTCGTGGGCGCCGCGATCTCGGTCGGCCTCGCGGTCGACTACGCGCAGCGCGCGCCGAACGTGGTGCCCACGGTCGAGTACGGCGACTTCGTTCGTCAGTAGGCGCGACCGCGCTTTTTCGTGGTCGTACCCACCTTTGCTAAGCTCCTCGTCGATGCACGGTTGGCTTGGGGTTCGCTTTCATACATTCGGCTGGCTCCTCCTCTTCGCGACGGCGTGCGACGGCACGATCAGCGTCACGTTCGCGACCGGAGCGCAGACGTTCGCGGTGTCCGCGGACTCGCTCGCGATCCCTCCGGAGGTCGCGGACGGTGCGACGATCCGCAGCGTCCCTTGCAATCCTTCAGGGCTCTGCCCTTCGAGCGCGGAGGTGGCGTTCAGCTGCGAGGCCGACGTGTGTAACCCCGCCCCCAAGACGCTGTCGGTGGTCGGCCCGGAGGTCGACGTCGGAGCGCTCCTCGCCGACACGCGTGAGGTCGGGCTGCGCGTCGTCGACGCGTACGAGGTGCTCGACGTGACCTACGACGTCCAGACCAACACCCTCACCGTGCCGACCGATCCGGTCGAGGTGTTCTGGGGACCCTCGGGCGCGAACGCCGTCGACACCTCGCTCGGCGTCCGCCACTTCGGCACGATGCCCGCGATCGAGGCGGGCCAGCTCGGGACGGGTCACGTCGCGCTCGATGCGAGCGGCGTGGCCGAGATGAGCGACTACCTGGTGGGCACCGCGCAGCAGGTCCGCTTCTTCGCGCAGACGACCGTCGACCTCGAGCCCGGCGATCCGATCCCGGCGGGCAACCTGCAGGTGTCGGTGAACGCGACGATCCGCGCGGTCGGCTCGATCCTCGAGTAGCGCTGAGCCGACTCAGTCGGCGTCGCCCGAGCCGAGCAGATCGCGGACGGGAGAGCCCGCGTCGCCCGCGCCGAGGCGCTTGATCGTGTCGAGGTGGTGCAGCAGCAGCGCGCGGTTGTCCGCGAGTGAGAGCGTCTGCATCTCGAGCGCGCCGATCCGATCCTCGGGGCCGAACATGCTCGCGACCTTCTCCATGGAGAGCTTCTCGGGGTCGTAGGCCATGTAGTCGGCTTCGGTCGACACGATCGTGTAGTCGTCGCCGCGGCGGAGCTCGAGGGTGACGCTGCCGCTGATCGGCGGCGCGATCCAACGCGTCAACGCATCTTTCAGCATCAACGCCTCCGGGTCGTACCACTTGCCCTCATAGAGCAAGCGGCCGAGGCGGCGACCCATCGTGAAGTAGAGGTCGGTCGTGTCCTCGTTGTGGACGGCGCTGAGCAGGCGCTCGTAGACGATGTGGAGCAGCGCCATCCCCGGCGCCTCGTAGATGCCGCGGCTCTTCGCGGCGATGACTCGGTTCTCGATCTGATCGCTCATCCCGAGCCCATGCCGTCCGCCGATCCGGTTGCACTCGAGGAACAGCTCGACCTCGCTCGCGAACGCTCCCCCGCCGATCGACCGGCCGTCGATCGCGACGGGCCGGCCCGCCTCGAACGTGAGCGTGACCTCTTCCGGCGCGATCTGGGTGTCGGCCTTCCAGTGCGCGACCCCCATGATCGGGTCCACGATCCGCAGGCCGCTGCTGAGGTGCTCGAGGTCCTTCGCCTCGTGCGTCGCGCCGAGGCAGTTCGAATCGGTGGAATACGCCTTGTCGACGCCCATCGTGTACGGCTTGCCGATCGAGGCGAGGAACTCGCTCATCTCCTTGCGGCCGCCGAGGTCGTTCACGAATCGCGGATCGAGCCACGGCTTGTAGATCGTGAGCTCGGGATCGACGAGGAGGCCGTAGCGGAAGAAGCGCTGGATGTCGTTGCCCTTGTGGGTCGAGCCATCGCCGAACACATGGACGCCGTCCTCGCGCATCGCGCGGACGATCGCGGTGGCGGTCACCGCGCGGCCGAGCGGTGTCGTATTGAAATACTTCTTGCCTGCGCTCGCGAGGTGGAACGCGCCGCACTGGATCGCCACGATCCCCTCGCGGACCATCGCGGCCCGGCAGTCGACGAGGCGGGCCGCCTCGGCGCCGTGCTCGAGCGCGATCGGCGGGATGAGCGCGGGGTCCTTCTCGTCGGGCTGCGCGAGGTCGGCGGTGTAGCAGTGGACCTCGACGCCGCTCTTCGCCATCCAGGCGACGGCGGCCCGCGTGTCGAGGCCGCCGGAGAACGCGAGACCGATCTTGGTGCCCGCGGGCGGGAGCGTCCGATGGATGCGGCTCATGACGCGGGCGATGATGGCACGTCGTCCACGCTCGCGCCGCCCTGCGATTTCGGGGCTTCGACGCGCCTCACTGTTGGCTTTGAGCGGAGGCGCGCGCACGTTATCCTCCGGCCTCCATGGCGATATCCAGGGGGTCTTGTGGCGTCTGAGTCCACCGTCCCGCCGCCTTCGGGCGGGGGGAACCTCAAGTACGCGGCGATCGGGGTAGGCCTCTTGGGTGCGGCCGCTGCGGTGTGGTTCGGTATGCAGAGCTGCGAGCAGCCGCCGCCCGATCCGGTCGCGACGGCGATGCCCGACGCCGGTCCTCCCCTCGATCGCGGTCCGACCGTCGACGACGACATCTACATCCCGGAGCCCGAGCCCGACGCCGGACCGGTGGTCGACGCGGGCGGTCCGCGCATCCGCTACGTCACGCGCTACGTCGGCGGCGGCGGAAGCTGGGACTGCAGCGGCACGCTGGACCAGGCCTCGGCGAGCCGCGCGCTCTCGGCGAACCGTCTTCAGTTCCGCAACTGCTACGAGCGGCGCCTCAAGGTGAACAACCAGCTCGAGGGCGACGTGACGCTCCAGGTGCGCGTCGGTCGAGACGGCGCGGTCACCGGCGTACAGACGGGAGGCTCGCTCCGCGATCCTCAGGTACTCTCGTGCATCCGCGCCATCGCGCAGCGGATCCATTTCCCCAACGCGCAGGGTGGCTGCGCGGTGGCGGCGACCACGTTGCATCTGACGCCGCAGAACTGACCGAGAACCGAGCGGACCGAGAACCGAGCGGACCGAGAACCGAGCTGACCGAGAGCATCCTCTCGGATCGATTGACCTGACGAGCTGTCGCGTAGACAGAGAAACGGGATGACGCGATGCAGTATTTGAGAGGATGGCGCGCCCTGCGCCAAGACCCGCAGTGGCTAGGCAAGGTCGGGATCGGGTCGTTGCTCGTCCTGTCGACGATGTGCATCCCGATCGTCGGCCAGATCGTGCTGCTCGGGTGGTTCAGCCTCGCGCTCCGACGCGCGATCTCCGGCCAAGAGGCGCCGCTGCCTCGGCTCGAGTTCGATATCAACTACCTCGGCAAGCTGCTCAACACGGGCTTCAAGCCGTTCATCACGAGCTTCGTGTGGTCGCTGCCGATGATCGGCGTGATCATGAGCCTCTACTGCTGCATGGGCTTCGCCGCGAGCCTCGGCGCCCGCGCGGCCGGCGGTGGTGGATCGGGCATGGGGATCGTCGCGCTCATCGTCATGGGCGTCGGGTACCTGTTCATGATGGCGACGATGATCGTCTCCAGTCTCGTCCGCGCCGTGGCCGTGCTGCGCAGCGAGGTGAGCGACGACATCAACCAGGGGCTCCGCGTCAAAGACGTGTTCGCGATGCTCCGCATGCTGGTCAAGGAGCTGGTCCTCCTCTCGCTCTTCAACTCGCTGCTCATGTTCGGGTTCATGTTCGTGGCCGTGTTCACGCTGTACATCGGTGTCTTCCCGGGTGCCGTCGTGCTGGGTGTCATCTTCACGTTCCAGGGCGCGGAGCTCTATCGGATCTACCTCGAGAAGGGCGGCGAGCCGCTCCCGGTGGGTCCGCTCGCGGTCGAAGGGGGAGACGCGCCTCTCGTGGCCGCGCCGGGGCAGGCACCGCCGCAGCAGCCGGGCTACGGCGCGCAGCCGGGCTACGGTCCGCCGCAGGGCGGTCCGCCCGGCGGATGGGGCGGTCCTCCGCCTCCCGCGCAGTTCTGAGCTCGTTGCTGCATCCGAGCCGGCTCTGACGGAGTCGGCTCGGCGCAGGCCCACTTCCTGTCGGGGCGAGTCGGATCAGCTGGCGGGGCGGATGCGCTGCTCGACGGCTTGCCGTGAGATGCGCAGCAGCCGCCCCGCTTGCGTCTTGTTTCCGCGGCACGCCGCGAGCGCCTGATCGAGGAAGATCTCGCGCACGATCCGGATCATCTCCGACTGCGTCGCGTGGCCGACCATCGCGCGCAAGCGCGGCTCCAGCACCGGACGCGTAGCGAGCGAGCGCGCGAGGAGGCGCGAGACCGATCGGGGCCGCGGCTTCGCATGGCGGAACTCGCGCACCCCGAGGCGCCCGAGCTCGAACGCTTCCTGCACCGAGACGTCGCGCGACCAGACGACCACGGCCGGCGCGGTGCTGGCGTGGGTGAGCCGCTCGATCAGCTCGCGGCGCTCGCTGCGCCGGAGCGCGTCGAGATCGACGAGCACACCGTCGATCGTCCCGGTCGAGAGCGCGCGCTTGACCTCACGCAACGTGTGCGCGACGCGGACGCTGGCTCCTTCTTCCGCGAGCTGGCGCTCGACTTGCTCGCACCACACCGGGTCCGAGTCGATGAGCAGCACATCCGAAACTTTCCGCCCCACGTCCGGACTCTGACAGGGCGAGTCGAGCGGCACATCGGACTCGAGTCCGATTCTCGTGTGCAGGAATCCGGTATATGTGTGGATTGGGTTCGATTTTCCACGAGCGGAGGCCGGAAGCCCAAGACCCGCGAGGCGGTGGGAGCGCGCGGGGGCAATATGGATTGCAGGAAATGCGCGGCCGAGCCTCCGATCAACGTCCGGCGCGGACCTGGATCGTGGGGTGCTCGTCCTCGAGGTTCGCGAACACGCTCGCGTGAGCGCCGGGGGCGAGCTCGAACCGACGCGTGAGCGGGGCGGCCAGGTACTCGTTGCGAAGCTCGATCGTGTGGGTTCCCGCGCGGACCGCGACGGCGCGGACGGGGGTGTTCCCGAGCGAGCGTCCGTCCAACGTGACGCTCGCCCAGGGACGTGCGTTGACGGTGATCGTCGCGCGCGCTCCCCCGACCGCCTCGCTGTCGTCTCCCGCGTCGGTTTCGCCCGCGTCGGCCTCGCCCGCGTCCTCGATCCCGGCGTCGACGCCCGCATCGACGCCCGCGTCCTCTCGCGTGCCGCCCGCGTCGAACGCCCGTCCCGCGTCTGCCGCCATCGCGATCGGATCGCCGTCACCTCCATCCGCTCGCGGCGGAGAGAACCAGATCGCGTAGACGCCGATCGCGACGACGGCGAGGCTCGCCAGCGCGAACGCCCAGGGTCCCGCCGACGACGTGCTCGGGCGGGGCGTCACCGGCGCGGTGCGCTCCGCGCCGGCCTCCTTCGCCAGCCGACCGCCTCTTCGATCGTCGTGGTCTGCGTCGTCGTCCGCGTCGTGGTCGTCGTCGTCTGCGGCCGCAGCCTCCGGCCCGACCTGCTCCTCCACGATGCGTCTCGACTCGATGCGCGCGGTCCCCGGCGCCTCGTCGACCTCTGGGGGGGCGATCGATCGTCGGCCCTCGATCGGCATCGTTCCCGGGCTCTCGCTGAGCGTCGCGTCCTCGTCGCCGACGTCAGGCGCCGCGGCGCGCGGGATCCGAAACGTGCCCGCCGAGATCGCTTCGTGGGTGGGCCCTGGTTGCTCGCTCTCGCGGATCATGCTCTCGAACGCGCGGTTCGCGGCGAGCGTCTGGACGCCGGGTGTCGCGTCGCCGCTGATCGGCTCCTCCGTGTCGGGCACGCGAGACGCACGGCGCCGCTGGGCCTGGCTCTCCGCGAGCACCGCGCACGCCCCGAGCTCCGGCGCGACGCCCTGCGGGGAGTGAGCGGCCAAGAAACCGCGGAGCGCGCGGCCGAGCTCGCGCGCCGTCTCGAACCGCTCGCTCGGATCACGCGCGAGCGCACGCAGCACGATCCGCGCGAGCTCCTCGGGGACCGTCTCGCTCGGGCGGAACGCGGGCCCCTCCTCGGCCAGCGCCGCGCGCGTCTCCTCCACCGTCAGCGCGGGGAAGGCCTGCCGTCCCGCCAGCGCCTCGAACAGCGCCGCGCCGAGCGAGAACACGTCGCTCTGCGGTCCCGCATCGCCCTCGAGCTGCTCCGGTGACAGGTATCCTGGAGTACCGAAAAGCTCATTGCCATCGTCGTCCGCCGGCGCCGCGATCCCGAAGTCGAGGAGCCGCGAGTGCCCCTCCGGATCGATGATGATGTTCCGGGGCGTCACGTCGCGATGGACGATGCCGAACCGCTCGTGCGCGTAGTGGAGCGCGTCACAGATCTCCGCGCCGAGGTGCGCGACGAGCTCCGGCGCGAGCGGACCCTGGACGAGGATCTCGGAGAGCGTCGCGCCCTCCACGTACTCCATCGCGAGGAAATAGACTCCGTCGACGACGCCCAGCTCGTACACCGGCACGATGTGCGGGTGGCTCATTTGCACGAGGGTCTTGGCCTCCTGCACGAACATCTCGACGAAGCGCGGGTCGCGCGCGAGCTCCGGCAGGACCTGCTTCACGACGAGCCGCTTCTCGAAGCCGCCGAGCCCGCGCAGACGCGCCATGTGTACGCGCGACATGCCGCCGCGCGCGATCTCTTCGTCGAGCAGGTACTTGCCGAACGTGCGGACGGAGGGAGTCACGTCAGAATGGACGGCCGGGGAGCACAGCCCGCAGAATCATAGCGGATGACGCGCTCCGCCAGTGGCACGCTCGACGCAACGCCGACCTCGCTCGGGTGGGCGGTCGCGCTGAGCTGCGCCATCCTGGCCGCCTGCGACGGGCCGCAACTCGACGTGCGGATCTCGCTGCGCCCTTCGCAGTCGGACTTCTGCCGTCCGAGCGAGGTGCTCCGCATCGACGTCCAGCCGCTCCTGGATACCCCGCGCGTGGAGCGGCCGCCGCAGAGCCTCGACCTCGCGTCGGGGGCGAGCAGCGAGACCCTGGACCCCCTCCCCGCGGAGACGCGCGGCCTCGCGGTGAGCGCCCAAGCCCGCGGAGGGTGGCGCGGCGGCGGGGTCGCGCTCGTCGATCCGAGCCGCCTCGAGGTCCTCCTCCCCATGTTGCCGTTCCGCTCGTGGTGCGAGCTCACCGACTTCGAGATCGTGCTGCGACCCGGCGCGGCGATCGCGGCGACCGACGACGGGCGGATGGTGATCGCGGGCGGCGACACCGACGACTTCGTGAGCGACGCCGTCATCCTCGTCACGCCGGGGGAGCCGCTCGCCGAGGTGCGCGCGCTCCGGTTGAGCCGCGAACGGACCCGCGCGAGCGCGACGTGGACGACCGATGCGCGCGTGGTCGTGGCCGGCGGCACGGTGGCCGACGCGACGGGCATCCGCGACACGTTCGACGTGCTCGATCTCGACGCGCTCCGCGTCGAGTCGTTCAACCTCGGCGCAGCGCGCTACGACCACGCGGCGGCGCGGTTGCCGGACGGCTCCGTATTGCTCGCGAGCGGCGTCGGCGAGGGCGGACATCTCCGCACGGACGCGGAGCTGGTGGTGGTGGACGAGGACGGCGCGTCGGCTTCGTCCGCCGGGTCTGCGGTTCCTCGCGCCGGCGCGACCGCGCTCCCGCTCGACGACGGCAGCGTGGTGATCGTCGGTGGCACGGACGCGGACGGCGAGCCGTCGGGGGCGATCGAACGTTGGGACGGCACGTCGCTCGTCGCCCTCCCACCGTGGGATGCGCCAGTTGGAGCATCGTACGCTGCGTTGACGGGAGCGCGCGTCGCGATGGTCGGTGGCTCGGACGGGGCGGGCCGTCTGCTCGCGCGGATCACGGTGCTCATGCCGGACGGGGACCGCGTGGAGGTCGACGCGCCGGGCGTCGCGCTCGAGTCTCTTCGCGCGCTCGGGCTCGAGGACGGCCGGCTCCTCGTGAGCGGGCTCGACACGGCCGGCCCACGGCGCGCGACGGTCCGGATCGACCTCGGCGGGACCCGCGCGGAGCCGAGCGACGCGATCCGGGGCGCCCGGTCGCTGGCCATCCCCGGCGCGCTCGTCCCGCTCGGCGACGGATCGATCGTGGCGGCCGACGCGAACGGCGTCGACGTCATGCGCCTGGATCTCGCGACGAGCTACGACGATCCGCCGGCCGAGATCGACCCCGGCCAGACGCTGGACCGCGAGCACCTGAGCCTCGATGTCGCGTCGCGATGGACGGAGGATCCTCCTCCCGGCGCGCCGCGGGGACCTCTCTACGCGACGGCCGACGACGCGCGGCTCGAGCTCGCGGGAGCTCGCTTCTCGCACCTCCGCCTCTCCGTCGAACCGGTCGGACCGATGGAAGTATTGTTGACGCGGCCCGACGCGCCCGCCTACGTGATCGCGATCGACACCGACGGCGTCACGTTCGGCGGCTGTGCGATCGAGCGTGGCGCGCAGGACGCCGAGGTCGTCATCGAGCGCCGCCGCGCGAGCCTCACCATCTCGGCCGCCGATCACAGCGCGACGTGCGAGCTCGACGAGGAGAACGCGCGCGTCGGCGTCGCGCTCCGGCTACCGCGCGGCTCGGGCGTCCTCACGCTCGGTGCGGTGCGCTGACGCTCACGCGCCGTGGCGGCGGTCGCGCTTCGTGGACGCCTCGAGCTCCTCGAGCTCTTCGTCACGCGCGTCGTCTTCGTCCGGATCGTCGTCCAGCGAGACCCTCGCCCGCGACGCGTTCGGCGTCGATGGCTCGCTCGGTGGCCCGGCGGTCTCCGCCTTCTTGCGGGCCACGTAGCGGTTGAACTCGGTGTCGGCCGGCGTCGAGCTCGACGCCGCGTTCGCGCTGCGGATCTTATTCGCGGCCGCGCTCAGGAGGAGCGCGTCCGACTCCTCGACCGCGCTCGCGAACGCCACGGCCGCCGTCTCGGTG
>JBFWYI010000084.1:0-46530 GCA_050186575.1 Sandaracinaceae bacterium | reverse complement strand
GGTGTCCACGGCGCGGGATCGAACGCGCGGCCCGAGTATGCATAGCGTGCGTCGGGATCACCGTGCCAGCTGGTGAGGCGCGGCGTCGCGACCGGCCGGCCGAAGAGGGTGAGCGCCTCGACGCGCAGCGGGAGCTCCTCGAGCAAGCGCGTCATGACCCGCGCGTGGTCTGCGACGAATCCCGCCACGCAGACGATCCAGCCGGTCGCGACGCGCTCGACGTGCGGCCCGGCGGGGCTCGGCGAAGCCCCGATCGCGGGGAGCCGCATCGACCCCATCTCCACCGGGCTCGTCCTCTCGCGGTTCGGCGCGGGGCGCATCGACGAGGCATACCGCACCGCGCTCCGCGGTGCCGTTGCGCTCCGCGGTGCCGTTGCGCTCCGCACCCCCTCTGCGCGGGGCGCTGAGCGGTCCGGCGTCTGCTACCCTCCGCCGCCATGCGCATCCACAGCGAGTCTCTGATCAGCCATCCGCAGCCTCTCGTGTACGAGGCCTACCGCGATCGCCTCGCCGAGATCGCCGAGTACATGCCGGACATCAAAGAGATCCGCGTGGAGAAGCGCGACGAGAAGCCGGGCGTGGTCACCATCCACAACGTCTGGATCGCCAACAACGAGATCCCGGTGTTCGCGCGTGCGTTCATCAAGCCCGAGATGCTCCAGTGGGACGACTTCGCCGAGTGGAAGGACGAGGAGGGTCGCGTCTACTGGAAGCTCAAGCTCCGAGTCTTCTCCGACAATGTCACGTGCGGTGGTACGAACACGTTCAAGAAGGTCGACGACGAGTCCACCAAGGTGGTGCTCGACGGGGACCTCGACATCGATCTGAAGTCGATGCCCGGCGTGCCGAGGCTCCTCGCGGGCGGGCTCACGCCCACGGTCGAGCAGTTCATCGTCTCGCTGATCACGCCGAACCTCGAGAAGGTCAACCCGAGCCTCCAGCGCTACCTCGACGACCGAGCCAACGGCTGAACGTCCACTCGCCGACCGCCGTCGCGGCGCGCCGCTCGAGGCGGGTCGAGAGCTCCGACTCGTCGAGGAACGCGCCGGCGCGCGCGGCCGGGTCGAGCTCGCCACCGTAGACGCTGAGGAGGAGCTCGTCGATCGCGAGCGGCTCGTCGTAGAGCGGCACCGCGACGCGCGGTCCGGCCTCGATGCTCACCGCGCGGCAGCCGCGGTCCGCTCGCAGATGGGCGATCGCACCGCGCGCGCTCGGTCGTGCAGCGCCCACCACCTCGACGCGCGCGGGCAGCACGGCGCGCAAGCGGCTCACCGCGTCGTCGGGCACGTAGACGAGCGGGCGCGCCCAGCTGTCCCACACCGGGTGCTCGGCCGACAGATCGCCGCGGCTGAGGACGAGCAGCCACGGCGGCGTGTCGGTGTGCCTCGCCCGCCACGCGCTCAACGCTCGTGTCGCACCGCCGAGCTCGTAGCGCAGCTCCGGCTCCGCACGCAGCACGCTCCCCGAGACGACGATCGCGTCGACGCGCGCGCGGGTGAGGTTGAGGATGAAGAAGTCGATCCCGCTCTTCGGCGCGTGCGGACCGATCGCGATGACCGTGCGCCGCTCGCCCTCCTTCGCGACCGCCGTCACGTGGACGACGCCTTCGGCGAACGGGAGCGGCGCGGAGTAGAGCGCGCTCGCCATCGCGTCCACGTCGTCCGCCGTCCGGAGCTCCGAGGGATCCCGCATGCGGACGGTTTGCCAGCCGGGATCGCATCTGTAAACGTCTGACCTCCCCATGCGGCGCTATCTCGTCCAGACGTTCGGATGCCAGATGAACGTCCACGATTCTCGGCGGATCGAGGAGGTCCTCGACGCCGCGGGGTGGAGCGCGACCGACGAGCCGACCCTCGCCGACATGGTCGTGTTCAACACCTG
Source organism: Sandaracinaceae bacterium (assembly GCA_050186575.1). Classification (GTDB taxonomy): domain Bacteria; phylum Myxococcota_A; class Polyangia; order Polyangiales; family Sandaracinaceae; genus JAUHXR01. The sequence goes on along the minus strand of JBFWYI010000084.1, from coordinate 44,649 downwards.
CAGCGTGCGCGAGAAGGCGGAGCACAAGCTGATGAGCGCGCTCGGCACCGTCCGGCCGCTCAAGGATCAGGGCCGGCCGGTGGTCCTCGCGGTGGCCGGCTGCGTGGCTCAGCAAGAAGGCGTGCGCCTCTTGAAGAGCGCTCCGTACGTCGACGTGGTGATCGGGCCCGACAACATCGCGGAGCTGCCGGGGCTCGCGCTCGCCGCGTCCGAGGGCGCCGCGCCGATCGCGCGCACCGAGTTCGACGTCCACGCGCCTTCCTTTCTCGACGCGACGCCGCGCCGCGATGGATCCGAGGTCACCGCGTTCGTCACCGTGATGAAGGGATGCGACGAGCGCTGCACGTACTGCGTGGTGCCGTACACGCGCGGGCCGGAGCGCTACCGGTCGGCCGACGACATCGTCGGCGAGATCCGCGCGATGGTCGCGGGCGGCGTCCGCGAGGTCACCCTGCTCGGGCAGACCGTCAACTCGTGGTTCGATCCGACGCGCGCCCATGGCGCGTCCGAGGTGCCGCCGCGTTGGGACGCCGAGCTCGCGCGCACGAGCGAGTTCGCGTCGCTCTTGCGCCGCATCGCGAGCGAGGTGCCGGAGCTCGAGCGGCTCCGATACACCTCGCCGCACCCGCGCCACCTGACCGACGACCTCATCCTGGCGCACGCCGAGCTCGACGTCCTGGCCAAGCACGTGCACCTGCCCGTCCAGTCGGGCAACGACCGCGTGCTCAAGCGGATGCTCCGCCGCTACACGCGCGCGCTCTACCTCGAGCGCGTCGCGAAGCTCGAGGACGCGGTGCCGGGGCTCACGCTGAGCACCGACATCATCGTCGGCTTCCCCGGCGAGACCGAGGCGGAGCTCGAGGACACGCTCTCGCTCATCGAGCAGGCCGGCTTCGTCGCGGCGTTCGGTTTCAAGTACTCGCCGCGACCGCACACGCCCTCGCGCAAGCTCGTCGACGACGTGCCCGAGGAGGAGAAGGCGGCCCGCCTCGAGCGCGTGTTCGAGGTGGTCGCGCGTCAACAGTCGGCGCACCTCGCGTCGCTCGTCGGCTCCGACGTGCGCGTGTTGATCGAGCAGCGGAGCCGCGGGGACGAGGGTCGCTTCCAAGGGCGCAGCGAGCGCAACGAGATCGTCCACGTGCTCGGGCGCGAGGGCGACGACCTCCGCGGGTCGATCGTCACCGCGCGGGTCGAGCAGGCCAACCGGCACTCGCTGATGGGCCGGACCACCGACGCGCCCGAGCGCCGCGCGTCGCTCCGCCTGCCGGTGGTCGCGTGAAGCGAGGGTGGGAGCGGCGTTGGATCGTCGCGTGGGCGCCGGCGCTCCTCTACATGGGGCTCATCTGGGGGCTCAGCTCGATGACGATCGACGTTCCCGAGCTCGCGCGCTTCCCGCTGCGTGACAAGGGGATTCACGGGGTCGAGTACGGGGTGCTCGGGTTCCTCCTCGCGCATGCGACGCTGTTGACGTGGCCGCGGCACACCCCGCTGCGGACGGCGGCCCTCGCGGTGCTCATCACGGTGCTCTGGGGCGTGCTCGACGAGATCCACCAAGCGTTCGTGCCGGGTCGCTCGCCCGAGGTGCTCGACCTCGTGGCCGACACGGTGGGCGCGCTCCTCGGGACGAGCGCGCGCGCGATCGCGCACCTCCTTCGTCGTCGCGTGATGCTCCGCGAGGTCGGATGACCCTCGTGCCGTATCGCGGGATCCTCCCGCGCGTGGCCGACGGCGCGTTCATCGCACCGAGCGCGGACGTGATCGGCGACGTGACGATCGGCGAGCGCTCGAGCGTGTGGTTCGGCGCGGTGATCCGAGGCGACGTGATGCCGATCCGGATCGGCGCGCGCACGTCGATCCAGGACAACAGCGTGCTGCACGCGACGGGCGGCTGGCGGGACACCGTGGTCGGCGACGACTGCACGGTCGGCCACTCGGTGATCCTCCACGGCTGCACGGTCGGCGATCGCGTGCTCGTGGGGATGGGATCGATCGTGCTCGACATGGCGGAGATCGGCGATGACACGCTGATCGGCGCGGGCTCGTTGATCACGCCGCGGACGAAGATCCCCTCCGGCGTCCTGGTGCATGGCCGGCCGGCCAAGGTGGTGCGCGAGCTCAACGAGCAAGAGAGGGATTGGATCCGCGAGGCGGCCGGGCATTATCAGGCGCTCGTCGACGACTACACGCGTTGACGCGGAGGGCGCGCAGCCGATGGCCGGACATCATCGAGGGAGCGTACGAAGGGATCGGCGGCGCCACGGCGCGGCGTGGCTCGCCCTCGCGTGCGTCGCGTGTGGCCCGAGCGGCGAGATGGACGCGGGAGCGCGTGACGCCGGACGCTTCGTGATGGACGCGGGAGGAGACGACGCGGGCAGCGACGCGGGCGGGAGCCCGGACGGCGGCCCGCCGGACGGCGGCGGCCTCTGCGACGGGATCATGGCGACCGCGCCGACGCCGCCCGCATGTGCGGCCGGTTGCGCGTGCGGGCCGGCGCAGTGCGGATCGCCGCTCCCTCCCGGCTCCTGTCAGTGCGACGGGTGCGGCTGCGTGCACGCGTGCCATCGGTCGATGTGCCAGCTGAACTGCGTCGGAGCGTACTGCTCGCTCGACGTCGGGGCCGAGGACCAGGCGACCGTCGCGTGTCAGCGAGGCGCAACGTGCGTTGTGGGCCTGCAAGGGAGCTCGAGCGCGAACGTCGCCGGCATCGGCGAGGGCGAGATCCATGTCGACTGTCGCGACAGCGCGGACTGTCACGTCGCGTGCGGCGAGGGTAAGGCGTGCTTCGTCGACTGCCGCGGCTCGACCGGGTGCCGCGCGACGTGCGACACGGGCGCGCGGTGCGAGGTGCGGTGCCAAGGCGCGACCGACTGCGCGTTCGAGACGTGCACCGGCGTCCAGGCGCCGTGCGGGTTCGACACGATCGTCTGCGAGGGGTGAGGGCGCTCCATGAAGCCCATGGCCGTGCTGTTCCTCGCGCTGTTCAACAGCATCCTCGGGCTGTCGATCCTGTTCCCCGTGCTCCCTCCGCTCGGGCGTGAGCTCGGGCTCCAAGAGTGGGAGATCGGCCTCCTCTCCAGCGGCTACGCGCTGTCCCAGCTCTTGTTCGCCCCCGCGTGGGGTCGGCGGAGCGAACGCGTAGGGCGCCGCCCCGTGCTGATGATCGGCGTGCTCGGCTTCGCGGTCGGCTTCGCGGCGTTCGCGGGCGTGGCGGAGCTCGGGCTGCGTCACGCGCTCGGCCACTGGACGCTGCTCGCGCTGCTTCTCTCCGCGCGCACGTTCGGCGGCGCGCTGTCGAGCGCCACGCTGCCGACCGCGCAGGCGTACGCGGCGGATCTCTCCGACTCCGGCTCGCGCACCAGCGCGATGGCGGTGATCGGCGCCGCGTTCGGGCTGGGCATCGTGTTCGGCCCGGCGATCGGCGGGCTCACCTCGTGGGCCACCGGCAGCCTCCTCGCTCCTGTGTACCTCTCGAGCGCCGTCGCCCTCGTCAACGCGGTATTCATCCGTACTTCGCTGCCCGAGCCGCCCAAGCGCGACGCGTCGACGCCGCGTCCATCGCCGCCGGGGGGACTCGTGCGCCGCCTGTTCCCGCTCCTCGCGACGTCGCTCGTCGTCACGCTGGCGTCGGTGGCGATGGAGCAGACCATCGCGTTCTATTTCCAGGACCGATTGCACCTGACCGAGCTCGAGACGCCGCGGTACGTCGGCGGGGCCCTCGTGGCCTACGGCGTGGTGGCGGTGCTCGCGCAGGGCTTCCTGGTGCGTCGGTTCAAGCTCTCGCCGCTGACGCTGATGCGCTTCGGTCTCCCGATCGCGTTCGTGGGCTACGCGGCCCTGCCGTTCTGCACCAGCTTCGTCCCGATGACGCTCGCGTTGGTCACGCAAGGCCTCGGACAAGGTCTGTTGCTGCCTGGAGTCACCGCCGCGATCTCGCTCGCCGCCGGCGATCACGATCAGGGTCCCGCGGCGGGGCTCAACGGATCGGCGACCGGGCTCGGCCGCCTGCTCGGCCCGGCGATGGGTCCCGCGCTGTACGGGCTGGGGCGTTCGCAGGCGGAGCTCGGGCCGGGCCTCCCGTATGCGGTCAGCGCGATCCTCGTGCTGGGTCTCCTGGCGATCGTCCTCACCTATCGACGCTTCGTCCCCGACCCCGCTCCGGCGCCCGAACCCTGAGTTTCAGCGGGGTTGCAGCGTATGGCGACGCCGATCGCACCCCGACCATGGTGACGACGGTTGCCGGCGCGAGCGCGGCATCCGATAGTTGTGCTCCGTGTCTCAGCCCGCAGCGGACGCTCTCCGGGAGGACGACCCACCGCGCGATGTCTCCGCGCTGATCGGTCGCGTCCTCGGCGAGCGCTATCGGGTCACGGGCTTGCTCGGCGAGGGCGGGATCGGGCGCGTGTATCGCGCGCAGCACCTCGTCCTCAAGCGCGAGGTCGCCCTCAAGGTGCTGCTCGAGCACTACCAGTGCGTGCCCGATCTCCAGCGCCGCTTCGAGCGCGAGGCGATGGCGCTGGCCGCCATGTCGCACCCGCACATCGTGACCATCACGGACTTCGTCTCGACCCGCGAGGTGACGTTCCTCGTGATGGAGCTCGTCGAGGGTCGCGACCTCGACGACATGCTCGAGGAGGGACCGCTTCCGCCCGACGAAGCGATCGAGATCATGTGCCAGATCCTGTCGAGCCTCGCGTACGCGCACTCGCACGACGTGATCCATCGGGATCTGAAGCCGCAAAACGTGTTGATTCGCGACCTCGCCGGCGGGCGCAAGCACGCCACGATCCTCGACTTCGGGCTCGCGAAGTTCATGGACGGCTCGGGCCCATCCGCGAACCTCACCAAGACGGGGCTGATCGTCGGGACGCCCGCGTACATGGCGCCCGAGCAGGCGAGCGGCGCGCACGCGGACCAGCGCGCCGACGTGTACGCGGCGGGCGTGATGCTCTACGAGATGTTCACCGGAGAGCACCCGTTCGACGGCGAGGGGCAGGAGCTGATCCGGCAACATCTCTTGCGACCTGCCCCGCCGCTCGCGGCGAAGGCACCGGACGCGGTGATCGCCCCTGAGCTCGAGCAGCTCGTCGCGCGCGCGCTCGCCAAGGACGGCGTCGATCGGTTCGCCGACGGCGGCGCGATGCTCGACGCGCTGATCGCGCTGCCGCCGAACCCGTTCGTCCCGAAGGGCGATCGTACGTCGACCGCGCGCGCGCTGAGCCGCGCCCCGACCGCGATCGGTCCATCGCCCGGCCTGTCGCGCGCGGATACGGCCGCCGCGATCCCCGCCGCGGCGCGCCCGGTTCGTCCGCCGGAGCGGAGGCGGGGAACGGGGATCGTGGCGGCGGCCTCGCTCATCGGCGTCGGGCTGATCGCCGGCGCGTGGTTCGCGGTGCGCAACGGCGCGCTCGGAGGCGACGACGAAGCGACGCCCAACGTCGGGAGCGAGGCCCAGCCGACGGCCACCGACACGGACGGGCATCCCGTGTCCGAGAGCGACTCCGTGTCCGATTCCGAGTCCGATTCCGATTCCGCCTCCGATTCCGATTCCGATTCCGATTCCGATTCCGATTCCGATTCCGATTCCGATTCCGATTCCGATTCCGATTCCGTGTCCGATTCCGATTCCGATTCCGATTCCGATTCCGTGTCCGATTCCGATTCCGATTCCGTGTCCGATTCGGACTCTGCGCTGAACCTCGTTCCGTCCGTGGAGGAGCCTCTCGGCAGCGACGAGGAAGAAGAGGACGAAGGCGACGTGGAGCCGGCGGTCGCGCCGACCGTCACTCGACCTCCCGCGCAGAACCCGTGGCGCGGTCGCATCCCGAGCGCGATGAACTCGTTCCGCCGCTCGCTCTCGCGCGGCTCGAACCCGAGCCGCGCCCAAGTCCGCGCGCTCAGCGCCTATTCGCGGGGCCACTCGAGCGATGCGCGCCCGATGCTCCTCTTCGCGCAGATGCACCTCGCGCGTGGCCGCGGTATCCGCGCGATCAACCACTACCTCCGCGCGTTCCGGCGCGACATGAGCGCGCGCGGCGATCCGCGGATGAAGCGCGATCTGATCCGCATGGCCGGCAGCGCTTCGCATCACCAGCGCGCCACCGAAGCGCTCACCGAGATCTACGGGGTCGAGGTGCAAGGCGACCTGCTCACCGCAGCCGCCCGCGCGAGCGACGCGGCGGAGCGAAATCGCCTCTCCGAAGCCGCCGAGCGCGTGGCGCAGCCGCCCGACGGGACCTGATGCTGTTCGAGGAGGATCCCCTCGTCCGGCAGATCAAGCAGCTCGCCCGGATGCTCGCTGCGCTCGCCGGCGCGAGCGGCGACATGCTCACCCCCAGCGCGGAGGACGAGCTCGAGGGCGCGTACCTCGCGTTGCTCGGCCTCGACGCGCGCTTCGCGTCTGAGCTCGCGGTGCCCGCGCTCGTCCGGATGCTCCACGATCCTCAGCACCGGGCGCTCCTCCCCGAGCTGCTCGACGCGCACGCCGCCATCCTCGAGCGCCGCGGCGACGCTCTCGCGGCGCAGCGGATGCGATCCCGCGCCGAGGAGGCGAGCGGTCTCGTCGGCGCGGACGCGCCCGACGATGGTGTGTGATGCGCTTCCGATCCGCTCCCGCATGGTGTGTCGCGCTCGTCGCCGCCTGGCTCGCGGGCGGCTGCTACCGGAGCCATCAGCGCGTCGACGGCGGTCCGGTACGCGACGCGGGCGGACCCGAGGACGCTGGTGACCTCGCGCTGCGTCCGCTCGATCTCCTCCTCGTGATCAACGACTCGATCTCGATGGCGGAGGAGCAAGCCAACTTGGCACGTGAGCTCCCGAGCATCATCGGCATCCTCCTGAGCGGCGACTTCGACCGCGACGGGGACGGCTTCGGGGACGGCGAGCCGGGCGATGAGGACTTCCGCCCCGTCGACGCGATGAACGTCGCGGTGGTGACCACCGACATGGGCTCCGGCGGCTTCATGGTCGGAGGCTGCCCGGTGCGCGAGCTCGGTGACGATGGCTTGTTCCGCACCCGCGGGGCGGACGCGCCGGGGTGCACCACCGTGTACCCCGGCTTCCTCCGATACCGCGGCGGCGACGCCGACGCGTTCCAGCGGAGCGTCGCGTGCGTCGCGCAGACGGGCAACGCAGGTTGCGGCATCGAGCAGCCGTTCGAGGCCGCCCTCAAGGCGCTCAGCCCGGCCGCGCCGACGTCGTGGACGCGACCCGGGTACACCGCGCCGACGTTCCTCGACGGTGTGGGGCACGGAGACGGAGAGAACGACCGCTTCATGCACGAGAACGGCATCCTCGCGATCCTCCTGGTGAGCGACGACGACGACTGCTCGGTGCGCGACCCGTCGCTCTTCGATGGCCACGACATGCGGTATGCGACGTCCGTCAACCTGCGTTGCGTAGTCAATGAGGATCCGCTCCTCCAGCCGATCCAGCGCTACGTCGACGGGTTCCTCCAGCTCCGTGGCGATCCGAGCCTCGTCGTGTTCAGCGCCGTGGTTGGGGTGCCGCGCGATCTGGCGCCGACGGGCTCCGAGCGAACGGACTACGACGGCATCCTCGCCGACGCGCGCATGCAGCGGGTCGTCGATCCGATGACCCGTACGGACGTGATCCCGTCGTGTGACGAGCCGGGGACGGGGCTCGCGTACCCGCCCGTGCGCACGCTCGAGCTCGCTCGCGAGATCGAGGCGCGGGGCGGGGGCTCTCGGGTCGCGTCCATCTGCGGCAGCAGCTTCGCGCCCGCGCTCCTCCCCGTGATCGAGCGGCTGGCCCGGTTCTGAAGCGATGCTCAGTCCACGACGTCGACGCGCACGGTGCGGGGTCGACGTCGGCGAGCGGGACGCGCGGCGGGAGCGCGGACTAGGGCGCGCGGCTCGGGGGCGAGGCGCTGGCGCGCGGCCGGGGGAGGCACGTAGCCGAGCGATCCCGACACCCGCGGATCCTCGAGCAGCCAGTAGATCCGCAAGAGGCTGCGCGGCGGGCAGTCGGTCACCTGGAGCGTCACGAGGTCTCCGTCGACCTCGACGTTCGCCGGTCGCTCGAGGCCCGTGCCGAGGTCGGTGACGCTGCCGAACGCCGTTGCGCTGCGCTCGCCCAGCCCGCGCAGGCTCAGCGTCGCGAGGCGGCTCTGGTAGCGATTCATCAACTGCACGCGCCCGAACGGCGTCGCGTGGCGACCGACCGAGCGTCGCTCTTCGCGGGCCGTCCGCGCGATCGCGCCGCGCACCACGTAGCTCGCGCCGCGCGGGTCGAGCGTGAGCTCCGCCGACCCGTCGATCGGCTCACCGTTCGACGCGGCGCCGCTGAGGCGAACGAGGTCCGAGCCGTGAGGCAGCATCACCGACTCGACGTAGCGCTCGCCCTCCGAGCCCGGCGCGAAGCGCACCGCGCGATCGTAGGTCGCGTCCCAACGGTGCGCGCCATTGCCGAGGCTCGGTCCGAGCACGACCGCGGCGCGGTTCTCTTCCATCCGCGGGCCGGGCTCTTCGGATTGCTCGTCGAGGTCGATCGCGAGGAAGCGGGTGTCGGCGCGCTCGACGGCGACGAGCGGGCGACGCGCGAGGTCCGCGCTCGGGTCGCGCCACGAGAACGCGACCTGCTCCACCGTCAGCGCGCGATCGCCGAGCGTGATCGCGTTGAACGACGGCCAGAGCCGCGCGCTCTCCTTGGCCGCGCCATCGCGCCAGGTCTGCGCCACCCCGCCGCTCCCCGCCGAGACGATCAGCACGTCACCTTGCCCCGTGCGCGTCGCCTTGAGGAGGCGGCTCGTCGCGTAGTGCTTGTGGCCGTGCAGCACCACCACCGCGCGGCCCATCGCGTGGAGCGTGGACAACGCGGTCCCCGCGCCGAGCGCGGTCATGAACAGCTCTTCGCGATCCGCGTTGGCGAGGATGCGCGGCAACCCGTGCTCGACGAGCCAGCGCACCGGCTTGCTCGATCCCTCGAGCTCGATCGGGCCGAGATCGGTGAGCGGGGTCGGGATGAGGTGGTGGTGCAAGAGGAACAACACCGGCCAACCGGGCTGGTGACCGTCGATGATCGCCGCAGCACGCAAGAGGTCTTCCTGCCGGATCGCGCCGCCCGCGCCGAGCGCGCCATTCGGGAGGTGGTTGCTGTCATAGGCGACCAACCAGAGCGGCAGCTGGTGCACGTCGGGAGGGACCACCTCGGCGAGGAACGGCTTGCCCGCGCCCTGCACCCACGCGCGACCGCGGAGCGCATCGCGGAGCGAGTCGAACAGCATCTCGTCGTACGGCAGATAGACGCCGTCCCGCCGCCGGTCGTGGTTGCCAGGGATGATGACGGTCGGCACCGAGCCGCCGAGCGCGTCGTGGATCTCCTCGAGGAGGCGGCGGAAGCCTCGCGTCGCGCGCACGGCCGGGACGGTCGCGCTGTTGAACACGTCGCCAGTGATGCACAGGAGATCGGCCGGCGCCTCGCGACGCGATCGCTCTGCGCGCAGCGCTTGAACGAGCGAGCGGAGGATCGTCGTTTGCTCGCTCGCGTCACCTCCGAAGAGGTGGAGGTCCGACAAGTGCACCAGCCACGCCACGAGCGGACGGTGCCAAGGGTCGGGATCGGGATCGTGACGATCGCCGATCAGTCGGGTGAATCTGGTGCCTCGCTACAGCGATCTTGACGGTCGATCGACGCCTTCGAACCCGGTCTCGACCCTCGTCGCTCTCGACGATACTCCGGCATCGCTTCGTCGCGCCGAGGGCCAATCTCGGGTCCGATCATCGACGCTGACCCGTCGAGATCACTGACCCATCGAGAGCACTGACCCATCGAGAGCACGGTGGCGCGGTACGGGCGGAGCGGGAGGGAAGGGAGGCTCAGCCCTCTTCGCCGTCCATCGCGTCGGGCGTGTCGGAGACCGCCTCATCGATCGACTGCTGGTTGTCCGCCGCGCGGCGCTGCTCGTCCCACGCCGCGTCGCGGTCCCAGCGATCGACCGCGCCGTCCCCGTCGACGTCCGTGCCCATGCGGACCATCCGGCCGTCCTCGAAGTACTCCCAGCGGTCGGGGTGCCAGGCCGTCGCGGTGCTGCGTCCCGCGAGGTCGCGCTCGGTGCGGACCACCGCGCCCTCCTCGTAGAAGAGCTTCGTGTCGACACGTCCATCGGCGTTGTTGTCCTGCTCGACGCGGATGATGTGACCGTCCTGATAGAACGTGATCACGTCCATGGTGCCATCGAAGTTGCGGTCGGCCTCCTCGCGGAGCGGACGTCCCTCGTCGTTGTAGTAGCGCACGACGTCTTTGATCCCGTCGCCGTTCAGGTCGGCCTCGCGGCACGCGAGGATCAGGCGGACGAGCGGCGGGGTTCCGACGCGTCGATACACGCGGCGCACGTCAGGGTAGTTGTCACCCGACGTGTCCATCTCGCTGACCTCGCGGTCTGGGCGATCCGTCTCGCAGCGGCCCTGGTCGTCCTCCGGGCGCGAGCTGCCCGACATCGACGCGGAGCGCCCGTCATTGGTGCGCTGGTCGTCGCTGCCGCCGCAGCCCGGCGCAGCGAGGGCCAGGCAGGCGAGCCCGAGGAGAGCACCGCTCGCCCGCTCGATCGTGGCGCGCGCGATCACTGGCCACCTCCGCTCGTATCCGAGCCGCTGGTGTCCGAGCCGCTGGTGTCCGAGCCGCTGGTGTCCGAGCCGCTGGTGTCCGAGCCGCTGGAGCCGCCCGGGGTGCCGGCGTCGGGGTTGACGTCGGAGACGCCCTCCCACGGCATGCCCTCGCTCGTCGGCGGGGTCGTCGTTCCATTCTGCGGCGTGGTGGGCGTGTCGCTCCCGCTCGTCGTCGGCTCGCGCGGCGGCGGCGGCGGCTCGCTGCCGTCGCACGTCAGCGCGGTCTCCGCCTCGCCCGCGCTGTCGCGCGGGATCTCTTCCTGCTGATCCGGCTCGCCGTCGAGATCGGTGTCGCGCCGGATCTCGACGAGGACACCCGCGCGGAACATCTCCCAGCGCTCCGGCTGCCCGTCGTTGTTGTCGTCGTAGCGCGCCTCGCGGAGCACGCCGTGATCGAAGAACTCCCACGTGTCGACGCGCCCGCCGTGATGGCGATCCCGCTCCTGTCGCGAGTAGAGCCGACCGTCGCACCACACCCACGTGTCAATGCGATTGTCGAAGTTCGTGTCGAGCTCCTTGCGCGCGACCTGACCGCCCGCGTAGTAGGCGATCTGATCGATCCGACCGTCGAAGTCGAAGTCGTGCTCCTCCTGGAGGATCGAGCGGCCGTCCACATCGAAGACGCGCGTCACGTCGATCATCCCGTCGAAGTTCATGTCGAACTGCACGCAGCGCTCGCGTCCGTCGGCGAACACGTGACGGATGTCGGAATTGCCGTCGCCGTTGGCGTCCGCTTCGCGCACGTCGTCGCCGGAGCGATTGCATTGCTGCCGAACCGACTCGTCACCCAGCGATCCCTCAGGTGCGTCCGATACGTTCGAGTCGCTGCCGCCGCATCCGGGGACCGCGATCGCGAGCGCGATCGCACCGATCGAGAGGGTGCCGAACGAGCTGGCCGACGGACGCATAAGATCAAGAAATCCTTTGGGTTTCATCGAATCAGCGTCCCCTCCGCAAGGCGCGAGCATACGCGCGCCCACCGAACCGGCGCAACCCGTGGTGGACCGACCCGCTCCCGGGATCTACCACTGGCCTGTCGTCCGCGCATGACGTCCGCGTCCGGGGTCGATTGACAGTATGTGTGGTGCCATGTAACTTCATTCCGCTCCTGGCATCGAGAACGACACGGCACCTTCTCTCACGGGCAGCCCACCTCGGACGGGCGAACTATGGCGCGCAAGAAGATCTCGACGACCATCTACATCACGCCCGAGCAGAACGAGCGCCTGAAGCTGCTGAACCAGCGGACGAAGGTGCCGATCGCCGTGTACATCCGCGAGGGCATCGACCTCGTGTTGGATCGTCACCGCGACGAGCTCCCGGGCCAGCTCACGCTGGGCACCGGTAGCGGCGACGACGAGCGCTGAGCGCGCTCTCTCTCGTTTCAGCCCTCCGACCGACACGCTCGTCGGATGCGCGGGCGCTTGCTCGCGTTCGGCGTCGAGCCCATAGAGCGACACCCTTCTTCGAGCCTCAGGCCAGCCCATGCCGTTCCCGACCTCGCGCATCCGTAACTTCTCGATCATCGCGCACATCGATCATGGCAAGAGCACGCTCGCCGATCGCATCCTCGAGTTCACGGGTGCGCTGAGCGACCGCGAGAAGCAGGACCAGTTCCTCGACAAGATGGATCTCGAGCGCGAGCGCGGGATCACCATCAAGGCCCAAGCGGTGCGGCTGATCTACAAGGCCGACGACGGGCTCGAGTACCAGCTGAACCTGATCGACACGCCCGGGCACGTCGACTTCAGCTACGAGGTGAGCCGCTCGCTCGCCGCGTGTGAGGGCGCGTTACTCGTCGTCGACGCGTCGCAGGGCGTCGAGGCGCAGACGCTCGCCAACGTGTACCTCGCGCTCGAGAACGATCTCGAGATCATCCCGGTCTTCAACAAGATCGATCTGCCCGGCGCCGACGTGGAGCGCGCCGCGCGCGAGGTCGAAGAGGTGATCGGCCTCGACTGCGCCGGCGCGATCGCGGCGAGCGCGAAGGAGGGTGTCGGCATCAAGGAGATCCTCGAGGCGGTGGTGAAGCGCGTGCCGCCGCCGAAGACCGAGGTGGGCGAGGCGGGGCCGCTGCGCGCGCTCGTGGTGGACTCCTGGTACGACCCGTACCGCGGCGTGGTCGTCCTCGTGCGCGTCGTCGACGGCGTGCTCGCGAAGGGCGACAAGGTCCGCATGATGGCGACCAAGGCCGACTACGAGCTCACCGAGGTGGGCGCGTTCGCGCCGTTCCCGCGCGCGCTCGACGAGCTCGGCCCCGGCGAGGTCGGGTTCATCTCGGCGTCGATCAAGTCGATCGAGGACACCAAGGTCGGCGACACCATCACGCTCACGCGGCACCAGGCGACGCGGCCGCTGCCCGGCTTCAAGGAAGTGAAGCCGATGGTCTTCTGCGGTGTGTTCCCCACCGACAGCAGCGAGTACCCGAACCTCCGCGACGCGCTCGAGAAGCTGCGCCTCAACGACAGCGCGCTGAGCTTCGAGCCCGAGACGTCGGAGGCGCTCGGCTTCGGCTTCCGCTGCGGCTTCCTCGGGATGCTCCACATGGAGATCGTGCAGGAGCGCCTCGAGCGCGAGTACGACCTCGACCTCGTCACGACCGCGCCGAGCGTCGTCTATCACGTCTACATGCGTGATGGAACGAAAGTGGACGTGGAGAATCCCTCGCGTCTCCCGGACCTCGGTCAGGTGGAGCGGATCGAGGAGCCGTACTTCAACGTCTCGGTGCACGTGCCCGCCGTCTACGTGGGCAGCGTGATCAAGCTGTGCGAGGAGCGTCGCGGCGAGCAGAAGGGCATCCAGTACGCGTCGTCCGATCGCGTGATCGTCACGTACGAGCTCCCGCTCGGAGAGGTACTCTTCGACTTCTACGATCGCCTGAAGACGGCGACGAAGGGGTACGCCTCGATGGACTACGAGCTCGCGGGGTATCGACCGAACAAGCTCGTGAAGGTCGACATGCTGATCAACGGCGACAAGGTCGACGCGCTCTCCGCGATCGTGCACCGCGACAAGTCGCAGCACGTCGGCCGCGGGCTCGCGCAGAAGCTCAAGACGATCGTGCCGCGTCAGCAGTACGAGGTCGCGATCCAGGCGGCGATCGGCGGCAAGATCATCGCGCGCGAGACGGTGAAGGCGCTCCGCAAGGACGTGACCGCGAAGTGCTACGGCGGCGACATCACGCGCAAGCGCAAGCTCCTCGAGAAGCAGAAGGCCGGCAAGAAGCGGATGAAGTCCGTCGGGAGCGTGGACATCCCGCAAGCCGCCTTCCACGCGATCCTGAAGGTCGAGTGAGCTCGCGCGCCTCCTCGGGGAGCGCGCTCCTCGCGTGCCTCGCGTCGTGGTGCCTGGCGTCGGTCGCCTTCGCGCAGCCGCCGGACGCCGGTGTCGAGACAGCGGCGGGGGCAGAGCCCGCGCTCGAGCCGGAGCCGACTCCCGAGGAAGAAGACACCTCCCCGCCCCCTCCGGTCGAGCCGGAGCCTCCCGCGCCGGCGCCGAACCAGGATGGGCCCGCCGAAGCGGGCGACGATGACGACGACGACGAGGACGACGACCACGAGCCGGGCTTCGTGATCGCGCCGACCGGGTTCATCCGCACCGGGTACGAGTACGTGCTCGACGATCCTCGCTACGACTTCGTCGGCGACAACAGCGGGTTCATCCTCGGCAACGCGCGCCTCGGCGTGCGCGGCGCCGCGCCGGCGTACGGGATCTCGTTCGTCATCACGGTCGACGGCGCGGTGGCGGCGCACTCGCTCGCCAACACCCCGCAAGCCGACTTGGCGGTCGCGCTGCGCGACGCGCTCATCCGCTGGGACTTCGTCGACTTCCTCGGCGTCACCGTCGGCCAGTTCAAGATCCCGTTCATGGCCGGGTGGATGGGCGCGGACGGCGCGCTCCCGTTCGCGAGCCGCGCGGTGGGCCTCGACGGCGTCCCGGTCGGTCGCGGGTTCGAGACGCCGGGCATCGTCGTCGACCGTGAGCTCGGGCTCTCGGTAGGGAGCAACGGCCCTGTCTTCGTCGCGGGCGACTTCGGCCTCGGCTACTACGCGACCGTGTTCAACGGCAACGGGATCGACCAGCTGCTGAACGACAACGTCGCGCCCGCGGTGGCGGGCCGCCTCGAGCTCTACTGGACGCGCGACGTGCGCGTCGGCGGCGCGGTGATGTGGAACGCGCGCACCGTCGGCTCGTTGCCCGACCGCTTCGAGGAGCAGGACCTCGGGGTGAGCGCGGACATCACCGCGCGGTTCGTCGGCATCGAGCTCTACGGCCACTTCACGATGATGACGACGAGCTTCGTGACGACCGGCGCGCAGGATCGCATGCGCCTCGAGGTGCACGGCTCGGCCGGCTACGACCTCCCGTTCATCGACTTCCCGTTCGTGATCGCGTACCGCTTTGCGTACTACGACCCGTGGCAGTCGGGTGGCGGCGGCGGCCCCGTGGATCTCGGAGCGTTCGAGCTCATGTACCACACGGTCGGGCTACGCGTGGAGCACCCGGTCGACGACATCCGGCTCACCGGTTGGCTCAACTACACGTTCACCGTCGAGACCGACGCGCGCTCGCTGCTCAACGATCGCCTGGAGGTGATCGTGCAGCTCGCGTTCTGAGCCGGCGGCACGATCCGGCGAGGAGAGGTCGTACCCGGGTTGGCCGAGCCACGCGTCGGGACGAGATCGTACCCGCATGTGCTCCGAGAACACCCTGCGCCGACGGTGCGAGCTGCGTCCAAGCTGCCCGATTCGCAGCGATCGCAGGAGCTCGCCTGCTCGCGCTCCACGTTCGGGGTCCGAGGACCGCAGCGGATCAGTGATAGAAGACCCGTAGCGCTTCTCGACCGAGGTGATGTGGCTCGACCTGGTCCGATCTTCGGTGCCTCCCTGCTCGCGGTCCCCGCCGCGCTGCTCGTCGTCGGCTGCGCATCTCCTTCCTCCACCGCGCGCGCGCGGGTGGTCAGCGAGCGCGCGGATCTCGTGGGCGGCGTGCGCGCGACCGGGGAGATCGGCGACTTCCGGATCGAGAACGACCGCATCCGCGCGATCGTGCAGGGGCCGACGCCGTCGCGCGTGCTCGGGATCTACGGCGGCGCGCTCGTCGATCTCGATCTCGTGCGTCCGGTCGGCGACGGCGCGGGCGACTCGCGCGGCGGGGTGGGGCGCGATGCGCTCGGGGAGATCTTTCCTTCCTTTCTCCTGCAAGCGGTCGAGGTGCAGTCGGTCGAGATCCGGAACCGCGGGGCCGACGGCGGGCCGGCGGAGATCCTCGCGACCGGGACGGCGGGCGACTTCGTGGAGCTCGCCGGAGTGCTCAACCGGCTCGTCCTCGGCAGCCACGAGAACTATCGCGATCCGTTCTCGCGACCGCGGCTGCGCTACGAGCTGCGCTACACGCTCCCGCCGGAAGGCGCGGCGATCGAGCTGGGCTTGCGCGTGGTCAACATCAGCGAGGTGACGCTCTCGTTCCCGTCGCCCGACGCGACGATGCTCGCCGGGCTCGTCGGCATCGACGGCGACCAGCTGCCCGTGCCGGTGGGCGACGTGGCGGTGTTCACCGCGTCGAGCCGCACGTTCGTGCCCGGCATCGGGTTCGATCTGCGCTTCGGCATCGAGGCGGCGGCGCGCACGCCGCGATCGCTGCCCGCGCTGCCGGGGATCGTGACGCCGTGGATCGCGACGCGCGGCGATGGGGTGAGCTACGGGCTGATGGCGGTGGAGAGCGAGCGCAACTACGCGTGGCAGAACCGCGATCAGTACGGCGCGGACGGGACGCCGATCGATCGCGCGACGCTGTTCCTCCCGTTCGCGGCGGGCGGCTTCATCACCGTGTTCTACGAGACGGCGCCGCCGACGCTGGCGCCGGGCGACTCGTTCGAGGTGGCGCGGCGCGTGGTGGTCGGGCGGGGCGACGTCGGGTCGGTGCTCGACGAGATGCTGCGCCTCCGCGGCGTGCCGGTCGGTCGGCTCAGCGCAGAGGTGCGCGACGTGCTGACGAACCGGCCGGCCACCGACGCGTACGCGATCGTGGATCGGATCCGCGCGGACGGATCGCCGGAGATCTTCAGTCAATACGACGTGCGAAGCAACGGGAGCCTCTACGGTGACCTCGAGCCCGGCGAGTACCGCATCCGGCTCGTCGGCGACGGGCGCCCGATGTCCGAGCCGATCGCGTTCACGATCCGCGAGGGCGAGACGACGTTCCTCCGGCTCGGCGCGCCGTCGCCCGCGCGCCTCGTCGTGCGCATCCAGACGCCCTCCGGCGAGCCGCTCCCCGCGCGCGCGACGGTCGTCGGTACGTACGGCGCCGAGCACGTCGGCACGATCCCGCGCGCGTTCCTCTACGATCTCCAGGCGGGCGAGGCGCCGCGGGTGCAAGACCTCGTGCCCGACGACGCCGACGACGCATCGACGCGTCGCTACATCGAGGGCGAGGCGTTCACCGAGGACGGCATCGCCGTGCTCCTCGTGAGGCCGGGCACCTACGAGATCGTGTCGAGCCGCGGTCCCGAGTACGACGTCGCGCGCGACACGGTGGAGCTCGCGCCGGGCTCGACGACCTCGCTCACCCACACGCTGACCCGGGTGGTCGACACCGTCGGTTGGATCGCGGCCGACATGCACCTCCACTCGCAGGGCAGCCACGACTCGTCGATGACCCACGACGCGCGCGTTCGCTCCATCGCGGCGGAGGGCGTGGAGTGGGCGGTGGCGAGCGAGCACAACGCGATCGCGGACTACTCGGCCGCGATCGAGCGCACGGGTCTACACGACTGGCTGCGCGGATCGATCGGGCTCGAGGTCACGACGATCGAGGCGGGGCACTTCAACGGCTACCCGCTCCGCTACGACGTGGCGGACGTGCAGCGCGGCGCGATCCGCTGGGCGGACGTCCCTCCGCAAGAGATCTTCGATCGCCTGCGCGCGCTCGGATCGCTCGGACCCGAGCGCACGATCGTGAGCGTCAACCACGCGCGTCAGCCGGTCCTCGGCTACTTCTCGCAGTTCCGCCGCGACACGTTCACGATGGACGAGCTCCCGGCCGGAGTCGCGCAGGTCGTCTTGCCGCTCGAGGGGCCGCAGTTCGTGGGTCCCGACGGCGAGACCACGTTCTCGTTCGACTTCGACGTGATCGAGGTGGTGAACGGCAAGCTGTTTCGCGACATCCACCACTACCGTGTGCCCGAGGGGCTGCCGCCCGATGCCCCGGCGGACCTGCCCGAGGTCGGCGCGATCGTGCGAGACAGCGATGGCCAAGCGGTGTTCGCGGGGGTCGTCGACGACTGGTACACGCTCCTGAACCTCGGCTACCGCCCGGTCGGCGTCGGCTCGAGCGACTCGCACGACGCGGGGAGCGAGGCGGGGCAGTTCCGGACGCTCGTGTACGTCGGCGAGGACGACGTGACGCACCTCGATGACGCACGGTTAGTGGACGGGCTGCGGGGCGGCCGCGCGGTGGCGACCAACGGGCCGTTCGTGGACTTTTGGGTGATCGATCCCGACCAGGGGCGGATGGGGAGCGACGTCCAGGCGCCGGATCCGAGCGCGGACCTGCGGGTGGGCATCGAGATCCGCGCCGCCCCGTGGGTGCGCCTCGACCACCTCAACGTCGTTCGCAACGGCGAGATCGCGCAGGTGTATCGCCTCGAGCGGGACCGCGACTATGCGACGTCGCCGTTCACCGCGGAGCTCAGCCTGCCGCTCGCGCGCGACGGATCCGGCGCGCCGCGCGACAGCTGGTTCGTGGTCGAGGTGGTGGGGCTCGACAGCTTGTTTCCCGTGATCCGACCGTTCGAGGTGTCGCCGTTCCAGATCAGCGAGGCGGTCGACACGCTGCTCGGCGACGCCGGCTCGTTCGGGCCCAACCTCGGGAGCGCGACACCGAGCGAGAACCTGCCCGTCACCGCGTACGCGCTCACGAACCCGGTGTGGGTCACCACCCATGACGGCGCGTTCGAGCCGCCGGGCCCCGTCCCCGCAGACCGCGCGTCGCTGCCCGTCAACGACTCGGGCATCGTTCGAGGGCCTTCGCCGGCGCAGACCGACGCGGTCCGCCGCGACGCTCCACCCGATGGCCCCGTGCTGTCCGGTTGGCTGTTCGGCCGCGCTCCGGGCACCACCCACGACCTCGGCGCGATCATGCGGCGCGCCGCGCTCGGCCATGCGCACCCGGAGGTGCCGTGAGATCGTCGCGCGCGCTCGGTGCGCTCCTCGCTGCGGCGGCGCTCACGTCGTCCGTGGCCGTCCGCGCGCACGAGTTCGACGAAGCGCGCCGGATCGTGATCGCGCTCGAGGGGGATCGCCTCGACATGGTCGTCGGATACGAGCTGCGAGCCGGCGAGCTCGCCGAAGGGCTGCGCGCGCAGTTCGACGCCGGTGCGGACGGTCGGATCGAGACGCCGTTCGAGCGCCTCGCGCGGCGGCAGGTGGTCGGTCCGCGGATCGGGCGGGCGGTGCGGATCGCGCTGGACGGACGACCGGTGCGCTTCGCGATGACCGAGCTCGCGTTCGTCGACGCGCGCGAGGCGGACGGACGCGCCGGGATCGCGGCGGTGGCGCGCTTCCGGGCCGCGATCGATTCTGACGCGACGGGGGAGCGCCGCCTCGCGGTGCACCTCCGAGCCGGCGCCGGGACGCTCGAGGCGCAGGCTGGCCCGGGCTGGCGACTCGCCTCGGGCCGGGCCCATTCGAGCGACGTGGCGGCCGATCCGCGGGACCCGGTGTGGGGTCCGGTGCACCTCGGCCCGGGTCGGCCCGCCGCGTTGACGTTCGTGCGGGCCGCTCAATCGCACGCCGGGGATTAACCCCGCCGCGGTCGCGCCGTTGTTTGCACGGGCGAGGCGTTCAGCCGAGCTCCGGCCCACACGGCCAACGAATCATCATGGACTCACTCGCCCAACCGAGCCGCTCCCCCCTTCACGGACGCCCCCGCGTGCTGGTCATCGAGGACACCGAGGAGGTGCGCCGCGCGGTGCGCCGGTCGCTGGTGCGCCTCGGCATGGACATCGAGCTCGCCACTGACGGCGAAGAAGGCTTGCGGAGGATCCTCTCGTCGCCGCCCAGCCTCGTGCTCTGCGACGTGAACATGCCCGGCCTCGACGGCTTCTCGGTCCTGGACGCGATCCGTAGCGATCCGCGCACCGCGACCGTGCCCGTGGTGCTCATGACGGCGCGCGACGATCGCGCGAGCATGCGCCGCGGCATGACGGCTGGGGCGGACGACTACCTGACCAAGCCGTTCACCGCGGCCGAGCTCTGCGAGACGGTGCAAGCTCGGTTGCAATACCACCAGCGGCTCAACGCGAAGTACGCGACGGAGCTCCAGCGGACCGAGGACGCGCTCTGGCAGGCCCAGCACCACGACTCGGACACCGGCCTCCCGAACCGCACCGCGTTCCGCTCGCACCTCGAGGCGGCCGAGATCGGACCCTCTCCGCTCGCCATCATGGTGGTGGAGCTCGACCGGTTCGACCGCCTGAAAGGCCTCTTGCAGTCGCACAGCTCGGACCTGGTCGACGTCGTCGTACGCCAGGTCGCGCAGCGCCTCCGCCACGTGACGGGCGCGGACGGTCAGGTCTTCCGGCTCGGCAGCAGCCGCTTCGCCGTGCTCTACGCGGGCGCGCGCGACGCGCTCGGAGCGGAGGCGATCGCGGACTGTCTCCTCGGCGAGGTCCGCCGATCCATCGGGACGGGTGGGCTCGATCTGCGCGTGACCGCGTCGATCGGCCTCGCGATGTGGGATGCGGCGGGCGCAGAGAATCCATTCGCGGTCGCAGCCCACGCCGAGGCGGCGGCCGTCGATGCGCGCGAGACGGGCGGCAACCACGCGACCATCTACGACCCCAAGGTCCACGACGGCGCGTACAACCGGCTCGTCCTCGAGAGCTCGATGCACCGCGCGCTCGAGCGCCGGGAGTTCGAGCTCCATTACCAGCCGCAGGTGAGCGCGGACGAGGGGCTCCTTCGCGGGGTCGAGTCGCTGATCCGGTGGCGGCACCCGGAGCTCGGGATGGTCGCTCCGTTCCACTTCATCCCGATCGCCGAAGAGACCGGGCTCATCGTCGAGATCGGGCGCTGGGTCCTCGAGGAGAGCTGCGCGCAGGCGGTGCGCTTCGGCGACGTGCTGCCGGGCATCAAGGTGTCGGTGAACCTCTCGGCGCTCCAGCTCCGCGAGGAGGGGCTCGTCGATATGGTGCAGGCCGTGTTGTCACGCACCGGGCTCGAGCCCGAGCGGCTGAAGCTCGAGCTCACCGAGACGATGATGGTCCAGGCTGGCGAGCGGGCCGAGCGCGCGCTGCGCACGCTCCGATCGATCGGGGTCGGCCTCTCGATCGACGACTTCGGCACCGGCTACTCGTCGCTCAAGAACCTCCGCTCGTTCCCCGTCGGCGAGGTGAAGATCGATCGCTCGTTCGTGCGCCACGTCCCCGAGGACCGCGACAACTGCTCGATCGTGTCGTCGGTGATCGAGATGGCGCACAAGCTCGGGCTGCGCGTGGTCGCCGAGGGTGTCGAGGAGGAGTCGCAGCTCGAGTTCCTTCGCCAGAAGGGCTGCGACGACATCCAGGGGTACTTCTACTCGAAGCCCGTCCCCGCCGCCGACCTCGTCGAGTGGGCGCTCCGCCGCCAGCGCGCCGCCTAGTCGATCGCGACCGAGATCGCGAGGGACTCGCTACCGCGACGGCTTGCCGGGAAACCAGGGGAGGATGCGCGAGGTGCGCTTCTGGTACTCCGCGTAGTCGGGGTACTTCTCTAGCGACAGCTTCTCCGTCATCGACGTCGAGCCTTGGAACTGCGCGGTCAGGATCAGCGCGCCGAGGATCGTGATGTTCAGGATCGGCGCGCCGGCCGCGATCGAGAACAGGTAGAACGACCACCACATCCCCATCTCGCAAAAGAAGTTGGGGTGTCGGCTGAACCGGAAGAGGCCATCGTCGAGGAACCCGCGCTCGATCGGCTCGCCGTTCTCGCGGCGGATGCGCTTGGCCTCCTGGAAGCGCCACTGCTGCTGATCCGCGATCGTCTCGCCCACGAGGAACAGCAAGAACAGCACCGTCGCGACCGCGTCGAGGAGGCCCAGGTCCTCGGCCCCCCAATAGCGCGTCGTGGCCCACATCGGGAGGACCATGCCGAGCAGGATCGCGTTTTGCACGATACAGATCCAGACGATGTTGAACAGCGCCCACTGCCAGCCGTTCATCGTCTCGCGCACCACGCCCCAGCGATAGTCCTCGCCGCCGAGGCGGTAGCCGCCCTTGCGCGCGAAGTTCCAGGTGAGCCGTGCGCACCAGAGGAACACGAGCGTCGCCATGATCAGCGCGCGCGGGTGGAACGACGCGATCGCGAACCACCCCGCGAAGAGCGCGGGCGCGAGCGACCACACGCGATCGATCCATCCGTGCTCCTTGGTGAGGAGCGAGAGGACCCAACACGCGAACGCGATCGTCGCGCAGAACAACAGGTTCGGCAGGAGGATCGAGAGCTCGCCGGGCTCGAGCGCGGTCATCGGCGGGTAGCCTCGCACGGACGGAGCGCCGACGCGCGCGCAAGCCGGGGCGCGCGCGTCGGACCGACTCCACGCTCAGACGCCGGCGTATCCGTCGTCCCAGCCACCGCCATCGCCGGGATCGTCCCAGCCGCCGCTCTCGTCGCCGCCGCCGCCGGAGAGATCGTCGCTCCCCGGGTCCGCGCCACCGCCGAGGTCGTCGGTCCCGCTGCCGCCGCTGAGGTCGTCGCCTTCGGTCCAGCCGTCGTCGACCGGGTCTTCGCCCGTGCCGCCCGACCAGTCGTCCTCCCAGTCGTCTCCGTCGGTGTCGGCGCCGCCCCAGTCGCCGCCGTCGTCGTCGCCGGGCATGCTCGGATCGCTCGAAGGATCGTCGGTGTACGGGTCGTCACCGGGATCGTACGGGTCAGAGGGGTCGGACGGATCGGACGGGTCGCTCCACGGGTCGCCGCGATCCGAGGGATCGGACGGCTCCGATGGGTCGGCCCATGGGTCGGTGCCGGGGTCGGACGGATCGCTCGGCGACGAGGGGTCGCTCGGGTCGGAGGGATCGCTCGGCTCCGACGGGTCGGTGCTCCACGGGTCGTCGCTCGACGACGGGCTCTCCGACGGGTCGCGCTCCTCGCCCGACTCGTCGTACGGCCAGCTCGGGTCCTCCGCCGAGCCCGGATCGGACGAGCTCGGATCGGACGAGCTCGGATCGGACGAGCTCGGGTCGGCGGTGTCGTCCGTCCATGGGTCGCTCGAGGAGGGATCGCTGGACGACGGATCGCTGGGATCGCTGGAGGAAGGATCACTGCTCGAGGGATCGCTGGACGAAGGATCGCTCGAGGAAGGATCGCTGGATGAAGGATCGCTCGAGGAAGGATCGCTGCTCGAGGGATCGCCGCTCGGCGAGGATGGCGTGGGCTCCGCCGGCACGTCGTCGCGGCTCTGGATGCAGTTGTAGGTGTCGTAGATGCCCCACGCGCAGAGCACGCCGTTGCGGATCGTCGGGATGCAGCCGACGACCGTGGTGCACGCCGGCGCGGTGGCGATCGCCGAGGCGCAGTCGCGGCCCGCGCCGATCGCGCTCAACGTGCATTCGCCCATCGTGGTGTAGGGCACGATGTCGCGCGTCTCCTCGAGATCGACCGCCATCGCCGCGAACCAGCGCTGCGAGTCGGGGAGCATCGTCAAGGTGTCTTCCAGCACGGTGCCGTCGCTGGCGATCGCCCACTGTCCGCGCTGACCGAGCTTGGCCTGTACGAGCAAGATCTGGTTCGGTACGCCGTCGCGCGCGCGGAACGTGAAGAGCGCGGCGCCGACGCGACGATCGTCGGACCGGACGCCGTTGACCTGCATGCCGGGGACGCCCACGCGGACCTCCCACGCGACGATGCCGAGCGACGCCGCTTCGGCGCTCGTCGCGGGGACGAGCAGCCCGACGCGGGTCTCCACCGGTTCGTGGGGTTGGCCCGACGCGCATCCGGCGAGCGGGAGGAAGAGGGCGAGCGCGACCAGCGGGACGAAGCGTCTCATGACAACTCCCTTGGATAGAGCACGGTTGGTTGTGAACCGAGGAGGGCAGAGAGCCCCTTGCGATCAGCGAAGCGAGCGGCGGGCCCTCCTCGCGATGGCCATCGCGAGGAGGGAGAAGAAGGGGAAGAAGGGCGACGTCGGCGCACTGCCCGCGGCGTGACAGCCGGGGGTGACTCCGCCCGGACCCGTCGAGTACGGGCGCGCGAGATAGGGCTCGAGGAAGTCCATGTGCGCATCGACGCGCGTCTCGTAGGAGCCCCCGGTGCACGACGCGTCGCCACCGGAGTGCACGCCGACGACCGGCTCACGGCTCCCGACCTGAAGGAACGCGGGTCCACCCGAGTCGCCGCGGCATGGCTGCGACGGCTCGCCGCTGAGGCGGAAGCGGCTCGAGTCGAGGCTCTCGATGTACGTCGTCCCGCTTCGCTTGCGGAGGTCGGTGGCGCCGCCCGCGCTGAGGAGGCCGTAGCCGACGATGCGCACCTCGCTCCCGATCCGATCCTCGCGCACCGCGCCGGGCACGATCTCGGCCGGCGTCACGTCGACGTCGTATGCGAGCTCCACGATCGCGATGTCGTGCAGCAGCGTGTTCGGATCGTACTCGGGGTGCGCGCGGACGCGCGCGACGTCGACGCGATCCTCGGGCAGCTCGAGCACGGGGCCGAAGAAGACGGCTTGCGGTTCGAGAGGCGTCACGCAATGCGCGGCGGTGAGCACCACGCCCGGCGCGATCAGCGTGCCGGTGCAGAGGAGGGCGCCCGCCCGCATGAGCGCGACCACCGGTTCGTCGCCGTCGTCGCGCCAGCCCGACGTGATCGCCGACGCGCGCTCGCCGACGTCGTCGACCTCCGCCGCGCAGCCGGTAGCGATCACGAGGAGCCCGATCACGTGGAGCGCGATCACCCGGAGCGCGATCACGTGGAGCGCGGCGCGGACGTCCTCGTTCGGGTGGCGGTTCGACATGCCACTCGGAGGCTCAGCAGCCGGTGTGCCAGCTGCGGACGCGCGGTTCGGTGCGGCTTCTCGCCTCGAGCAGCGAGACGCGCGCTCGACAGGTCGGCCGGGGACAAGCGTTCCCACCGGCCTCGTCCGACCCCAACGCACGCTCCGCCGGCGCGGGGGTCCACGGTGGCACGCGGGCTGCTGTTCTGTCCTGCGTATGGATTCCGGAGCGTTTGATGTTCCGCGCGCTGGCGTTCTGCTGGCGGTGGGGCTGTTGGGCTGCGCGCTCCATGGCTGCGCGCAGGGCGCGCCGGGCGGGTGGGTCGATCCGGGCGACATGCCGACCGACCCGAGCCCGCTCGGCCCCGGCGACGCGCGCTGGATCCTCCCGGAGACGACCCGCGCGGCGGGTCAGCAGGTGCAGCACGAGTACACGGCGGCGGGGTTCTGGGAAGGCGGCGTGCACTGCGCGACGATGACCCTGCCCGGTACCCGCGCGCTGGGGGACTCGGTGTACGCGCAGTTCGGTCCCGATCTTCGGCTGAGCGGCCTCGAGTGCGCGCAGAGTGCGGCGGACCCGGCGCTCATGAGCATCAAGGGCACGGGGCGCGCGCTCGACATCGTCCTCACGCCCTCGCCCGCCGGGTCGCTGAACATGGCGCTCGGCGACGTCATCGCGAATTACTTGGTCGAGCACGCGGGGGCGCTTCAGATCCAGCTCGTGGCGTGGAACGGGACCAGCTGGAACGCGTCGTACACCGGCCAGAAGGACGCGCCGATCACGGCCGGCCCGGCCTACCGGGATCGCGTGCACGTCGAGCTCACGCCCGAAGGAGCGGGGACGCCGACCGCGAGCGACGACGCCGCGGTGCCGAGCGACGCGGGGGTGGCCACCGTGGACAGCGGGGCGCTCCCCCCGTGTCAGGGCTTCCGCTCGGTCGGCTACGACGTGTGCGTCGAGCAACCCGGTCACTGCGAGGTCATCTTCCGCGACGGCGCCGGCTGCACGTCGGCGTGCGCGCGAGTCGGGATGCTGTGCCGCGACTCGTGGAACGACATCGACGGGATGTGCGCGCCGAACAACGGAGAGCACTACGGCTGCGGCAACAGCGGCCACACCAGCGATTACTGCATCTGCGAGCCGCCCTGAGCGGAGCGACGACGCTCAGAGGACGTTCGCGGCGAGCTCGGCCAGCTCGCTCCGCTCGCCCTTGCGCAGCGTGATGTGAGCGGCGATCGAGTGGCCGCGGAAGCGGTTCACCGCGTGCACGAGGCCGTTGCTGTTCGCGTCCATGTACGGGTTGTCGATCTGGTATGGATCGCCCGTCAACACGATCTTCGTGCCTTCACCTGCGCGCGACACGATCGTCTTGACCTCGTGCACGGTGAGGTTCTGCGCCTCGTCGACGATGAGGAACTGATCCGGGATGGAGCGGCCGCGGATATAGGTGAGCGGCTCGACCTCCACCATGCCCATGTCGAGCATCTCCTGGTGGCTGCGCCCGTTCTTGCGGTCCTCGCTCGTCAGGCCCATCAACAGCTCGAGGTTGTCGAAGATCGGCTGCATCCATGGCTGCAGCTTCTCCTCGATGTCGCCCGGCAGATAGCCGAGGTCGCGCCCGAGCGGGAACACCGGACGCGACACGAGGACGCGCTGGTAGACCTTCTCCTCGTGCGCCTTGCGCAGCGCCGCCGCGAGCGCGAGCAGCGTCTTGCCGGTGCCCGCCTTGCCGACGATCGTGACGAGCTTGATCCGGTCGTCGAGCAGGAGGTTGAGCGCGAACGACTGCTCGCGGTTGCGCGCGGTGATGCCCCACACGCGCTCGCGCTTCTTCGGCAGGATCTCCGTCGTCTTGCCCGACGGGTCGACGCGCCCGATCGCCGAGTGGCTCGGGTTCAAGCGGTCGAGCATCTGCACGAACTGATTCGGCTCGGCGCCCTCGGGAGCGGGGCCCGAGTTCTGGTGATAGAACGCGTCGATCGTCGCGCCGTCCGCCTCGACGTCGAACACGCCGGTGTACAGCTCGTCGAGCTCGGTTCGGTCGTGCTCGTAGTCCGCCGCGACGAGCCCGAGGGCGTCCGCGCGGATCCGCAAGTTGACGTCCTTGCTGACGAGGATCGTCGGATCGGGGCTCGAGTCTTTGACGTCGAGCGCGACCGCGATGATGCGTGAGTCGACCTCGTGGCTGCCGATCGAGAGCGCGGCCGGGAGCTCACGCCCGCTGAACGCGACGCGGAGGTTGCCTCCATCGGGGAGCGCCACGCCGTTCGCGAGGTTGCCGTGCGAGCGGAGCTCGTCGAGCGTGCGGCTGACCCCGCGCGCGGAGCGACCGAGCTCGTTCATGTCGCGCTTGAACTTGTCGATCTCCTCCACGACATAGATGGGGAGGACGACGTTGTTCTCCTCGAACGCGTAGAGCGCGCCCGGATCGTGGAGAAGCACGTTGGTGTCGAGCACGAAGTTCTTGACCATGGAGTCACCGAGGCGCGAGAGGCTCAACGCGTCGCTGGCGGGGGATCGGCCGTCGACGCGCGCGTTGTGCGCGGAGCCGGCGGAGGCGTGGGGCAGGGAGGCGTCTTCCATCAATTGTGTTCTCGGGCCGTGTCTGTTGGCCTTGTTGAATCTCTTATGCAAGCCCAACCTGATGGGACCACCGCGGGGCCGAACGGGACGGCGCCGCGGGCCGGGACCCAAGTGATGGAGATGACACGAGAACCTTGAGCCGCGCGGGCCGATCGGATGCGGGCCTCGGGCGGGGCCCTTCGCAGGTGGGCGCGATCGCGCGCTGGCTGGCGGTGCGGGTCGGGCTCGCCTTCGCGCTCGCGGCGTCGGGCTGCTCCGCCCGCCGGGCGGCGCCGGTGGACGGGGCCGAGCGCGCGGCGCCGCCGTCGGCGGGCGGCGCGGGCGAGGAGGCGAGCGGACCGTCGTCGCCGAGCGGACGGTCGTCGAGACCGACGTCAGGACATGTTGCTGGCTCTCTCGTCGAGCCGTGGCCGCCCGTCGCGCGCATCACCGTCGACGATCAGAGCGCGATCGAGCAGCGGGTGCTCGACGCGATCGAGCGTGGGCGGTTCCCCGGTTGCACGATCGCGATCGGGCGACACGACGGCGTGCGCTTCGCGAGCGCGTATGGTCGGCGCGCCGTCGATCCCGCGCCCGAGCGGATGACGCTCGACACCGTGTTCGACCTCGCGTCGGTGACGAAGCCGGTGGTCACCGCGACGCTGACGATGCGGGCGATCGACGCGGGGCAACTGACCTTGTCGACCCGGGCGAGCGAGATCTGGCCCGCGCTCGAGGGCGGTGGTCGGGAGCGGATCACCATCGAGCAGCTCCTCACCCACACCGCGGGCTTCCCGTCGGTCAACCCCCTGAGCGACTACGAAGGCACGCGCGACGAGGCGCTCGCGCGGATCGCGGCGACCCCGCTCGCGCAGCCCCCGGGCGCCGGGTTCCTCTACAGCGACCTCTCCTTCATCGTCCTCGGCGAGGTGCTCGCGCGGCTCGAGGGCGAGCCGCTCGACGCGTTGGCGCGCACACAGATCTTCGAGCCGCTCGCGATGTCCGACTCGACGTTCACGCCGACCGACGAGCTCCGCCCGCGGGTGGCGCCGACCGAGCGCGCGGTGCGGCGCGGCGGGATCATGATCCGCGGCGACGTCCACGATCCGCGCGCGTTCCGCCTCGGCGGGGTCTCCGGGAACGCGGGCGCGTTCGCCACCGCGCACGACCTGTCGCGCTACGCGCGGATGATCCTCGGCGGCGGCGAGCTCGACGGCGCCCGCGTGCTCAGCCACGCGGCGCGAGACGAGATGGTGCGACCGCGCGACGGGGGAGGGCGCGCGCTCGGCTGGGACGTCGGCCGCACCGCGATGAGCGACGGGTCGGTCGGCCACGGCGGCTTCACCGGGACGCTCCTCGCGATCGATCCGGAGCGCGACCAGTTCGTCGTGTTCCTGTCCAACCGCGTCCACCCCGACGGCGGACGCCGCGGCGAGCTCACCGGCTTCTTCCGCGAGCTGCTCCCGCTCCTCGCCGGCGCCCTCGAACGATCGGACGCGGTCCCCGAGCCTCGCGTGCGCACCGGGCTCGATGTGCTGGCCCGCGAGCGCTTCGCGCCGATCGTAGGGTCGCACGTCGCGTTGCTCACCCACGACCCCGCGCGATCCGTGGACGGCCGGCGCGCGATCGACGTGCTCCTCGACGCGCCCGACGTCGAGCTCGTCCGCGTGTTGGCGCCGGAGCACGGGCTCGGCGCGGATCGCGAGGGGCGCATCCGGGATGGGCGCGATGCGCGGACGGGGATCCCCGTGCGCGCGCTGTTCGGGCCGACGCGCACGCCGGACGACGCGATGCTCGAGGGCGTCGACACGATCGTGGTGGACCTCGTCGCGGTAGGCGTCCGGTTCTACACGTACGCGTCGACGGTCGTGCGCGTGCTCGAAGCGGCGGCCCCGCGCGGGCTGCGCGTGGTGATCCTCGATCGCCCCGAGCCGCTCGGCGGCGGGCGCCCGCGCGGGCCGGTGTCCGAGCCCGCCCTCGCGTCGTTCGTGAGCTACCACCCGCTGCCCGCGTACCACGGGATGACGCTCGGCGAGGTCGCGCGGCTCGTGAACGACGAGCGCGGCATCGGCGCCCATCTCGAGGTGATCGGGCCGGACGGTTGGACCCGCACCCCGTGGGGCGAGACGGGGCTCCGGTGGTTCGCCCCCTCGCCGAACCTACCGACCCTCGAGGCGGTCGAGCTCTATCCCGCGCTCGCGCTGATCGAGGGCACCAACGTCTCGGTCGGCCGCGGCACCGACGCGCCGTTCGCGCGGCTGGGCGCGCCCTTCATCGACCCGCGGCGGCTGATCGCGGAGGTAGGGACGATCGACGGCGTCGCGATCGAGCCCGTGACGTTCGTGCCCCGGAGCGCGCGTCATCGTCGCGTGCGTTGTCGAGGTGTCGCGCTCCGCGTCGTCGATCGCGCGCGCTACGATCCGATCGCGACCGGGCTCCGGCTCGCGGCGGCGCTCCATCGGGCGTACCCGGACGAGTGGGACGCCGCGCCGCTCGAGCGGATGCTCGGCCGCCACGATGTCTACGAGGCGTTCCTCCGCGGTGCGGACGAGCCAGCGCTGGAGGCGCTCTGGCAGGGCGACCTCGAGGCGTTCGCCGCGCGGCGCGCGCGCTACGTCGCAGCGTCCCCCGCCGCAGCGTCCCCCGCCGCGGGCTCGGTCCGAGGTGAGGTCGGCTCAGGGCATTGAGAAGCCCACCGGCGGGATGAAGCGGTCCGTCGGCACGCGCTGGATCTCCGGGGTCTCGTCCATCAGCAGCACCACGAGCACGATCGCGGCGGCCGCGGCGACGGCCAGGCCGATGCCGAGGCCCAAGCCGATCGCGAGCGCGTCTCCGTCTCCCCCCGGTGGAGCGGGCGGCTCGGTCCCGTCGCCGGGCACCGTCTGTTCGAGCTCCTCGAGGAGCGTCCCGCCCCGCCCGAGGAGCTGCGCGACGCACTCGATCGAGGCCCATGCCCCGACCAAACCGAAGACGTCGCGTCCCTCGGACTGGAAGGTGTCTCGTCCGGCGCGGCACACGATCGATGTCGTCGCGACGGCGCGCACCGGATCCTGGAGGCGCAGCGTCGCGGCGAACCGCTCGCCCGATCGGGTGACGTCGAACACCGCGCTCACGCGCTCGCCGCCGAGCTGTTCGCGCATCTCCACCGAGCGCGCCACCAGGCTCGGCGGCGCCTCGCTCGGCAGCTCGTACATCGGATCGATCGCGGCGAGCTGTCGCAGCGCGTCGTCTCGGGTCGCGTCGCGCCGCAGCGCGCTCGCGACGAGCGCGCGGAGGACGAGCGCGTCGAGGTACTCCGCGCGCGTCAGGTGGCCGAGGTCGAACGCCTCGTCGAGAGAGCTCATCGCGCCGTCGAGATCCGCCTCTTCGAACGAGGCGCGCGCCTGATCGATCCGCGGGTGCGCGAACACCCGGCTGGGGTGCACCGAGAGCGCCGCCGTGAAGAGCGCCGCGAGAGTCCAGCGAGGCATCATGGCGCCATCGCCCAGTTCGCGACGCACGGAGCCATGACACCTTCCGCCGGTGCGTACACCGTCCCCGCCGCGTTCTCCACCGCGACGAGCGCGCCCGACGGGTCGGAGCCGCACGCGACAAAGAGAGTTCCCTCTCTCGGCCCGCTCGCCCCGTTGACCTGGCCGGGGTCGAGGACCACGAGCTCGCTCCGTCCGTCGCCGTCGAGGTCGTACGTCCCGCGCAGGATCGTGCCGAGGCAGCTCGACGCGGCCTGCGAAGTCAGGAGCGCCACCGGCGCCACGTCGAGATCGGCGACGTAGATGCCGCCGCGCGCCGCATACGCGACCCGGCGCCCCGCGGCGAGCTCACCCGGATGGGCGAACGCGGTGGCGTACATGGTCTCGCCCCAGAACGGAAGTCCGCACGCGGGGCACTCGGTGCTCATCTCACAGCCGCGCCCGTCTTGGCACTCGAGGCGCGGCTCGCGGCCCTCGATGGCCGCCGTCGCGCGCAGCCCGACGCAGTCGACCGTCGTGAGCAGCGGCAGATCGCGCTCGAGGGTGCCGATCGACGAGACGGTGCCGCTCGCTACGAGCTCATCCTCGGCCGGGAGCTCGATCACCGACAACGGCAGCTCGCACGCCGCGTTGGGGCGCTCGCGCGTGATCAAGAGCTCGTCACGACCGTTGCCGTTCGAGTCGCCCAAGAAGACGGAGTGCCGACCGCCTCCGTCGTACGCGCGGTCGCGATACGGTCCGTCGGCCTCGCCCAGGCCGTTCACCAGTCGAGCGAGCAGGTCATAGGGGAGATCCGCGAGCCCGTCACCGTCGAGATCGCCGTGTCCGGAGATGAAGCCGCCGAGGTCCCGGCCGCCGTCCGTCCGGTCCTCGGAGAGTCGGCTCGTCGCTGGATCGATCTCCACCGTCACGACGCGGTGGCGGAAGAACACACCGAACAGCTCGCCGCCGAGCGTCGCAAGATGGGTTGCGCGCACGCCGCCGGTGTAGACGCCCTCCACGTCCAGCCCGTACGCCTCGAACGAGTCGGGTGCGGTGTGGCCGTTGAAGATGTAGCTGTACTCGGGCGCGGGGCTCGACGCTCCCCACATGTCGGACGCGTACACGATCGCGGCTCCGCCCACTCGCGTCTCGCCGGAAGGGCTCCCTGCGCCGGCGCAGTTGAGCGCGGTCGCGATGAGCTCCGAGCGCGTGTCGCCTTCCACGTCGATCATCGCGGCGCCGGCGCCGTAGAGGATGTCACCGCCGAACGCCGACTGTGGACAGACGCCGCTCGTGAGGTTCTCGCTGAGGCGCACGAGGTGGTACGGCGCACCG
Organism: Sandaracinaceae bacterium; assembly: GCA_050186575.1. Classification (GTDB taxonomy): domain Bacteria; phylum Myxococcota_A; class Polyangia; order Polyangiales; family Sandaracinaceae; genus JAUHXR01. The sequence continues at coordinate 12,712 of JBFWYI010000084.1, read as the reverse complement.
CAGATCGTGTACGTGTCGTCGGCGACCTCGGCTGGGCCGGAGACGAACACGTCGAGTCGACCGGCCGCGAGTCCGATCGCGAAGTCCTCGGACACGTCGCCGTTGAGGTCGCCCCACGGCCCACGCACCAGCTCGCGCGGCGCGGAGAACGTCGTGCAGTGGATCCCGTCGCCGGAGAGCTCGTCGCGGCTGCTCGGGCAGGCGCCCGGACAGGTGCGGATCGTCATGCGCAGCGAGGTGACGTCCGAGGGGATCGGCTCGCGCCACTCGCCGAGCGCGACCTCCCCATCGGCGACCTCGATCTCGGCTTCGACGTCGAACGACGGACCCTGAGTCGACTCGAGCCTTGCGCAGTACGTCACCGACCCTTCGGCGCGGCTCGCCGCGATCGGGATCGGGCGCATCGGCGCGACGCGCGCGCCCTCGAACGGGCGCAGGACCGCGGGCGGGCACAGCCGGGGCGCGTGCTGCGCGGTCGCGATCGCGCGCGGCGAGGACAGCCCCGGCCCCGCGAAGTCGGAGAACCCCTCGACGACCACGTCGAGCGTCGGTTCCGCGTACTCGCCGGACACGACGCTCCGCTCGCCCGCGCCGAGCACGCTGCAGGTGAAGGGTCGGCCGCTCGCGGTGTCGCGGATCGCGTACACCCGGACGCAGGTGTCGCCGGTCGGCAGGCGGATCTCTTCGGACGGCATCGCGGTGGACGTCGCGGCGAAGTGGCGGCGCTCGAGCAGCTCGCCGGGCGACTCACAGCTGCCGCGAAGGATCTCCAAGACGCCGTAGTCCGCCGTGTCGTCGAACGCGGCGACCGCGCGGATCTCCGTCACGTTGAGCTCGGTCGGTCGGTCGCACGACGCGACGAGCGCCACGAGGCCGAGGAGCCCGGCGGCTCGAGCTCCCACCCGAGCGAGCGTCACGAGTCCTCGGCGGAGCCGCGCCCGCGCAGTCGATGGAGGTAGCTTCGCCCGATCCCCGCCGCCCGCGCCGCCTTGCTGACGTTGCCGCCGTGGACCTGGATGATCCGCTCCGCGTAGGCGCGCTCGAAGTGCGAGATGAACTGGCGGCGCGCCTCGGGATACGGGAGCTCGACGTCGATCGCGTCGTGCAATGACGCTTGCGTCTGTGCAGGTAGCTCGGGGACGTCGTCGAAGATCGCCGCGCGCTGGAGGTAGTTGCGCAGCTGCCGCACGTTTCCCGGCCACGCCATCTGCCGGAGCGCGGCGACGAAGCCGGGCGCGCGGAGGCGCTCTCCGGTCGCCTCGTCCACGTTCATGTCGCCGACGAAGCGCTCCACGAGGGCCGCGATGTCGTCGGGGCGCTCGCGCAGCGGAGGCAGCACGATGCGGATGACGGCGAGGCGATAATAGAGGTCCTCGCGGAACCGGGCGGCGCCGACCTCGTGGCGCAGGTCGCGGTGGGTCGCCGCGATCACACGGACGGACACCGGGCGCACGTCGGTCTCGCCGATGCGCCGGACCTCGCGGCTCTCGAGCACGCGGAGCAGCTTGGGTTGCATGTCGAGCGGGAGCTCGCCGATCTCGTCGAGGAACACCGTCCCGCCGTTCGCCGCCTCGAACGCCCCGATGCGCGCGTCGGTGGCGCCCGTGAACGAGCCGCGCGCGTGGCCGAAGAGGTGACTCTCGAGGAGGTTCGGGGGGATGGAGCCGCAGTCGACGACGACGAACGGTCCGGCGCTCGCGTGGCTGAGCTGGTGGAGCGTGGCCGCCGCCTCCTCCTTGCCCGTGCCCGTCTCGCCTTGGAGGAGCACGGTCGCCTCCGAGGGACCCACGCGCTCGAGCTGGGCGAACACCGATCGCATCGCGACGGACGTGCCGACCATCGTGCCGAGCTCGCGACGATCGGAGAGCGGGAGCCGGTTGCGCTGACCTTCGGCGTGGAAGCGCACGCTGCTGCGGCCGATCGAGATGCGGCTTCCGTTCTTCAGGAACCCTTCGCTCACGCGGACGCCGTCGATCCGGGTGCCGTTGCGGCTCCCGAGGTCTCGCACGCGCGCGCCGCCCTCGTTGATCACGACCTCGGCGTGAAAGCGCGAGACGGTCGCGTCGTCGAGCACGAGGTCGTTCGACGGGTGGCTGCCGATCGAGCATCGATCGGTCGTCGACTCGTAGCGCAGATGCGGGTCGGTCTCCGACGCGAGCGAGAAGTGCTGGACGAGGTAGGCGTCGTCCGTCTTCACGGTCGCGTCGACGGTCGCCTCGTCGTCGTAGTCCAAGCCTTTCGGGCTCACGCGCTGAGGATACACGTCGGCCGCTCCGCTCGCCGAAGCGAGGCGGTCGGCGGGAGGGGCTGCTACGATCGGTCCGCCTTGGCCACCGTCACCCTCACGCCGAACGGGGACGAGCTCGGGGGCGATGGGGAGGACGACGAGCCCTCGCGATCGTCCATCGTCCCTCTGTCGGAGCGGAGCTTCGGGCGCTATCGCCTGTGCTTCGAGCTCGCCTCGGGCGGGATGGGGAAGGTGTACCTCGCGCGGATGGAGGGCCCCGGCGGCTTCGAGAAGTTCGCCGCGCTCAAGCGCATCCACTCGCACCTCGCCGAGCGCAGAGAGTTCGTCGAGATGTTCCTCGACGAGGCGCGCCTCACGTCGCGGATCGATCACCGCAACGTGTGTTCCATTCTCGATTTCGGCCGCACCGGCGGCACCTACTACATCGCGATGGAGTACCTGTTCGGCGAGCCGCTGTCGCGCGTGCTCTCCGCGTCGTACCGCGCCGACGCACACGATCCTCGGCGCGTCCGGTTCGTCGCGCGGATCCTCGCGGAGGCGTGCGAGGGGCTCCACGCCGCCCACGAGCTCCGCGGCCAGGACGGCCAGCTCCTGCACGTCGTCCATCGCGACGTGTCACCGCACAACATCTTCGTGACGTACGACGGCGGTGTCCGCGTGGTGGACTTCGGGATCGCGCGCGCCGCCGATCAGCTCCACGAGACGACCACCGGATCGGTGAAGGGCAAGTGGGCCTTCATGTCGCCCGAGCAGGCGCGCGGTCAGACGATCGATCGCCGCGCCGACGTGTGGTCGCTCGGCGTGGTGCTATGGGAGGCGGCGACCGGACAACGACTGTTCCGGAGGTCGAGTCAGACGGAGACGGTGCTCGCGGTGATCCAGCACGAGATCCCGCTCCCGTCCTCGATCGAGCGGTCCGTGCCGCCCGAGATCGACGAGATCGCGATGCGGGCGCTCTCCCGTGACGTCGCGGGGCGCTGGGCGAGCGCGCGGGCGATGGGCCAGGCGCTCTCGCACCACCTCGCGGGCACCCTCGAGCCGGTCGGCAGCGTCCAGGTCGCGGAGTGGATGAACGAGCTGTTCCCCGGTGCGGCCGATCGAAAGCGCGAGCTCCTCGCGTCGGCGCGCGAGGGCTCATCGGACGCGTACCCCGACGAGAGCGTGGTGCGCGTGGCGGCGGCCGAGGTGCCGACGCTCGACGCCTCGGCGCTCGGCGCCTCCATGCTCGGCGCCCCGCGGGCGGCCGACGGCGCGCTCCTCGCGACGTGGGATGACAGCGCGCCGCCGCCGTTTCCGATCTGGGGCGACTCGATCGAGGTGGAGGCTCCCGTCACGGAGGTGCGAGAGCCGCCGGAGGTCGCCGAACCGGAGGCGCGCGTGGCGGCGAGCGGTCGCGGCGGTCGAATCGGGATCGCCGTGGCGCTCCTCGCGGTCGCGTTGATCGTCCCGCCCGTCGTGCTGCTGCGCGATGAGCTCGGCGCATGGTGGGCGGAGCCGAGCGAAGTGACGGCGGCGATCGGAGCGCGGGCGCCAGACGTGGAATCGGACTCGGACTCGGACTCGGAGTCGGAATCGGAATCGGAAACGGAATCGGAATCGGAAACGGAATCGGAATCGGAATCGGAATCGGAATCGGACTCGGAATCGGAAACGGACTCGGACTACTCGGACTCGGACTCGGACTCGGACTCGGACTCGGAATCGGAATCGGAATCGGAATCGGAATCGGAATCGGACTCGGAATCGGTCGTGAACGCAGAGCCCCTCGGATCCTCGCAAGCGACGCTGACGGAGCAGCCCCGCGGTGGACGCGGTCGCAGCGCGGGTCGCCATCGCCGCGGTACCCGTTCGGAGCCCGCGACGGACGAGCGGGCGGTCCCCGCCGCGAACGCCGAGGGACGCGTGGTGGTCGTGACCACCGGCGGCTGGGCTCACGTCTACGAAGGGTCGCGCAACCTCGGCGAGACCCCCGCCAGCCTCACCCTCCCGGTCGGCCGCCACACCCTCGACATCCGCCCCTTCGGCGACGGTGAAGCGATCCGCCGAGTCGTCGACGTCGAACCGGACGGCCGCCACCGCATCAGCGTCCCCGTCGAGCGATGACGGGGAGCGACGACGAGGACCGCGTCCCCGCTAGGGCGCGTCCTCGACGACGACGAGGACCTCCTTGGAGTGATCGATCGAGGCGTCGAAGTTCACCGCGAAGGCGATGGTCGGTGCGTCGATGACGCTCGAGGCTTCGTCGAGCAGTTGGATCCCTTCTTCGAAGCACACGTCGTTCGCGCGGCGCGGGTAGACGGTGTCACCGTCGATGAGGAGCAGGGTGGGCTCGGTCGCGGCCGGTGCGCCTGGCAACACGCCTTGCGTCATGAGCTCGGGGGTCAAGGCGACCGCGCTGTCGCAGATCAGGATCCCACCCGGCAACGGCAGATAGGTGAACGAGCCGGCCGTCGCCTCGAGCATGAAGCTCGTGCCATCTTCCGATATCGCGACGGGGAAGAACGCCAGGTTGTCGAGCGACGCGATCGCGACGGCCGGCGGGGTGAACGGCATCGCGGGGGACGACATGGTCGCCTTCTGTTGGAACGACACCGGAGCGCCGAAGCGCGGGTTGCCGGTGGCCGGCGCGGATTGCCAGAGGAACGCGTCCGTCCCGTCGATCCCCAGCACGATCTGCGCGCCGCCGATCACTCCGTCGACCATCAGGTCGATCGCGATCTGACTGGACTCGTCGTTCGACAACAACGGTTGTGGTTCGACGAGGCGGCGCATCGCCCGGTCGAAGCGATAGAGCGTCGAGTCGGAGACGAAGTGGATCTCGCCGTCGTCGGTCCCGTAGCCGGTGCTCAACACGAGCGGCGCGCCGTCCTCGTCGAGCGCGTCGACGGTGATGGGACCGGTGCGGAGGAGCAGCGTGATCACCGAGCGCGGCCCGAGGGGTGGCCCCGCGTCGGTGCCGGCGTCGGTCGGGTCCGGGGGTCCGGCGTCGCGGCGGCCGGCGTCGGCGCGTCCCGCGTCGGATCCGGGCGGTCCGGCGTCGTCGGCGGTCATCGAGGCGCCATCGCAGCCGAAGCCGCTCGAGAGGGTGAGGAGGAGAACGGCGACAGAGGTGCGGGTCGTCATGCGGACCGCCTCCGCAAGTCTCCTGCCAAGCCCGCCGGTCCTCGTCGCGCCGCCGCGTGTGCACGCCTCGTGAACAACCCCGGCGGCGCCGCGACGGGCCGCGTCCGGGCGGTGGCTCACTCCGCGGCGAGCGCCTCGCGCGCATCGTGGACGTGGAGGAGGCTCTGCTCGCCGGGCACGCCGACCCGGAGCGGGAACCCGTACACCCCGGTGCCGCGATGGACGTAGAGCCGGTCGCGCCCGCGCGCCCAGAAGCCGTGGTCGGGGATGCTCGTGAACAGGCTCACCGCGGTGGAGGGGACGCCTAGGGTGAGGAACCCGACTTGCCCTCCATGGGTGTGCCCGCTCAGCACGAGGTCGCCGTGGTCCTCCGGCACGTGCTTGAACGCGCCCGGGTCGTGGAGGAGCACGATGCGCAGGTGACCGTCGCGCCGCGGGTAGCGCTCGCACAGGGCGGCGAGCCGCGCCGCGCGCTCGCGGAAGTGGAAGTCGCTCCCGATGAGCTGGACGGGTCCGGCCGGCGTGTCGACCACCGCCTCCTCGTCGACGAGGAGCGTGATCCCGTGCTTCGACAGCGCGGCGCGGACCAGCTCGGGCGCCTCGTGATCGTGGTTGCCGAAGCACGCGAACGTCTTGCCCTCGTACGCGGCGAGCGGGGCGAGCGCGTCCTCGAGCACGCGCGGATCGGAGTGCGACTCCATCGTGAGGAAGTCGCCGGTCAAAAGGATCAGGTCGGGCTCGCGCGACACCGCGCGCTCGCAGATCCGTCGCAGCCTCGCCGTCGTCATGAACGGGCCGAGGTGCGGGTCGGTGATCTGCACGATGCGGAGCGGGCGATCGACGCGGCCTCGTCCGTGTTTGCGGCGCGACAACGAAGCGACTTCTTCTCCATCGAGCGAGAGGTGCACGTCGGTCTCGCGCGTGTAGAGCGATTGCCCGAGCCCCAAGAGCGCCGCGACCACGCAGATCTCGACGCCCCACGGCTCGACCCCGAGCGCGGCCACGATCGCGAACGGGAACGCGAGGAGCGACGCCGCGCCGAACGTGAGCCCCGGGTAGCTCACCAGCGCGCGAAACCAGAGGGGCCGCATCCGCGCGCGCACGAGCGACGCGAAGTGCACGTACAGGCAGCCCTGGAGATAGAAGAACGCGACGTCCGTGACGAGCGGCGCGTAGTGCGTGAAGTGCTCGCGGATCGCCATCGCACAGAGGCCCTGCAGCGACAGCAGGATGCCGAGGAAGATCGCGAAGAAGCGGCTCCGCACGATCCCGCCGAGCACCGCGACCGAGGCCGTCCCGACGAGCACGAAGATCGGAAACGCGTGCATCAGCGCTTCAGGCTCGCCTTGAGCGCGGCCACCTCGGCCTCGAGCGTCGCCAATCGACCGCCCACCATCCGCTCGAGGTACTTGCCCATCACGTCCACCTCGAGGTTGGCCACGTACCCGGGCTCCGCCTCGCCGAACACCACCGCCTTCTGCGTGTGGGGGATCAGGGTGACGCTGAAGCCGCTCGCGTCCGTCTCGACCACGGTGAGCGACGCGCCGTCGATCGTCACGAAGCCCTTGGGCACCACGTAACGCATCAGCGCGGCCGGCGCGTCGAACCACACCTCGAGCGCGTCGCCGTCGTCGGCGCGCGAGCGGATGGTGACCGTCCCGTCGACGTGTCCCTGCACGTAGTGGCCGCCCATCGGGCGCCCCGTGCTCACCGGGCGCTCGAGGTCCACCTTCGCGCCGACGTCGAGCGCGCCGAGGTTCGTCTTGCGCAGCGTCTCCGGCACCGCCTCGAACGCGAGGCGCGCGCCGTCGATCGCGACGACCGTGAGGCACACCCCGTTGACCGCGATGCTGTCCCCGAGCTGAGCGCCGGCGTGCACCACCGCGCCCTCGGTGCTGAGGCGGAGCAGCTCCGGGCGACGCTCCAGCGCCACCACCGTGCCCATCTCTTCCACGATGCCGGTGAACACGTGCGGTCAGCCGTTCGTGGGATCCGCGGGCGCCTCTGTCCAGCCCTCGCGTTCGGGATCGCGTCGGGTGACGCGCATGATCCCCACGATCACCGCGGCGGCCACCGCCCAGCCGATCGGGGCCGCCCACCACGGCAGGGCCTCGTCGTTGCCCGCGACGGAGTCGGCGAGGACGGTCGAGCCGAGCACCGCCGCCGCGTTGTTGAACACGTGCGCGGTGATCGGCACGAACACGCTCTTGGTGCGGTCGCCCAGCCACGCGAGGTAGAGCCCGAGCGGGAGCACCGCGGCCACGTGCTGCGGGTCCATGTGATAGACGGCGAACACCGTCCCCGACAGGATCACCGCGAGCCAGCCGCGGCGGATCGAAGGCTGGAACATCCCGCGGAACAGGAGCTCCTCGCAGATGCCCGGCACGAGCGCCATCGCCGGCAGCGTCACGTAGAGCGGCGCGCCGCGCGCGATCTCGTCGAGGCCTTCGAGCGCGCCGAACGTCGCCCAGGGCAAGTACGTTTCCATCAGACGGCGCAACAGATCCGACGTGGGCCCGAGCGCGAGGATGCCGATCGGCGCCAGCACGAACGCGAGCCAGTGCGCGCCGCGGAGCCGCATCGCGAGCTTGACCGGCCGACGCCCGAGGATCGGCACGACGAACGCGATCCCGGCGAGGGTGAGACCCGTGCACAGGATCGAAGGTCCGAGCACCGCGAAGTCAAGCACCGACTCCTCCGCGATGCGCCCCAGCGACTCGGGCGTGAGGTCAGCTCCGGCGCGCAGGCCCACCGCCACGAAGATGGGGATCGCCCCGGCGAGCTGCGCCGCGATCCCGCCCACGATGAGCCCGGCGGACGCCGCCCAGATCGGCACGCGCCACCCCTCGCGGGCCGTGGGTCGCGCCTTCGCCGCCTCTCGGTGCCGGCATCGCTGACAGAGCGCGCTCCCCGGCACCATGCACGCGGGACACATCGCGGAGCCGCACGACGGACACGTCCCCGTCGCATCGATCTCGTGATGCACCACGCAGAAGACGGGGTCGTCCATCCGGGCGCAAGGGTGTCACCCGGTGTCCCAAAGGTCGAGGCCGACCGCGGCGGGCACCGCGGTCGGCCTCGAGGGTGCGATCGGATGGAATCGGAGGACGGACGCACCGCCGCGGCGCTCGACACCGCGAGGGACGTGGTCGGCTCAGCGGACCGGAGGCGGGGTGCAGATCCCCGCGCAGACCGCCGGGCAGATGTCCGACGGGTCGCTGCAGAGGCTGCGACACTCGCCTTCGAAGTTGCAGATCTCGGCGGCCGAGCAGTCCGCGTCGCTGAGGCACAGCGCGGGCGGCGGCGGCGGGGCGCACTCGCAGGTGAGGCAGCCGCGCTCGTCGGTCAAGAAGCCGTGCTCGCAGTACAACGTGCACACGACGTCGCCGCAGGTCGGGGGCGGAGGAGGCGGCGCGCACTCGCACACCTCGCAGCCGCGGTCGTCGCGGACGAAGCCGTGCTCGCAGTAGAGGTCGCAGAGCACCGCGTCGCAGACCGGCTCGGGCGCACACTCGCAGGTGGAGCAGCCGTAGTCGTCGGTGAGCCAGCCGTAGGGGCAGTCGATGGCGGGACACGCGATCGGCGGGCACTCGCGGCGCGGTTGGCACACGCCGTCGCAGTACGGGAACGTCGGGTCCGACGGGTCGCGGTCACCCGGGGCGATCGCGGCGCACGCGGGATCGAACGCGCAGTACTCGGCGTCGCGGCAGTCCGCGTCGGAGCGGCATCCGGACGGAGCGGGCTCACACGCGCCGTAGCAGACGGCCGGACACGCTTCGCCAGGTCCGCACGGGCTGAGACAGAGGTCGACGTTGCAGCGCTCGCCGGGCCCGCACTCGCTGTCGTCCCGACAGAGGTCGCGACACTCTCCGTCGTGCGCGATGGCGACGCCGGCCGCCGCCGCGAAGCAGGCGTTCGAGTAGGTCACGCCGTCCTCGCCGCAGACCGGGGCGTACTCGGTCGTGCAGGCGACGCCGCACTCTCCGTCGTGCGCCACCGCGACGCCGGCCGCGTCCGCGAAGCACGCGTTGGAGTACGTCACGCCGTCCACTCCGCATACCGGCGCCCACTCCTCCGTGCACACGCGCGGCGGCGGCTCGCACTCGCGGGTGCCGAGGAGGAACGGGAGGCCGAGGAGAGCGAGGCCGAAGATCGAATAGCGAGGGGAGAGGGACATGGTTGACTCAAGCCTTTCTATGATTGACGAACGCGAAAGAGGTGGTTGCAGGTCTCGAGCCATCGCTCGAGGTAACATCGTCTGAGTCGGCTCGCCCGATCCTGTGTCAGCGTGGGCCACGGTTGGAAAAGCAGGTGTGACATGCGGTGTCGCGGAGGCAGGTAGGCGGAAATGCACGGCGACATCAAACGCCGTATGAACGGAGTTCAATTGAGCCAATCAAACGAACGGTCTGGCGACTCGCTTGGCGGTGGAGTCGGTGGAGCGTCGTGAGGGACGCCGCGCGGCCACGCCCTCTGGGCGTGACGGCTCGGCGGACCGGCACCCCTTCGTGGCCGGGCGCTCGCCCATCCGTCCGAAAAAAAAGTGCTACACCCGCGCCCGTGAAAGTCCTCAAGTTCGGGGGCAGCTCGGTCGCCGATCGCGCCCAGATCGACAAGGTCCTCGCCATCGTCCGCGAGCGCGCGGGAGCGGGGCGCATCGTGGTCGTCTCGTCGGCCCACAAGGGGATCACCGACGCGCTGATCCGCACCGCCCGGGCCGCGGCGGTCGGGACCTACGACCCCGCCGACGTCATCGAGCGCCAGCGCGCCATCGCGGCGGGGATGGGGTGTCCGGACGACCTCCTCGCGGCGCTCTTCCAGGACATCGAAGATCTCCTCCGCGGGATCCATCTCGTCCGCGAGGTCAGCCCGCGCAGCCTCGACTACGTGTCGAGCTTCGGCGAGCGGATGAGCGTGCGGTGCATCGCGGACTACTTCACGCGCCAAGGGCTCGCGTCGCGCGCGTACGACGTGTGGGACCTCGGCTTCATCACCGACGGACGCCACGGTCGCGCGCGTCCGCTCCACGGTTGGGAAGCGAACGTACGCGCCGCGTTCGACGCGCTCGATCCGGGCGTCGTCCCGATCGTCACCGGCTTCATCGGCAAGACCGAGGCTGGCGAGGTGACGACGGTCGGGCGCAACGGGAGCGACCTCACCGCCACGCTGCTCGCCGCGGCGCTCCGCGCGGAGGAGGCGCAGATCTGGACGGACACCGACGGCGTGATGACCGCCGATCCGAGCGTGGTGAACGGCGCGCGCAACATCCCGAACATGCGCTTCGACGAGGCGGCCGAGCTCGCGTATTTCGGGAGCCGCGTGCTGCATCCGTCGACGCTCCAGCCGGCGATGGACCGCGGGATCCCGGTGCGCGTGCTGAACACGAACCGGCCCCAGCACCCGGGGACGGTGATCGAGGAGGCGGGCCCGCCGGGTCCGTCGGGGCCGACGTCGATCGCGTACAAGGAGGGCCAGAGCGTCCTCACGGTGAACGCGACGCGGATGTTCGGGGAGGTCGGCTTCCTCGCGAAGGTGTTCGAGGTGCTCGCGCGCCACGGCGTCGACGTCGACGTCGTCACCACGAGCGAGGTGAGCGTGTCCATGACCGCGCACGACGCGGAGGGCCTCGCGCGCGCGATGCCCGAGCTCGAGCCGCTCGGCCGCCCGCAGCTCACGCACGGCCGCACCATCCTCGCGGTGGTCGGCCAGCACCTCAGCGAGCAGAAGGGCCTCGGCGCCGAGATCCTGCGCGCGATCGCCGACGCCGGCGTGAACGTCGAGATGATCAGCTACGCGTCCGGCAGCATCAACCTGCAGATGGTGATCGCGGATCGCGACATCAAGGCCGCGGTGTCCACCCTCCACGGCGTGCTCTTCGAGCGCTCGTGAGGCTCAGTCGGCGAGCCGACACACGAGGAGCTGCTTCGGGCTCGCGGCGTCGAACGCGCGGCGATCGTAGTCGCCGTGTTTGTGCTCGATCGCGAAGCCCGAGAGCGTGAGCAGCGCGTCGAGCTCGCGCGGGAAGAAGATCCGCATCCGCAGCTCGTCGACGCGCGCGTCGGGGACCTCCGCGATCGTCTCGCGCCACACCACGCGGTTGATCTGCTTGGCGGAGTCGTAGTGGTTCTCCTCCGCGATCAGGATCTCTTGCTCGCTATAGGGATCGCGGTAGCGGAGGATCGGCTTCGGGGTCGTTCGATCGGCGCCGAGGAACGCGAGGCTCGGCTGGAACGTGTCGATGACGAGGCGGCTCGCGCCGTCCATGTGCGTGCGGATCGATGCGAGCGCGCGCTCGAGGTCGTCCTCGTCGGTGAGGTGGTTGAGGGTGTTGTAGGGGAGGAGGACGAGCGCGAACGTCCTCTCGAGGCGGAAGCTCCGGAGGTCGCCGAGCGCGAGGGTGAGCTCGACGCCGCGCGCCTGCGCCTTCTGCGCGGCGAGCTCGATCATCGGCTCGAGGAGCTCGACGCCGGTGACGTCGGTGCCGTCGGCGGCGAGCTCGATCGCGACGCGACCGGTGCCCGCGCCGAGCTCGAGCACCGGTCCCGGATGCTCACGCACGAGCGCGCGGTAGAACGGGAGGTCGTCCGGCGCCGTCATCTGCGCGAGGACGTCGTATCGGATCGGATCGCGGTAGAGCTCGGGGAGCTGGCGGGCTCCCTCGCGGAGCGCGGCGCGGACGTCCTCTTCGTGGGCCACGGCGGCAGGATGCCACCGATGGGGCTTCCGACTATGATCGGCGCATGACGTCGGAGAAGGATCCGCTCCGCGCGACCATGCAGCTCGACGCGATCGCGGACGACCTCGAAGAGATCGACGCGCCGAACCTCGCCGGGATGGACCTCTCCGGGCCGGGCGGGCCGAGCCTGCCGCCGCCGCTCCCGCCGAAGAAGGCGTCGAAGGGCGCGTGGATCGCGGGCATCGCGGTGGTCCTCCTCGCGGCCGGGTTGGGCCTCGGCCTCGGCGGGTACTTGTTCTCGCAGCGCTCGACCGCCGCCGCACCCGCGATCGCGAGCCCCGCGCCGGCACCTGCCGCTCCGAGCGCCGCGCCGCCCGAGCCCGAGGCGCCCGCGACCGTCGTCTCGCTGGACGAGGTCGTGTTCGATTCCGCGTCCGACTCCGAGTCCGAGTCCGAGTCCGACACCGAGTCCGAATCCGATTCCGAGTCCGAATCCGATTCCGAATCCGATTCCGAGTCCGCGTCCGAATCCGATTCCGAATCTGATGGATCCCCGCAAATCTAAGCGTTAGGCGCTGGAGATTCTCTGCTGCATGTTGTGGACGTCGAGCTCGTCGAACGATTCGTGCGATGACCGTCTCAGGATGAGCACGCCAAGTCGCGGG
>JBFWYI010000083.1:0-47594 GCA_050186575.1 Sandaracinaceae bacterium | reverse complement strand
GCTCCGTGAGCCCGGCATGCGCACGGGAGCTTGCGCTCCCGCGCTTCGCCGGTCTCCCTCCGCGCCGTCCGAGCCACCTCCGGCGCCTGCGGCGCCGCTGGTGTCTCGGCCGGTCCGGTCGAGCCGCTTGCGCGTCTCGCCCGGTGCGCTTCGCGCATTCGGTGGCGAGACGGTAGCTCGCGTTGCTCGCCCCGGGATCGCGGCCCATACCGCGGGACCGCGCCGGGCTGGCGGAATTGGCATACGCAGGCGATTTAAAATCGCTCACTGGGAAACCAGTTTGTGGGTTCGAGTCCCACGCCCGGCATCGACAGGGCGCGCCTGGAGCACGCACGAGATGCTGCTAGCATCGCGCGATGCGCAAGATGCTCACCCCCTCGCTCGTCGGCACCGCGCTCCTCGGTGCGATGCTCCTCGCCGCGACTCCCGCCCGAGCGCAGTGTCCGCTCGACACGGTGGAGCTGACCTCGGGCGGGTTCGTGCGCGGGACGATCCTCGAGTATCAGCCGCAGGGCGGGCTCGTGATCGATCTGCCAACCGGGGAGCGCCGAGCGCTGCGCCCGACGGAGATCGCGTCCGTCCACCGCGCGGAGTCGACCGTCGGCCAGAGGTTGGTGGCGCCGCAGCTGCGCCGGGCCCCGGTGCCGTCGCGCCTCGGCGGGGAGGCCGTCATCGCCAACGAGGGCATCGCCTACTCGCGTGTCCACGACTCCGCCCCGAGCAGCGAGTCCACGGTGGGCGTGCGCGTCAATTTGGGTTTCGCGTGGTGCGACGCGTGCCAGGACGGTGGGCTCCTCATGGGCGACGTCGGAGGCTACCTCGACCTGCGACCCGACCTCGGCTCCTACCGTATCCGCCTCGAGCTGGCGCTCGGCTTCGCCGCGTGGAACGACTTCGCCGTCATCCCGGAGGTGCGCCTCTATCCGTTCGGGTGGGACCTCAGCGACTGGCTGACCGTACGCATCGGGTCGGGGGTCGGGCTGGTGTGGCTCGAGAGCTTCGGTTCGGTGGGCTCGGTGTTCACCCCCGCGGCAGAGCTCGCGGTGATGCTCGCGGACCGGCAGGTCGAGGTCGGCCTCCACGGCGGAGTACCGATCTTCGTGGAGTATCCCAGCCCCGCGGTCGACAACTTCGTCACCGTGCTCGCACAGGCCTACGTCGCCGCCGCGATCGAGTAGGCGCGTCGAGTCACGACGTCAACGGACTTTGTTAGAGGTTCCGGGCGCGTCCTTCATCAAGCGCCGAACTCGATGTGCGAGACCATCGCAAGGAGGAAGAGGTTTTGCCGGGACCGGATTCAGTGCGCGGATGACCTGGTGGGTAGGTCCAGGCGCGATCCTTTCCAGGCGATGGGCACGTCATCGAGTCCGTTGGGAAGCGCTCCGCGCAACCGCGTCATCAGCGGGGTAACGTCCGCGTCGACCCCCGCCTCCAGCCGCTCTCGCTGAACCAGTAGAAACTGCTCTCGCTGCATCCGAGAGAAGCAGTCCTCGGGATCCCGCAGGAAGGTCAGGCTGAACCACTTCGCGTTGTAGACCGTAGGTTCGCCGCCCGCAGACCTCGAAGGCTCGGGCCCCCACTGCTCAGGGCCATTGACGATCGGGGAGAGCGCGACGTCTTCGCCCACGCGGAGCGGGACCATCTCCTCCTCGGTCTCACGCTGCGCTGCCTGCGCCCAATCGCGTGCCTCATCGGGCTCCACGTGGCCGCCGAGCAGACCCCAATCACCCCACTTCTTGTGCTCGATGAAGAGGAAGTACTCGTCTTGGTCGAGCGCCAGACGGGCGACGACATAGACGATATCCGACCGACGCAGGGTCATTGGTGATCCGTTAGCCATTTGGCCTCGAGGATGACGCGCGACCAGGGCTCGAGCTCTGGCTCGGCCAGGAGCGACTCGGAAGTATGGAGGGACAGCTTCGTCACGTCGAGGCGAGTGCCGGTCTTGAACGACCTGTCGTGCAGGTACTGAACGACATCCGGAACCACGAGTCGCAGCTCGAACGCTGCGCACAGGTGGTTTCTCTCCCCGTTCGGCGTCCATACCAAGCCCAGAGGATGGAGACGGGAATCCAAAGCGTTGAGATGCAGATCTCCGCGAACGCGATCGAGGACGATCCTCTCCAGATCGAGTTTCCCGTCGCTGCGTGCGACGTGGGTGCCCTTCCAGATTGCGTAGCGACCGTACTTCGCTGCGCGCGCCGCTTCGGAGCGATCGAACCTGAACAGGCCACCGGTCGACGTCGGGACGCATGCGGAGATGAGCTGAACGAGATCGTCCGATGCCTCGGCAACGGAGCGTGTCTCGTACGTGACCCGCTGGAGGATGGTCTGCCACTCGCCGTCGGGGGACCACGCGAGCTGATCACGGTCGCCGAACAGGCGTTCCACTTCTGACCGGCTTACGACCGCCACCTCCGGGTCGATGGTGCTCCGCACCGCAGCGAGGATCTCACGCGCGAGAAGCTCGACGAGAGTCTCCTGATCGATCGCATCGGTGTCGATCACCGTCGGCGCTCCGTCGCCGACGAGGAGGCTCTCGACCGCCTCGTTGAGCTCGCCGAGAGCTTGCTCGTTCATGAGACTGCCCTTGCGGGTGCTTCCTGGTGATGCAAGCCGCTCACGGTCCATTGCGGTCGACGGGGTCGCGCGTAGAACGAGGACCAGGTCCTCGAAGGCATTCCAGCGGTCGAGCATGACGAAGCTAGAGAATACGCGAGCCTCTTCGTCCGTTACCTGCCCTCGTCGACGCTGCAGCTCCAACCAAATACGCGCGTCGAAGAGCCCTCGATCGAGGATGACGAGTTGGCGGCGCGAATCGACCGCCGCGACGAGCTCCCGCAGCGCTGTGCACGTCGTCCACGTGTTGAAGAGTAGGTGGCCCTTCATCCTGATCGGGCACGTCTCCGCCGCTTCCGGTACGACCTGCACGTCCCATCCCGCCGCTGCGAGGACGCCCTCAAGGCGCCTGATCGTGCTGGTCTTTCCAGCTTTGGGCGTTCCGGTGATCTCGACAACGAACGGACGTCTCGCTTGTGCAGCGACAATCGGGGTCAACTGCCCAAGCTCTCCTATGAGCTCGATGAGACTCTGCTTCATGCTGGAACGCCCCGGAAGAATCAGACCCCAGGGTCCGATCAGATGGTGCACGTGTCAACTATCATGCCTCATGCCGAGGAGGTCACGAAGCTGAAGCGGAGCGAGCCCCGGACACGAGCGATCGCGGACTCAGACGCCGTGCCGCCTGTCGTGGTCACCAGTGAGGGCGGAGCGCTCAGAGACTCTCGAGGTAGGCGACGAGGGCTGTCTTGTCGGGGTCGCTCAGCGTGGTGCCGAACTCGTGGCCTTGGTTGCTCATCCCGCTCGTGGCGGTGTCGACCGTGACGCCGTCGAGCTCGAACGTGGTCGGGCGCTGATCGGCAGGGAGCAAGAGGTCTTCCAACGTCGGCACGGAGCCGTTGTGGAGATACGGCGCGGACGCGAACGCGGCGTGGATGTCGCGCGGGATGTAGCCGTCCGAGGTGCCGATACGGAGGCCATGGCGGACGATGAAGATCGCGAAGTCCTCGCGGCCGGTGTCGACGCCGCCCGAGAACATCGTCATCAAGAGACGTTGCCCATCGGTCGCGATGGTGCCGTGCGGGTGATCGGGATCGTCGCCGGGGAGGAGCTCGGGGCCGGCGTCGACCCACTCGATGATCTGCTCGGTGTGCTGGTCGTCCGGGTGGTGGCAGGCGCTGCACCGCGCCTCGTCGAACACTTCCGCGCCGCGCGCGACCATCGCCGTATCGACGCTGAGCGGACGCGGGGTCTCGAGGGCGGTGATGAAGTCGACGATCGGTTGGCTGATCGGATCGCGCGGGAAGGGGAGCGGATTGTCCGCGCCGCGGAAGCTGAACATGCTGATCAGGATCGCGGAGCGCGCGTCACCGGCGTTGCCGTCCGTGCCGAACAGCGAGCGGTGGCTGAAGTTCATGTAGAACGGGAAGTCGACGGGCGATGGATACGGGCTGTCGGCGGGGCCGACCGAGTCGACGCCCGGCTGCGGGAGCGAGGCGAGCACCGCGCGCTCGGTGTCGCTGTACTGCGACGGGTTGCCCGCCGCGACCCACGCGTCGTCGACGGCGAGGCGCCACGCGTTCATGCGCAGGTGCGTCGCCGGAAACCCGGACCACAGTCGACCATCGGGGAGCTGGCTCACGTGACACGCGGCGCAGGTGAGCGAGCTGCGGGTCTCGTCCACGAACCCGCGCTTGAGGCCGATCGGCAAGTTGTCTTCCGGATCGATGATCCAACCGTACGCGGAGAACTGTTCGCCCCAGCTCGCCTCGTCGGACTGCCACAGATCGACGAGGAACTCCGGCGGCGGCAAGCCGTCCACCTCGGCGTTCCATGTGTTGTGGAAGAAATCCCACTCGCCCTGGGTGAGCTCCTCGGGCGCGGGGTTCGCGAGCGTCGCGCGGAAGCCGTCGCTCAGGCGATCGGGCGGCCGACCCGCGTCGGAGGGGCCGGCGTCGGTGCCGGGGCCAGCGTCCACCCCCGACGATCCGTCGCAGGCGCTCACCAGCAGTAGCACGGCAATGTACGTAGACGTGATCTTCACGCGGACTTTCCCCTCTCGCGCGCGTCCCGAAGGACGCTACAGGCTCTCCAGGTAGCGGACCAGGTCGGCCCGCTCGTCTTCGGTCAACGCCGCGGTGTCCCCGTGGCGGTTCTCCTCGTTCGCCTCGTCGAGCATCGCGCGCAGCGTAGGCGCGCGCCCATCGTGGAGGAACGGCGCGCGCGCGCGCACGCCGCGGAGCGACGGCGTCGACACCATGCCCAGCGCGGCCGCGTCGTCGCTCGAGCGCGGCACGACGTCGTGCACCGCTCCGTCCGCGAAGAGCTCACCCGCGTGGCAGGCGTCGCAGCCGGCGCGCGCGAACACGTCGGCCCCGCGCTCGATGCGCGCGGCGTCGCCCGCGTCCTCGGCGGCGCGGCCGACGGGAATCGGCGCTTCGCGCATCCACGCGGCGATCGCGTCGGTGTCGACGAGGAGCGCGTCGCCCTCCATCAGCGCGCGGATCGTCGCGTCGCTGAGCGCGCCCGCGTCGTCGAACTCGCCGTCCCAGTGAAAGGGCTCCATCCCCGGGCGCGCGCCCCACGCGGGCGGCGTGCGGCGGAGCTTGGGGCCGACCGTTTCGGTGTGGAGGAACCAGCTGAGCCCGTCGTCGCCGCCGTCCGGGTGACAGGTGGCGCACGTCAGCACGCCGCTCGGGGTGAGGTGGGTGTCGTTCGCGTCGTCGAACAGGCCGCGCCCCCGCAACGCGTCTTCCGAGAGTCGATCCGCGGCGAACGCGCGCGTCCGCTCCAATGTGGCCTCGCGCAGCTCGCCCTCCGGTCCGTCGAGGCCGGCGTCGAGCTCGAGGCGCGCCACCGTGTGCCCGTAGCCGACGTCGACGTACGCGGTGCGGCCGTCGTCGCTGACCGCGATCCCGCGCGGGCCTCGGCCCACCGCGAACGTGACGCGATGGTCGAGGAGGCCGCCGCTCGATCGGCGAGCGAACGCGGCGACGCGATCGGAGCTCCGCGCCGCGATCCAGACGACGTCCCCGCGCACCGCGAGCGCGCTCGGTCCGCTGAGGGCGCGCGCGGTGCGATCGAAGCGCGCGTAGGTGGTGCCGAAGCTCGCGGCGAGGCGCGGCTCGATGCGGCCCTCGCCTTCGCGCACGCGTCCGTAGCCGCCGTCGGCGGGAGGACGGCCGCGATCCGAGTCGCGGTCGACGCGGACGAAGCTGACCACCAGCTCGCCGTCGTCGTCCCAGTCGAGCGCGTCGACCTCTACGGCGGCGAAGCCCGGGGCCGCCTCGAGCGTGCGCTCCTCGCGGAGGGCGCCGTCGCTCAGCGAGCACACACGCACGAGGCCGGTCCGCGGCGCGCTCACCGCGAACGCGTCGCCGCGCACCGCGAGCGCGGTCGGTCGTCCGGGCGACGCGATCACCCAGCGCACGCCGGCCGCGTCGAGCGAGAGGACGCGATCGTCGTACGGACAGCTCACGAGCGCGCCGCCCGAGCCATCGGCGACCACCGCGCGGGTGCCTCCGCACGGAACCGTGCTCCGGCGGACGCTGCGATCGCCGAGGTCGACCCACGCTACTTTGTTTGCGAGATCGAGCGACACGAGGAGCTCGCCTCCCACGATCGCGAGCTGGGTCGGTGCGCCAACGACGCTCACCCGCCAGCGCTCCTCGAGCGTGCGCGCGTCGATCGCGACCACCGCGTCGTCGTCGGGCGACGCGACGTAGACCGCATCGCCCGAGGGATCGAGGACGATCGAGCTCGCGCTCGCACGGTGCGGCGGCGAAGTGCACCCGACGAGCGCGCTCACCCCCAACGCGATCGCGCCCACCGGCGAGACGGGCCGTACCCACGAGCGCCGGCGAGCCATGGGGCGTCGCTCAGTAGCCTTCGGGGAGGAGCAGCGCGAACTCCACCGTGATCGGCTGCTCCGCGCACGACATGGTGTAGCCGCCGATCGGGAGCGTGATCGGATCGTTGACGTCGGGGTCGTGCGTCGTGGCGCCGTTCCCGTCGACGTCGAGGAAGCCGAGGATCTGGTACTCGCCGGCGGGGATGTCGGCGTCGATCTCGTACTCCATCGGCGAGGCGCCGTCCCGGAGGTCGACGTCGGCGAACTCGAAGCCGGCCACCTCGACGGCGCCATCGATCGGGCCGCTGATCGTGACGTCCTCGGCGCGGAACACCGAGCCGTACACCGAGCCGACGAGCTCGCCGTCGAGCGAGCGGCTGTTGCGGACGACGCTCGAGGCGTCGAAGCGCACGACGAAGCGGCCGCTCGGCGCCTCGACGCTGCCGTGATCGGCGCAGGTCGGCGGGGGCGGGGGGGTGTCGGTCACGCCGTGGAGCGGGTCACCCTCGTACGGGACGAAGTCGACCTCGCGGAGCGTATGGATCGGCGACTCCACGACGTAGGCGATGCGGAACGTGCCTTGCGCACCCTGCGCGAGCACGCGGACCACCCCGCCTCCCGTCGGATCGTCGTAGTGGAACGGCACCGTCCAAGGCGTGGAGCTTCCCGCTTCCTCGGCTTCCGCGGTGTTCATGTTGTCGACCATGCGGAACACGTTCTGACGGAACTGCTCGCCGGCCACGTACGACGCGGGCGAGCGCGCGAACGCGACGCGACGGCCGTCGAGCAGCACGACGTCGAAGGCCACGTCGACGAGGCCGTCGTCGATCATCGGCGTGACGGTCAAGCGGAGCCAGTCGTGCGGCTGGAGGTGGAAGTCGGTGAAATTCTGGTTGCGGCCCGAGCTCACGCCGTAGGCGCGCGAGCTGAAGAAGTCGAACTCGTCGCGCGAGAGAGTGAACCACGCGGTGCCGCCGATCTTCTCGTAGGGGTCGCCGGTGAACGCCGCGGTGTTGATCTCACCGGCGCGGAGCGAGGTGCGCGGATTCTCGGTGGTCAGGATGAGCTCCGCCTGCCGTCCGTCGTACTGGACCATCAGGGTGAGCGCGCCGCCGTTCGCGCTGATCGAGTAGAACGAGAGGTCCCACGGGCTCATCCCGGTGGGGTCCGCCGCCGTGACCTCCTGCGTCTTCGCGAGCGCGACGCGCACGACGTCCACGAACAGCTCGCCGAGGTCGTACGACGCCGGCACGCGTAGCACGGTGCGGTGCGGTCCGTCGTCGGTGGGCGCCATCTCGAGCGTCACGATCCCTTGCTCGCTCGAGCGCGGGTCGGCGTGCGAGCTCAGCAAAAGACCGCGATCGATCTCGTAGCCGCTCAGGTGGTCGCCGCCGCGCGCCTCCGCACCGAACAGCGGCCCGGCCACGCTCGTGAAGTCCGCCTCGCTGACGATCGTGCGGCGCACCGTGAGCCCGACGAATTCGATCGGCGTGCTCCGCGGCGTGAGGACGGTGTCGCTCGGCGTCAGCGGCATCGAGGGGGTGGTCTCGCAGCCGAACACGAGCGCGGCGAGGGCGATCACGAGAGTGAGGCGGCGCATGGCGGAGCCACTCTAGGGGAAGGCACCCACCGGAGCCCCCAGGCCGCCGGCCTTAATGAGGACTGTCGTGCGTACGCGCACGCTCGGACTGCGAATAGGGATAGATCAGGCGATGAGGTCCGGGGTGATCCGCGCGATGTCCGGGCAGCCACAGAGCGCCATCGCGAGGTCGATCTCTTCCTCGAGCACTGCCAGCACGCGCTCGACCCCGGCCTGTCCACCGAGCGCGAGGCCGTAGAGGATCGGTCGGCCGATCAACACCGCGCGGGCGCCGAGCGCGAGCGCTTTGACGACGTCGGTGCCGCGGCGGACGCCGCCGTCGAGCCAGACCTCCGCACGTCCGTCGAGCGCCTCGGCGATCTCGGGGAGCGCGCGGATCGTCGCGATCGACGTGTCGAGCTGACGCCCGCCGTGGTTCGACACGACGACCGCGTCGGCGCCGTGCTCGACGCAGCGGATCGCGTCGTCGGCGCGCACGACGCCTTTGACGACGAGCGGGAGCTTGGCGATGTCGCGCAGCCACTCCAGGTCCTTGAACGTGACGGCGGGATCGAGCTGCTCGGCGACGTACGCGGCGAGGCCGGAGTCGGGTACCGCGGGGAGCATCGCCATCCCGGCCGCGGTCTTGTTCGCGACCTCGAGGCCGTCGGGCAGCGTGAAGCGGTTGCGTCGATCGCGCTCGCGCGTACCGAGGAGCGGCGCGTCGACGGTGAGCACGAGCCCGCGCGCGCCGGCGGAGCGAGCGCGCGCGACGAGGGCCTCGGTCTCGCCGCGATCCTTGTAGACGTAGAGCTGGAAGAGGACCGGCGCGGCACCCGCGGTGGCGACGACCTCGATGGGCGTGTTCGAGAGCGTGCTGTTGATCATCACGATGCCCGCGGCATCGGCGGCGCGTGCGGTCGCGAGCTCGCCGTCGGGGTGCGCCATCCGCTGGAACGCGGTGGGCGCGATCATGACGGGCATGGAGAGCGGGAGCCCGAGCGCGGTCGTCGCGAGCGAGCGCTGGCTCACGTCGACGAGCACGCGATAGCGGAGCGCGATGCGATCGAACGCGGCGCGGTTCTCCGCGAGCGTGATCTCGTCGTGCGCGCCACTGGCGTAGTAGTCGAACGCGTTCTTCGGGAGCACCTCGCGCGCGAGCGCCTCGAGCTCGACGAGGTTGATCGGTTCGATCGGGTCGCTCATCGCGGCCGACCATACACCGGACGCGAGCACCCGAGGTCGGAGTCGGAGCTGTCGGAACGGAATCGGAAACGGAAACGGAAACGGAATCGGAATCGGAATCGGACTCGGAATCGGAATCGGAATCGGAATCGGAATCGGACTCGGAATCGGAATCGGAATCGGACTCGGAATCGGAATCGGAATCGGAAACGGAATCGGAAACGGAATCGGAAACGGAAACGGAAACGGAAACGGAAACGGAAACGGAAACGGAAACGGAATCGGAATCGGAATCGGAATCGGAATCGGAAACGGAATCGGAAACGGAATCGGAAACGGAAGATACGTTGCTACGCCGGCGTCGCTCCGTGACGATCGTGGGCCGGAGAAGGGCGGCGGCTTGCCCCGGTCGCACCCGCACGCGAGCATCCGGGGCCGTGCGACGGGTGCCCACGCTGCCGCTCCTCCTCGCGCCGATCCTCGCGCTGGCGTGTGGACCGCGCGTCCATGACGATCGCCGGCTCTCCGACGCGATCCATTCGGACGAGCCTCCGCGGCTCGTCGTGGCGGTGGTGATCGACCAGCTCGGATGGTCGACCTACCTGCGCTACCGCGAGCACCTCGACCCGGAAGGAGCCCTCGCGCGGATCGCGGCGCAAGGTCGCGTGCACCGTGTGGAGTATCAGCACTCGGCCACCTACACGGCGGCGGGACACGCTTCGATCTTTACCGGGGCCTCGCCGCGCGTGCATGGGGTCATGGCCAACGAAGTGTTCGTGGCGGGCCGCGGGCAGGTCGCGTCGTGCGACGACGGACGCTCACTCGTGTTCGGGACCGAGGACGAGTACGCCGCGCCGACGATCGTGCGCGTGGACACGATCGCAGACACCCTCCGCGCCGCGCATGCGGACGCGCGGATCGTGGCGGTCAGCCTCAAGGATCGTGGCTCCGTGATCCCGGCCGGACACCATCCCGACGCGGTCGCGTTCTGGGACAGGCGCGGTGAGCGGTTCACCTCGAGCGCGTACTACGGGAGCGCGATCCCTGCGTGGCTCGAGGCGTTCGATGCGCGCGCTCCGTTCGCCGAGCGCGTGGGCCAGTGGACGCCGCAGGATCCCTCGATGCTCGAGGTCACGCTCGGACCCGACGCGCGCGCCGGGGAGGGCGGCCTCGGGTTCGGGGCTGAGTTCCCCCACGACCCGCGCGAGGCGGGCGAAGAGCCGGCCGGGTCGGCGTTCCGCGGGACGCCGCAGGCGGGAGAGCTCCTCGCCGACCTGGCGCTCGACGCCGCGCGCGCGCTGGAGCTCGGAGGCGATGAGGTTCCCGATCTGCTGATCGTGTCCTTCTCCAACACCGACTATGTCGGCCACGCGTTCGGGCTGGGAAGCTGGGAGTATCTGGACAACTTGATTCGCACCGACCGCGCGCTCGGCCGGCTCCTCGACACGCTCGAGGCGGAGCGCGGTCCGCTCGCCGTGTTGGTGACGAGCGATCACGGGCACTCCGACATCGCCGAGGCGACCGGCGGGGGGCGCATCGTGCCGCGGCAGCTCGCGGCCGAGGTCGACGCGGCGATCGACTCCGCGATCGGCGAGGGCGACCACGCGCTCGCGTACGTCGAGCCCTTCGTCTACCTGAGCGAGGACACGCTCGCCGACGATCACCGAGCTCCCGCGATGGAGGCTGCGCTCGGCTTCTTGCGCGCCCATGCGGGCGTCGCTCGCGCCTACGATCTCGTCCGCGCACCGCCGCGCGCCGACGCGGAGGATCCGCTCGAGCGCCTCGCGTACGAGTCGGTGGCCGACGATCCGCCCGCGCCGATCTTCGTCGTGCTCGCCGAGGGCTTCGTCGTCGACGACGACGAGCCGTTCGACGCGGGCGCGGGGCACGGGACACCGTGCGCGTACGACCGCGAGGTGCCCGCGCTCTTCGCCGGCCCGGGCGTCGAGCCCGCATCGTTCGATGCCACCGCGGCGCCTCTCGATCAGCGACGGGTGGCCGCCACGATCGGCGCGCTGCTCCGGATCGGACCGCCCGCCGCCGGCGCGCGCGACCCGCTCCCCGGCGCTCCCTGAGGATCGCAAGTCGCACGTTTTTT
The DNA here is from genome assembly GCA_050186575.1 of Sandaracinaceae bacterium. Classification (GTDB taxonomy): domain Bacteria; phylum Myxococcota_A; class Polyangia; order Polyangiales; family Sandaracinaceae; genus JAUHXR01. The sequence goes on along the minus strand of JBFWYI010000083.1, from coordinate 36,323 downwards.
GACGCGCGCCGTGGTTTCGGTGCACCTGAGGCATCCCGCGCGGGCGAGCGCGGAGGGAGGCCTGAGATCATGTCGAACGATGCGATGAGCGGAGCGGAGCTGTTGGACCGAGTGGTGGACCTCGTGCGCCAGGTCACCGAGGCACGCTTCGAGGGTGGCGAGTACGCGAAGCTCGCGCGCGCCCACGGCTACGCCGACGGGTACATGCGCGCGTTGCTCGACGCCGGGCTCGCCGATCGCGACACGCTGATCGCGGCGGTCGGCCAGGCGCGCCGCGAGGTCGTCGAGAGCGGCTCCGGCACCCGCGAAGCGGCGTGAGCTGACGGGGCTCGGATCCCCGAGCGCGCGGCCGACTCGCCGCGCGCTCGATCCCGAGACGCGCCCTCAGGTCGAAGGGCGCGAGCGGCGTCAGAACGAGCTGACGCGGACGCCGCTGTTCAGGTTGCGACCCATGCGCACACGGAAGAGCCGCGCCACCTGGCGCGAGCTGCCCGAGGACGCTTGGCCGATCCAGTAGCCGGTCGAGCCCTCGGTATCGATCCGCTCGATCGTCCACGTGCCGGCGCTCCCGTTCGCCGCCACCGCGTGGCCGCTCGTCGCGTCCTGATAGACGACGTGCACGCCGCTGCCGTCGACGAGGATCGATGCGTCGTCGCCCACGATGTGGCGTCCGTCGGTGAAGCGCGTCGAGCCGTCCGACGTGCTGCCGTCGTCGATCACCTCGGTCGAGTTCACCGCGCCGGCCGCGTTGACGGTCGCGTAGCGCAACGTCTCTTCCGCACCGTCGACGTACACGACGTGCCACACCCCGGAGTCGTCGACCGCGAGGTCAGCGCCCTGGCCGCAGTCGCCGATGTACTCGTCGCCGACCGCGTACCCGTCGATGAGGAACGGTGCGCTCCACGCGGCGCCGTCGAAGCTCGAGCCGTAGATGTTGCCGGCCGTGCGGTCGTAGAACACTACGCCGAGGCCGGTCGGGGTCTCCGCGAGCGAGACGTAGAGGCCGTACGCGGGCGGCATGTCCTCGACCCAACCGGACGGGAACGTCGCCTGGCAGTTGCCCATGAAGCACGCCTCGCCCGAGCCACAGGCGCTCGCGCAGTCCGACGTCGGGGTGACGCAGAGCCCGCTCTCGATGCAGGTGCCCGAGCTGCAGAGCTCACCGCGGCACGGCATCTGCGCGCTCGCGACCTCGGTGATCGTCCAGTCGCTCGCCGAGCTCGGGTTGGCCATGTTCGCGGTCGCGACCATCACCGAGCCCATCACGACGCCCGGCGTCATCGTCGACTCGGCCATGCGGAGGTACGCGACCACCGGCACGCCGCTGGACGTGATGATCATCGAGCTGTAGCGACCGGAGTCGCCCTCGTCGTCGATGGTGTGGGTCGCCCACGCGCCGGGGCCGCCCGCCGCGAGCTTGAGCGCGCGGTTCGTCACGTCGTAGTAGCTGATCAAGAACGATCCGTTGTCTTCGACGATCGAGGTCCAGCGCCCGACGTCGTCGCCCGGCGCGCTCACGCCGCCGCGCCACGCGTTGGGGTCCGCGACGATCGGCGAGCTCGGCGCGCCGTCGACGATCTCCCAGTCGACGCTCGTGCCGTTCCACTGACCGAACACGAGGTCGCCGTACGCGCCGTTGCCCGGACCCGGACCGGCGCTGTAGCCGGAGAGGTAGACGTTGCTCGAGTCGTCGACCGCGATGTCGAGATACGTCGCGAGCTCACCCGACGCGAGCGGAGGCTTCACCGTGCACGCGGTGCACGTCACGCCGCAGCTCGCGTCCGCCACCACGTTCTCGACCGGGCAGGTGTAGCCCGGGTCGCAGAGCGCATCGACGTCGTAGTTCGCGCACATGTTGGTCGCCTCGCAGCAGAGCGAGCCGGCCGTGACGGCGGGCGGAACCGCGGCGACGCACGTGCCGCCGCAGGGCGGAGAGCTGCACTCGCAGCCGCTCAGCATGGAGAGGCCGATGAGCGCGGCGAGCGCGGCTGCCGCCTTCGTCGCGGCGCCCTTCGCGCGACCGGTGCGGCGAGCGCGCCGGAGCACGAGCGCCAGCGCGGCGAGACCGAGCCCGAGGAATCCGAACGGCGCGAGCGGCGAGCTCGGCGATCCGGCGACCCGGCAGCCACAGCCGCCGGCGGCCTCGGGGTTCGGCAGACCGCGGATCAACGCGGCTTGCGCTCCACCGACGTTGCCGGCCTCGTCTCGTACCTCGACCGCGACGCTGTCCACGTCGAGCGCGACGGTGGCCGTCGCGTCGCGCGTCCACTCGGTCCACTCGCCATCGATCTGGTAGCGGTACTCGAGGCCCTCGAGGCCGCTCACGATGTCGTGAGCCACCACCTCGATGCGGTTCGCGGTGCGCTGCGCGCTCACCGTCGGCGGGAGGATGTCGACGATCAGCTCCGCGGCGGCAGGGGTGGTGTCGACGCTGCTCGGCTCACCCACGACCCGTGCGCGACCCTCGATCTGGTGGCGCGCCTGGAGGAGCAGCGCGTCGTCCTCGATCGCGAAGCGCGACTCGCGATGCCACGACGACCACGGGCCGCCGTCGATGCGGTAGCTGTACTCGTAGACGGCCGGCGAGTAGCCCGCGACGTCGAAGCTCAGCCAGACGCGGTTCGCGCCGTCGCCCCAGCTCTCGGCTCGCATCGCGTCGCGGTCGAGCGCGAGGTCGCTGACCTCGAGCGTGGTGTCGACCTCGGCGACGATCGGCGACGCGGCGAGCGCGAGGTTCGCGAAGATGCCGAGGAACGACGTGCCGCCCTCGCGCACCGGGCGAATGCCCTCGGCCGGGACGTTGAGCGCGAGGCCCATGATCGACGGGAGATCGAACGGCGAGATGCCGGACGAGAGCATCCCCGCGAACATGCTGATGACCGTCTCGATCACGCCGGCCAGCGCGTTGCCATCCTGGTCGAGGAGCTCGCTGTTCGTGACGGTCGAGTTCGAAGCCGACACGTTCGCGATCGCGGGGACGATCTGATTGTCGGCGACGCTCAGGTTGATCCCGATGTTGAGATCGGTCTGGAACGTCATGAACCGGATGTAGCGCTCGGTGCTCCAGACGTAGAAGTCGATCTGCACCTGGCGCAAGTCGATCTGCAGGAGCGCGTCGGAGTCCCCGCCGCTGCCGATCGAGAAGTCCGGCGCGATCTGCGGTCGAACCGCGATGCTCAACGGCGCGTTGTCGAGCGGGTAGGTGAGGTCGGGCAGCGACGTGATGAGCGCCGACACCAACCCCGTCGAGAGCTGCTGGCTCAGCCGCGTGCCCGCCCCGATGCAGAGCGCGCCCGAGTCGAACATCCCCCAGCCCGCGTAGTCGAGGTACGGCTCGGCGATGCCGAAGCCGACGTCGGCCGGGACGGTGGTGTCGGGGATCATGTTCTGCCGGAACGCCTCGGCGCGCGCGATGGTGGGCAAGGGCGGCGGCTCGGTCACCGGCACGCACGAGTTGTGAGCCGGCGTGTTGGTGAACGTCCGATCGGTGCCCATGAAGCCACCGTAGAAGTAGAGGCTCATGCCCTCGTTCACGGCTTCGCCGTCGCCGCCTGCGGCGAGGAGGAACTGCGCGTAGGCATGCGTGCCTGGCGAGAAGCCGCCGATCGCCGTGCCACCGAGGTCGCCACGGCCATCGGTGCCGAGGAGGATCGGCACGCACTCTCCGTCGCTGAAGCGGCAGATCGCGGCGGGGTCGTCGGGTGAGCCGTCGGCGTTCGTGCCCGTCGGGCAGCCGAACTCCCCTTGCTGGGTGCAGAGGGAGTCGCCGAGCGCGTTGCTCAAGAGGCCGTCGATCTGACCCTGGAGCTGGTCGAGCAGCAGGTCCTTCAGGAGACCGGACAGCGCGTTGATGATCGCGCCGGCGATCCCCGAGCAGCTCCCGAGCTCGACGTCGTCGTCCTCGATCCCCTCACCCATCGCGAGCGCGAGGCTGCTCACCTCGATGCGCGTATACCCGTTGCGCGCGGCGCGGGTCTCGGTGTTGAGCGCGATGTTGCCCGCCAGCCCGATATAGCTCCGCGACCCGTTCGTCGTCTGGATGTCGACCTGGCAGTTCGTCGTGATCGCGCCGAACAGCGTCTCGAGACGCAGAGGCAGCGGGCGGTGGGCTCCGGTGCTGTCCGTGCTCTCGAGCCGTGCCCGCAGGTGGAACGAGATCGAGTTCGGCGCCGTCGGCGAGAGCTCGAGGCTCTCGATCTCCGCGTGGGCGAAGCAGTCGTCGGAGCGGCAGATGTCGTAGTCGGCGCCGCTCGCGCTCCCCGTCGTGCGCGGGATCGGGAAGTCGAGGCCATCAGGGAGGAAGTTCGCGACGATCGGGTCGATGTTGTTCTCGACGAACGCAAGGCCGCTCTGCGTGACCCGCATCTGCGCCGCGTTGTCGATCCGCTGGTCGAGCGGATACCCGCCGGGGATCGGGGTGATGCCGCAGCCCGCGCAGCCCGAGCAGCCGCCTCCGTTGCAGGAGAACAGCGTCAACGCGAACATCACCGCGAGCGTGAAGCGGTGCATCGTAAGGGAGCGAAGGGATTCCATCCTGATCCTCCTGCGCGGGACACCCCCCCAGCGACGGGGGCCCGAGCGCGGGGCCAGCTTATCGTCCCTCGAAAGCGCGTTTCAATGCGCACGCGGTCTGTTGGGGTCCGGTAAGGCGCGGGTCGCGTGCCGGACAATGACCCACAATGAAACGAGCCGCGCTCCCGTGGAACGCGGCTCGCCGTGGACGGCTTCTCCGAGGGGGCCTACGGGCAGGCGCCGTTCGTGATGTCCACGCCCGCCGCCGCGAAGTCCGCGCTGAAGCGCCAGCCGTTGCAGGTGGTGTCCGGGTCGCAGACGTCCGTCATGCCCGCCGCGTTCTGCGTGCACCCGGCCGCGTCGCAGAGCGAGTCCGGCTTGGTGGTCCACATGGTCTGCGGCGTGGTGTCGCAATAGGTCGGATCCGTCAGGGAGCCCGCGATGGCGGCGCACACGCTGGTGTTGACCGTGCCGACCATCAGCGTCTGGGTGCGCGCGGTCGCGACGTCGATGAAGCCCTGGAGCGTCGCGGCTGGATCGTAAGTGAATGGACGGTTCGTCTTGCTCCCCACGCAGCTACGGCTCTCGCTCATGAGCCCGTCGACGATCGAGATGTTCCTCAGCGCAAGCTCGATCTGCAGGTTCGTTCCCGTTTCGTCGAACACGGGCACGGTGATCGTGCCGTCGATCGGGGTCGCGTTGACCGTCTCGCCCGCGAGCGTGCCGTCGAGCGTCACCGGGCACCACGTGTCGGGGTCGCTGCTGGCGGCTCCCGAGGAGAACGCATAGAGCCCGGTGGCGTCGTCGCGGCGGCCGTAGCCCGTCACGATCGAGATCGCGCCGTCGGCGCCCGCGTTCTCGACGCGGAAGAGCCAGTTGAACCGCTCCTCTTGCATCGCCTCGTTCAACAGCCCGCGCACCGTCATCGTGGTGAGCTGCGAGCCCTCGGGCTCGGTGATCGCGATGTACGCGATGCGGAACTCCGGCGTGTCGAGCTGGTTCTCGTTCGAGTTGCGCCAGCAGCACGCGCCCATGAGCTCTTCGGGCGCCGGCGTGCGCGTGGTCGGGCAGAGCCGGACCTCCCCGGCGTCGACGGGCGGACCGGAGTCCGTCCCCGCGTCGTTACCGCCCCCTCCGTCGCAGCCCGCGAACGATCCCGCGAGCGCCAAAGCCAAGCTCGTCCTCATCAACGTACGTTGCATGTGCTCACCCTCTCGATGGTTCTTTGACCGGTGCAGCCCGTCATTCTGCGGCGCGCGCGAGCTCGCCCTCGGTGGCGAAGTGGGCGAGGCGCGCGAACGCGAGGTAGCGATCTTCGACGTCCGCCGCCGTGATCGACGCCAGCTTCTTCACCGACACGCCCTCGACGCAGTAGGACGCGACGGCGGATCCGTAGACGACCGCGCGCCGCAGCGCGGCGGTGTCGACCGCGTCGTGCTTGGCGAGATACCCCAGCATCCCGCCCGCGAAGCTGTCGCCCGCTCCGGTCGGGTCGACGACGTAGTCGACGGGGAACGCGGGGGCCGAGAACACGCTCGTGCCCTCGAAGAGCAACGCGCCGTACTCGCCGCGCTTGATCACCACGATCCGCGGGCCCATCGACAGGAGCGACTTCGCCACGCGGATGATGTTGTGCTCCTCGGCGAGCTGGCGCGCCTCTTCCTCGTTGATGACCAGGAGATCGATGCGCCGCATCAGCGCGCGCAGCTCCTCGGGCGTCCCCTCGATCCAGAAATTCATCGTGTCGGCGATGACGAGGCGCGGGTCGCGCATCTGCTCGAGCACCTCGATCTGGAGGCTCGGGTGGATATTCCCGAGCATCACGAACGGCGTGCTGCGGAACGCGTCCGGGATCTTCGGGTGGAAGTCGGCGAACACGTTGAGCTCGGTCGCCAGCGTCTCGCGCGACGTGAGGTCGTCGCTGTAGCGACCCTCCCAGTGGAACGTCTTGCCCTCGACGACCTCGAGGCCGCTCGTGTCGACGCCGCGCTGGCGCAAGAGAGCGACCTCCGCGTCCGGGAAGTCGGTGCCGACCACGCCGACGAGCCGCGGCGGCACGAAGAACGCACCGGCGAGCGAGGCGAACACCGCCGAGCCGCCGAGCACGTACGGGTGCGTTCCGAGGTGATTGTGGATGGTATCCCGCGCGACGGAACCGACGACGAGCATGGGCGACGACATGGCTAAGACTCCGAGTTCGAGCGATCGAACAGCCTGGGGGCCAGCGGGGCGAGCTTCCTTCGCGCCTCCGCGGAGATCCGATCCGACGAGGTCATGACCGCGTTCTCGAGCGCGCGGCTCGCCGGGCTCTCCTTCGGATCCGGCAGCGAAGCCGCGACGGTGCGCAAGATCGATTGCGCCACCGCGACGTTCTGTTGGAGCACCGCCACCACGGCCTCGACGCTGACCGCCGCCTCGCCTTGGTGCCAGCAGTCGTAGTCGGTGGCGAGCGCGATGGTGGCGTAGGGAAGCTCCGCCTCACGCGCGAGGCGCGCCTCGGGGAGGTTGGTCATGCCGATCACGTCGACGCCCCAGCTGCGGAAGAGGTTCGACTCCGCGCGGGTCGAGAACTGCGGGCCGTCGATGCAGACGTACGTGCCGCCGCGATGCGCGCGGGCTCCTCGCTCGAGGGCCGCGCGATAGAGCGCCGACGACAGCGCGTGGTCGATCGGATCCGAGAACCCGACGTGCGCGACGACGCCGAGACCTTCGAAGAACGTGTTGACGCGGTGCCGCGTGCGATCGACGAACTGGTCCACCAGCACGATGTCGCCGGGGTGGATCGACTCCTTCATCGAGCCGACCGCGGAGACGCTCACGATCTGCTCCGCGCCGAGCTGCTTGAGGGCGAGGATGTTCGCCCGGTAGTTGATCTCGTGCGGCGCGAAGCGGTGGCCCTGACCATGGCGGGGGAGGAACAGGAGCCGGGTGTCCCCGATCCGTCCGCTGATCACGACGTCCGAGGGAGCGCCGAAGGTCGTGTCGACGGCGTGCTCGTCGAGGTCCGTCAGGCCCTCCATCCGGTACAAGCCGCTCCCGCCGATCACACCCAGCACGCGCGCGCTCATCGTGTCTCCTCGCGCCCGGCCCAGAGGTCCGCGAGCCGGCGGCCCGCGGCCGGAGATCGGGGCCTCAGGCTGGCGTCCGCGGTTCGTCCCCGTGACGAGCGGCGGCTACGCTAGCAGGCGTGGGCGATGGCGTCGACCGCGGGCTCGGGGGCGGACGGGGTGGCGGCTCCCTCCTAAAGTGCGGGTGGCGTGCGACGTACCTCACTCTCGACGCCACCGAGGTGGGGGCGCCACGAACGGGCGGAGACGTTTGCGATTCGACGTACGGACGGGGGAGACGATGAGCCTCGACCCACGCGTCGTCTTGGTGGTCAGCGACGACCCGTGGGCGGTGGACCGGATGGCCGCCCATCTGCGTGGCCACGGCTGCCGCGCCCGGCCGCTCGCCGACTACCGCCTCGCGATCGAGGTGGTCGAGCAGCTGAGGCCGGACGTGGTCGTCCTCGATCAGATCGTGAGCCACCCTGACGCGGACGAGCTGCTCGACCGGCTCGAGGCGATGGGCGAGGACGCTCCTCGGGTGGTGCTGCTGCGCTACGCGCCCGGGCCGGCGGGAGCGTTCTCCACGCTGCGCGTCACGGTGGTGGCGGGCGAGGGGTGGCTCGACGATCTGCCCGGCGCGATCGCCCGATCGCTCGGCTGAGCCGGCTCACGCCGACTTACGGTGCTTCGTCTTCTTCGCCTTCGCGCGCGCCGCTGGACGCTCCGCGGGCTTGGTGGTGGCGACCGGCGCGGCGGCGCTCTTCGCCGTGACGAGGAGGCCGCGCACCTCCCCCGCGCGCACGATCGCCGCGAGCGCGACGAGAATGGACACCGCAGCCGCGAGGATCAGACCGATCGGTGTCAACACGTCGAGCTCGTCGACGAACGCGGCGATGCACACCCCTACCGCCGGCAGCGCGGCGCCCGCGGCGGCCGCGGCAGGCGGAACTCGGCCCTCCAGCGTCGCGCGGATCCCGCGGCCCCAGGCCATCACCGCGAGCGCGCCCAAGAGCAGCAGCGCGGCGAGCGTCGCCTTCGTCAACCCGTCTCCCGCCGCCCGTGCCGTCGACGCGGCGACCAGGCGCGCGCCGCGCGGCAACAACTCGCCTTCGATCGTCACCTCGCGCAGCGCGCTCGGCGGCGCCGCCTCGAGCGCGCCCATCGCCCCGGGCCGCTGGACCTCATTGGCGATCCCATCGACGACGCGGATCGCGACGTTCGCGGGCTCGCCGCGGTCGCGGAACGACGGCGAGCGGATCATCCCGCGCTCGGTCCCCGCGTGGACGACGACAACGCCCGTTTCACCATTCATCGGGCGGAGGATCGCGGTCGGGAGGCGGCGGTCCGGCTCGAGACGCTGACTCACGGTGTCGAACTCGGTCGCGTAGAAGACGACCTCGTCGAGGCGCCGCGAGCCCTCGACGGGATGCGCGAACGCGTTCGTCGCGACGAAGGAGAGGCCCAGCAGCGTGCTGAGCACGCCGTAGAGGAGCGGGCCGAGCATGCCCGCCGCCGCCTGATCGCGGGTGGTGTGCGCCTGCGCGGCGGCGTGGGGTGCGCTCGCCACCCCCGCGCTGCCGACGACCGGCGGAAGGAGATACAGCATCGCGGCGACCGCGATCTCACCGGCCAGCGCGCCGCTGAACGACGCCGCGGACGGGGCGTCTTCCACGGCGTCGACCACCGCGCGTCCGATCGCGCCGAAGCCTCGGCCCGCCTCGCTGAGGAAGGCGATGAGCCCGGCCGCGAAGATCGTGAGGAACGCGATCACCGCGACCCAGCCGAGGAAGCCCGCCACCCGACGCGGGGGGAGGAACGCGAGGACGAGGCCGAGGCCGGCGACGATCGCGGTGACCGGCGCGGCGCCGTCGTCGATCAGCTGCGCGGAGACGTCGGCGAGCGCGCCCCCGTGCACGCCGCCGACGAACGCGAGGCCGACGAGCGGGACGAGCCCGACCAACGCCCAGCCGATCCCGCGCACGAGCGGCGCGCTGTCGAGCGCAAGTCGACCTGCGAGGCTCCCCTGCGCCTCGCCGGCGCGACCGGGGGGCGCGCTTCGGGCGAGCGCGATCGACGCCGCGCGTAGCGGCATCAGCAGCAACGTGAACAGCCAGACCCACGCGATCGCGCCGGGGCCGCCCAAGGCGACGGCGGTGCCCGCTCCCACCGCGCCGGCCGCGCCGTACGACGCGGCGGCGGCGAACATCGTGGCGGCGGCCGGGTGGAGCTCGCCCGGCGCGCCCGCATCGTGGCTCGACACGGCGCGGAACGCGCGTCCCAGCCACGCGACCTGCGGCACGCCGAGGCGCACGGTGAGGAAGATCCCGGCGAGGAGCGTCGCCGGAGCGGCGCCGTAGAGCCAGGCACCCTCGGCGATCGTGCGGAGCTCCTCCATCGGGCGGCGTGTTGTAGCGCAACGCGCCCGCCGGACCAGAACGGATCCTATCCGGCGTCGCCGGCGTCGAGATCGCCCGCGTCCAGACCGCCCGCGTCGAGACCGCCCGCGTCGAATTCCCCCGCGTCGCCCGCATCCGGACCGCCCGCGTCCGGCGTGCCTGCGTCGAGGCGACCGCGCGGGACGATTACGCGGATGCGTCGCTCGATCAGCGTCACCCCGTCGCCGACCACGCGGATCACGAGGTTGTAGATCTGGTCGTAGTCCTCCGGCGGGATCGTCTCGTTCCGCAGCGTCGCGCGGAACGTGAGGTGCGTCCCGGGTCGGACGCCGAGGAACGTGTCGTCGACGCCGTCGCTCGGACGCCGGTCGGCGAGGGTGGGGCGAGGGACGCCGGCGCCCACGGTCGCGTCGACCGCCTCGAGCCGACGCACGAACCCGAGCCGGTCGTCGGTCTCGGCCCACACCTCCTCGTACTGTACGGACGCAAGAAGATCTGCGATCGCGTCGACGATCGCGTCGGTGAGCCCGGAGCCGTCCTCGTTGATGTCGAACACGAGCGGGCAGCGTCCATCCGACGCGGGGTGGGGGGCGCCGTTCACGCCCGTCTCGCACTCTCCGTCGAGCGGCTCGCTGCTCGCGCCCGTCGCCAGCGCGGCCGTCTCGAGGTACGAGCGCGCGGCCGGCCCGCTCGCGACGCCGAGCACGCGGATGCCGTGCTCGTGGAGCGCGTCGATCGCTTCGTCGAGCGTGTGCGTGCCGTTGATCTGGCCCCGATAGTCGAGCGTCTCGTGCGTCGGTGCGTCGGTGACGTGCACGACCGTGCGGAGCGCGTCACCGCGGAAGCCGACGCCGCCCACGTTCCCGATCGGCCCCGAGTGAAACGAAGGGACGATGCCGGGGTGACCCTCGCCGGTGGCGATCTGGTAGAGCGCCTCGGCGCCCGACTCCGGCACATCCGCGCCGTCGCCGATCGGCATGTCGAGCGACGCGACCGCGCCGGCGAGCCGATCGTCGTCCAGCGTGATCGGGCTCAGCAGCACGAACGGGTGGTCCGTGGCGGCGCCGAACGGTTGCGTCGGGAAGTCCTCGAATCGGCCGACGCCGAACGCCACGTCGTCGACGCGGGCGCGGAGCTCGGGGACGATGCGGGTCCGCAAGTCGGATTGCAGGTTGTCGATCTCTCCGGTGAAGCTCCCCGTGGTGTCGATCGAGAAGAACACGTCGAGGCGCCCTACCTCCCCCGAGACCTCGAGGTCTTCCGTCACGGTGTCACCGAAGTACGTGAGGACGACCTCGCGGTCGGCGGCGGGGAGGCGAGGTCCACCGTCGGGTCTCCCTTGCCCGCCGCCCGCGTCGATGGCCCCGTCGGAGGCAGCTCCCGCGTCGCGTCGCGGGCCGCCGTCCGGCTGCGGCGGGGGTGGCGGACGCGAATCACACCCCGGGAACGCGAGACATCCGACGACGACGAACAGCGCGAGCGTCCAAGGTGCTGGATCTTCGCGCCCCACCGATTCAAGCTGCCACGGAGGCGCGCAGGCGTCGATGGATGATCACCCCCGCCCCAAGGCGTGCCGCGTCATGGGGTCGATAGTCGAGAGTTCGCTGGAAGAGGCTCGGTACGTGCAGGTCGACACGATTGACAGGTCTACCTCGCGGCGTACCATCCTTGCTTGCCGTAGAAGTGCAGTAGATACCGAGGCCTAACCGCGAGGCGGGATGCACAAGCTCGTCATTTCGGACGACGAAGGAAAGCAGACGGTCGTTCCTCTCGTCCGGGACGAAATCACGATCGGGCGTAAAGAAGGCAACACGATCCGGCTCACCGAGCGGAACGTGTCGCGCCGTCACGCTCGGTTGGTGAAGGCCAGCGGCAAGTTCGTCGTCGAGGATCTGCACTCGTACAACGGCGTGCGCGTCAACGGTCAGCGCATCGGCGCGGAGACCTCGCTCGAGCCCGGCGATCAGATCGCGATCGGCGACTACACGCTCGCGCTCCAGCTCGACGGCGCCGATCAGACGATCCCCGTCGCGTCCGCGCCCGGCATCACCGACGCTGACACCGCGATGATCGCGGCGCCGGGACCTCCCGCGCGGCTCGTCATGGTCACGCCTCCGGCGCCCGGCGCGGAGTTCGCACTCACCTCGGATCGCATCCGCATCGGCCGTGCCGAGGACCTCGACGTGTGGATCAACCACCGCTCGATCTCCCGCGAGCACGCGGAGATCCAGAAGGAGCCCGACGGTCAGCTGCGGCTGATCGATCTCGGCAGCGCCAACGGCGTCCGTGTGAACAACAAGGACGTGCAAAACGCCGTGCTCCATCCGGGCGACGTCGTGGAGCTCGGGCAAGTTCGCTTCCGCTTCGTAGCCGCCGGCGAGCTCTACGCCTTCGACGCCGACGCGACCGTGCAGATGGACGCGGTGACGGTGGACGGCGAGGGCGGCGGAAGCCGCACGCCGATCTTCGTCGGCATCGCGATCGTGCTCCTCGGCGTCATCGGTGCGATCGCCGTCGCGGTGATCGGCGGGGGCGACGACGGCGACAGCATCGCGACGCATCCGATCGAGGACATCGCGACGAACGCCCAAGGACCGAGCCCGTACGAGCGGGGCCTGAGCGAGTGTAACGACGGCCTCACGGCGGCGGATGCGACGCGGGCGCTCGACGGCGCGCGCGAGGCGCTGCTGGCTCGTCCCGGCGATCCCGACGCGACGCGTTGCGAAGAGAGCGCTCAGGCGCTCAGCCGCGACTTCGAGGTGTTCCAGCGTGGTCGCTCGGCCGCGAGCGCGGGTGACGGCGCGACGGCGGTGCGCGAGTTTCAGCAGCTCCCGCCCAACTCCGCGTACCGCGCCGGCCCCAACGGGGACCTGGTCCGCACGACGGTCCGCACGTACGCCACGGCGGAGATCAACCGGGCGCAGCGGGCGCTCGCCGTCGACCACGACCCGAACACCGCGCGCCAGCTCGCCCAGCACGTCCTGAGCGTGTTCGACATCTCGCCCGAGCAGACCCGGGATGCGCAGGCGATCCTGGCGTCCGCGGAGGCCCAGGGCGCGGGGACCGTCGTCGCGGTCGCGGACGATCCGGTGGTGGAGGACCCGTCTCCCCCCAGCAGCAACCGTGGCGGCCCGCGCGGGCGCCGAGTGACCCCGCCCGACAACGGCGGCGGGCGCCGTCGCAGCGACGAAGGCAACCCGACCAACCAGGGCAACTCGACGGTCGTTGCGTCCAACGATCCGCCGGCCTCGGGCCCGAGCCTCGAAGAACAGGCGCGCGAATGCACCCAGCGCGGCGACAACTCCTGCGTGATCCGGCTGCTCGAGGGCCACGCCCGCTCGCAGGTCTCGCTCGGCCTCCTGATCGAGGCGTACCGCGCGCAGGGGCGCACGAACGCCGCCATCGGCCATATCCGCACGTACGTGGATCGCTGGGGCAACACGCCGACCGGGCGGAACTACCAGCAGCTCTTGTCGCGCCAGTCCCAGTAGCCCGTTGTTGACACGTTAGGGCCACGCGCGATAATCGCCGCCGCCCGGAGTCCATCGGGATTCCGGAGAGATCCCGCCGTCTCGCGTCCGACCGACTCGACCTCGTTCGAGTCGGCGCGGCGTGCGCGGCCCGAGTCGCCCTCAGCGAGGAGAGTTCGATGCTCAATGGTGCGCGCATGTCTAGCCCGCCGATCGCCCTGGCCCGCGTTCGCCTCGCTCCTAGCGCTCTCGTCGCCGCGTGCTTGATCGCGATCGCCGCGCTCGCGCCTACGTCGGCATCGGCGCAGGGCATGGCGGGCCAGCTCACCGACGGTCGGGGCATGGACCTCCATCTCTATCGACCGGCCGTCGATAGCAAGGGTCAGCTCTCCGTCAACGGCACCGACATCCTGCCGCACCTCGGCATCAGCTTCGGCCTGCTGCTCGACGGCGGCTTCGGCATGCTGCCGTTCAACGGCTTCGTGAACTCCGAGGACACGCTCGCCGCCGACGCGAACTATTGCGGTGGTCGTACCGACATCCTCTGCGGAAGGCTCGTGGACGCGGCCCTCACGGGTACGCTCCAGTTCAACCTCGGCCTCGCGAACCTCTTGATCGTCGGCGTGCAGATCCCCATCCGGATCTCGAGCGGGCCGAACATCACCGTCCCCGGCTACTTCAACGACGTGGCCCCCACCCAGTCGACGGGTACCGACAGCCAGTTCCTCGGCAACATCGCGATCCACAGCAAGATCCGGATCCTGCGCGCCGAGCGTAACGACGGCTGGGGTCTCGCGGCGGCGCTCCAGCTCGAGCTGCCGACGTCCGAGTCGTCGCAGTTCGGCGGCGACCCGACGTTCGTGTTGTGGCCGCACCTGATCGCGGAGTGGCGTCCGATGCGCCTCATCCGCTTCAACCTGGACGTCGGCTACCGCCTCGTGGTGGGAGACGGAGCGGCGTTCCCGGTCGGCGGCAGGACCATGCCGACGGCGACCAACGCGACGTTCGCGCCGGGCTCGAACCCGATGGTGCTCGGCGGCTCGAACTTCACGTACGACGACCAGATCACGTTCGGTCTCGGCGTGAGCTTCCGGCTCGGCGACTCGCCGCTCGACCTCGTCATCGAGGCGTACGGCAACTACATCATGACCGGTTACAACGCCGGCAGCGGCTTCTACGAGGAAGGCGCGATGAACCTCGAGGCGCTCCTCGGCCTCAAGATCTTCGTCGAACGCAACAGCTACCTCGTGTTCGGCGGCGGCGGCGCGCTTCCGACGGGCGGCGCGACGTCGGCCGACGTGCGCGGCACGATCGGCTTCATCTTCGAGCCGTCGATCGGCGACCGCGATGGCGACGGTCTGCGCGACGACGTCGACCAGTGTCCGGACGAGCCGGAGGACTTCGACGGCTTCGCCGACGAGGATGGCTGCCCCGACCCCGACAACGATCGTGACGGTATCCTCGACGTCGACGACGAGTGCCCGATGGTCCCCGAAGATCGCGACGGGGACGCGGACGAAGACGGCTGCCCGGAGGGCAACGAGGGCGATCGCGACGGTGATGGGATCCTCGACAACGAGGACCAGTGCCCGGACGATCCCGAGGACCGCGACGGCTTCCAGGACGAGGACGGCTGTCCCGATCCGGACAACGACCAGGACGGCATCCTCGACACCGACGATCTCTGCCCGAACGATCCGGAGGATCGCGACGACTTCCAGGACCAGGACGGCTGCCCGGATCCCGACAACGATCAGGACCGCATCCTCGACCGCGACGACTCCTGTCCGAACGAACCGGAGACGTACAACGGCACCGAGGACGAGGACGGCTGCCCGGACACCGGGAGCGTCATCATCGAGGAGAACTCGATCGTCATCCTCGAGAAGATCTACTTCGAGACCGACAGCGCCGAGATCCTGCCGCGCTCGTTCCCCATCATCGACGCGGTCGCCGCGACGCTGATCGGAAACCCGCACATCACGCTCATCGAGGTCCAAGGTCACGCGGACGAGCGGTCGAGCGACGAATACAACATCCGCCTGACCCGCGACCGTGCGGCGTCGGTCGTCGAGGCGCTCGTGCAACGCGGGGTCGCCCGCGAGCGGATGCGCTCGGCGGGCTACGGCGAGCGCTGTCCCGTCGATCCGCGCCACAACCAAGAGGCCTGGGAGCGGAACCGTCGCGTCGAATTCAAGATCATCCGCACCGAGGATGGTCCCACCGGCGTCGAGGTCTCGTGTCCGGCCGGTCGCGAGTTCCAGCCCAACTGATCGACCGGCCGACTCCGGACGCAGCACGACAGGTTGACAACGCGCTCGTGAGGCACGTGCGCGTTGATCAAGTCGGCTCGTATTTGTCATCCTCGGGGCGCTGAGATGACGAATGAGAGCCCCGAGGACATGCAGCGCTTCGCCGACGCGATGCGCGATGCGATCGTTTCCCTGCCGCAAGACATGAAGGCGATGCTGCGGATCGTCGAAGATCCAGATCTCGGCGACGCCGACCGCGTGCTCGCGGCGGGCGCGCTGATCCACGTGTTGTCTGCGCACAACGCGATCCCGGGAGTGCGAGGCCTGCTCGCGTACGTCGATGACGCGATCATCCTTCGACTCGTGCTCGAGCGGATCGAGGCGAGCGAGCCCGAGCTGATCGCGGCGCACCGCGCGGACTCGCCGGAGCTGTTCGCGCCGCTGGCGGCGCAGATGGATGCCGTCCGCGCCTACCTCGGCGAGCGGCTCGCGGTGTTGGACAAGGCGTGCGACGGCCTCGCCGAGATGAGTCACCAAGGCCACGGGGCGGTGGAGTGCGCGAGCACCGAGGAGGGCACGACGTGGCTCTACGACGCGGTGCACGAAGCCCTGATCCGCGAGCTCGAGTTCGACGAGGACGACGTGACTCGGGCGCTCAAGGAGGTCGACAAGATCATTCGCCCGCTCGATCAGAGGTTGAAGTGAGATCTCCGGCGCGCGCGGTCCGACTCGGGACGATCGTTTCGCTCGCGGTGATGCTCGCGTCGTGCGCCGATCTGGTGGACACGGAGCTCGGGCTCGACGCGCAGATCGCCTCCGTCGCGATCACGGTGAGCCCGGAGAACCTCTTGTCGTTCGAGGGCGACGTCACCGCGCGGGTCGGCGAGCACGCGGAGGGGACCCGCCGCTTCACCTCGACGCACGTCGACTTCCTCGTGGGCTCCGAGTACATCGGCTCGATCAACCCGACGTATCCGTCGGACTTCGACTTCATGATCGCGCCGGGCGAGAGCCGTAGCGGAGCGGTGTTCGGCAGCGTCACGTTCGACAACGCCTCGATCGCGTGCGGCGCCGAGGTCACCGTGCTCCTCCGATGGACCGACGGGACCACCGGCGAGCTCGGGATGTTCGAGACCACCACGACGGACGTCACCTGTATGTAGGCCGGTGTCGTCCGCGCTCGGTGGGCCCGTTCGGGACGGGGAGCACGGCGTACAAAAATCGTTCGCCCTCTCGCCGGGGGCCTCGATGAGGCTATGCTCGGCCTTGCGGTGCCCGCGGCACGGGGCGATCCCGCCCAGAACGTCGGGATCGAGCGCTTGATGCCGGAGTATGGTGGAGGAGCGACAGCGAGCGTGATCGAGCGCGGGGATCACCGTCACTCCTCCTGGTGCGCGCGGGCGACGACCGCCGGTGCGAGGTGCGGTCGTCGATGACGAGCGGCGGCCAAGGTGAGCGCGGGATGTCCGTCGAGCTCGCGTCCGGTGAGCTCCTCGCGGGGCGCTATCGCATCGAAGGCCGGCTCGGGACCGGCGGCATCGGGATCGTGTATCGCGCGTCGCAGCTGCCGCTCGAGCGGCCGGTCGCGATCAAGGTCCTCCACGACGATCTGCTGACGTATGACGAGCTCCGCGCGCGCTTCGAGCGTGAGGCGCGGGTGCTCTCCGCGCTGACCCATCCGCACGTGGTCTCGATCTCCGACTACGGCATCGAGGGCGATCGCCCGTTCCTCGTCATGGAGCTCCTCGAGGGCCAGACGCTCGAGGAGGTCGTCCGCGAGGATCCGATCGACCCTCACCGCGCGATCGATCTGATCCGCCAGGTGCTGAAGGGGCTCGCCTCCGCGCACGAGAAACAGATCTCTCATCGCGACCTGAAGCCGGCCAATGTGTTCCTCACGAGGCTCCCGGATGGAAGCGAGCACGTGAAGTTGCTCGACTTCGGGCTCGCGCGGATGGTGACGCGCGAGGACGTGGAGTCGGAGGTCACGCTCACCCAGCGCGGCGTGGTGTTCGGCACGCCCGCGTACATGTCGCCCGAGCAGGCGGCGGGGGGGAGCGTCGACGTGGCCTCCGACGTGTACTCGACGGGGGTGCTCCTCTTCGAGCTGCTCGCCGGGCGCCGGCCTTACCTCGGCGACACCCGGGCCGACCTGTTGCGCGCGCATCTCACCGCGCCGGTGCCCCGCATCGGCGCGATCCGATCCGAGCTGCGCATGCACGACGCGTTGACCGACCTGATCGAGACCGCGATGGCCAAGGATCCGCACGAGCGCTACCGCGACGCGTCGGAGATGCTCGTCGCCCTCGACGCGATCCCGGCGCCGCCCGCGTGGCTCAGCGATCGCAGCGACGTCAGCGAGGCCCCGACCCAGATGTCGCTGAAGGCGCTCAACCTCCCGTCGCCCAAGCGCTCGCGCTCGGGGGGATGGTGGGCGCTCGGCCTGCTCACGCTCGCGGCCGGGGTCGGCACGTGGATGGCGCTCGGGATCGACGATCCCGAGCCGGCCCCCGCGGCGGCGCACGCCGAGACGATGCCGGTGTCCAGCCCGACGGTCGCGAGCGGTCCGCGCGATCCGTTCGCGCCGCCGGTGCCCGAGCCGCTCCAGCCGTTCCTCGACATGGTCGATCGCGGCTACGTCTTCCGGGACCGCGCGGAGGTCGGCGATCTCTATCGCCTCGCGCGCGAGATGCCCGACGACCCACGACCGCTCCTGTTGCTCGGGCATCTCATGGTGGCGCGCGGCTGGTACACCGAGGGGATGCGCCGCTACGAGCGCGCGGTCAACATCGACCGGAGCGTGCGCGGGGATCCTCGCCTGCTCGACACGCTGTTGGTCCTGGCCACCCGCGAGTCGGTCGGCGAGCGCGCGGCCGACCTCGTGGCGGAGATCTACGGGAGCGAGGCGCTCGGCGACGTGAACGAGGCGATCGACGAGCACGCGGGCCAGTCGATCCCGCAGCTCCGGCTCGTGCGCCTGCGCGATCGCCTCACCGGCCACTGAGTCGCGGGCCGGTCCACCACAAAGTTGGGCCGATCTCGCCCAGCTGGGTACGGTCGGCGAGGTACGGCGTGGGCTCTCCAGCGGAAGCGAGGATCGGTGCCGGCGCGTGGGCGCTCGCGGGGCTGACCTGCGCGCTCGTGTGCGGGCACTCCGGGAGCGCGAGGGCGTGGACCGACGCGGCGGTGCGCGGCGTGGACGCGCGGGTGGAGCTCGCCGGCGATGCATCGGCGCACGTGACGTTGACGATGTCGCTTCGCGTGCACGGGGGCTGGCTCGAGGGGCTCGAGCTCAACGGGCTCGACGAGGATCTCGTCCTCGACCCCGAGGTGCCGGTCGTCGCGGTGCACGAGGATGGGCAGCGGTTCGTGCCAGAGGTGCGCGTCCTCTCTGGTGGTCGCGTCCAGCTCGACTTCCGTCGCAGCTCGCCACGGCGCGGCGCGCTGATCGTGATCCTCGCGTACACGACGTCGCTCGCCCATCGCGCGACGATGCCGATCGAGGGCGAAGATCGCGTGCGCGTCCGCTGGACGCTGCCGGGGTGGAGCGCGGGGTTGGATGGGCCGTCGATCGAGGTCGTCGCGCCGCTCGGCACGCGCCTCAGCGACGCCGACGCGGCACGGCTCGAGGGTGACCTCGAGGTCGATGAGCGCGTCGAAGACGGGCACGCCATCTTGCGCTGGCGGCGCGCGCACTTGCCGCGGACGATGCCCTGGTCGGTGTCGGTGGAGGTTCCGTCCGAGGCGCTCGACGAGGCGCTCCGCGGGGCCCCGACGGAGGTGCTCCCGACGATCCGCACGCTGGCGCAGCGGGACGTCGATCCGCGGCCGTTCTGGCTGGCGCTCGCGGGGTGGCTCGCGCTGCTCGTCCTCTCCAAGATCGCGGCGGTGTCCCACCTCGCGCGGCGAGGACGGTCGCGCGCGCGCCCGCTCGTGCCTTGTCCATGGTGGCTGCGCGCCGGTCTCGTCGCGTCGCTCGCGTTGGTGGGTGGGCTGGTCGGTCCCGAAGTGCCCGCGTTCGGGCTCGGTGCGCTCGCGCTCGTCGCGATGCTCGGCAGCTACCGCGTCGCCGTCCCAGCGGGAGTCGCCCGGTTGGGGGGATGGCGCCCCGTCGATGCGCGGTGGACCGGCGAGGTGCGGCGCGGCGCGGTCTGGCGCTGGTTCGATCCGCGCACGCTGGTCGATGCGACGACGCCGCTCGGAGCCGTCCACTTGGCGTGCGTGCTTGCGTTCCCGTGGATCGGCGTCGAGCTCCCGGTGCCGCCGGCCCTCGCGCTCCTCGCGAGCCTGGTGGCGCTCCCGGTGTTCGTCAGCGGGACGAGGCTCGCGTTTCCGGTCGGCCCGCGCGAGTCGCTGCGTCGGTTGCTCGCGTTTACGCGGCGCGTGCGAGCGGTCCCCGATGGCGTCGCGCTGCGTCCGGTGCTCCACGTGACCACCGACGGAGAGATCCAGGACGCCCGCGTGCGCACCGCGTTCGCGCATCGACCGGAGGGTCTGTTGCGCGCGGACCTCGCGATCGGCGCGACGGCGCACCTCGGCGGGAGCGATCCGACCCCCGTGCTGCTCGTGTTGACCCGCGGCGGCACGCCCGCCGATGAGGCGCTCGAGAGGTCGGTGCCCGACGCGGCGCGCTATGAGTCGGCGAGCGGGCGGCGCGTCCTGCGCGTGGTGCCGATCCGCGATCGCCGGTTGGATCCGCTCGTCGAGATCCTGGATGCGTTCGCGAGCTGCCCGGCAGCGCCGGTGAACGCGCGCGGACAGACGAGGGCGGAGGACACGAACGTCGCGCTTCCGCCGCCTACCGCGGTCGGCTTCTGACCGGCTGCTGAACGAGCAGACTTTGTCTGGCCTTTGCCTTTGCCTTTGCCTTTGCCGGCGAAGGATTCGCGGGCAGGGGCAAGGTCACGGGCCGGCAGCGCGGAGAACGCGAGCGTTCTTCAACGGGCTGCTAGGGCTGGTGCATCCAGCTCGGCATGAACAGCAGCACGAAGAGCAGCAGCGTCCCGATCGCGATCACCTTGCGGCCGCGCGACAGCTCGCTCGGTTCGGTGGGCGGGTGATCGGCGCCGCTCATCCGCATCAGACCGGTCAGCACGATCGCCCACACGACCCACTGCATGCCGGCGAACGCCTCCCCGTAGAGCGCCTCGCCGCGCTCTCCGGCCAGGTAGCTCGGGATGACGTACGCCAAGCTGACGGCCGCGCCGACGAACGGCAGGGCCTTGTGGACGCGGCGGCTGTACGTGTCCTGCTTCTTGCCGAACAGCGCGTACGCGACGTGACCGCCGTCGAGCTGGGCTACAGGAAGCAAGTTGATCTGCGTGACGAGCAGACCGGCCCACCCCGCCATCGCGGTGGGGCTGAGCCACACGTCGGCGCCGCTCTCGATCGGGCCTTTGATCGCGTAGAGGAGCGCCAGGTAGAGCACGCTTCGACCCTCGACGAAGTAGTCGACCCCCGCCGGTAGGCCGTCGAGCGTCGCGACGCGCGAGATGGAGAGCCCGTAGATCAAGACGGGGATCGCCACGACCATGCCGGCGAGCGGTCCTGCGGCGCCGATGTCGAGGAGAGCGTTGCGCGTGCGGATCGCGCCGCGCATGCGGATGACGGCGCCCATCGTGCCGAGGAGGAAGATCGGCATCGGGATGAAGAACGGCGGCGAGATCGCGACGCGGTGGATCTTGCCTGCGACGTAGTGACCCATCTCGTGCGCGATCAGGATGGACATCAGTGGTACGGCGAAGCTCGCGCCGCGGGCGAACGCTTCGGGGTGCGCAACGAAGTATGCGATTCCAGACCCGAGGTCGCGGTCCATCGCGGTGTCGAGCGCGGTCTTGGTCAACGACTTGAGGAGCGAGCGCTTCGTCTGCGCGGCGAGGTACGACTCGGCCCCGACCCAGAACGTCGAGAGGAACGTGAGCGCGAGGAGGATCAGCGGCGTCCTCCATTCGCGCCATCCGGTCGGGGCGTCGTCCGCGTCCTCCGCGGGCCGCTCGGGCTCGCTCATCCGCCGCTCCCGAGCGCCGCGACGAGCCGTTCCACCCGCGCGTCGATCCCGGCGTCGATCTCGCCGAGCTCGCACCGCACGATGCACGACCCGCGCGTGAGGGTCGCGTCCTTCACCACGCGCGCGTCGAGGCGCGCGACGAGCGGCGCGTCGTCCGGGTGCACGCGGAGCTCGAGCTCGCTGGCGCGCCGAACCCGCTCGAGCGCTTGCTCGGCGAGGCGCGCGAACGCGTCGGGCTCGAGCGTGACCGCATCGAGCACCGCACGCTTCGCGATCGCGCCGGCGAGCTCGGCGAGCCGTTCGGTGATCTCGCGGTAGGCTGCGTCGCGCGCTCGCGTCCACTCGGACAGGAGCTCGAGCGGAGGGGGCGGCTCGCGGTCCTTCAGGATGCGGGCCATCCGGCCTCCTCCGCCAGGCGAAGCGCGACGCCGGCGCGTCGCCACCCGCGCGAGACGGCATCGCCGCCGCCGTCGCCGCGTGCGCCCAGCGCGACGGCGCCCACCGCACGCTCGACGTCGGCCGTCGCGAGCGACGCGGCGATCGCGACGCAACGATGGTTGTGGTCTCCATCGGGGTCGCTCGCGAGCAGGGCGCGCCCCGCCTCCCGCTCCGCCGACCGCGCGTCCGGATCCGGCGCGCCTGCCCTACGTCGGAGCGTGGCGCGGAGGGCGGGCTCCACGCGAAAGCCGCGCCGGACCGGTGGGGCCGCGCGGGCCCAGCTCGCCCCGAGCGCGCGCGGGACGTCCGGCGCCAGGATCGCGAGGGCGGCGGGCCACAGGTCCGGCTCCGTCCCCACCGGAGCGATCGACGCGGCCCACCGCGCCACCTCGGTCTTGGTCCCGCGCTCGCGCGCCTCCGTCAACGCGGCGTCCAGCGCGCGCGACAGTCCCGGGCTCAGGCCTCGCGAGACCTTCGATCCGTCGCGGTCGCTCGCGATCGTGGCGGCCAGACACAGCCCGTCGAGAAACCCGCGCGTCACGCTGGCCAGATAGCACGGACGTCGCGCGCGGACCGGTCGGCGGCGTCCAGGTTGCTATACTGCCGCCGTGCTCAGTCCTCGCACCCAGCGCGCCGTCGCGCTCGCGATCGCTCTGATCAGCGCGCCGCTCGGCGCGCGCGCGCAAGACGCCGGCCCGATGGAGTGCACGGATCCCACGCCGCGGATCGAAGGGGTGTTCCCCGCCCACCGCGCGCGTGAGGTGACGGTCGATGCGCCGCTCCGCGTTCGCTACAGCCCCGGGCACTTCGAGCCCGGCGGGCCGGGCGGCGACCCGACGGAGCTGCTCACGATCCGCCGATGCGGGGACGTCGGGACCTGCGACCTCGACACGTGCGCGGAGCCCTCGGAGCCGGTGGCCGGGCTCGTGCAGATCCTCGGCGACGAGATCGTGTTCCTCCCCGACGGTGGCTGGACACCGAACGCGACGTTTACGGGGGTGGCGCTCAATCGGTTCGGCGACCTGGCGTTCACGTTCTGCACGGGGTCGAGCACCGACTCGTCTCCCCCGACCCTCGGCGCGCTCGAGGAGGTCACGAGCGACGCGATCGAGCCGCGCTGCGACGCGCCGGACGGCGGCTACCGCATCGGGCTGTTCTTCCAGCCGGCCACCGACGACGGTCCCGCCGGCTCGATCGAGTACATCGTCTACCAGACCCGCGGGCCCGGCATCGAGGGTCCGATCATCCGCAGCCGTTCGCGCAACACCGCGACCACCGGTCAGGTCGCGCTCGGCTTCGTCCTCCCGAGGGGCGAGGCGGACAGCCCGATCTGCGTGCGCCTCGCCGCGGTCGACGGGGTGGGCAACGTGATCTACGACGAAGTGACGGACGGGCAGGCGCGCTGCATCGATCCCGTGCAGGGAAACTTCTTTTACGGGCTGTGCTCGGTCTCCGCTACGCCGGGATCGGGGCCCGGTCCCCTAGGGTGGCCGCTCGCCATCGTCGCGATGGCGCTCCTCCTCACGGCTCGTCGTTCGGGTTCCAGGCGGTGTGGAGGTCCTGCTCGAGGGCCTCGAGCTTCGACATCTCCGCCTCGTTGAGCGCGAAGTCGAACACGGACGCGTTCTCGTCGATCCGCGACGGATCGGCCGACTTGGGCAGCGGCACGTAGCCCTTCTGGATCGACCAACGCAAGAGGATCTGCGCCGGGGTGCGCCCGCGCGCGCGTCCGATGGCGGCCAGCGTGGGGTCGTCCAGCTTCTTGCCCTTGGTGAGCGGGCTGTACGCCTCGACGAGGATGTCGCGCGCGCGGCACCACGCGACGGTGTCGCGCTGTTGGCAGAACGGGTGGAGCTCGATCTGGTTCACGGCGGGGAGCACCTTCGCGTTGGCCTCGAGCTCGTCCAGGTGCCGCACCATGTAGTTGCTGACGCCGATCGCGCGCGCGTACCCGAGCTCGAGCACGCGCTCCATCGCTCGCCACGTCTCGACGCGCTTGCCGCGCAACGGCCAGTGCACGAGGTAGAGGTCGACGTAGTCCAGCTTGAGCGCGGCGAGGCTCGCCTCTACCGCGGCGAGCGCCGGGTCGTAGCCGTGGTCGTCGTTCCAGAGCTTCGTGGTGACGAACACTTCGTCGCGTGGCACTTCGGAGCGCGCCAACGCTTCGCCGACGTCCACCTCGTTGCGATAGATGTGCGCGGTGTCGATGTGTCGGTAGCCGCGGGCGAGTGCCCATCGCACGGCGTCTTGCGTGCCGCGCCCCGAGCCGGCGCGGAACACGCCGAGCCCGACGATCGGGATGGGGCCACCGTGGCGTAGGGGCAGGGTCGCCGCGAGCTCGTTCATGGCCTCTTCTCTGGGTCGATCTGGCTCGGGCGTCCAGCCATCGTGGGAACTCGTGCGGCGCCGCGCTGTCGCTGTGGAGACGTTCGAGGTGACGCGCCCCAGGGCGCGAGGTGGAGGTCAACATGGCGATCCGAGCTCCGGGCCCGCGACTGCTCGCGAGGCTGCCGTTCTCATTCATCAAGGCGGGCGCCGGCAGGAAGCGCCCGGTGGACGCGCCCATCGCGTTGATCCCGTTCATCGATCTGCTGATCACGGTGGTCGTGTTCCTGCTGATCTCCTTCTCCGCGTCCGGCGAGGCGGGTCACCTCGACGAGCTCCCGACCGCGCAGCACGGCTCCGAGCTCGAGCTCGCGCCGGTGCTCATGGTCGACGCGCACGCGGTCACCCTCGACGGGATCCGCGTGGCCGACGTGCACGAGCTCGGACGCGGCGCGGAGCTCGAGCGTGTGGAAGGGATCGTCCACGGGCTCGAGGTCGCGCGACAGAACTTCGAGATCCTCCACCCGCACGACCGCTTCGACGGGCGCGTCCTCCTCGTCGCGGGGCGCGAGACGGACTACCGCGTGGTGCGCAAGGTGATGTTCAGCGCTGCACAGGCGGGCTACGGCGGGGTTCAGCTCGCGGTGCGTGAAGCCTCCGCGAACTGATCCCTCACTCGCATCTCACTCGCAGAGGCCGCTGGTCGTGTTGCAGGTGCGACCGGTGCCGCAGTCGGTCGCGGTGCACGCCGGCACGCACCCGCCGCCGGCTCCGCACGTGTAACCGGGGCGGCAGTCGGTCGGCATCGTGCAGCCGTTCACGCAGACGCCGAGGGTCGGGTCACCGCCACCGTCGTCGACGCACACGCTACCGGTCGGACAGGTGGCCCCGGGTCCCGTGCCGCTCAGCCGGCAGCCGGGATACGTGCAGGTGCCCGCCGGCCAGCCGGAGCCCGCCTCACTGAGGCACGCGCCGCCGACGCAGTCGGGGTCGTCGGACACGCACGGCTCTCCGAGCGACGCCATCGCGAACGCGGGGCGGCAGAGGCCGGTGCCGAGGTTGCACTCGTATCCTGCGTTGGCGCACACCATGTTGTCGGCGCAGCCCGGCTGACAGGCGGTGGGCCCGCCGGTCGTGCCGGGGATGGCGGGCTGACACGCGTACCCCGGGCGGCAGCCGGTGCCGCTCGCACACGCCGGATGGCACACGCCCGTGCCGCCTACATCGACGCAAACGCCGTTGCTGGGGCAGCCCGTCTGCGCGACCGGATCGCAGCCGGTGTCGACGCACATGCTGTCGGGGTAGCCGTACTCACCCTCGGAGAGGCACACGCCACCGGTGCAGGGGTTGCGGCCGGTCGAGCACGCCGCGCCGAGGTTCGTCCCGTCGAACGCCGGCCCGCAGTAGCTGCTGCGGCCCGGGCGGGTGGTGCACTCGTAACCGGAGCGCGTGCAGTCCGCGCCGGTGTCGCACGCGTCGATGCACACGCCCGCCGTACCGCCCATCCCGAAGCTGAACTCGACGCAGGCCGCCCCGTCCGGGCAGCCGACGTCGGTGTCCGGATCGCAGTCGACGAAGAGGAGGCCGCAGGTCCCGCCGGGGAAGCCCCACCGGCGCTCGCTCAGGCAGCGCTGATCCGGCCCGCAGTCGGTGCTCATCGTGCACGCCGAGCCGATCATCGCGTCCGCGTTGCGGCACTCGCCGCCGTTCTCGTCGGGGTAGCAGGTGAGGCCGCCGCCGCAGTCGGCGTCCTCCTCACAGCCCGGGACGCACACGCCGTCGCCGCCGGTCCCTGCGCAGCCGTAGCCCGGCCGGCACTGGTCGCCGCCGGCCGACGGATCGCAGCCCGCGAGGCAGATGGACGTCATCGGGTTGGCCTGCACGCAGAAGGTACCCTCCGGGCACGCCTCGCCCGCGGTGCAGTCCGACGTGCAGTAGCCCTCGGGCCAGTCGGTGATGCAGCTCTCGGGGGCGACGCACGACGTGTCGTCGACGCACGCGCTGCCGACGGTGGAGGGCGGGGGTCCTGCGTCGACGCCGGCGTCCGCGAACCGCGGGTCGAAGATGATCCCGCCCGCGTCTTCCTCGCCCGTGTGCGAGCCGGTGCAACCCACGAACAGCGCCCCGAGCAGGGCAAGACCGATCCATCGAAGCGTCATCGAGCTCATCCTCGTCTCCACGTCAGCCGCCACCGTGTCCGCGGGACCGGGGGCGGCGACGAGGGTCGCGGCCCGGGGTCCGCTCGCGAAAGCGCGGGACCATACCCCCGGCCCAAGGCCGGTTCAAATCGACGCCAGGAGTTCGAGCCCCGAGAACCGCGGGGCAGAAAACCCCGGGTCCCGGATCGCGCGTTGACTCGCTCGCGCGGCAACGGGTATGAGAGTCCCCATGGACGACGGCCAGAGCGGGGTCACCGATCCACCCCCCGAGGGTGAGGAGCGCCTCGCGTTCTGGCCGCTCACCGATGTCGGGAAGGTCCGCGATCACAACGAGGACAGCTTCCTCGTCGACAAGAAGCTCAACCTGTTCATCGTGGCCGACGGGATGGGCGGGCACGCGGCGGGTGAGGTCGCGAGCCAGGTCGCGTGTCACACCGTGCGTGAGGTGCTCAAGCAGCAGGCCGACATGCTGCACGAGTTCGAGTCGGGGCAGGGGACGAGCCGCCACGACATCCTCCGGCTCCTCGAGACCGCCGTCCAACAGGCTTGCTCGCGCATCTACGAGCAGGGGCAGAAGGACGAGACCAAGCGCGGGATGGGGACGACCATCGACGCGTTGGTGCTCATCGGGACGCGCGGGTTCATCGCCCACGTCGGCGACTCACGCGTGTATCTGTACCGACAAGGCGCCGTGCATCAGCTCACCGAGGATCACTCGTTGATCAACGAGCTCCTCAAGCGCGGGCGCCTCAGCCGCGAGCAGATCGATCGGCTCCAGTACAAGAACGCGGTGACGCGGGCGGTCGGCGTCTACGAGAGCGTCGAGGTCGACACGCTCGACTTCGACGTGCTCAAAGGCGACCGCTTCCTGCTCTGCTCGGACGGCCTCAGCGGCTACCTCGACGAGGCCGAGCTGGCGCGCATCTTCGCGGAGACGCCCGAGGACGGGCTCTCGCAGCGGCTCATCGATCTCGCGAACGAGCGCGGCGGCAAGGACAACATCACCGCCGTCGTCATCAAGGTCCCCGACGCGGAGAGCGGCGTCGATCGGCTCGCGCGCGAGGTCAACCTCAAGATGGAGGTCCTCCACAAGATGCCGCTGTTCCGGCATCTGACCTATCAGGAGCTCGTCCGCGTGCTGAACATCACCGAGGTGAAGCAGTACGACACCGACAACGCGGTGGTCGAAGAGGGTGACGAGGGCGACAAGCTGTTCATCGTCTTGACGGGCAGCGTGCGCGTGCACTCGGGGGAGGCGATCTTCACGCACCTCGGACCGGGGCAGCACTTCGGCGAGATGGCGCTCGTCGACAAGGCGCCGCGCAGCGCGAGCGTGAGCGCGGCGGCGCCGAGCAAGCTCCTCGCGATCCGTCGACGCGACTTCTTCGACATCATCCGCAAGGACCACGCGATCGCGGTCAAGCTCCTGTGGAGCTTCCTCGGCGTGCTCACGCAGCGCTTGCGTACGACCAACATGCAGCTGGGCGAAGCGAAAGAGCGGAGGATGGACTCGGAGTCGGCCGAGCTCACCAACGCGCTGCTCGCCGATCACGAGTAGGCGATGCGCGTTCCGGCGCGCGCTGGGTTCGGTCCTGCGATGCTCGCGGCGGGTGCGCTGGCGCTGGCGGCGTGCGGACAAGAGTCGACCGCGACGGAGGATCCCGATCCGCCGTCGCACGGTCACAGCCACGCGCACGGCACGCGCGGTCACGGTCACGCCGATGGCGACGAGGAAGCGCCGCGGGTCGAGCGCCCGCCGGCGCGGCTGAGCCGAGCGACCGGGCTGGTCACGATCGACGGCGCGCAGGCGACGCCCGGCGCCGCGCTCGATGCGGAGTCCACGGTCGTCGTGCCCGCGGACGGCAACGCGGTGCTCGTGCTGCGCGATGGCGCGCGCGTGGAGCTCGACGGACCCTCGACCGTTCGCGTGGTCTCCGAGGGCTCCGCGCAGGTGTTCCTCGTGCGCGGTCGTGCGTTCGCGTCGCAGCCGCCGAACGGCAACGCCGCGCGCCCCCCGCTCCGTATCGCGACGCCGGCCGCCACGATGGAGGTGGTCGGCGACGGCGAGTTCTACACCTCGACGTTCGAGAATGGCTCGACGTGGATCGCGACGATGTCGGGGGTCGTCTCGGTGAGCGCGGACGAGGCGGACGCGCGGCATCGGCTGCGCGCGATCGATGTCACGGCGGGACAGTCGCTCGCGATCGCGGGCCGGCTCGGTGAGCCGATCGAGGGACCGAACCGGTTGCCCGCCGCGCGCGCGGCGGCGAACGCGCTCGCGGGCGGCGAAGGGATGAGCGAGCCGGATCCCGAGGCGCTGACGCGCGGGTTTCGACCGGTGCTCGAGCGGCTCGATCAGGCGCTGCGTTGGCTCGAGACGGAGACGCGGCGCGGGAGCGAGCTGACCGCGCAGCATCGCGCGGCCGCCCAGGCCGGCGAGCAGGAGGAGGCCTCGCGCCTGCAGCGCGAGATCGTCGCGCACAGCCAGGAGCTCTACCGGCTTCGCGGGCTCGCCACGACGCGTTGGGAGCGCGCGCGCGCGCAGAAGCTCTTCCTCGATCTCGTCGGCGCGGGGCCGAGCCCCGATCCCATCGCCGAGCGCCACGATCGCGTGGCCGGGCTCTTGGGATTCGGCGCGTCGTCCTGAGACTGCCGGGTCACTTCGCCGCCGCCCTCGCTCGTTCGGCGCTTCCAGAGGCGTCCCCGTCTTCCTCGACAGCGCATCACGCTTCGTCCGTCGACCGAAACGCCTCGCACGGCGCCGGCCGTCGCGATCCTCGACGGCGAAGTGACCAGGCAGTCCTAACTCACCGAAAGCGTCGGGCTTTCGGGCCTCGGCGTTCCTTGACGGGGTTCTCGTGGCGACCGTATTCTCGCGGCCGATGAAGCGGCTCGCCCTCGCGCTCGCTTGCGGACCGCTCCTCGGGCTCGCGCCGTCGGTGGCGAGCGCCCAGGAGGACGGCGATCTGCGCCTGATGGCCGAGCCGTTCTCGTACGTCGACGTGGCGGACGCGTTCGACGACGACGATCCGTTCGACCTCAACGTCCGCGTCGGCTACCGCAACGTCTATCAGTTCGGGAACATCCAGCGCGACGGCAGCGCGGGTGCGACGGACCCGAACCGACAGACGCGCAACTGGCAGGACATCGCGCACCATCAGCACACGCAGAACCTGCTCGACCTCGGCCTCGACGTCGGCATCTTCCGCGACCTGATGATCTTCGGCCGCATGCCGATCATCCTCAGCGACGATCGCAGCCTCGGCCGCGTCGCGGGGATGAACCCTGCGAACCTGGACGCGCTGAACGTCGACGACACGGTCGACGCGGACGGCGATGGCGTGGACGACCTCATGCCGGGCCGTACGCCGCCGCCGCTCTTCGGTGTGCCGTTCAACTCGCCGACGCGCTCGGGCCTGGACTACATCGAGGCCGGCCTCGCGTGGTCGATCTTCAACCAGAACCGCGAGCGCGAGCTCCCGACCTGGGTGCTCATGGTCTCGGGGCGCTTCAACGTCGGCGATCCGATGGTCGCGTGCAACGGCACGTCGGGCACGAGCTGTCGCAACTGGTCGTTCAACGAGACGACGAACCGCTGGTCGTTCGCCGACGGCGGCACCGACGCGGGCGAGACGCGCGGCACGAACGGGCTGCGCATCGAGACGCGCGCGAGCTGGCGGACGCGCTACGTCGAGCCGTACGGCGGGCTCCTCTTCGCGATCGAGTGGCCGGGGACCTCCGAGCGCTTCTTCCTGCCGGCCGGCAACATCCAGGGCTTCATCAACAGCCAGCCGCCGATCATCGGTCAGCTCACCGGCGGCATGGCGATCATCCCTTGGGAGGATCGCGCCGGGTGGCAGCGCTTCGCGATCGACGTGCGATTCAGCGGCCAGTACGTCTCCGAGGGCCACGGCTACTCGCCGCTCTTCGACGCGCTCGGGACGAGCCAGAACCGTTACTTGACGGAGCAGAACTGCGAGACCGCGCAGTGCAGCGGCACCGCCCGCAGCGTGCCGTTCTTCGGTCTCACCGACGTGCAGCAGCACGCCGAGCTCGGCGCGCGCCTCGGTCTCGAGATGCGGGCCGCGCGGTTCGTCACGTTCCAGCTCTCGGGCTCGCTCACGTATCTTTCGCCGTACATCATCACCTACGCCGACGCATGTAACCCGAACGTCGATCGATCGGGCGCGATGGATCCGCGTGCGGGAACGTGTCGCCGCGGGATCATCAACCCGCATCATCGGTCGGTGATCGATCTGCCGGGTCAGCAGTTCCGCTTGGACGAGCAGATCCGGAGCGAGCTGAGCTTCCGCGTCATCGGCATGTTCTGAGCGCGGCGCGAGCTCACTCGGTCGTCAGCCGGATCACTTCGTTCACCATCAGCCCGAGCAGCGCGCCGACCCCCGCCGCGAGCCACGGCGCGGCCAGCGCCTCCGGCGAGTCGTCGAGCGTCGACGCGAGCATCCCTGCCGCGAGCCCCGTGCCGAAGCCCGCGTAGATCGACGCGATGAGCCCGCCGGGGTGCCCGCCGACCTCCGCCTCGAGCCAGGTCCCGAATGCTCCCAACAGCCCGCCGAGCGCGGCCGCCCCGAGCAGCGCGTCTACGATGTTTGCGAGCTCCGGTGCATCGTCGGACAGCCCGATCGCGCCGAGCGCGACGGAGGCTCCAAAGAGCGCGCCCGGATACACCCCGCTCAGGAACCACCCGAGGTTCGCGTCCCAGCGGCCCTCTTCGGCGAGGTAGCCCATCGCGCTCCCCGCTGCGCCCATGACCACGGGCACGAGGAAGAGCGATATCTCGTCCTCCTGAGGCTCGAAGTCGGGGTGGGCGGAGAGGACCGCCGCCGCGATCGCTCCACCGCCGATGGCGCCGGCCTGACCGAAGAACGTCCCCCACGCGTGACGGATCGAGTCGCGCTCACGCTCGGAGTACCTGCGCTCTCTCGGCGCCGCCTCGGACGAGGCGTCGTCGGCGTGGGCGAGGGCAGGCAGGTGCGCGAAGAGGGCGAGCGAGAGGGCGAGCGCGCGGGTCGGCATGAGCGACGAACGCCGGGCGCGGCACGGGCTTACAGTCGCGCTGGCTCAGCGCTGGAACGCGTCGCCGAGCTCGCGCTCGAGGTACTTCTTGAGCTTGTTCTGGAGCCGCTTCTCGAGCTGACGCACGCGCTCTCGGCTCACCCCGAACTCGTCGCCGAGGTGCTGGAGCGTGCGCGGCTCGTCGGACATCAACCGCTCGCGGAAGATGGTCGCTTCCTTGCCGGTGAGCGTCTCGCCGTACTCGCGGATCTTCTCGCTCATGAGCCGCGTGACCTCCTCGTTCGCGAGGAGCTCGTCGATCGTCTCGCCGCCCGACGGCATGAGCTCGACCCGCGCGGTCGGTCGCCCGTCCATCGCGCTCACCGGCGCGTCGAGCGACATCTCGCCGGCGGAGAGGCGCCGCTCCATGTGCGTGACCTCGATCTCGGGCACGTCGAGGCGCTTCGCGATGATCTCCGCCGTCGGCTCGATGCCCATCGCCGACAGCTTCGCTTTCTCCTTCTTCAGGTTGAAGAAGAGCTTGCGCTGCGCTTGGGTCGTCCCGAGCTTCACGAGCCGGTGGTTGTTGAGGATGAACCGCAGGATGTACGCGCGGATCCACCACGCCGCGTAGCTCGACAGCTTCACGCCCTTGTAGGGGTCGTACTTCTTGACCGCCTGCATCAGGCCGATGTTGCCCTCCTGGATGAGGTCGAGGAGGTTCTTGTACGCGCGTCGATAGTCGTACGCGATCTTGACGACGAGGCGCAGGTTCGCCGTCACCAGGGCGGCCGCCGCGGTGACGTCGCCCGTCTCCGCGTACTGCACGGCGAGCGCGTGCTCCTGCTCGCGCGTGAGCAGCGGATAGCGCTGCACGTCCTGCATGTACGCCTGGAGCGTGTCGGTCTTCGCGATCGACGTCGCGCCGCTCGAGCGCGAGCTCGCGCGCTTGGCGGTGGCCGGCAACGCGCTCGACGCGTCGTAGTCGTCGACGACCTCCCCCTCGAGCACCTCGCTCTCGTCGAGGTCGCGCTCCTCGCCGTCCTCCGAGGCCTCGTCGTCCTCGTCGCCGTCCTGACCGTCCGCGTCGCGGTCGTCCGCGTCGCCTTCGTCCGCGTCGCCGTCGTCCTCGTCTTCCTCCGGATCCGGAGGAGGAAGCTCGTCGTCGCTCATGGTCATGAGGGGGGGATGCTAGTCCGAACCCTCGCTCCGCGCGAGCGCCCGCTCGGGGCTCGTGGCTCGGAGCTTGGGTAGACGAACGTCGGCGTCGTAGGGTTGTTCCCGTGAGCGGGATCCTCCACGTGGTCGCGACGCCGATCGGCAATCTCATGGACGTGAGCCTGCGCGCGCTCGAGGTGCTGCGCGGCTGCGATGCGATCCTCGCGGAGGACACGCGCCACACGAAGAAGCTCTGCGCGCGCCACGGCGTCTCCACCCGTCTCATCGCGTTCCACGCCCACACCGCGAAGGAGCGCGTCGCGCAGCTCGCCGATGAGCTCGCGGCGGGAGCGTCGTTCGCGCTCGTGACCGACGCGGGCACCCCGCTCGTCAGCGATCCGGGCGCCGAGCTCGTCGCGCTGGCGGCCGAGCGCGGGGTACCCGTCGTGCCGGTGCCCGGTCCGTCTGCGGTGCTCGGCGCGCTGAGCGCGTGCGGCCTTCGGGTGAGCACGTTTCGGTTCCTCGGCTTTCTCCCTCGCTCGGGCGCGCGTCGCGCCGCGCTCCTCGCGAGCATGCGCGGCAGCGAGGACGCGACGGTGCTCTTCGAAGCGCCGAACCGCGTCGCCGACACGCTGGCCGACCTCGCCGAGGCGGTGGGGCCCGCGCGACCGGCCGCGGTCTGTCGCGAGCTCACCAAGCTCCATGAGGAGATCGCGCGCGGTCGGCTCGGCGAGCTCGCCGAGCGCTTCGCGTCGGGCACCCGCGGCGAGGTCACGCTCGTGATCGAGGGCGCGTCGCACGAGGCGACCGAAGCGGACCCCGAGGCGGTGCGCGCCGCCGTGCGCGAAGCGATCGAGCGCGGTGAGCCGACCAAGGCGCTCGCCAAGGCGCTCGCCGCCCGATTCGGGCTCCCCGTGCGCGAGGTCTATGCGCTCGCGATCGAGCTGGCGGCGCGCGAGCCGTGATAGCCTCTCCGCGTGCGTTCGCTGTCGTTGGCTTGCCTCGCCTCGATCCTCCTCTCCTGCGCCAGCCCCTCCGCCGACGGGCCGGTCGGCTTCGACGTGCGCTGGGCGCTCGGCGAGCCCACCGCGTTGCCGTCCGAGGTGAGCGATGTGGTCATCTACATCTGCTACGCGGACGAGGACTCGTGCGACCGCAACCAGTGCAGCATCGGTGCGCTGACCGGCGCGTCGATGAGCGGCGGATCGTGTCGTCCGACCGAAGGCACCGAGGGCTACGAGGATCGCCCGGTGCTCGTGCGGCGCGATCTCCGCACCGACGTGCCGGTGTCGTTCACCGTGGTCGGCGCGGACGAGACGGGTGGCTACCGCTTCATCGGGCAGGCCGGCCCGCTCGTGTTGGGCGAGGGACAGCGGCGCCAGGTCCCGTTGACGATGTATCCCATCGGGAGCTCGGTCACCGTCAACGACGCGAACGTTCGAGCGCTGATGGGCACCGTGTCGCACCTCCCCGACGGCCGGGTGCTCGTCGCGGGCGGGTTCTCCAGCGCCACCGAGGGCACCTGCGACGCGGGGCTGGGCCTCCCGATGGGGACGCGATGCTTCGACCTCGTCGCGACGGATCGCGCGTACGCGTTCGACGTGACGACGCGGACGGTCACCGAGATCCGCAACCGGATGCTCGAGGCGCGGGGCGGTCACAGCGCCACCGTGCTCCCCGATGGGCGCGTGCTCCTCGCGGGTGGCGCGTCGAGCGCGACGGTCGCGTTCGCTCCGATCGGCACTGCCGACAGCGGTCGCTACGACCTCTTGTTCTTCCCCGAGGACGAGGACGGCAGCACCGCGCTCGCGAGCTTCGAGCTCTTCGACGCGTACCTCGATCAAGATCCGATCGATCTCGATCGCGATGGAGATCCCGGTCGAGGAGGCTTCCTCGGTACAGCCGGCACGCCCGGCAGCCCGGGCGCCCTCAACGTGGCTCGCTTCCTCCACGCGGCGGCGTCGGTGCCCTCGAGCCCCGGCCGTGTGCTGTTGGCCGGCGGGATGGGCGGCGGCGAGCAGAGCTACGAGGTGTTCGACGCGCAGAAGCCCGGCGGCTACGGCGTCTACCGCGGGGCGAGCTCGCTCAGCGTCCCGCGCGCGCTCCCCGGCGCGGTCGGGATCGACGATCGCGTCTGGATCGTCGGCGGTCGCGATCCGCTCTCGAACGATGACCTCGCGGACGTGTGGACGGAGGACCCCGACGATCCCGCGGGCACCCTCGCGCCCGCCACCGCCGAGACGGAGTTCCCCAACGCCTCGACCGGGGTGACGCGCGACGAGCCCCGCTTCGCGCTCACCCGTCCGCTCGCGGCGGCGGTCGATCATGGCGGACGCGCGCTGTTCGTCGGCTGGCTCGGGCCCCGCTGCCTGCCGATGGACACCGCGCCGACGTTCGTCGACACGTTCGGCACCGTGACCGAGCCGTGCAACCCGCTCGGGGCGGCGATGCAGACGTCGTTCACGATCGCGGAGAGCGGCGTGACGACGCCGACCGACACGCTGCCGCGTTCGTACGGCGCGCTGGCGCACCTCTGGACGCGACCCAACGCGACCGACGCGTTCACCAGCGAGCCGGCCGCCGACGTCGCGATGACGGGCGGCATCAGCAGCCTCACGTATGGCGCGCAGGTTGGCATCGAGGTGTTCAGCGGCCAAATCTCGAGCACGGGAGAGGCGTTGACGGTCCCCTCGCTCGCGCTGAGCCACATGGATCGGCGCTTCCTCCACGGCTCGGCGGGTGTCGAAGGCGGCGGAATCGTCACGGCGGGCGGAGCGACGTTCGACGCGACCCGCGGCCTCACGCTGGTCACGAGCGTCGAGGTCGTCTTCGTCCCCGCGCGCTGAGCGTCAGCTCGCTCGGTGGGCGGCGAGGAGCTGACGGAGCGCTTCCATCTCGGGAGCGACGCCGGCGCCGAGCGCGGTCTCGAGCGCCTGGGTCGACGGATCCAGCGCGAGCGAGATCGCGGCGTGGACGAGCGCGTCCGGCGCGAGTCCCATCTCTCGATAAGCGAGCGCGAGGTCCGCGTGGATGCGCGCGTGCTCGGGCCAGTCGGCGTCGGCGTCACCGCCGTGTGCGCGCTGGAGGTCGCGCAGCGAGCGTCGATCGGCGTCGACCCGCGGCCACGCCCACTCGTTCGTCGCGCCGCGGAGGCCCCAGATCGCGCGCAGCCGATCGGGCGAAGACGACAGCACCGCGAATCCCAGCCCGCGCGCGCAGGTCGCACAGAGCGCGATGCCGCGCCCGCGAACATCGAGGAAGGAAGACTCGTTCCGCTGGCACGCCCAGCAGCGCTCGGTCGCGATCATGCGCGTGGACCGATCGGCATGACGCCATGGTAGCGCGAGGTGGGTGGTCGCTGGGATCTGCCGCTCGATTCGGAGTCGGACTCGGAGTCGGACTCGGAGTCGGACTCGGAATCGGAATCGGAATCGGAATCGGAATCTGATGGATCCCCTCAAATCTAAGCGTTAGGCGCTGGAGATTCTCTGCTGCATGTTGTGGACGTCGAGCTCGTCGAACGATTCGTGCGATGACCGT
>JBFWYI010000082.1:0-48110 GCA_050186575.1 Sandaracinaceae bacterium | reverse complement strand
TCGATTGGGTGGGGGGCCCCGCGCGATTCACTCGCGCGGGGGGAGGGTCTGGAACAGACCCTCCGGAAGAAGTCGGCTAGTACGCGCGACCCGAAAGACGGAACGGATTTCGGATCGCGTGTACTAGTCACGGCTCCCTCGCTCGCGTGACGGCCCGGCGGTGACTCGTCGGGCCGTTCGCGTTCTCGCGTTTCGAGTTTCTCCGGTCGTCCGATCACGCTATGCGTCCGGCTCGGAGGAGCGATGACGGAAGCGGTGATCATTGACGGCGTGCGCACGCCGATCGGCAAGCACCGGGGCGGCTTGAGCAGCGTGCGCCCCGACGATCTCGCGGCTCGCGCGATCGAGGGTCTCCTCGCGCGCCAGAGCGCGGTCGGCGAGAAGATCGACGAGGTCATCTTCGGCGACACGAACCAGGCCGGCGAGGACAACCGCAACGTGGCGCGCATGGCATCGCTGCTCGCGGGCTTGCCGTACGAGGTGCCGGGCGTGACCGTCAACCGCCTTTGCGGCAGCGGGCTCGAGGCGGTCATCCAGGCCGCGCGCGCGATCCGCCTCGGCGACGCCGACGTCGTGATCGCGGGCGGCGTCGAGTCGATGAGCCGTGCGCCGTACGCGTTCGCGAAGGCGGACGAGCCGTTCCCGCGGCGGCCGCCCGTGGTCTACGACACGAGCCTCGGCTGGCGCTTCGAGAACCCGAAGATGGCGGAGCGCTTCGACCTGATCTCGATGGGCGAGACGGCGGAGAACGTCGCCGAACAGTTTTCGGTGTCGCGCGAGGATCAGGACGCGTTCGCGGTGCACAGTCACCAGAAGGCGGCCGCGGCGTGGGAGGCCAAGCGCTTCCTCGACGAGGTGATCGCGGTGACGACGCCGCCGCCCTCCAAGCGCGAGCCGGCCGGCTCGTTCACCGAGGACGAGTCGGTTCGTCCGGACTCCTCGATGGCCGCGCTCGCGAAGCTCGCGCCGGTTTTCCGGAAGGGCGGCTCGGTCACCGCGGGCAACAGCTCGCCGCTCAACGATGGCGCGGCGGCGCTCCTCGTCACGAGCGACGCGTGGGCCAAGGCGCACGGGGTGACCCCGATCGCGCGCGTCCGGGCCAGCGCCTCGGCGGGCGTCCACCCGAACACGATGGGCATCGGCCCGATCCCCGCGACGCGGAAGGCCCTCGAGCGCGCGGGCGTGAGCGCGAAGGACCTCGATCTGATCGAGCTCAACGAGGCGTTCGCCGCTCAGTCGCTCGCGTGCGTGCGCGAGCTCGGCCTCGACGAGTCGAAGGTGAACGTGAACGGCGGCGCGATCGCGCTCGGTCACCCCATCGGGTGTAGCGGTGCACGGATCGTAGTCACGCTGGTCCACGAGATGAGGCGCCGCGGCGCGACCCTGGGCCTCGCGACGCTGTGCATCGGCGTCGGCCAGGGCCTCGCGTTGATCGTCGAGCGCGTCTGAGGCGTCAGCCGGACACGAGCTCGTTGAGCGCCTCGGCGACCGACGCGAAGCGCGGCGCGTCCGCGTAGCCCTCGTAGAACCCCAGCGGGTCGATGAGCGCGGCGTGCAGCCCCGCCGCGCGCGCCCCGTCGACGTCCACGCGCGGGATGTCGCCGAGGTAGAGGGCCCGCGCCGGGGCGACCTTCAGGCGCTCGACCGCGCGGAGGAAGATGCGCGGGTCCGGCTTGGCGATCCCCTCGATCCCCGAGTCGACGACGACGGCGAACTTGCGGCTGAGCCCGAGCCGGTCGAAGAGCTGCTGCAACTTGCCTTCCGAGTTGCTCACCACGCCGAGCACGAGCCCCAACTTCAACGCATGGCTCAAGGTGTGGTGCAGATGCGGATCGGTGCGGCGCCAGAGGTTGTGCTCGTCGTGCTCGCGGCGGAGCGGCGCGATGAGCGAGCGCGCGGCGTCGGCCTCCAGCCCCGCGTGCTCGAGCAGCGTCGCGAGATAGAGGCCCCACGCGTCTTCGTGCGTGGTACCCGAGGCGAGCTGCTCTTCATAGCGGCGCTTCGCGACGCCCTCGACGGCGGCGAGGCGCGCCGGATCGACGCGATGTCCGTGCCGGGTCGCCACCTCGGACACCGCCTCCATATCGAGGAGGACGATCGTGTTGCCGGCGTCGAGGAGCAACGCCTCGATGTCGAAGAACGGAGGAAGCCTCGGCCCTTCGGGACCCCTCAAAGGAGGTCGAGCAAGCGCTTGGCGCGCGCCTCGGACGCCTCGAGCAAGACCTTCGCCTCGGACGCCGGGATCTTCAGGCGCTCGAGCAGCTCGCCCAGCACCGTGCGCTCCTTCTCCGACTGCTCGCCGTCGATGAACGTGAGGATCACGGCGTGTTGCAGGAGCATCCGACGGTCCGATGCGCTGAGCTCCGTGATCGGCACGTCGGCGAGCTGCTTCGGCTCCTTCGCGAAGGTGCGGATGTGCTCCGCGTCTTCGCTGGCGAGCTCGAACGCGCTGATCAGCGCCTCGATCACCTCGTGCTCTTCGCTGTCCATCCGGCCGTCCGCCCACGCGACCGCGACCAGCGACTTGACCATGGCCTCTTCATGCGCCTGCATCGGAGCGGGAGGGTAGCAGAACCCGGGAGAGGGCCGTAGAGTCCCGACGATGTCGCGCTACGTAGCCCCGTTCGCGGCGGGCGGCCCGGCCGCGATCGACGCCGCCCTGGCCTCCCGCCTCCTCTCCCTCGCGCTCGGCAAAGGGGGCAGCTACGCCGATCTGTTCTTCGAATACAACGTCGCCGGCAGCTACGCGTACGACGAGGGCATCCTCAAGGCGGCCGGTCGTTCGGTGAGCGCGGGCCTCGGCGTCCGGGTCCTCAAGGGCGAGGCGACGGGGTATGCGTACGTCGAAGACCTCGGTTGGGAGGCGATGGAGCGCGCCGCGCGCACGGCGGCGCAGATCGCCGACGGCGGAGGCAGCCCGGCTCCGATCGGCCTCGCGCCGACGCCCGTCGCCCACCGCTACGCGGTCGACAACCTCTCGCTCGATCTCGCGGGCGAGCAGAAGCGCGAGCTCCTCGCGCGCGCCGACGCCGCAGCGCGCGCCGCCGATCCTCGGGTCAGCCGCGTCGAGGCGTCGTTCGCCGAAGAGCTGCGCGAGATCCTCATCGCGACGAGCGACGGGCGCTGGGTCCGCGACAGCCAGCCGCTCCTCCGCTTCGGGATCCGCGTGATCGTGGAGGCGGACGGAAAGCGTCAGACCGGGAGCTCCGGCGGGGGCGGTCGCCTCGGCTGGCCGTACTTCGACGACAAGACCCCCGAGGCGCACGCGCACGAGGCGGTGCGTCAGGCGCTCGCGATGCTCGACGCGCGCGAGGCACCGGCCGGCGAGCTCGAGGTGGTGCTCGCGCCGGGCGACAGCGGGATCCTCCTCCATGAGGCGGTCGGTCACGGCCTCGAGGCGGACTTCAACCGCAAGAAGACGAGCAACTACACCGACCAGATCGGGCAGAACGTCGCGAGCGAGCTCTGTACGGTGGTCGACGACGCGACCATCCCGAGCAGCCGCGGATCGATCAACATCGACGACGAGGGCAACCTCCCGGAGCGCGCCGTGCTCATCGAGGACGGCGTCCTGCGCGGCTACATGCAGGATCGTCAATCGAGCGAGTTCTTCCACACCGGGGGCACGGGCAACGGGCGGCGTGAGTCGTTCAAGAGCCACCCCATGCCGCGCATGACGAACACGCTCCTCCTCGCCGGACCGCACGATCCCGAGGAGATCGTGCGCAGCGTCAAGAACGGCCTCTACGCCCGCAAGTTTGGTGGCGGTCAGGTCGACATCTCGAACGGCGACTTCGTGTTCTCGCTGACCGAGAGCTACCTCATCGAGGACGGCAAGATCACGGCGCCTCTGAAGGACGTGAACCTGATCGGCAACGGCCCCGACGTGATGCGCAAGGTCGTGATGCTCGGCAACGACATGGAGCTGTCGGACGGCATCTGGACGTGCGGCAAGGATGGGCAGAGCGTCCCGGTGGGCGTGGGCTGTCCCACGGTGAAGATCTCCAAGGTGACCGTCGGCGGCACCCGGATCGGTTGAATCATGAGCGATGAGTTGACGCAGCTCCTCGAGCTCGGGGACCGCATCGTCGAGCGCGCGAAGAAGTCGGGC
Organism: Sandaracinaceae bacterium; assembly: GCA_050186575.1. GTDB lineage: Bacteria > Myxococcota_A > Polyangia > Polyangiales > Sandaracinaceae > JAUHXR01. The sequence continues at coordinate 43,999 of JBFWYI010000082.1, read as the reverse complement.
GCCGACGTCGCCGAAGCGGTGGTCGCCGGAGGTTCTCACCTCTCTACCAAGGTCAGGCTCTCCGAGCCCGAGCTCGTCGAAGAAGCGGGCAGCCGCGGCGCGGGGTTGCGCGTGATGGTCGGCCAGCAGGTCGCCGTCTCCTACACGAGCGATCTCTCCGACGCGGGGCTGACCCGACTGATCGAGGACGCCGTCGAGCTCGCGCGGCTCTCGCAGCCCGACCCGTTCGCCGGTCCTCCGGATGCGAGCCTGCTGAGCCGCGCCGAGGACCACGTCGACCTCGAGCTCTTCGACGCGCGCGTGGACGGCGTCGACGGCGCGGCCGCGCTCGCGCACGCGAAGGCGGCCGAGGCGGCGGCGTTCGCTGCGGACGCGCGGATCACCAACAGCGAAGGTGCGACGTTCACCCGCGCGTCGGGCGGCCGCGCGCTCGTCACGAGCGGCGGGTTTCGTGGGAGCTCGAGCGGGACCTACGCCTCGCTCGTCGTGAACCCGGTGGCCGACGACGCGGACGGCAAGAAGCGCCGCGGCTACTACTGGACGGCGGAGCGCCACCTCGACCGTCTCCTCGCCGACGACGACGTGGGCCGCGAAGCCGCGCGGCGCACCGTGGCGAAGCTCGGCGCGCAGAAGGTCGAGACCCAGCAGTGTCCGGTCGTGTTCGACCCGGACGTCGGCCGATCGATCCTCGGGCTCCTCGCGAGCTGCGTGAACGGCGGATCGATCTGGCGCCGCTCGAGCTACCTCGTCGATCGCGAGGGCACGCAGGTGGCCAGCGAGCTCGTGACGGTGATCGACGACCCGCTCATCGAGCGCGCCCCCGGCTCCCGCGCGTTCGACGGGGAAGGGCTCGCCTCGCGCCGCAACGTCGTCGTCGAGCGCGGGATCCTCAAGACGTACCTCCTCGACAGCTATTCGGCGCGCAAGCTCTCGCGCGAGAGCACGGCCAGCGCGTCCCGCGGCTCGAGCGGCGGCGTGAGTGCCTCGACGACGAACTTCGTGTTGTCGCCGACCGAGCAGACCCCCGAGGATCTTCTCCGATCGACCAAGCGCGGCCTCTACGTCACCGAGATGATGGGCTTCGGCTTCAACGCGGTGACCGGCGATTTCAGCCGCGGCGCGTCGGGGTTCTGGATCGAGGACGGCGAGAAGGTGTTCCCCGTCTCCGAGGTGACGATCTCGCTCAACCTCGACGAGATCCTCAAGCGCATCGACGCGGTGGCGAGCGACCTCGACCTCCGCACGAGCGTCGCCACGCCCACGTTCCGCGTGAGCGAGATGACGCTCGCCGGGCGCTGAGATCCCGAGGCCTGCGAGACCTTCGCGATGAGCGAGCCGTCCGCGCACGATCGCAAGCGCCTCCTGCGCGTCTTGCCGATCGAGCGCTGGCCGACCCGAAGCGAGGCGGCGGCGATGCGTTGGTTCTCGCCGGTCTCGCTCGGGCCCATCACGCTCGAGACCCGCACGTGGGTGCCCGCCATGGTCCCCTGGCGCGCGAGCCCCGACGGCGTGGTCACCGACGCGGTGCTCTCCTGGTACGAGCGCTTCGCGGAGGGGCGCCCCGGCGCGATCGTCCTCGAGGCGACGGGGATCCGCGACATCCCGAGCGGCCCGTTGCTCCGCATCGGCGACGATCGCTTCGTGCCGGGGCTGCGTCGGTTGGTCGAGCGGGTGCGCGCCGCGAGCGAGGGGCATACGCAGATCCTCATCCAGCTCATCGACTTCCTCGCGATCAAGCGTCGCGTCGCGCCGGAGACGTTCGTGCGTCGGTTCCTCCGCGTCGACGAGGGGCTCGGTCGCCGGCTCTCGGAGCGCACCGGCGAGCCGCGGTTTGCGAACCTCAGCGAGGGGGAGCTGCGCGAGGCCATGGTCGGCCTACCGGAAGAGACATTGACGGAGGTCCTGGACGCACGGCAAGCCGAGAGCCTCCGCATGGGCTTCCGTGAGCGGGTGACCGACGTGCACGATCCGTCGATCGCCGAGCTCCCGCAGGTCCTTCCCTCGCTCTTCGCCGACGCGGCGCGGCGCGCGCGCGACGCCGGCTTCGACGGAGTGGAGCTCCACTACGCGCACGCGTACACGATGGCGTCGTTCCTCAGCGCGCGAAACGACCGCGCGGACGGGTACGGCGGCGACCGCGCGGGGCGCGTCCGGCTCCCGCTCGAGGTCTACCGCCGCGTGCGACGCGAGGTGGGCGACGACTTCTGCATCGGCGCCCGCTTCCTCGGCGACGAGGTGATCGAGCACGGAAATGACGTGGACGACGCGGCCTACTTCGGTGCGCGCTTCGCGGAGGCTGGGATGGACTTCCTCAGCGTCAGCAAGGGCGGCAAGTTCGAGGACGCGAAGCAGCCGAAGATCGGTCACGCCGCGTACCCGTACACGGGCCCGAGCGGTCACGAGTGCATGCCGCACGTGAAGATCGACGCGGACGGTCCGTTCGGCCGAAACATCCCCCTCGCGAGCGCGGTGCGGCGCGCGGTGCGCGAGGCCGGACACGAGACGAAGGTCGTCGGCGCCGGCGGCATCTGCTCTCCGTGGCAGGCCGAGGAGATCCTCTCGGCGGGACACGCCGACATCGTGGCGGCGGCGCGCCAGAGCCTGTGTGATCCCGACTGGTTCGAGAAGGCGAGGCTCGGCCGCGGCGACGAGGTGCGGCGCTGCTTCTTCACGAACTACTGCGAGGCGCTCGACCAGGCGCACAAGGAGGTCACGTGTCAGCGCTGGGACCGCGTCCCGGCGAGCGAGGAAGAAGACGAAGGCGCGATCGTACGATCCGCGGACGGCTCGCGCCGACTCAACGCGCCCCCGTGGAGTCCCGACAACGGGCCTTGACTCGACGGTCCGCGCCGGCCGCGGTGGGCCGAAGCGGATCGTCTCATGACACGTCTGACGAACATGCTACGCCCCCTGGTGATGGCCCGCGCGACCCTCCTCTCCGCGCTCGCGACGCTGCTCTTGGCGTGCGGCGGTGACCCCGCACGCGACGCGAGCTCACCGCGCCCCGATGGGGCATCGACCGACTCGGGCGGAGCACGGCGCGACGCCCAGCTCCCGCCGCCGACCGAGGGCCCGCTCGACGCGGCGAGCGTGATGTTCGTCGGTCACAGCCTCATCGGCTGGGAGCTCCCGTACATGGTCCGGAGCCTGACGCGCGACGCGAACGTCGAGCTGACGTTCGCCGTGCAGATGGGCGCCGGGGGCACGATCCAGCTCCAGTGGGAGCGCGCCGCGGAAGGCGTCTACGCCCGCGAGGAGCTCACGACTGGCGATTACGACGTGCTCGTCCTGACCGAGGCGATCCCCCTCGAGTCGAACTACCGCTTCTCCGGCACCGTCGAGTTCGCGGGCGACTTCTACGACCTCGCGCAGTCGTCGCATCCGGGCGCGCGCGTCTACATGTACCAGACATGGGATGAGGTCACCGATCCGATGTTCCGAGAGCGCCTCGACACCGATCGCGCGCTCTGGGAGCAGATCGTCGATGAGGTGAACGCGGGTCGCACGGGCCCGCCGATGTTGATGATCCCCGGCGGGACCGCGCTCGCCGCGCTCGTCGATCGCATCGAGTCGGGCGGCGTGCCGGGCCTCGCCTCGCGACAAGACCTCTTCGCCGATCAGATCCACGTCAACACGCGTGGCTTCTACTTCATCGCGTGCGTCCACCACGCGACGATCTATCGTCGCTCACCGGTCGGCCTGACGAACGCGATGATCGATCGCTTCGACCAACCGTTCGCCGATCCTCCGACGCCCGAGCAAGCGCGCGTCATGCAGGAGATCGCGTGGGAGATCGTGAGCCAGGATCCCCGCGCGGGTCTCCGCTGACGTCGCCCCGAGGCTCACGCGGTCGCGGGGCGGGCCCCTCGCGCGTACTCCACCATCACGCCGGCGTAGCTCTCGAACGTCGGACAGCGCACGCCGTGCTCGTTCAATAGATCGCGCGTGTTGCGATCGTCGTAGACGACCTCGGTCGCGAGCTGCTCGAGAAACGCGCGCGGCACTTGCGCGAAGCGATCCATGCCCGGCGCGCGCAGGAGCGCGGTCGCGAGGTTGGTGAGGAACACGCCGCGCGGGAGCGGGCGCCCCGCCGATCGTGCGATCAGCTCGAACGCGCGCCGCGCGCTCGGCGGCTTGGGATCGACGAGGTGGAACGTGCGCCCGAGCGCGCGCCGCTCCCTCGCGATCGTGCACCCCGAGTCGACCACGTAATCGATCGGCACGACGTTCAGCGGCGAGTCTCCGCCGCCGGGGAGCGGGAGCTTGAGGTCCGGCGGCGCGGAGAGCAGGAGCTTGATGAGCAGGTATGGCCCGTCCAGCCGATCGATCTCGCCGCTCACCGAGTCGCCCACGATCACCGCGGGCCGAAGGATCGTCGTCGGGATCGTGCGCATCTGCGCGCGCACGAGCTGCTCGGCGACGAACCGCGTCTCCTCGATCGCGTTGCGGAAACCGTCGGGCGCGAGGAGCTCGTCCTCCAGCACGTAGCCGCGCCGCGCGCCCGACACGAGGGCGGTCGACCAGTGCACCAGCCGCTCGAGGTGATCCGCCTCCGAGGCGAGCTCCAGGACCTCGCGTGTACCCTGCACGTTGAGCTGACGCGCGCTCGCCGGGTCCGCGCCGAAGTACGTGATCGCCGCACAGTGATGGATGAGGTCGATCTCCCCCGCGAGCTGGACGAACTCCGATCCGGAGAGGCCGAGATCCATCGCCGCCGCATCGCCTTCCAGGATGCGCGTGCGCGCGAGCGCGTTCGGCAACGTGGAGAGCGTCGCGATCGCCTTCTCCTGGAACTTCGGTTGGACGACGAGCCGCAGCTCGAGGTCGGGATCGTCGGTCAGAAGCCGCTCGATCACGCGGACCGCGAGGTAGTTGGTGGGGAACCCGGTGACCAGCGCGACGCGCGCTCGCTCGCTCATGTCCCGCTCCCGCCGAAGCGCTCGAGGATCCGCCCGTGCACCGCGCGCACCTGCTGCCGCGTCTCCTCGAGCGAGCCGCTGTTGTCGATCACGTAGTCCGCCACCGCGACCTTCGACGCGGTCGGGAGCTGCGCCGCGATCCGCGCGCGCGCCGCGTCCTCCCCCTGTCCGTCTCGCGCCGCCACCCGCGCCAGCTGCGTCGCCTCGTCGACGGAGACCACGATGAGCCCGGCGAAGCTCTTGTAGCTCCCATTCTCGACCAGCAGAGCCGCCTCGTAGATCGCGTACGCGTGACCCTCGGTCGCGAGCTTCGCCATCCGCTGCATGCTCGCGAGCCCGATGCGTGGGTGCAGGATGCTTTCCAGTGCACGTCTCTCGTCGGGATCGTCGAACACCCGCTCCGCGAGCTTCGCGCGATCGAGCTCGCCGGCCGGGCTCAGCACGTCATCGCCGAAGCGCCGCACCACGTCGCGCAGGCCGTCCGAGCCGGGCGCCACCACCTCGCGTGCGATCTGATCGGCGTCGACCACCGGCACGCCGCAGTCCGTCTCGAACATGCGCGCCACGGTGCTCTTGCCCGACCCGATGCCCCCGGTGAGCCCGATCGCCGCGAACCCCACCGGGCACTCGTACCACGGCCACCCTGGCTCCGGCACCCTCGACGCTCGAGGCTCCTCCGTGGTACGCGCCCCAGGATGCGGGCGGTCACCCAACGCGTGTTCGAAGCGTCGGTGGTGGTGGACGAGGAGGTGGTCGGCTCGATCGGCGAGGGCCTGCTCGTCTATCTCGGCGCGGGTCGCGGCGACGAGCGACGCGACGTCGAGATCATGGCCGACAAGATCGCGGGACTACGGGTCTTCCGCGACGAGCAAGGGAAGATGGCGCGCTCGGTCGAGGACGTCGGTGGAGCGGTGCTCGTCGTGTCGCAGTTCACGCTGTTCGGTGACGTGCGAAAGGGCCGGCGCCCGTCGTTCACCGACGCGGCCGACCCGGCCATCGCGTCGAGCCTCGTCGACGGGTGCGTGGAGCGCCTCCGCGCGCGGGGGCTGACGGTGGCCACGGGCCGGTTCGGCGCGATGATGGACGTGAGGAGCCGCGGCGACGGCCCGGTCACCATCCTGATCGATACCCGCAAAGTGTTCTGAGCCGAGTGATTCTGAGCCGAGTGATTCTGAGCACGGTGATCCTGAGCACCTCGCGGAGGTGCCTGAGAGGAGCTCGATGGACGCGCACCGTTACGAGATTCGGGCCGCGCTGGTGTCCGACGCCGACGAGCTGTTCGCGCTGGCCGAGCACCTGAACTCGGTCAACCTGCCGCACGATCGGGACGAGATCGTCGAGATCCTCACCGCTTCGCAGCGCTCCTTCGACGGAACGATCGAGGATCCCCGCAAGCGACAATACGTGTTCCTCTTACGAGACCTCGAGCGCGGCGCCGCGGTCGGGACGTCGATGATCCTCGCGCAGCTGGGGACGCGCGACTCGCCGTACATCTTCTTCGATGTGCGGCGTGAGGAGCGCTACAGCGCGACGCTCGACCGGCACTTCGTCCACCCCGTGCTGTCGATCGGCTACTCATTCCACGGCCCGACGGAGATCGGCGGCCTGGTCGTCGATCCGACGTACCGCCGCGCGCCCGAGCGGCTGGGAATGCTCATCTCTTACGTCCGCTTCATGTTCATCGCCCTCCACCGGGAGGGCTTCCAGAACCGCGTGCTCGCGGAGCTGATGCCCCCGCTCGCGGAGGACCGCACGTCGCACCTCTGGGAGGCGGTGGGCCGCAAGTTCACCGCGATGAGCTACGCCGACGCGGATCGGCTCTCCAAGAAGAACAAGGAGTTCATCCGTGGCCTGTTCCCGAACGGGGACATCTACGCCTCGCTCCTGCCGCCGGAGGCCCAATCGGTCATCGGCGAGGTGGGCCCGCAGACCCGCGGGGTCGCCAAGCTCCTCACCCGCATCGGCTTTCGCTACGCCGATCGCGTCGATCCGTTCGATGGAGGCCCGCACTTCATCGCCCCGACCGACGAGATCGAGCTCGTTCAGCGGACCCGGCGCGGTCAGGCGGTCCCGCGAGAGGGGAGCGCGCTCCCCGACCGTCGCTGTCTGGTGGCTACCTTCGGTCCCAGCGCTCCGTACTTCCACGCGGTATCCGCACGCGTGGACCTCGGGTCGGAGCCCGGCCACGAGATCGGGGTCGACGCGTCGGCGCTGGCGCATCTCGGGATCGAAGCCGGCGCAATTGTGGCCGTTTTGCCCCTGTATTAGGGCTCCCGTGAGAAAAGTGATGCCCAGTCGTCGACCGCGGTTGACGGCACCCTCGGCGGTGCTAGAAGTCGGCCTCCGTTCGGGACGCCCCCCCGGGGGAAAGGCGGAATCGCCCCGCGAACCGCCCCCGAATCGCTCTTTGGCTGTTCACACGTACCCTCGGGAATCTGCCCCAGACCGCGCCGACAGGATGTCCGCCGGTCCCCTTCGAACCTCTCGTCCGCTCCTCAATCGGGGCTAGACGGACACGCAGGACGAAAACAGGGTCGGGTCACAAAAGATCCTTGACCCCCTCCTCCCGAGGAACTACCTTCCCCAGCCCTTCGGTCCGACGCCCTCCTCTGAGGAACGGCGACGAATACGAAGCTGGTTCTCCCCGCCTCCGGGCGCGAGAGAAGCACGGCCCCAGACCTCCGGGATCCGACGCGAGTCGGACTCGAACCCCGGGGATCGCCGGTCGCTCGGTCACTGAAAACTGAATCGGAGACTCCGCATAAATCAAGCGGGTCCCAATGATCGAAGTCGACGGTCCGTCGGCTTCGTAGGGTGTCCGAAAGGACAAGTCCTATTACAGGACAGAGCAACAGCGCTCACCGGTTTCCTCTGTGCGAGTCGCCTTCGTGAAAGCGATTTCTCGAAAGCGAGCTCACTCATGAATCGGTGAGAGACTGGACAAACGCTCACAGTTTTCAACTGGAGAGTTTGATCCTGGCTCAGAGCGAACGTTAGCGGCGGGCTTAACACATGCAAGTCGTACGCGAAAGCCCCTTCGGGGGTCGGTAGAGTGGCGCACGGGTGAGTAACACGTAGGCAACCTACCCTCAGGCGGGGGACAACCACCCGAAAGGGTGGCTAATACCGCATCAGACCACAGTGCCCTCGGGCGCAGTGGTAAAAGATGGCTTCGGCTATCGCCTGAGGATGGGCCTGCGTACCATCAGCTAGTTGGTGGGGTAATGGCCTACCAAGGCAAAGACGGTTAGCTGGTCTGAGAGGATGATCAGCCACACTGGCACTGGAACACGGGCCAGACTCCTACGGGAGGCAGCAGTGGGGAATCTTGGACAATGGGCGAAAGCCTGATCCAGCCACGCCGCGTGAGTGATGAAGGCCTTCGGGTTGTAAAGCTCTGTGGGGAGGGACGAAAAAGGCGGTCAAGATAACGGGCCGCCCTTGACGGTACCTCCTTAGCAAGCACCGGCTAACTCTGTGCCAGCAGCCGCGGTAATACAGAGGGTGCAAACGTTGCTCGGAATCACTGGGCGTAAAGCGCGTGTAGGCGGACCGGCAAGTCAGGTGTGAAATCCCTGGGCTCAACCCAGGAACTGCACTTGAAACTGCCGGCCTTGAGTGTCGGAGAGGGAAGCGGAATTCCTGGTGTAGAGGTGAAATTCGTAGATATCAGGAGGAACACCTGTGGCGACGGCGGCTTCCTGGACGACTACTGACGCTGAGACGCGAAAGCGTGGGGAGCAAACAGGATTAGATACCCTGGTAGTCCACGCCGTAAACGATGAGTGCTAGATGTCTCGGGTATTGACCCCTGAGGTGTCGTAGCTAACGCGTTAAGCACTCCGCCTGGGAACTACGGCCGCAAGGCTAAAACTCAAAGGAATTGACGGGGGCCCGCACAAGCGGTGGAGCATGTGGTTTAATTCGACGCAACGCGCAGAACCTTACCCGGGCTAGAAAAACAAGGAATCCCCTAGAAATAGAGGAGTGCTCGTAAGAGAACCTTGGTCCAGGTGCTGCATGGCTGTCGTCAGCTCGTGTCGTGAGATGTTGGGTTAAGTCCCGCAACGAGCGCAACCCCTATCATTAGTTGCCATCAGTTCGGCTGGGCACTCTAATGAGACTGCCGGCGTCAAGCCGGAGGAAGGTGGGGATGACGTCAAGTCCTCATGGCCCTTATGTCCGGGGCTACACACGTGCTACAATGGCCGGTACAAAGTGCTGCGAACTCGTGAGAGCAAGCCAATCACAAAAAGCCGGTCTCAGTACGGATTGCAGTCTGCAACTCGACTGCATGAAGCCGGAATCGCTAGTAATCGTTGATCAGCAGGCAACGGTGAATACGTTCCCGGGCCTTGTACACACCGCCCGTCACACCATGGGAGTCGACTGCTCCAGAAGTGGCTGTGCTAACCCGCAAGGGAGGCAGGTCCCCAAGGAGTGGTCGGTAACTGGGGTGAAGTCGTAACAAGGTAGCCGTAGGGGAACCTGCGGCTGGATCACCTCCTTTCTAAGGAGCGGAGCTGAGCCTCGTGCTCAGCCAGCTTTGTCATACCCGCGTGATCTCTTCCTCGGCCTCCGGGTCGGTGAGGGGACGGAGTTTCCGGTTCAGTTTTCAGCGACCGATCGCCGGTCGCTGTTGCTGTTTGTGGTCTTTGAAGCCGAACATCGTTACTGGAGCTCCATCGGGGCCTATAGCTCAGGTGGTTAGAGCGCACCCCTGATAAGGGTGAGGTCGCTAGTTCGAGTCTAGCTAGGCCCACTACTCGTCAGCCTCCACTCTTGCCTCCGGGCACAGAGAGTCTGGAGCGCACTCTGCGGCTCTACCGCACAGGGGGCTGTAGCTCAGCTGGGAGAGCACCGGCTTTGCAAGCCGGGGGTCGTCGGTTCGATCCCGATCAGCTCCATCCCTCCAGTAACGCTCTGTTGTTCCTGGCGCAGTGTTGACCATCTAGTGCGCGTCCGTGAGCTCCGGCTCGCGGAAGAGCACGAGAGGGCCAGCCTCTCCAGTTCGGCGTCTTTGAAAATCTAGTCGAAGCACAGAGAAATAAGTAGACGACGAATCGCTGATGCGACTCGGGTCTAGCGGTGCTGTTCGATCACGCTCGCGTGATTGTTCGGCTCTTGCGACGAACCCTGGTCTCGAATCAGCGACGCGTGCCTTAGGGAGTAGGTCAAGCTACGAAGGGCGCGCGGTGGATGCCTAGGCGTCGAGAGGCGATGAAGGACGTGGACAGCTGCGAAAATCCTCGGGGAGTTGCTAACAAGCGTTGATCCGAGGGTCTCCGAATCGGGAAACCGGGCAGGCTAACACCTGTCAACCCCATGCTGAATTCATAGGCATGGGGTGGCCAACCCAGGGAACTGAAACATCTAAGTACCTGGAGGAAAAGAAATCAAACGAGATTCCCTCAGTAGTGGCGAGCGAACGGGGAAGAGCCTAAACCGGTCCAGGTTTCTGGGCCGGGGTCGTGGGGCACTCTATAGGGAGCGAGATTGGTAGCAGAACGACCTGGAAAGGTCGGCCATAGTGGGTGACAGCCCCGTACGCGAAACCGATCAGACTCCTCGAGTGTACCCGAGTACTACGGGGCACGTGAAACCCCGTGGGAATCTGGGAGGACCATCTTCCAAGGCTAAATACTACTCGACGACCGATAGTGAACAAGTACCGTGAGGGAAAGGTGAAAAGAACCCCGGTGAGGGGAGTGAAATAGTACCTGAAACCGCGCGTCTACAAGCAGTTGGAGCACTATGTCCTTCGGGAAATGTGCGACAGCGTACCTTTTGCATAATGGGCCTGCGAGTTACGGTACGTCGCAAGGTTAAGCCGATGAGGTGGAGCCGTAGGGAAACCGAGTTCTCACAGAGCGACATGAGTGGCGTGCCGTAGACCCGAAACCCGGTGATCTATCCTTGGCCAGGTTGAAGCGCGGGTAAAGCCGCGTGGAGGACCGAACCCACTGAAGTTGAAAATTCAGGGGATGAGCTGAGGATGGGAGTGAAAGGCTAATCAAACCGGGTGATAGCTGGTTCTCCGCGAAATATATTTAGGTATAGCCTCGAGCGAATTGCACCGGAGGTAGAGCACTGGATGGGCTAGGGGTCCTACCAGATTACCAAACCCAACCAAACTCCGAATGCCGGTGACAACTACTCGGGAGTCAGGCTGCGGGTGATAAGGTCCGTAGCCGAGAGGGAAAGAGCCCAGATCGACAGCTAAGGTCCCGAAATCCATGCTAAGTGTCAAAGGATGTGGGAACGCATAGACAGCCAGGAGGTTGGCTTAGAAGCAGCCATCCTTTAAAGAAAGCGTAATAGCTCACTGGTCGAGCGAGCCCGCGCCGAAAATATAACGGGGCTCAAGCATGGTACCGAAGCTTCGGGTTCTCAATAGAGAGCGGTAGCGGAGCATTGTCAGGCAGATACAAGCCGTACCGAAAGGAGCGGTGTTGGGCCTGAGAAGAGCTTATGCAGGCATGAGTAGCGATAAACAGGATGAGAAATCCTGTCGCCGTAAGCCCAAGGTTTCCTGGGGAAGGATCATCCTCCCATGGGTTAGTCGGTCCCTAAGCCGAGGCCGAAAGGCGTAGGTGATGGAAAGCAGGTTAATATTCCTGCACCGTCGAAGATGGCGTTGAAGCAAGCAGGGACGAAGAAGGGTAGCGGAGCCGGGCGTTTGGTCGTCCCGGTTCAAGCAGGTAGGCGGATCTCGTAGGAGTCGATAGACACAAACGCGAGATCAACGCCGAGACGTGATGAGGCGAGCCTTCGGGCTCGAAACTCCGTAATCCCATGCTTCCGAGAAAAGCTGCGTGCAGAGCCACTTCGGTGACCGTACCGCAAACCAACTCAGGTGGGCGGGGTGAGCATCCCAAGGCGCGTGAGAGAACACTGGCTAAGGAACTCGGCAAAATAGCACCGTAACTTCGGGAGAAGGTGTGCCCGGCGGGGTGACGGACTTCGCGTCCCGAGCTCTGTTGGGTCGCAGTGACCAGGGGGTTGCGACTGTTTACTAAAAACACAGGACTCTGCGAAATCGCAAGATGACGTATAGGGTCTGACGCCTGCCCGGTGCTGGAAGGTTAAGGGGAGGTGTTAGCCTTCGGGCGAAGCACCGAACCGAAGCCCCAGTAAACGGCGGCCGTAACTATAACGGTCCTAAGGTAGCGAAATTCCTTGTCGGGTAAGTTCCGACCTGCACGAATGGCGTAACGACATCCCCACTGTCTCGGCCAGTGACTCAGCGAAATTGTAATCGCGGTGAAGATACCGTGTACCCGCGGCAAGACGGAAAGACCCCATGAACCTTCACTGCAACTTGGCAGTGAAGCTCGGAGCAGTCTGCGTAGGATAGGTGGGAGGCATTGAAGCGGGGCTTGCGGGCCTCGTGGAGCCAACCTTGAAATACCACCCTGGCTGTTCTGGGCTTCTAACCTAGGTCCGTAATCCGGATCGGGGACACTGCCTGGTGGGCAGTTTGACTGGGGCGGTCGCCTCCCAAAGAGTAACGGAGGCGCGCAATGGTGCCCTCAGGCTGATTGGAAACCAGCCGTAGAGTGCAAAGGCATAAGGGCGCTTAACTGCGAGACCGACGGGTCGAGCAGGTGCGAAAGCAGGCCTTAGTGATCCGGTGGTTCCGTATGGAAGGGCCATCGCTCAACGGATAAAAGGTACTCTGGGGATAACAGGCTGATCGCGCCTGAGAGTTCATATCGGCGGCGCGGTTTGGCACCTCGATGTCGGCTCATCGCATCCTGGGGCTGGAGCAGGTCCCAAGGGTTTGGCTGTTCGCCAATTAAAGCGGTACGCGAGCTGGGTTTAGAACGTCGTGAGACAGTTCGGTCCCTATCTGCCGTGGGCGGAGGATACTTGAGAGGAGCTATTCATAGTACGAGAGGACCTGAATGGACGCACCTCTAGTGTTCCAGTTGTCCCGCCAGGGGCATAGCTGGGTAGCTATGTGCGGAACGGATAACCGCTGAAAGCATCTAAGCGGGAAGCCGGCCTCAAGATTAGGTATCCCGGGCCGCAAGGCCCCTGAAGGCCCCTTGTAGACTACGAGGAGATAGGCAGGGTGTGGAAGCGTAGTGATACGTGAAGCTGACCTGTACTAATCGGCCGTGAGGCTTGACCTACCTCTAAGGCAAGCGTTCGAAGATTCGAGATCAGGGTTGGGAGTAAGAGCCCAACCCGCAGACGAGTGGATCCGGAAGGATCCCGCTGCGTGATTCGTCGCGCTACACGGGCTGCTCTCCGACTGAGCGGCTCGGCGACAAGAGCTCTGTGCTTCCAAAGGTTTCCGGTGGCGATGTCGGAGGGGCCACACCCGATCCCATCTCGAACTCGGAAGTTAAGTCCTCCAGAGCCGATGGTACTGCACGCGAGAGTGTGTGGGAGAGTAGGACGCCGCCGGGTTAATTTCAGACCCCCATCACGCACGTGCGTGATGGGGGTTTTCTTATTCCGTCTGTCACTCTGATCCGATCGATCCGGGCACCGTGACGCTGGTTTCGGTTGGTCTCGACCGGTGTCGCGGCATAGAACCTCAGCGCCCGGCCGTCGGGCGGAGCTGGGATGCGGACCTCGACACGCCTGTGGATCGCGATCGCGCTCGGAGCGGCGATCCTCGCGATCGCTGGCCTCTGCGCCTGGTTCCTGTGGATCCCCTCCCTGGTGCGCGGCCGCGTCGAAGAGGCGGCGCAGCGACGCGGGCTCGAAGCGGTGGTCGGCGGCGTCTCGCTCGGTTGGACGGACGTGGTGCTGACCGACGTCGCGCTGCGCGATTCGGCGGGGGCGCTGTCGATCGCCGTCGCGTCCGTGAGCACGGGCGCCGGGCCGTTCGCGCTCGCGAGCGACGGAACCGCGGCGATCGAGCACCTCGAGGTCGGTCGCGTACGCCTCACGGTCGGCCTCGACGCGCCGGAGTTGCCCGGGGCGCTCGCGGCGCTGCGCGGCGGCGACGACCCGGAGGCGGTGACGAGCGCTGCGTCCTCACGCGGGATCCACGCGGCGCCCGTGGAGGTCGTCTTGCGGGATCGAGAAGGAACCCTCCTCGAGATCGCGGGCGGCGAGGTCGATGTGCTCCCGGAGGGCATCGTCCGAGCGGAGGCGGGGCCGATCGCGCTCGGGCGCGGAGACTCGGACGGGGTGGACACGGAGCGGGCGTCGTTGCGCCTCGTTCGAGCCGACGACGACGAGCTCGGATGGAAGCTGAGCGAGCTGACCATCGAGCACACCCGAGTTCGCTACGCCGAACGGGACGCCGAGAGCGCGAGCCCTCTCTGGCCGCGGTTGCGTCGCCACGCGCGACAGCTGCGCGCGCTCATCGGCGCGGGCGACGAGCCGGCCGAGGTCGAGGCGGAGCCGGACCCGCCCGACGCGGAGGAGCGCCCCGGCTCGCTGGCGCCCGACGCGCCCGATCCACCCGGCGAGGGGGAGGACGCGCCCGCGGAGGGTGCGCACGGGTCGTCGACGTCGACGCTCGCCGCTACCCTGCGCGGTCTGCGGGAGCTGCGTCCGCGGCTCGACCCGGCCGCGACGGTTCGGATCGAGGATCTCGCGGTGGTCTCGACGACGGCAGGCGAAGAGCATGGCGTGTTGTCGGACCTCACGTGCGATCTGCGCCCCGGAGACGGAGATGCGTTTCGCTTCGAGGGGCACGGTCGCCCCGGACAGGGTGGGCGGCTCAGCTGGGACCTCGCGATCGATCCGTCGACGCTCCGCGCCGAGGGCCACGTCGAGCTCGCTCGATTGCCGTTCGTGCTGCTCGTACCGTTCCTCCCGCGGTTGCCGTGGTACGCGCCGGAAGAAGCGCGGGTCAGCGGGACGCTCGATATCGAAGGGAGCGGCGTCGGGCAGGCTCACGTGTCGGGGGAAGCGGCCGTCGAGGACCTCGCGCTCGCGTCGGATCGCATCGCGCCGGCGCCGGTGCGCCGCATCCGGGTTTCGGTGGTCGGGGAGGCCGACTGGATCGCCCGCGAGCGACGCCTCGAGCTCGCGGACGTGCGCGTCGGCTCGGGTCGCGCCGAAGTCACGCTGCGCGGCCGCCTCGAGTGGCCGGAGGATCACTACCTCATCGACCTGAGCGCGAACCTGCCGGCCACCGACTGCAACGCGGTGGTCGGGGCGATCCCCGCCGACCTCTTGGGCGAGCTGGCGTCGTTCAGCTTCACGGGGCGGCTCGGGGGCCAGCTCGCCGTCCGTATCGACTCGCGCGACCTCGACGCGCTGGTTCTCCGCGTCGCGATCGCGAACGGCTGCCAGTTTCAGACGGTCCCGAACCTCGCGGACATCCGTCGGTTCGAGGCGCCGTTCGTCCACCGGGTGCTCGAGCCCGACGGGACCACGTTCGAGATGGAGACGGGTCCGGGCAGCCTCGCGTGGACGCCGATCGGGAGGATCAGCCCGTTCCTCATCCAAGCCGTGCTCGGTCACGAGGACGCCGGCTTCTTTGGCCACGACGGGTTCTCGGTGGCGTCGATCCGTCTCGCGCTCATCCGCAACCTCCGCGCCGAGCGCTACGTCTACGGCGCGTCGACGATCACCATGCAGCTCGTGAAGAACGTGTTCCTGCACCGAGAGAAGACTCTCGCGCGCAAGGTGCAAGAGGTGTTGCTGACGTGGTGGCTCGAGTCCGCGATGGACAAGGCGCACATCCTCGAGCTGTACCTCAACGTGATCGAGTATGGACCCGGCGTGTACGGGATCTCGGCCGCGTCGGAGCACTACTTCGGCGTACACCCCGAGGATCTCACGCCGGCCCAGGCCGCGTACCTCGCGACGATCCTGCCGAACCCTCCCCGCTATCACGTGCAGTGGGAAGAGGGTCAGCTGCCGGCCGCGCATCGCCGTCGCGTCGAGCGGTTCCTCCATACGCTCGAGAGCCGTGGGCGCTTCGACGCGGCGGCCGTGCAAGATGGGCTCACCGAGCTGGAGACGTTCCACTTCTATCATCCCGGCGACCCCGTCCCGCTGCCGCGCCGCCCCGTCGGTGGGACGCGACCGCTCCCCGTGGAAGGGATCTTCGCGCGCGGCTGGGACGAGACGGACGAGCCGGACGTCGACGATGACCTCCAGGCCGACGACCTCCAGGCCGACGACGACGACGATGACGACGGGTGGGAGTGAGACGGTTGGGAGTGAGCGACGCCCTCGATCCCGCGACCCGCGCGGCGCTGCGACGAAAGTACGTGACGCTCCGCGCGCTCCGACTCGCGCACGAGCAGGGGGAGAGCGAGCCGCCGCGCGAGGCCATCCGCGCGCTGGCCGCGGAGTTCCCAGGCGCGCTGGTGGAGCTCGACCGCCTCGCGATGGACGTGATCGCGGCGCGGATCGCCGAGCTCGAGCGCGGCGAGACGCCCGCGTGGGCGGTGCCCGTTGCGACCTATCACGCGGCGTTCCGAGGAGCCCTCGCGATCCGTCGGCGCTTCGATCGCGCGAGCGCGATCGCCGATGTGCTGCGGTGGCTCGCCAGCGAGCCCGAGCCGCTCGGTGGCCCACTCGAGCGTGAAGATGTCGAGGCCATCTTGCGTCCCCCGTCGGGCCGCCTGAGGGATTGGGCGGTCCGCCGTGCGGCCCGGGTGTGTCGCGTCTCGGAGGTCGAGGTGCGCGCGCGGCTGACCCCCCTCGCGTGAGGCGTGAGAGGGAGCTTGAAGAAAACCCGCTGAACGCCTATGCCCGCATGCGGGAACGTCCTCAGGAGGATCGATGAGTCGAGATAGCTTCCGTGCTCTCGCGTTCATGGTGGCGTCGGTGCTCGCGGCGTGGCTCGGCGCGACCAACACCGCGTTTGCGTACGCGATCCCGATCAACATCGAGTCGGTTCCGCCCGGTGCGACCGTCTATCTCGACAGCACGAGCAACCCGCCGCTCGGGACGACCCCGCTCCACAACGTGCGGGTCGAGCGCGGCAACCACACGATCATCTTCCAGCTGCTGAACCACGAGGAGGCGCGCCTCCAGGTCAACGTGGTGCGGCGGCGCGAGACCTTCCGCGCGGTGCTCCGCGCGCTCGGCACCGTCGAGGTCTCGGCGGGCAACGCGGCCGCGCAAGGCGCCACGGTGTCGGTCGACGGACGGGAAGTCGGCGGGACGCTCGGCGGGAGCCCGATCCGCGTGACCGATCTACAACCTGGGCGGCACCAGGTGGTCGTGAGCCGGCAGGGCTACGACAGGTTCGAGCAGTGGGTCGAGGTCGGCGGCGGGCAGCTCGTCCGGGTGGCCGCGGTGCTGCAGCAGTCCGCGCCCGACACCGGGTCGATCCTCGTGTCCGGCCCCGCGGGTGCGCCGGTGTTCATGGACGGCACGGCGCGCGGCGCGAGCCCCACCGTGATCGAGGGCGTCGCGGTCGGCTCGCATACCGTCGAGATCCGTCCGCCCGGGCAGGCGCCGTTCTCGCAGACGGTCACCGTCATCGCGGGCCAGCGCGCCACCGTGACGATGAGCAGCTCGGGCGGGACGCTCCGCGTCATCGCGAGCGCGCCGGGCGCGATCATCAGCGTCGACGGCGAGGCGGTGGGTCCTTCGCCGGCGGTGCGCGAGAACCTCGCGGCCGGCGAGCACATCGTCAGCGCGACGGCGGAGGGCTTTCAGCGCGCACAGCAGACGGTGACGGTCACCGAGGGTCAGCAGCGCGTCGTGTCGATCGAGATGGTGCGCGACCAGGGCGAGACGGGGCGGATCCTCGTCGACGCGACGGTCGAGGGCGCGGCCGTCATCATCGACGGAGAGCCGCGCGGTCAGGCGCCGGTGGTGTTCACGCCGCCCGAGCCGGGGCCGCACGCGATCGTGGTGCGCGCGGACGGTCACCAGGAGTACTCGACGACCTGCGAGACGCGCCCGGGACAGAACTGCGAGATCCACGCGACGCTGGTGCCCCAGCAAGTTCGCGTGCGGGTCGCGGTGCAGCCGGGGATCCGCGGAGCGGAGCTCCTCGTCGATGGGACCGTGGTGGGCCCGGTGCCTTACGACGGGACGATGCCGGCGGGCTCGCACGTGGTCAGCGTAACGGCGCCTGGATACGAGGAGTTCCGTCAGCAAGTTCTCTTGCAACCGTCGAGCGAGGTGCGGCCGTTCGACGTGACGCTCCTGCGCGAGGGCGAGGAGCTCAGCGCGGAGCAGCGGCAGGAGCAGGCGCAGGAGGAGGAGCGGCAGTTCGGGGCCGCGGTGACGCACGGCGCGGCGGCGCTCCCGCCGGGTCAGGCGTCGATCGACATCTCGCTCGGTTGGCCGTACCTCGGCGAGCTGCGATTGAACATCGGCATCCTCGAGTGGCTCGACGCGGGCTTCGCGGTGCGCAGCTTCGGTCGCCTCACCGACTTCGAGGGTCGCGTGCGCGCGGGCTTCCGGCCGATCGAGCAGGTCGCGATCGGCGGCCAGGTCCGCTTCGGCGGCGGTCTCGGGCCGGACCTCAGCTATGGACGTGCGAGCGGCTACGCCACCCTCGTCGACCCGGTGAGCGGCGCGATGCGCATGCCGGAGAACGGCGAGGAGGAGTACAACGCGCGTCCCAACGATCCGACGTCGACGCCGTTCTCGTTGCCCACCAACAGCGCCTTCATCGACTTCGAGCTCCTCGGGAGCCTCTACTTCGGCGATCAAGGCGCGTTCACGCTGTGGGTCGCGGTCGATGTCTCGAGCGACGAGTACGCGGGTCACCCGCTCAACTCGAGCGTCTACCTGTCGCACTCACGGTCGACCGACGTGCGCAGCACCGACATGGAGGACTACTGCGTTCCTCAGGGCGCGCTGATCCTGTCCTGCGACCCGCAGCGCGAGACGTGGGCGCGGGCTCGCCTCGGTGGCTCGCTCGAGCTCGTCCTCGCGCGCAACTGGAACCTCTGGTTCCAGCTCGAGGGCATCCTCAACCAGGCGCCGCGCCGGATCATGGGGAACCTCCTCGGGATCGAGGCGAACGACACGCAGTTCTATTTCCGCATCGGGACGACCTACAAGTTCTGAGGCGCGCTCCCCGAGGCGCTCCGCGCGCCTTTGGTCGCGGCTCGAATTGCCGAGCTGATAGCGTATCGGCCCGATGGGGCTCCGCGCGATCGATCGAGCCTTCGCGGGACGCGCAACGTGGATTGCGGGTCTCGCATGGCTCGTCGTCGTCGCGGGCCTGCCGTCGCGCGCGGATGCTCAACCGGACGTCGCGGAGACGAGCGGCGAGCCCGATGTCGACGCCTCGCACGTCCTCGGCGATCCGAGCGCGCGCCGCGACCCGCCTGCGCTGCCCGCCGACGCACCGCTCACGCTCCGACCCGGGCGCGACTCGCGCCGCTTCGCCGAAGGTGTGGTTCGCGAGCTCGCGGTTCGGCTCGACGTGCCGGTGTCGTTGGGCGAGGACGCCGTCTCCGAGATCCTCGAGGCGGTGCCGGCGGGTCACGTCGGCGTGCTCGTCGATGGCGAGCGCGCGCAGGTGGTCCTCGCCGGCCCCGAGGCCCAGGTTTTTCGCAGCAACCTCACGCTGAGCGGGACGCGCGCGGAGCGGATCCGCGCGGTGGCGCTGGCGATCGAGGCGCTGCGCGACGCGGCGATCGAAGGCCCGCCGACGGGGCGCGGGGGGCGTCGGGTCACCACGATCGGCGACGACCAAGAGGTCGCATGGATCTACGAGGGTCCGCGCGGAGGTCTCTTCGGCGAGCTCCCCCGACAAGAGGCGCTCGCCAAGCCGATCGTCTCGCTCGGGGTGCTCGGCGGGATGTCGACCGAGCGGCTCACCCCGATCATCGGGCCGCGGCTGGGGCTCGGCCTCTGCCTCTTCGACCAGTGCCTGCTCATCGAGGGGGACCTGCCGCTCGTCGCGGACACGAGCGTCGCGTGCGATGGCCGGCAGATCGAGTACCGCGCCGTGACGCTCAGCCTCGTGTTCCAGCTGCGGCCGATCACGATCGATGACTGGTCGTTCGCGTTCGATTTCGGGGTGTTGAGTCGGTTCGGCCTCGCCAGCCTGGTCGGGGTCGAGAGCTCGCAGGTGACGAGCAACTTCGGGCTGCGGACGGCGGTGGAGACGGCGTGGCGGTTCGCCGGGCCGATGGAGATGGTGCTCGAGCTCGGGGTGGACACCCATACGTCGCCGGCCGTCCTGATCCGCGCGAACCGACCGCCACCCGACGTGACCTGCCCGCCGATCGAGACGATCCTGGTGGAGGATCTGGTCACCGCCTGGGGCGTCTTGGCGGTGAGGCTCCGGCCATGAATGAGAAAAGGCGCTGGCGACACGAACCACCCCTGGAATTCTCGGTCCGGCGCGACGACTCCCTCGAGTGGGAGCCGCGATGACCCAGAGGTCCCTGATCGCCCTCGAAGGCGGGCAGTCCGCTCCTCGCGCGCTGCTCGATCGCGCCGCGGACGGGGACGAGGCCGCCGTCCGCGAGCTGTACCGCGAGCATGTCGACCGAATCTACCGGTGCGCGGCACGGATCCTCGGACCGTACGACGCGGACGTGGAGGACGTGGTGCAGCAGACGTTCCTCGGCGCGCTCGAGGGAGCGGGCAGCTTCGACGGGCGCTCGAAGGTCTCGACGTGGCTCGTCGGGATCGCGAGCAAGAAGGCGCTGGACGCAGTCCGCGCTCGCTCACGGCGCGGCCGCTGGTCGAAGATCACGGAGCTCGTCGGCCTCGGTCGCCACGCGCCGGCGCCGGACGCGCGCCACGACTCGCTGAGCGAGGCCCAACGTGCGCTCCGCGAGCTGTCGGTGGAGCAGCGCACGGTCTTCGTCCTCCACGAGGTCGAGGGCTACACCCTCAAGGAGATCCAGGAGATGACCGACACCGGGATTTCCACGCTCCATGCGCGCCTCAAGTCCGCGCGCAAACGCATCGACGAGCATCTGCGCGCCAACGCCGAGGAGCACGGCGCGCGTACGTCCGAGCCGGGAGCGCCGGTCGGGACCGAGGGAGGATCGCGATGAGCACGTCGCACGACGAAGGAGCTCGAGACTATCGAACGCTGGCCGCGGAGCTGAAGGACGGCTCGCCCGCGCCCGACGCGCTGACCCGCGCGCGGATGGAGCAGCGCCTCGTTTCGGCGCGCCGAGCTCCCGCGAGGAGCAGCCGCGGTCCGATCGTGTTCGTGGCGGGGTTGGGATTGGCGGCCGCCGCCGCGATCGCGCTCTTCGTGAGCGCCGGCGATCCCGACGAGGCGAGCCCGACGGTGGCGCGCTTCGAGGTGCGCGAGGTGGGCGCCGCGTCGCAGCGCGGGACGCTCGAAGAGGGCTCGGTGCTCCGGACCGGCGCGGGCGAGGTCGCGGACGTGCGGATCGTCGACTCGCGCGTGCACCTCGAGCCTGGGACCGAGGTGCGGATCGCGACGCTCGCGGAAGGGCGGCTCGCGATCGAGCTCGCCCACGGCGAGGTGCTCGTCGAGTTCCACCCGCGGCGGCGTGGGGAAGAACACTTGAGCGTGTCTACCTCCGAGGCGCGCGTGGAGGTCGTCGGCACGGTGTTCCGAGTGCGCGCGGGGGACGCGTCGACGACGGTGTCGGTGAGCGAGGGACGCGTGCGCGTGGTGCCGCAGGAGGACGAGCGCGGCGAGCGCGCGGTGAGCGCGGGCGAGTCGTGGACGGTCGAGGCTCGGCTCGCCCAGCTCGAGCCGGAGGAAGAGCCGATCGCGCTCGCGCCTCCGAGCGAGGAGGCGGTGCCGGTGCCGCCCGAACCGGTGTCGCCTCCGGCGCCGCGCGCGCCGTCTCCGTCGGCGCAGCTGGCGCGTGCGCGTGGATTGGTCCAGGCGGGCGACGCGGAAGGTGCGGAAGTCCTCTTGCGATCGATCGCAGACGGTCCGGGCTCGAACGCGGTGCGCGCCGAGGCGCTGACGCGGCTCGGAGATCTGCTTCGGCGGACCCGCCCGCACGACGCGGAGAGCGCGTACCAGCGAGCGGCGTCGACCGGGGAGGGCGAGTGGAGCGCGATGGCCGACTACGCGCTCGGCCGGCTGCGATGGCGCGAGCTCGGCCAGCCCGATCTGGCCCGTGAGAGCTACCGTCGCTATCTCGAGCGTGCCCCGAACGGCGCGCTCGCCGCGCAAGCCCGTGCGGCGCTGTGCAGCTTGGGGGATGCTTCGAGCTGCACGCCGTGATTCGATGCGTCTGACTCGATGATCGCCGAGATGATCCCACGACTCCATCCCGCCGCTCGCTCCGGCCCGCCTTCGGTCGGTCGCTCCAGCCTCGCGCGGTGGTCGGTCGTGGTTCTCGGCGCATGCCTCGGACTGGCGACCGGCTGCTACCAGCAGACCATCATCAACGATCCCGACGGCGCACCGCCGCCGTGGGACGCCGCCGCGTACCTGGACGCGGGGACCGACGCGTTCGTCCCGCCCGACACCAAGTGCGTCGAGGCGTCGGGGGTGGATCTCCTCTTCGTGGTCGACAACTCGAATTCCATGGCAGAGGAGCAGGCGAACCTCGCCGCGCGCCTCCCCGATCTCGTGACCGCGTTGATCATGCCGCCTGACCGAGACGGAGACCTCGAGCCCGACTGGTTGCCGGCGCGGGATCTGCGCGTCGCCGTGACCACGGTGGACATGGGCACCGGCGGGTTCACGGTGCCTACGTGCGCGAACGCGCAGTTCGGCGACGACGGCATCCTCCGCACCATCGGCAACACGGAGATCCCCGGCTGCAGCATGATGGTGCCGCGGTTCCTCGAGTTCGACCCGGCCGGCGCGACGACGCCCTCGGAGTTCGCCAGCCAGGTCTCGTGCGTGACGTCGGTCGGCACCGGGGGGTGCGGGTTCGAGCAGCAGCTCGAGGCGACGCTCAAAGCGATCTCGCCGAATGCGCCGACCGCGGCGACCGGGCCCGCCTACGCGCCGCCTGCGTTCTTCATGGACACGCGCGGTCATGCGCTCGACGCCAACGCTGGGTTCGTGCGCGACGACTCGCTCCTCGCCGTCGTCCTCGTGACCGACGAAGACGACTGCTCGGCGTCCGATCCCGAGCTCTACAATATGGCTTCCTCGGTCTACACCGCGGATCCCAATCTTCGCTGCGCCGTCTACCCGGAGGCGATGCACCCGGTCTCGCGGTACGTCGACGGGCTGGCGGGTCTCCGCGCGCTGCGCCCCGATCTCTTCGCGTTCGCGGTGATCGCGGGCGTGCCGCCCGACCTCGCGGTCGAGCGCCCCACCGACGCGGAGTACGCGGCGTTGCTCGCGGACCCGCGGATGATCCCGATGCCCGATCCGGCGAACCCGCAACGACTCGTGACGTCGTGCAATGAGGCGGGCACCGGGCTCGCGTTCCCTCCGCAACGCATCGTGCAGGTCGCGCGAGGGCTCGGCGGATACCGCACGACGATCCAGTCGCTCTGTCAGGATGACTTCACCGATGTCTCGGCCGCGCTGGCCCGGCTGTTCGGCGAGCGCGCGTGCACGATGCGGCAGGACTGACCCCGGGGCGGTGCGCTGGGGGGTGTGACAGTCGCCCCGACCGCTGATAGCGTCCGCGCCATGATCGAGGGGCTGTTCATCGTGCTCGAGGGGGTCGACGGAGCCGGGACGACGACGCACACGCGCCTGTTGTCGCAGGCCCTACGCAAGCGCGGCTTGCCCATCACGACGACGCGCGAGCCGAGCGACGGCCCGGTCGGCGTGCTCATTCGACAGATCCTCACCGGCCGCGTGGTCGTGCCGGGGATCAGCGGCAACCGACCGTCGTCCTGGAGCACGATGGCGCTCCTGTTCGCGGCCGACCGACTCGATCACATCGAAGCGACGGTGATGCCGAACCTCATGGACGGAGTGACGGTGATCAGCGACCGCTACGATCACTCGTCGGTCGCCTACCAGTCCGTCACGGGCGGCGGCGACGACGAGACGATCTCGTGGGTGCGCACGATCAACCAGCACGCGCGTCGCCCGGACCTGACGATCGTCCTCGACGTCACGCGCGAGGAGGGACAACGCCGGCTCATCGAGCGCCAGACGCGACGCGAGATCTACGACGATGCCGACCTCCAGGCGCAGCTCGCCGAGTTCTACGCGAAGATCGAGACGCACTTCCCAAACGATCGGATCGTGCACATCGACTCGGGGCGCCCGATCGAGGCGGTCGCCGCCGACGTGCAACGCGAAGTCGCGAAGCTCCGCGGCGAGGCCTAGCACCCGGGCCGTAGGTCCGATCCGGGTTCGACACCCGTCGATCGACCTTCGGAGCGCGTGCGCCCGCGGCTCGGTCGAGCGCGCCGCGAACTGGACGCCGAGATCGCGACCCGCTACCACGGCGGAATGAGGCGGTCGATCCTCGTGTGCGTCGGGGTGCTCGCGTTGTCCGCGTGTGGCGGCGCCTCGGAGCCCGCCGCATCGTCGACGACGTCGAACGAGGAGGCCCACGTCGACGCGCCGGTCGTGCCGCCGCTCGTCCCCGTCGAGCGCGGGACGATCGCGCGGGGGCGCCTCGATGAGGTGCTCGCCCAGGGACTCGGGAGCTTCCTCCAGCATGTCGTCACGGAGCCGCACCTCGAGGAGGGTCGCTTCGTCGGGTTCCGGCTGCGCGAGCTCGATCAGACGCTGTTCGCCGGCGTCGATCTGGTGCCTGGCGACACGCTGGTCCGAGTGAACGGCAGCGCGATCGAGCGGCCCGAGCAGGCGCTGACCGTCTGGAACGGGCTCCGGGTAGCCAGCGAGCTCACGCTCGAGTATCTCCGCGAGGGTGAGCTCCGCCGCCTGCGCTTCGAGATCGCGGACTGACACGCTCGGGCTCGCCCTCGTTCTGGCGTCGCTCGCGATGAGCGGTCGCGCCGCGGCGCAGGCCGAGGATCCCGACGGAGGCGCGGACGACACCACCTCCTACGAGCCGGCGGGAGAGGTGAACGGGAACGCTCCCGACGGAGCGGCCTCCGAGAACGCGGCCTCCGGCGACGCCGCCTTCGACGACTCCGCGTCGATCGACGAGGCGCCGGCTCCCGCGCCGGTCGACGTCATCGTCGAGGCTCCGCGCCGGCGCACGAGCCCACTCGGCGAGCGCGCGGTGGCCATCGATCGCCGCGGTCGAGGGCGCGGCTTCCAGTATGGTGCGCATGTCGTCTTGCCGATCTACGCGACGGACGTCCGCCGCGCGGAGGGCGGTCTCAGCGCGCCCGTGTTCAATCCGGGCATCGGCATTCGCATCCACCTCGGCTGGGAGCTCCCCGAGGGCTTCGCCCTCCTCGCGTATGCGGGGTTTGCGTTCAACTACGTGGACTACGGATGTCCCGCCGGCATGCCGGACTGTGCGCGCTCGATGCTTCGCGACAACGTGCAGCGCATCGCGGCTGGCGCGGAGCTGCGCTACAGCGTCTTCACCGACACGCCGCTCACTCCGTTCTTCGGCGTCGGGGGCGGGCTGTCGATCTTCTGGGTCGAGTGGGAGGACGGCCTCGGCGAGCTCGCGGCCGCGCCGACTGTCGGTCTCCACGCGGCGGTGGGGTCGCAGCTCGAGCTGGCGCCGTTCGCCGACCTCGAGCTCGGCGCCTACGTCGAGTACGCGTTCACGATGGACGGCTCATTCCACGAGCCAGGTATCCTCGTTGTCACGCCGTTCCTCGGCGTCTCGCTCTACATCGACGACCCCGACGATCCGACGTTCTGACCCGCTCCGGTCCTCAGAACGCGCCCTCGATCGCGACGCTGCCGGGACCGACTCGCAGCGCTGCGCGCGCGCCGGAGTCGACGTCCGCCTCGCTCGGCGCCATCAGCCAGACGACGAAGCCCGGCACCGCGAGGAGCGTCCCGATCACGACGCCGGCCGCGCTCAGCCCGCGCGCGATGTTCTGGAGATCCTGCCGAGACGAGAGCTCTCGCTTCTCCTCGTCGATCTCGACCTGCGTCGGACAGTCCGGCGTGACCATCGTGCGACAGCGCGTCTCGATCGCGTTCAGCTCCCGCACCCGGTTGTCGGTCGAGGTGACCTCGGTCTCGTTCCATACGAGGACGCCCAGCGAGCCCGCGAACAGGACCGCACCGGAGAGGCTCAGCCCGACGCCGATGCCCCGCTGCTGCTCGGCCGCGTCGATCCGGCGTTGGCGCGCGTCGAGCGTCCAGCTCAGCGCGGGCTCTACGTCGAGGGTGTCCGATGCGCGCACTCGGATCGTGCCGTCGTACGGCCGACGATCCGTCACCTCGATCTCCACGCGGTGCGGCCCGATGGGGAGCTCGAGCTCGACGCCGACCACGGGCTCACCGTCGACGCGCACGAGGTTGGGCGCGTTCGGCAGCCGGAATCGCACGCGACCGAGGACCGTGTCGTCCGCCGCCTCGTCGCGCGTGAGCTCGAGGTCCAGCGCGAGCTCCGCGCCCTGCGCGACGTCCACCTGCCGCGTGATCGCGCGATACCCGGGGCGCGTCGCGCGGACCTCGTGCGGCCCGGCGCGGAGCGGCAATGTCGATTGCAATGGTGTATGTCCGACGTCCTCGCCGTCGATCGCGATGGCGACGTCGGGGACGTTCGTCTCGACCCGGAGCGTCCCGCGCGGGATCGACTCCTCGCGCAGCTCGACGCGGATCCGCTCGCTGCTGCGTCCCGCGATCGACACCGCGCGTCGCGCCGTCTCGTGACCGGGCGCGCGGACCTCGAGCGTGTGCGAGCCGGCCGAGAGCGGCAGCGGGCGCGCGAGGGGAGCCGTCGCCACGTCGACGCCGTCCACCGAGATCGTCGCGCCGGGCTGGTCGACCTCCACCGTCAGCTCGCCGATGCGCGCGCGTTGCTCCTCCAACGCGCGCGTCGCCTCGCGGCGTCGCGCGGCTCCGATCGCGTCGCCCGCTTCCTCGAGGTACCGGTCGTAGGCCGCGGCCGCTTCGACCGCGTGTCCGAGCGCCGCGTGCACGCGCGCGAGATTGTAGAGGACCTGGTGCGCCGGCGCGAGCTCGTAGGCGCGCGCGAGCTCCGCGAGCGCAGCGTCGTAGCGACCCTCCTCGTAGAACGCGATCCCACGATCGAAGTGCTCGGCGGCGCGAGCTCGCACGTCATCTTGCTGCGCGGACGCGGGCATCGCGACGCCCAGGCTCGACGCGATCAGGATCGCGGTGGCGAGAGAGGAGACGTGGGCGCGCGCGGGCGGCATGTCGCGCTACCGATACGGGTTGGGGTCGAGGCCGGCCGCGCTGGCGCGGCCGCGCGAGCGACCACCCCCGCGCCGCTCGGTGACGACGGCGGCGTCGGGCTCGGCCGCCGGGGGCGGCGCGAGCGCGCTCGTCTCGTCGGGGGTGTCCGCGCCGGTGCTCGTCTCTTCGTCGCCCTCCGCGCTCGGCGCGTCTTCGGTCGAGACCTCGAGCGGGGTGGGTCCCTCCGCCGTCGCCTCCACCTCAGGCTCCGCCCACGACTCCGTCCAGGGCGCGCGCCAGACCAAGACGATCGCGATCGCGGCGGCCGAGATCCCCATCGTCGCCCACAACAACCAGCGCGACTCCGGCGCGCGCGGCGCGGGCTCGAGACCGGGCGGGCCGTCGGTCGGTCGGCCGTCCTCGTCGGGCCCCCGCTCCGGGCTGGGTGAAGCGTGCAATTCGGGTTGCGAGCTGGGCGCGCCGATCGTCGGAACCCTCGGCGGGGGTGGCAGCGGGGAGTCCATCAGTCCCGGCGTCGCGCGCACCCCGTCCGAGATGGTCTTCGCGCGGGTCGCCGCGACGTTGCTCGAGAGCGGGATCAGCTCACGCCGCAGCGCCTCGACGCTCGGGTAGCGCTGCTCCGGGTCGCAGTGGAACGCCTTGTGGACGATGCGGGTCCACGGCGGCTCGAGCTCGGGCCGTCGCACGTCGAGTGGCACGCACTGGCCGGCCCCGATCTTCACGAACAGCTCGCCGACCGTCGCGCCCTCGTACGGCAGCCGACCGGTCAGCGCTTCGTACATCATCACGCCCAGCGCGTAGACGTCCGAGCGGGCATCGACCTCGCGGCCACCCGCTTGCTCTGGCGACATGTAGTACGGCGTCCCGACGAGCGTCCCCTCCGCGGTGAGTCGGCTCGGCACGGTGTCGGCGCTGTCGAACTTCGAGACGCCGAAGTCGAGGATCTTCACGCGCTCCTCGCCGTCCTCGACGGTGAGGAAGATGTTCTCCGGCTTCAGGTCGCGATGGATGATCCCGGCCGCGTGCGCGGCGCCGATCCCCTCGGCGACCTGGAGCATGATGCTCGCGAGGCGGCGCGGCTCGAGCGTCCCGTCCTCCTGCATCACGTCATAGAGGTTGCGGCCGTCGAGCAGCTCCATGAGCACGTACGCGCTTCCGTCTTCGAGGCGTCCCGCGTCGTAGGTCTCCACGACGTAGCGAGACCCGAGCGTGCCCGCGACCTTCGCCTCGCGCATGAGGCGCTTCATGAAGCGCGGCCGCTCCGCGAACTGCGGTCGCACGACCTTGAGCGCGCGCCGATGTCCGGTGAGTCGGTGCTCGACCTCGTACACGACGCCCATGCCGCCGCCGCCGAGGCGGCGCAGCACTTCCAGCTTTCCCATGAGGAGCTGTCCGGTGAGGTCCTCGCCGTCGCTCATCGCGCTCCTACGACGTTACGTCGTTTCACCCGGCGATCGCCACTCCAGCGCGCCGAGCTCCACCAAGACGAGGACGCGCGCGCGCTCGTCGCTCCCCTCGGGGGCGAGCGCCACCAGCTCGCCGAGCGAGCGCGGCACCTCGCACGCCGTGGCGATTCGCGCCAGCCGGTCGGGCAGATCGACGTCGAGCGCGGTGCGCGCGAGCACCCGCGGTCGTCGCTCGGCGGCCGGGGTGAACGCGGGCTCGAGCCCCGCCGCGAGGCGCCGCTGCGCTCCCTCCTCGAGGAGCCCGAACGGGTCCGACGCGAGCGGGAAGCCGCGCTCGGGCGGCTCGACGTCGCGATAGAGCGCGGCGGTGCCGCGTCGCCACTCGAAGAGCTCGACCACCTTCTCGCGCACCTGCTCGGAGATCATCCGGAACAGCTCGACCGGGTCGACGAGCCCGAGCGCGACGAGCGTCTCGCCGAGGCGGCCTTCGAAGCGCGGCATGACGGCCAGCGCGAGGTCGAGCTCCTCGCGGGCGATCACGTCGGCGCGGACGAGCGACTCCCCGAGCAGCTCCTCGTTGCGGTTGGAGGTGACGAAGCTGGGCGCGCCCTCGGAGAGGTAAACTTCCTTGCGCACTCCATCCTGCTCGCACAGCAGCAGCCCTTCGTGCCGCATCGCGAGCGCTTCGGCGAGGATGCCGAGGACCGACCGCTCGCTGAGCTCGAAGATCTCGCTCGTCGACGCGAGCCGCGTGCGCTCGCGTAGGCTGGGGGTGCGCGTCGAGCTCGGGAGGTAGCGCGCGAGCTCGGGGATCGCGGCGAGCGTCTCGGCGCGACCGTTCTCGTAGTGGATGACATCCAGCGCGCCGACGACTCCGGTCGAGATGGCGCCTACCAGCTCGCCGAGCGCGTACGTCCCGATCGTCTCGCCGTCCCGGTCCGCGCGATAGAGGACCGCGCTCTCGGCATCCATGGTCGGCGGCGGTGGGGTCTCGCGATCGAACCACGCGCCGTCCTTCTCGACGGTCTCCGCGAGCGCCCCCCGGTGCTGATGATCGTGCTCGAGCTCGTCCAGCGCGAGCGCGACGAAGCGCCCGAGCTCGCGCGGCTGCGCTTCGGACCCGGCGAACGGCAGGAGCGCACGGCGCAGCGCCTCGGCGGAGGGGAGCCGGCTGTCGACCGAGCGCTCGAGGCCAGAGACGAGCGCCTCCACGAGCCCGACCGGCAATGATCCTTGCGCGGCACGGAGCGCGCTGAGGTCGCCATCGCGGATCGCGAGGAGCACGCCGATCTCGGTCGCGCCGCCGAACAGCGGCCGACCGATGAGCAGCTCCGCGATGACCACCGCGGCGCTGAACACGTCACCGCGTTGATCGACCTCGAAGCCGGCCACCTGCTCGGGAGGGAGGTAGCCGATCTTTCCCTTGGCCCGGGCGGCCAGGTCGCGCCGCCGCCCGCCGGGTCGCATCGCCTCGCGCGCGATGCCGAGGTCGCCGAGCTTCACCTCGCCGTGGACCGAGAGGAAGACGTTCGATGGGCTGACGTCGCGGTGCACGATGTGGAGCGGATCGTCGTCCGGGCCCGCTACGCGGTGCACGGCGTCGAGCCCCGCGAGGAGCTCGGTGCCGATCCAGACCGCGAGCGGCACCGGCAAGCGGGCGGAGCGCGCGGAGAGCACCTTGGTGAGGCGCGCGAGGTCGACCCCGAACACGTATTCGAGGACGAGGTAGGGCACGCCGCCGTCGTGGCCGTGATCGAGCACCGCGACGACGTTCGGATGGGCGATCTGGCGGCCGAGCGCGATCTCGCGCTCGAACATGCGCCGTGACTCCGTCTCGGCCGCGAGGTCCGGGCGCAGCCGCTTGATCACGACCGCACGGTCGCCGCCCGCGCTCTGCGGCCAGAGCGCGCGGAACACCTCGGCCATCCCGCCCACCGCAAAGCGATGTGCAAGTCGATAGGGCCCGATCTCGCGCGTCGGTTGCGCCTCGAGCTTCGGGTAGCTCATCCGCCCCCGTCGACGAGCTGGCAGAGGTTCAGCACGCAGTGGCGCGGAGCGTCGCAGTC
This sequence comes from Sandaracinaceae bacterium, assembly GCA_050186575.1. Lineage (GTDB taxonomy): Bacteria > Myxococcota_A > Polyangia > Polyangiales > Sandaracinaceae > JAUHXR01. The sequence continues at coordinate 13,566 of JBFWYI010000082.1, read as the reverse complement.
GCGGTCCTCACGACACTCGAGCTCGCACTGCTGGGTCGATCCACACACGAGGGGCTCCGGGCAGTCGCTGTCGTAGATGCAGAGCTCGGCGAGCACCTCGACGCACGCGTTGGTGCTTCCGTCGACCGCCTGACACGTCGCGCCGGGCGGACAGTCGCGATCCGTCACGCACGCCGTCGAGCACGTCCCGAACGTGCAGACGAGGCCTCCCGTGCAGTCGCTGGTGAGCGTGCAGCTGACCTCGGTGGTGAGCTGGCAGCTGCTCGAGTCTCCCATCGCGAGGCAGCGCAGGCCGGCGCCGCAGTCCCGCGAGTCGAGACACTGGCGCCGACACCGGCCGAGACCGCATACGAGCGGCTCGCCGCAGTCCGAGTTGAGGCTGCACTCGGCGCCCATGTTGGGCGACGGGCGCGTGCACGCCGGGACCAGCGCCAGCCCGAGCGCGAGCGCGAGCGCGAGGGTCGAAGAGCGGCGCGGATCGATCATGGCCACACCACCATGAGCGGCGCGGCCGACCGCGTCGGGGTCAGGCTCCCGACCCCGAGCTGGCCCGCGGAGTTGCTGCCGAAGCACGCAAAGCTCGTTCCGGTGCGCGTGCAGGTGTGGGCGCTCCCCGCGGCGATCGAGTCGACGATGCCGCCGCCCGGCACGAGGGTCGGCACGTCGAGCTGGGTCGCGCTCGTCACGTCGATACCACACTGCGACTGCGTGTTCTGGCCCCAGCAGTACACGCCATCGTCGGCGCGCGCACACGCGTGAGCGCTGCCCACCGCGATCTCGCGGACCGGGATCGGGAGGGTGAGCGGTCCCCCCGGGGTGGTGCCGTTCATCGTCCCCGCCCCGTTCCCGAGCTGTCCGAAAAAGTCATTGCCCCAGCACGAGACCTCGCCGGTCGCGCGGAGCGCGCACGCGAACGTCGTGCCCGCGCCGATCTGGATCGCGTCGGTCAGCCCGCTGACCGGGCTCGGCGCGTTGCGATTCACGCCGCCGCCGTCGCCGACCTGTCCGCTCGACCCGCTGCCGAAGCAGTACGCCGCGCCGGTCGCGAGTCGCACGCACGTCGTGTTGCTAAATGTCGAGACCTGCACCGGCGGAGCGGGCAGCGACGTGATCTCGACGGGCGTCGGCTGCGGTGTGTTGTCCCCGGTGCCGAGCTGGCCCTGCGCGTTGTCACCCCAGCAGAAGAGCCGCCCGGAGGCGATCGCGCAGGTGTGGCCCGCCCCCGACGCGACGTCGGTGATGGGAGCGGGCAGCCCGGGGACGGCGGTGGGGGAGAGGGTCGGGTCCGGGCCCGGGCCCGCCTGCCCGTAGGCGTTGCCGCCCCAGCAGCGCAGCTGGGTCCCGCTCGCGACACACGAGTGGAACGATCCTGCGCCGACCACGGTCACGCCGGTCGTCGCAAGCATCGTTGCGGAGGAGCGCGGCGAGACCATCGTGCCGTCGCCGATCTGTCCCACCGCGTTGCTCCCCCAGCACGCGGTCTGGTCGGCGGCCCGGGATCCACACGTGTGGTCGGTGCCCGCGGCGAGCCGCGGGGGGCCGGGCGGAGCGACGAGCCCCGCATCGCCCGCTCCCGCATCGCCGGCTCCCGCATCGAGCATGGCCGCGTCCATCGTTCCCGCGTCGAGCCCCCCGTCGGGAAGCGCGGTGGCCGTCGCGCACACGGGGTGCTCGTAGAGATCATCGCGGCAGACGAGTCCGTCTCGACAGTCGCGATCGGTGCGGCACGCCTCGCGGCATCGGTGATCGACCGCGCAGATGAGGAGCGGGTCGATGCAGTCGCTGTTCAGCGCGCACTCGGTCTCCGCCATGTCGATGCAGGCGAGCTCGCCGCTCCCGTCGTCGAGGCAGCGCGCGCCGGGCGGGCAGTCGATGTCCTCGCTGCACGCGTTGGTGCACTGTCCGAAGCGGCACACCAACGGCTCGACGCACTGGCTCGGCCGTGTGCAGGTCGCTTCCTCGAGGAGGGTGCACGCGCCGAGGCCGTTCACGTCACGGACGCAGGCCGCGCTCGGGCCGCAGTCGCGAGATTCGCGGCACTCGACCCGGCAAAAGCCGAGGCGGCAGACGAGAGGCGTCACGCACTCGGTGTTCAGCTCGCAGGGCTCGCCCGGGTTCACCATCGGCCGTGCGGTGCACGCCGCGAGCGCGAGGGCTCCGATCACGAACAGATCTCGCACCCCGAGGCGCTCGGCCAAGCCCAGGTCCCCGACGGCGAGCCCGGGGCGGCGCTGTGGGTCGCATGCCGAACGCATGGTGACCAAAGAAACACTACCAGACCCTCTTCGCGGGCGCTTGATCCCGGTGTACGGACGTTGCACACTGAACCCGCTCCTGGGGAAATCCACTCTCTCGGCAGAGGTGCAGCACCGTGACACTCCGACGATGGCTCTATGGAACCCCGACTCTGCTCGCGCTGACGATCGTCTCCGGTTGTGCGAACGACCTCGGCTCGGGCACGGAAGCCGAGATGGAGGTGGAGACCACGGTCTGCACCGTCTCCGGATCCGCGGCGCTCGTCGACGGCGACGAGACGGGCGGACTCGTCGAGGGGACCGGCCTCGCGGTGACCGGGAGCTGGGAGCACCTACTGCCAGAAGTCGGCTGCGACTCCGACGGCGACGTCGATGAGGACATCGACGAGGACACGGACGAGGGGCACGGTCATGGCCACGGTCGCGGTCACTCGGGGCACGGGCATGGGCACCACGGGCACGGGCACGGGCAGCATGGCCACGGCCACGGACACGGTGGCCACGGGCACGGTGGACACGGCTGCGGCTGCGTCCCCACCCGCTCGGTGATCGACCTCGAGCCCGACGAGATCCTCTGCCGCTTCAACGGGATCAATCAGGCCGACTTCCGCGGACCCGCCACGATCGACGGCGCGGCGGGGTACACGTTCCTTGCGCACATCGAGGACCGCGCGCGCGTGCCCGGTGCGATCGACCACTATCAGCTGTTCGTCTACGACGGCGCGATGAGCCTCATCGAGCTGCGCGAGGGCGACATCGTCAGCGGCGACCTCGTCGTCGCGCTGCCCTGAGCGTCAGCCGGCGTCGACGCGCACGATCCGGACACCGATCTCGCCGTCCACCTGGACGAGCTCGCCGCGCGCGACGACGCGGTCGCCGAGGCGCAAGGTGACTTCCGAGCCTATCGCGTGACCGGTCTCCAGCACCGCACCCGGCGCGAGCGCTGCGACGGTGCCGAACGGGACGCTCACCCTCGCGAGCTCGACGGTGAGGGTCACCGGCTGATCCGCGGCGTGCTCGAGCCAGGCCGCTTCTTCGTTCGTCGCCTTCATGTTCGTCCACTCCCGTCTCGTGCGCACCGCGAAGCCCGCGCTCGGATCGCCGTCCGCCATCCACCGCGTGCCGAGCGCCCGCAGCTCCACCGCGCCGCGCCCGTCGGTGTCCACCCCGATCGCGTCGGGGATCAGCGTGTCGCGCGCGCGGAGTCCTCGGACGTCGGCGATCGCGAGGCGAGCGCGCCCGACTACGATCGCGATCTCGACCGGCGTCTCGTCCATTCGATGCGCGCGCGGCGCAGCGGGCGCGACGGCGGGCAGCCACACGTCGGCGGCATAGCGGCTCGCGTCGATCTCGATCGCGAGCGGCCATCGGATCGAGAGCGCCGCGTACGCGAGCGGCGCCGGACACGCGAGCACCGCGGCCACGTGCCACCGGCTGGGCGCGAGCCATCGCCCCAACACGTACGCGAGGACTCCGCGCTCCGCGTCGCCGAGCGGTCCGGCCGCGCCCTCGTTGCCTCGCGCGCTCTCCACGCCGAGCGCGCGCCCGACCAGCGCGTCGGCGAGCTGCGGCTCCAAGGTGAGCGCCACCGAGGCGGGGCCCTCAAGGAGCGCGGTCGGGAGATCCGCATCGGCGGGCAAGCCGCTCGCGCGCGCCCAGGCTCGCTCGACGTCCACCGCGATCCGCGCGCCCAGGAGGCTGCTCATCGCGCTCGCCGCGTCGCGCAGATCGTGAGCCGGACCCGAGCGCGCCCACGTCGACCGCGCGCGCGCCTCGGCGCGATCGATCGCGGGCAGCCGATCGTAGGGGAACGGTGAGCTGACCATTCGGGTGGTGGGCACTCTAGTACTTCGCGCCGCGGCGTCGCACGCGATCTCCACCCGTGTGACCGTCCGGTGCGACGGCGATAGGCAAGGCCACGATTGTTGATATGCTCGCGCCGTGAGCGACCCGTACCTCGGCCGAGACGTCGCGGGGCAGTTCCGGGTCATCGAGAAGATCGGCTCGGGGGGGATGGGTGCGGTCTACAAGGCCGAGCAGCCGGACATGCGCCGGTTCGTGGCCATCAAGATCCTCCACTCGCGCTACCTGACCCGAAAGGATCTGGTCACCCGGTTCAAGCGCGAGGCGCGCGCGATGAGCCACCTCTCGCATCCGAACACCGCGCGGGTGTTCCTGTACGGGCAGCTCGAGGACGGAGCGTGCTACTTCGTCATGGAGTACCTCGAGGGTCGGAACCTCGCGCAGACGGTGCGGCGCGAAGGGCCGATGGAGCCGATCCGGGCGATCAACGTGATCATCCAGGCGTGCGGCGCGCTCGAGGAGGCGCATCGCGGCGGGATCGTCCACCGCGACCTGAAGCCCGAGAACATCTTCTTGACGAGCCAAGGCGGGATCGAGGACTTCCCCAAGCTGCTCGACTTCGGTCTCGCGAAGGTGAGCGAGCAGCAGATGCGGCCGGGCTCGTTGATCCTCACGCAGGAGGGGATGGTCTTCGGGACGCCCGAGTTCATGAGCCCCGAGCAGGCGCGCGGCGAGCAGCTCGACGGGCGCTCGGACATCTACTCGCTCGGGGTGATCCTCTACGAGCTGTTGACCGGCAAGCTGCCTTTCGATGCGGGGCAGCCGATGGAGTACATCCAGCGGCACATCAAAGAACCGCCGATCCCGCTGAGCGAGCGCGCGCCGGATCGCGAGTTCCCTCCCGGCCTCGAGGACGTGCTCTCTCGCGCGCTGGCGAAGAAGCCGCAGGACCGCTTCGCGAGCGCGTCGGACTTCGCGAACGCGCTGAAGATGGTGGCGCGCGGGCAGGTGATGACCGGCGCGATGCGCGCCGTCCCGATCAGCGAGGACCCCGGTCGCGCGTCGGCCTCGTCGGTCACGCCGCAGCCGCAGCCGAGCCCGCCGTCGTCGAACGCGCCGACCCCCGTGATGACGCCGCCGCCCACGCCGTCGCGCACGCCGTGGATCGTGCTCGGGCTCGGAGCGCTCCTCGCGATGATCGGCACCGTGGCCCTCGCGCTCGCGATCCTCATGCGCTGAGCGCGGTGGGGTTGTCGCGAGCGACGAGCCGACCTACGTCCTCGCGACCCTTCGGGTTGACGGGCCCTCGTGGGCCTTGCTACTAACCGCCGCCCCCCGGGCGCACGCCCGACGGCCCCGAGCATCTGATGGACGGCCTCGCGCGTACCGACAGCCCCCTGAATCGCAGCCGTGTGAGCTTGCGCGACCTCGTGGCGCTCACGAAGCCGCGGATCACGATCATGGTGATCCTCACGACGGCGGGCGGGCTCGCGCTCGCGCCGACCGCGCTGCCGATCTCGACCATCCTCTTTACGTTGCTCGCCACCGCGATGGTGGTCGGCTCGGCCAACACGCTGAACTGCTGGCTCGAGCGCGACGTCGATCGTCACATGACGCGCACCGCGCGCCGCCCCTTGCCGGCCGGTCGCCTCGCTCCGGGGTGGGCGCTCGGCCTCGGCCTCGCCCTCGGCGCGGTCGCCGTGCCGGTGCTCTGCATCGTCGCCAACCCGCTCACCGGGCTGCTCGGCGCGATCGCGCTCGTCTCCTACGTCTGGGTCTACACGCCGCTCAAGCAGCGCAGCCCGATCGCGCTCCTCGTCGGCGCGATCCCCGGCGCGATGCCGCCGTTGATGGGGTGGACCGCCGCGCAGGGCGAGCTCGGCGCTCCGGGCATCGTGCTGTTCGGCATCCTCTTCCTCTGGCAGATGCCGCACTTCCTCGCGATCAGCATCTTCCGCGAGCGCGAGTACACGCGGGCCGGCATCAAGGTGTGGCCGGCGGTGCGCGGGCGCGCGGCGACGGTGCGCAACGCGATCCTCTATGCCGGTGCGCTCGTCCCGGTGAGCCTCCTCCTCGTCCCGCTCGGCATCGCGGGGACGGGCTACCTCGTGATCGCAGGCGTGCTCGGCGTCGGGTTCTTCGCGATGTCGGTCGTGGGGCTGTTCCGCGCGGCGTCCTCGGAGCTCGCGATGCACCGCTGGTCGCGCCAGCTGTTCGTCGCCTCGCTCATCTACCTGCCGCTCCTCTTCGCCGCGCTCGCGTTCGACGTCGCGGCGCTGTCCTGACTCGCGACGGGATGCGCCTCGCGACGCGCGTTGCCTTCGCCGCCCTCGCGCTGCTCTCGGGGTGTGGCGAGGACGAGCCTCCGCTCGAGGAGCTCGTGCCGATCTCCGACTTCGTGCTCACCGATCAGGACGGTCACGACTTCGGCACCGAGGACCTCGCGGGCAGAGTGTGGATCCTCGATCTGATCTTCACGTCGTGCCCCTCGATCTGCCCGATGATGAGCAACTCGATGGCGAACCTCCATCGCCGGCTCGACGATCCGGACCTCGCGTACGTGTCGCTGAGCGTGGATCCGCAGACGGACACGCCCGAGGTGCTGCGCGCGTACGCGGAGCGCTACGGCGCCGACACGACGCGATGGCACTTCCTCACCGGCGCCTACGACGACGTGAACCGCGTGGTGCACCTCTCGTTGCGCCTCCCGATGGGCGATCGCGTGGATCGTGAGGATGGCCGCTACGACATCCTGCACACGGGACGCTTCATCCTCGTCGATCGCCACCAAGTCATGCGCGGCCTGTACGACACGGACCGCGAAGGGCTGGAGCGGCTCGAGCACGATGCGCGGCGCTTGCTCGCGGAGGGCCGTTGAGGGGCGGGGTCGTCGCGATGCTCGCGCTCGTGGCGATCGCCTGCGGCGAAGGCGAGCGCTCGTTCGAGGCGCCGGTCGAGGTCGCGGGCGCGGAGGTCTCGGCCGACACCATGAATCTCGGCGAGTTCGTGTACGTGCAGCGCTGTCGCCGCTGCCATGGCCTGCGCGGCGCGGGGGACGGACCGTACGCGTCGAGCCTGCGTCCGCCGCCCGCCGATCTCAGCGCGGGGAGCTATCCGCGCCTCGCGCCGCGTGGAGGGGTGCCCGACCGCTCGGAGCTGGCCCGCGTGATCCGCGATGGGATCGACGGGACGGCGATGGAACCGCAGGAGCTCACGCGCGAGGAGCTCGACGCGCTCGTCCGCTACGTGCTCTGGCTCGTCCCCGACAATCGGGGCGCGCCCGCGCGGTAGGGCCCTAGCGCGTGCAGTAGCTGGCGGGGGCGCGCTGGACGACGCGGAGCTGGTCGCGCGCCTCGCGGATGCGGTCGTGCCGCGCGTAGGAACGGATGAACGCCTGCAGCGCGGAGCGCGCGTCGGTGCACGCGTGGAGCGCGTAAAACGCGTTGGCCATGTCGAGGAGCGCGTCGCCCGCCACGTCGCCGCGCGGGTGGTCCGTGATGACCTGGCGGAGCTCGCCGAGCGCCGTGGCCGGACGCTCCTCGCGGAGGTAGCTCAGGCCGACCTTGTACTGCGCGTTGTCGACGCGCTCGTCGCTGGAGTGGCGCTGCGCGAACGCGCGGTAGAGCGAGCGCGCGAGGCCCCACTGGCGCTGGGTGAACGCCTGCTCCGCCGCCTGCCAGTGCTCGTCCGCACCGGCCGGGATGTCCGCCTCCGAGAGCGCGGTGTCGAGGCCCACGTGCTGCGCGAGCTTCTTGAGCTGGCGCTCGTTCTCGTTCTGCTGCTCGGACAGCTGCGTCGACTGGCGGTTGACCTCGTCGCGCAGCTCGGCGAGCTGCCCCTCGAGCGTCATCACCTGCTGCTGCAGCGTCTCGACCTGGGCGCCGGTGTCGGCGCTCGCGCGCTGGACCACCTTGGTCGCGCGGTCGAGCACGTCCTCGAGCTGCGCCATCTTCGTCTGCGCGCCGTCGAGCTGGGTCGCCAGCTCCGTCCGCTGCGACTCCTGACCCTGCTCGAGGTCATCGACGCGGCGGCGCAGCGCGTCGCCGTCCGCGGCGGTCGTCCAACACGCCGCGAGCACGGTGCCGCCGAGCGCGAGCACGCACGCCACGAACGCCGGCCGCCCCGCGCGGCGCGCGAGGTGACCCGAGAACGGGCGGGTCGTCGCTCGCCCCGCCCGGCGCGAGGGCGATCCGCTCAACGCTCCTCGAACTCGACGCGGCGGTCCTGCGACCAGCTCGACTCGTCGGAGCCGCGCGCCATCTCTTCACCCATCGAGCGGGTGGTCATCCGGCTGCGGTCGACGCCGAGGCGCTCCATGTAGGACTGCACGCCACGCGCGCGGCGATCGCCCAGCGCGAGGTTGTACTCCTCGGTGCCGCGCGGATCGCAGTGGCCGGTGATCGTGACGTGCGGGACGTCGCGCTCGTTGATGCACCGCGCGTTCGACTCCAGCGCGTTGCCGGTGCCGCCGCCGATGTCGCTCGAGTCGTAGGCGAAGTACACCGTCTGGAGAGAGCAACCCCCGTTCCCGGTGTTGCCGGTGTCGTTCCCCGAGGTGGTCGACGCGACGCAGCGGTTGTCCACGCACTCCTGGCCGCTCGGGCAGTCGCCGGACGATCCGCACCAACCCGGGATCGCGTCGCAGCGACCGTCCACGCAGCGCTGGCCCGCGCCGCAGTCGTTCCCGTCGGGGCGGCACTGCTGGCACTGCCCGTTCACGCAGAACTCGCCCTCGTGGCACTGCTCGTCGTTGTCGCAGTTCGGGTACTCGGGACCGTTGCACGCCGTGAGGAGGCCAGAAACGCCCCCGAGCGCGATCATCGTCGCGGCGAGCATCGTCTTACGGAGCATCGTCGTCGTCATGGTGTTCTCTCGGTCCTTCCCGCGCCGCAGGCGCCGGGTTTGGGGCCTCTGCTACCGCTTCGGGCCACTTCTGTCAACGCGGGCCGCGATTGCGGCCTCGACACGCGGAGACGCTTAATGAATAGTGATCGCGCTGGGGAGGCGCCCCCGGCGGCGGAGGTCAAGCCTATGCGGAACGTGCTCGCCCCCTCCCATCGCTCGAGCGAGGGCGATCTCGCATCCTCGGGTCGGCCTACGCGATCGCGCGTCCCGTGGATCGCGGTCCTCGCGCTGACGCTCGCATGGGTTCCGCCCGGCTGTGCGCCCGGCGGGCTCGGCCGTCGCAACGAGGACGGCGGCACGCACGACGCCGCCGATCCGACGAACGGCTGCGAGGACACGCGCGACACGGACGGCGACGGGATCGCGGATCAGCGCGAGGGCGCGGGCGACACCGACGGCGATGGCATCGCGAACGTCGGGGATCCCGACTCCGACAACGATGGCCTCAGCGACGCGACCGAAGGCGGCAGCCCCGCGAACCCGTGCGCGCCGCTCGACTCGGACGGCGACGGCGTTCCCGACTTTCTCGACGCCGATAGCGACAACGACGGCCTGCCGGACGCGGAGGAGGTCGCCAACGGGACGTCACCGACCAACGCCGACTCCGACGGAGATGGCGTGACCGACCTCGCCGAGGGCGCGGCGGGCACCGATCCGAACGACCCGACCAGCACGATCAGCCCGGACGACTTCTTCGTCGTCCTGCCGTACCTCGGCGATCACGAGACCCGGACGCTGACGTTCGGCACGAACATCGAGCAGGCCGACGTCTACTTCCTCGTCGACATGACCGGCTCGATGCGCGGCGAGCGCACGAACCTGATCAACGGGCTGCTCACCGTGATCATCCCCGGCATCCAGGGCGAGATCACGAACGTGCAGTTCGGGGCGGGCGGGATGGATGACTTCCCGTACTCCGGCTACGGCTCGGGCCAAGACGTCCCGTACTACAACCTGCGCGACATCGCTCCGTTCGATCAGGACGTCGGGGCCTGGTCGGTCTCCGCGAACGCGAACACGTGCCCGCCGTCGATCGGCTCGGTGACGGTGAGCGGCGCGAACGGTCGCCCGGACATCCTCGAGGCGGTCGAGGGGCTGCCCTGCCATGACGGCAACGATCCGCCCGAGTCCTACGTGCCGGCGCTCCACGCGACCGCGACGGGGATGGGCCTCACCTGGCCGGGCGGCGCGGTGCCCGACCGCGGGGCCTGCCCGGCGCGCCCCGACGACCTCGGACGTCCCATCGGCTACCCGTGCTTCCGCGCCGGGTCGCTGCCGATCATCCTCCTGTTCGGCGACAACGTGTTCCACAACGGGCCCGGCGGGAACCAGAGCTACAGCTTCACCGCGCCGGCGTTCGACGAGACGGTGGCCGCGCTCAACGGGATCGGCGCGCGCGTCATCTCGATCTTCAGCGGCGGGACCGGCGGCGCCGGGCGCAACGACTACGTGCAGATGTCCACGGCGACCGGCGCGGTGCGCGCCGATGGCTCCGCGCTCGTCTTCGACATCAACGGCGATGGGAGCGGCATCGACACGACGGTCGTCGACGCGGTTCGCGATCTCGTCGGCGGTACGCCGCAGGACGTGAGCACGGCGCGCGAGAACGTCATGGGGAACCCCGACAACTTCGACGCGACGACGTTCATCAAGAGCATCACGCCGCTCGAGGGCTACAACGGCACCGCGATGGGCCCGATGCCCGGCGTGACGTACTCGTCGAAGGACATGACGACCTTCTACGGCGTCATCCCCGGCACGCAGGTGCAGTTCGACGTCGACTTCTACAACGACGTGCGGATGCCGGCCGAGGTCGCGCAGGTGTTCCGCTGCACGATCGTGGTGCTCGGCAACGGCGTCGCGCGCCTCGACGAGCGCAACGTCTACATCGTCGTGCCGCCCGACGGCTACGTCATCATCATCTGAGCGCCGACGTCGCGCGCGAGCCGTCGCGTGGCGTCGCTGGATGGCTTGGCCGCTCGGAGATCCCCCGGGCGGCCGTAGTGTGCTCGCGGCTCGCGTGGTAGTAGGCGTGCATGACGCACCCGATCGCGAAGCGGATCCGTTCGATGAAGCCCTCCGCGACGCTGGCCGTGTCGCAGCGTGCCGCGGAGCTCCGTGCGAAGGGCGTGGACGTGCTCGCGTTCGGGGTCGGCGAGCCCGACTTCCCGACCCCCGCGCACATCTGCGAGGCGGCCAAGCGCGCGATCGACGAGGGCGCCGGCCACTACACCGCGGTGCGCGGCATCAAGCCGTTGCTCGAGGCCATCCGCGACGACTCCGCGCGTCGGCGCGGCGGTCACGTGTGCTCGCTCGACGAGATCGTGGTCTCGATCGGCGCCAAGCACACGCTCTTCAACCTCGCGATGGCGCTGCTCGAGCCGGGCGACGAGGTGCTCATCCCGACGCCCTACTGGGTGAGCTATCCGAGCCAGGCGGAGCTCGTCGACGCGGTGCCGCGATTCGTCGAGACGACCGAGGAGTCAGGGTTTCGGCTCACCCCCGAGCAGCTCGAGGCGGCGATCGGCGAGCGGACCCGCGCGGTGATCCTCTGCAGCCCATCGAATCCGACGGGCGCCGCGTACGACCGGGGCCAGCTCCGCGGGCTCGCCGACGTCCTCGTGAAGCACCCCGACGTCTGGGTGATCGTCGACGAGATCTACGCCGAGCTCGTGTACGACGGCTTCGATCAGCGCTCGATGCTCGAGGTGGCGCCAGAGCTCCGCGACCGGCTCATCCTCGTCGACGGAGTGAGCAAGACATACGCGATGACAGGCTGGCGCATCGGCTGGATGATCGGGCCGGCCGCGGTCGCCAAGGCGGTCGACAAGCTGCAGGGCCAGTCGACCACCAACCCGGCCGCGGTCGCGCAGCATGCCGCGGTGGCGGCGCTGCGCGGGGACCGGGGGCCGGTCGAGGAGATGAAGCGTGCGTTCGCCGAGCGCCGGGCGCTGATCGTCGAGGGCCTCAACGCGATCGAGGGCGTGAGCTGCCGGGCACCCGAGGGCGCGTTCTACGCGTTCCCGAACGTGAGCGCGCTCGTCGGCAAGCGCGCGGACGCCGCGACCCTCGAAGACGACGTCGCGGTCTCGCAGTGGCTGCTCGAGGCGGCTCACTGCGCGGTGGTCCCCGGTACCGCGTTCGGTGCGCCGGGCTACGTGCGCATGAGCTACGCGTGCTCGCCCGAGACGATCCGTGAGGGCGTCGATCGGATCGCGCGCGCCGTCGCGACGCTCCGCTGACGGCTCGAGCGCGCGGCTCGAGCGCGCCGCTCGACCGCGCCGCTCGCCGATCCGTCGATGACGCGCGAGCGCGCGCGTTGAACGAGACTTGCATCGCACGCCGACGCGCGTTTTTTTCGATCGCGCGCCGCGGTGTCGGCACAATTTCGATCGCGCTCGTGACGAATATGATCGTTTCGCGATCGCGCTGTGCTATTCGCCATCTTGACCGTCGAAGAGCCGAGCGTTCGCGCTCGCGCTCGATGAGCACGGGAGCTCTCCGGCGACGCGCGCGCGTCGACGGGAGGCGCGACGAGTTCGAAACGCTTCCGTCCCGCACGAGCGTGGGGCGGCCGACGCCCGAATGGAGGAGTCGATTTGTCGAGGGGGCACGCAGTCGGGATGGTGGCGACGTGGGTCGCGCCGTTGCTGAGTGCGTCGCTGCTCGGTGCCTGCTCGGAAGATCCGCATCCGACGACGCCGACCGATCGGGGTGACCCAGCGCCCGACGTCGCGTCCGATCCGAGCCCGCCGAGCGCGGAGTACACGGTGATCGAGGACCCCGCGGAGCTGGAGCGCGTCGGCGCGCTCGCCGGAGCGGTGCGTTGGGCGGGCGAGCGTCCGGAGGTCGCGCGCTTCACCGTGGACACGCACGCCGAGGCGTGCGGCGAGCAGCGCGAGTCGGAAGCGCTGCGCATCTCGTCGCGCGGCGGCGTCGCGGGGACGGTGGTCGAGCTCGTCGACGTGCGTCGCGGGCGCGCGCTCGACGTGCCGGCGGAAGCGCCGCTGCTCGCGCACGAGCGGTGTCGATTCGTTCCCCATCTCGTCTCGGTGACGCTCGGTCAGCCGCTGCGTTTGGCCAACCGCGATCCCGTCATCCACAACGTCCACGCGACGCTCGACGGTCGCACCGCGATCGACGTCGGGCTCCCCGAGCAAGGCTCGCAGGTCGCTCGTTCGCTCTCGACGCCAGGTATCTACCGCGTCGTCGACGACGCGGGGCACGGATGGGAGCAAGCGTGGATCGTGGCCACCGCGCATCCCTACGTCGCGATCTCCGACGAAGATGGACGCTTCCGCATCGAGGGCGTGCCGCCCGCCAGCTATACGGTGCGGGTCTGGCACGAAGGCTGGCGCGTGCTCGGGGAGGCGTCGGGGCGACCGCGCTACTCGGCGCCGGTGATCCTGACCCGACAGATCAGCGTGGCGCCGCGTCAGGAGACGACGGTCGACTTCGAGCTGAGCCAAGCGCTCGGCGAGCTCGCCGGCGACTAGACCCTCGCGACGGAGATCGCGACGGGTTGATCGACGCCCTCGAACCCGATCTCGACCCTCGTCGCTCCTCGACGATACTCCGGCATCGCCTCGTCCCGCCGAGGGCC
>JBFWYI010000081.1:0-48352 GCA_050186575.1 Sandaracinaceae bacterium | reverse complement strand
ATCGGGCGCGAGATTGGCCCTCGGCGGGACGAGGCGATGCCGGAGTATCGTCGAGGAGCGACGAGGGTCGAGATCGGGTTCGAGGGCACAGAGCAACCCGTCGCGATCTCCGTCGCGAGGGTCTAGCACGCGATGCTCCGGGTCACTCGAGACGGGACGCCTCACACACGCGATCCCACGCCTCGGATCGCTCCTGGCTCGGATCGGTCGGACAGCAGACGTCGCGCCACGGCTCGCTCCCGTCCCACGCCGCCGTCGCGCAGGCGTGGCCGTTCGGGTCGCTCGGGTCCGCGTTCTCGATCCGCCCGCCGTCGGCTCCGCAGTCGATCTGCTTGTCGGCCTCGCCGTCCGCCGCATGGATGCGATCGAAGCCGTGTCCTCCGCGCAACGAATCGTGCCCGCTTCCACCGAACAGCCAGTCGTCTCCGTCGTGCGACTCGAGCACGTCGTCGCCGCTGAGGCCGCGCAGGACGTCGTTGCCGCCCCAGCCCCAGATCGTGTTGTCGTTTCCGTTGCCGATCAGCACGTCGTTGCCGCCCGCGCCTTCGAGCACCTCGATGTCATTCGCGAGATCGGTGCCCTGCCCCATCGGACAGAAGAACGGCTGATACGCGCGACCGCCGATCCGCGCGTGGATGCGCTGCCGGCAGCGCTCCGTCGGGTCGGAGAACGACGTGCCGACCCGCGCGAAGCCGCCGACGTCCCAGCCGTCCCCGCCGTGCATCGAGTGGCCACCGCAAGGATAGTTGGCCACCAGCTGATCGTGCCCCGGCCCGCCGTACATCCGATCCGCGTCGGCGCCGCCCAGCACGCCCGGCCCGAGGCTGAGGAGCGCGTCGTCCCCTTCGAGACCCCAGAGCTCGTCGCGACCGACGCGGCCGCCGGTGAACAGGATGTCCTGCCCGTCGTGGCCCCGGAGCACGTCGTCGCCCTCGCCGCCGTCGATCGTCGCGGTGAGGTCGTGCGGGAAGCCCCCCTGCTCGAGGCTGATCCGGTCGTTGCCGTCGTCGCCGTACGCCATGACCCAGCCCAGGCGCACGGGACCGACCGCGCACTCCACCACCCACGGGGAGAGACCGACGCGGCAGCCGAAGCCCGGCGTGATGTTCCTTCGATCGGTCGAGCGCACCATGACTACGCCGTCGTCCATCCAGATGTCGAGGTGATCGTCGCCGGTCGTCCCGAGCACGACGAGGCCGGGATCCCGCTCGGGGGTGGCGAGCGCGACGTAGACGTCGCTCCCACGCGCGGGCGGCTCCTCCTCGGGCGCGCACGGCAGCGGAGTGCACGTGTCGTTGCCCCCACCGCCCGACACCACGGTCGGCCCGGTGGTGATCACGGTGTCGTCGCCGAGCTCCGCGAACACGAACGGCGTCCCCGGTCCCGCGACGATGAGGTCGGCGAACGCAGAGCCGACGATCGTCTCGATCCCGCGCAGCTCCTCGGGCGAGCCGTCGCCCACCGCGCGCCCGAACGGTGTCAACACTCCGTTCACCGTCGGCTGGTTCACCACCACCACGCCCTCCGCGATGAGCCCCGCGGCGAACGGCGGATCCAGCGCCACCGCGGTGCCCCAGAGCTCGCGCGGCAGGGTGGCGCGCTCCGGATCGAGCTCGCCGGTCTCGGGGTCGCGACCGATCAGGAAGTCGTCGATGTTCTCTTGGGTGAGCGGCTGTCCGGGCGGCGTCGCGGTCATGAAGCTCGCGGTGTCGTAGCCCGCGCCGCCCTGGATCACGTCGCGGTTGGTGTCGCCGCGCAGCCAGTCGTTGCCCTCGCCGCCGTACATGCGGTCGATGCCGTGTCCACCGACCAATAGATCGTCGCCGCCCTCGCCGAACATCGTGTCGTCGAGGAGATCTCCGTAGAGCTCGTCGTCGCCCTCGTTGCCATGCAGCTCGTCACCCCCGGTCCCGCCGTGGATGACGTCGTCGCCTCCGTTCCCCCAGGCGACGTCGCGGCCCGGACCGGCGTCGATGTAGTCCTCGCCTTGGTTGTCGGCGAGCTGCGTCGCGGTCGCGCGATCGCCGTGGATGACGTCGTCGCCCGCTTCGCCGCAGAGGATGTCGTTCCCGCCGCCGCCGTAGATCACGTCGTCGCCCGGCCCGCCGAAGATGATGTCGTCGCCGGGGCCGCCGTAGATCGTGTCGTCGCCGGGGCCGCCATAGATCACGTCGCCGTGCGACCCCCCGCGCAAGATCTCGTCCGCGCTCGAGCCGTGGCGGACCGTGGCGGGCGGGCGCTGCGCGCACGGATCGTCGCTCGCCCCCACACCGGGGAGGCGCCCCGCGGACGCGTGCGCCAGCGTGGAGAACGTCGCCGTGCCGCCGTCGTTCGAGTCGAAGCCCGTCGCATCCACGCACCCCGCGCGCCCGAGCACCCAGACCAACATCAGCGGCATGGCCCACACGGCCTTCGTCCCCAGCGCAGCGTTCATCGCGACCTCCGCGCCCCGCCCAATACAAGCGACGTGCCACCACGCGCGCGCACGCGCGAGTGAGCCGCCGACCCCAAAAACGCGGGGGACGCTCAGCCCCGGTGCGACGGAAAGTCGTGCAGGTCTCGCACAACCACGCTCAGCCGCGGCCCTTACGCGGCCGTGGGAGGTCGTACTCCTCGATGCGGCTGATGAGCGTGCGGCGCGGCATCCCGAGCAGCTTCGCCGCCTTCGTCTGGTTGCCGTCGCACTGCGCGAGCGCGGCGACGATGCGCCGCTTCTCGATCCCGGCGAGGTCCTCGCGCAGCTCGCCCTTGTCTGCGCGCGCGGCCGCCGGATCGCCGGTGACCGCCGCCGGGAGGTGCTCCACCGCGAGGCGTCCACCGCCCAGCGCGAGCGCGCGCTCGATCGCGTTCCGGAGCTCGCGCACGTTGCCCGGCCACGCGTAGAGGAGGAGCGCCGCCTCGACCTCGGGGCCGACCGTCGCGCCTGGCGAGAGCCGCTCCGCGAACGCGCGCGCGAGCGGCACGATCTCGCTCGGCCGATCGCGGAGGGGCGGCACGTCGAGGCGGATGCCCTGGAGGCGATAGAACAGGTCCTGCCGGAACCGCCCCGCCGCGACCTCCGCCTCGAGATCGCGATGCGTCGCCGCGACGAACCGCACGTCCACGCTCCGCGCGCGCACCGACCCGACCCGCGTGACCCGTCCGTCCTCGATCGCACGCAGCAGCTTCGCTTGCAATGCGACGGGCATGTCGCCGACCTCGTCGAGGAGCAGCGTCCCTCCGTCGGCCGCCTCGAGCAGGCCCGTTCGTTCGCGATCGGCGCCGGTGAACGCGCCGCGCTCGTGACCGAACAGCTCGCTCTCGAGGAGCCCAGGGTTGAGCGAGGCGCAGTTGAGCCGCACGAACGGCCCGGGCGCGCGCGGGGATCCCGCGTGGAGCGCCTCCGCGAGGAGCTCCTTGCCGGTCCCCGTCTCGCCGAGCAGCAAGACGTTCAGCCGCGTCGGCGCCACGCGCGCGATCACCGAGTAGAGCTCGCGCATCGCCGGATCCGCGACCACGCGATCCGACGCGGGAGGGACGATCGCCGGCGCCGCCTCGAGCCGCGGCGGCTCGGCGCCGCGCTGGAGCACGAGCAGCGTCTCGCCGAGGGTGACCGCGGCGCCGACGGGGATCACCGCCCGCGCGCGCTCGCCGACCCGTACGCCCGACACCATCACGCCGTTCGCGCTCCCGAGATCCTCGATCACGACGGTGTCCCCGACGTGCAGCACCGCGTGCTTGCGCGAGATCGCGCGGTCGGCGAGCTGGACGTCGCACTCCGACGAGCGCCCGAGCGTGCGCGTCGTGCCGCGCCGCAGCTCGATCACGCGCGACGCGCTCGACGAGAGCACGACGAGCCAGCCCGGCTCGTGCGCATCGACGGTCGCCTCCGCTTCGCCGAGGCGGTACGTCTCGATGCCGGTGAAGCCGTCGCGCTCGCCCATCCGGAGGCACAGTAGCGACCCCACGGCGCGAGCGTCCACGACCTCGGGGCGCACCGACCTCAGGGCGCGCTCGCGCGCGCGGCGCGCTCACCCTCGGCCGCCATCACCCCGATGAGCTGATCGAGGTCGTACGGCGCGCCGGCGAGCGGCTCGATGTCGCTTCGGTTCACGAAGTAGTACCCGAGGCCGCGCTGCTCCTGGAGGAGCGCGCCGTACGTCCGCGCCGCGAGGGCCTGCGCGCGGAGCGACGCGAGATCGTGCGCGGGTCGATCGAGGTAACGGTATTGCGCGTAGGGCGCGTTGATCGAGACGCCGAGCACGGTGATGGCGCGCCGGTTGATGTGCCCGCCGTCCGGCAAGCCGAGCACCGCCTCGCGGAGCCGGATCGCCGCGCGCCGCAGCGTGTCCGGCGCGAGCCCGGCGCGGACCTGATCGGTGTGGAGGTAGACCTCGAGCGCGAGGGCGCGGCCGTGCTGCATCAGCGCGTACAGCAGCTGTCGGCGAGCGCGCATCGCGGCCCCGTCATCGGAGGCCATCGTGAGATCGAGGCTCACGTACGCGATCACGGTGCGCGGCGGGAGCACCTCCAGCAGCCGACGGAAGCGGCGGTTCACGAGCGCGCCGTCCACCCAGTCGGCGGCCGCGGTGATCTCGTCGATCACGATGTAGTCGTAGCCGTTCGCGAGGATCGCGCGCAGCTCCGACGCGGTCCGCGCCACGCCGTCGTCGCGCAGGAGCGCGTCGCGGATCCGGCGCCCGTTCAGGTCCATCACGTACCCGCTCCGCCCGCCGCGCGCGCGGGTGTCGGGGCGGCGCATCACGCTCGAGGGCCCCGCGTCGCGCTTGGCGCCGACGACGACCTCGGCCGCGCAGTCGTCGGTCAAGAAGCGGAGGTTGTCCTCGGCGCCGACCGAGCCGTAGAGCAGCACGAGCGGCGCGTCGTCGCTGAGCGCGCACGCCTCCACCGCGAGGGCGCCCGCGTCGATCCGCGCCGCCGCGTCACCCGCGGGCCCCGCGTCCGGCTCCGCGATGGGCTCCGCGATCGCGGCGCCGGCGTCGGTCGCGCTCGATACGGGAGGCGGCCCGGCATCCTCGCTCGTGAGCACGATCCCGCCGTCGCATCCGACCGCGAGCAGCACCCACATCGTCCACGTTCGAGCCTCCATCGCCGACCTCCGCGTCCGCCTCGTCCTGCTCTGCAACGCGAGGGCCACCGCTTCCGCGCGGTCCCGCGGTCGATCCGCTCGCGCGATCGTGCGGATCGATCACGCCCGCGTCGTGCAGAGCTCGCACAACCGAACGTCGCGCCCACTCAACTCGCCTTACGTGGTACAGAGGCGGCGGAGGGAAGCGATGGAGCATCGAACGTTGGGGCGATCGGGGTTCAAGGTGCCGATGCTCGCGTTGGGCACCGGCACGTTCGGCGGCCAAGGCGAGTTCTTCGGCGCGTTCGGCGACGTCGGGGTCCAAGAGGCGCGCCGGCTGATCGATCGCTGCCTCGAACGCGGCGTCACGATGTTCGACAGCGCGGACGTCTACTCGGGCGGGCGCGCGGAGTCGATCCTCGGCGAAGCGCTCGAGGGCAAGCGCGATCGGGCCATCATCTCGACCAAGGCCACGTTCACGATGGGCCCGGGGCCGAACGACGTCGGCAGCTCGCGCTACCACCTGATCCGCGCGGTCGAGGGCGCGCTCCGACGCCTGCGCACGGACTACATCGACGTGTTCCAGCTCCACGGCTTCGATGCGACCACGCCGGTCGAGGAGACGCTCGGCACGCTGGACGGTCTCGTTCGATCGGGCAAGATCCGTTACCTCGGGTGCTCGAACTTCTCGAGCTGGCACCTCATGAAGTCGCTCGCGGTGTCGGACGCGCGCGGCTACGAGCGTTACGTCGCGCATCAGGCGTTCTACTCGCTGATCGGGCGCGACTACGAGTGGGACCTCATGCCGCTCGGGCTCGATCAGGGCGTCTCCGCGATCGTGTGGAGCCCGCTCGGCTGGGGTCGCCTCACCGGCAAGCTGCGCCGCGGCGCGCCCAAGCCGGAGGTGAGCCGCCTCAACACGAAGTCGGTCGAGGCCGCGGGCCCGCCGGTCCGCGACGAGCACCTCTTCCGCGTGGTCGACGCGCTCGACGCGGTGGCCGAGGAGACCGGCCATTCGATCCCGCAGATCGCGATCGCGTGGCTCCTCACGCGTCCGACCGTCGCCAGCGTCGTGCTCGGCGCGCGCAACGAGAAGCAGCTCGATCAGAACCTCGCCGCCGCCGACGTGAAGCTCGAGGCGAGCCACCTCCGCGCGCTCGACGAAGCGAGCGTGGTGACCCCGCCCTACCCCGTGTGGCACCAGCTCGGGTTCACCACGCGAAACCCGCGGCCCGTCTGAGGGGCGCTCACCCGCACGAGCCCGTCCCGTCGATCGACGGAACGATCAGCTCGACGTCGCGCGAGGTGAGCGTCGCCCCTCCCGCGTCGCGCAGGACGAGGCGCAGGCCGAAGCGCTGCTCGACGGGACCGGGCGCGACGGTATCGTTGACCACGGTGAAGCGGTAGGTCACCCGCGTCCCCGGCGTCACCGACACGAAGCGTCCGCCTTCGATCGTCGCCCCGTCGGTCGGCGTCGCGGCGAGTGGCACCGCCGACCGAACGAACCGCGTGGCGTCGACCGCGTCCCCCGGGAGATCCTCGGCGACCGGCTCGACGTCGATCGTGGTCTCGTCGACGAGCTCCTCGACGGCGCGGATCACGTGGCTCGCCGCGGGTCGACGGCCTCCGCCGAGGTCGAAGACGATCGGCTCACCGTCCGGCGTCACCGCGCCGGTGTCGCGCGCCACGATCTCGAGGTCGTCACGCGCGCGCTGGCCCATGATGGTGAGCGCGGCGAGGAGGCCGAGCACCCGGAAGCCGTGTTGCTCGAGCGCGGCGAGCGTCGCGGGATAGCCGTGCGGAGCGGGGTCGACGCCGACGTACGAGCCCGGCAACGACGGACCGTTGTGGAACGGCGCGTCGGTGAAGAGGACGACGATCGGCACCGCGTCGGCGCGGAGGCACGCGGCGCCGATCCCCGCGTCGGGGCACGCGACCGGCGCGATGAACGGTTCGAGCCCCTCGCCCGTCGCGAGCTGGTAGAGCGCCTCGGTGGCCGACTCGGGCAGATCGCCGCCGCCGCGCTCCGCCATCCGATCGACCGCGCCCTCGAGGAGATCGACGTCCGACGTGCTCGCCTGGAGGACCTCGATGGGCGTGTCGCCGAACGACCCGTAGGGTGAGAACCCGAAGTCGCGGTAGATCGCGACGGCCATCTGGAGATCCGGGATCGCGGCGGCGAGCGCCGGGATGAGCCGGGCTCGCAACGTGTCTTGCACCTCACGGATCAGCGTTCCCATGCTCGACGTGTTGTCGACGAGGAACACGAGATCCGCGGCCACGATGCGCGCGGTGAAGCTCACGTCGAACGTGGTCGGCACGGGCCCGGCCGGGATCACGACGCACGGATCGGGATCCGGATCGATCGGCGGCCCCGCGTCGACGCCCGCGTCCGGCGCGCCGGCGTCGTCACCCGCGTCGGGGGTCGGCGCGCCCGCGTCCTCGGTCGGCGCGTCGGGTATCGCGAGCCCCGTGCGCGATCCGCAGCCGACGAGGAGGGCGAGCCCGAGGGCGAGGGTTCCGCGACGCACGCCGGCCGGCACTGCAAGCCCGGGACCGAGCCGATCGCGGGCATGCGCGCGAGCTCCGACCCGCAGATCGCGGGGGCGCGTAACCTCGGTGACGCTCGCGCACGCAATTCGCGCCGCCGGCAACGCGAAGCGGAGCGGACGGCGCGGCGGAGTCTCGCGCGTCGCGATCGGGGGACCGCGGCGGCGCATCGTCGAGTCGACGCGGGCGTACACGCGATCAGGATGGCAGCGATCGGGATCGCATGGATCAGGATCGCAGCGATCCGCTGGACTCGTACCCCGACCCGCGGCCGCGGCGCCGACCTCCGGACCGAACATCACAAGCGACGATGACGCGAGCGGCAGCCTCACGCGATCGCGGGTACGCTCGAGCCCGCATGGGCACGTCTCACTCGATCTTCCGCGGCGCTCTCGCCATGGCCTGCCTCGGGACGGGCTGCGCCGTGACCCACATGCCCGGCGACGGCGCCGTCGACGCCAGCGTGGCGCGCGACGCGAGCGGCGCCCCCCTCGAAGCGTGCCCGACCGACGACGCGGCGAACGTCGGGCGATCCTGCAACTTCTTTTCCCGCTGTTCGGAGATGGTCGTCGACCACGAGATGGGCGAGTGCGGCACGAGCGGCTACGCGTGTCGGGCCGGCGTCTATGGACCCTTCCGCGACGTCGGCCCGTGCCCGGCCGTGGACTGTATGGGCCCGTCGGACGAGGGCGCGCCGTGCGACTTCGAGGGGCCCTGCTTCCCGTATCCGGACTCGTGCGCCGGCTATCGGTGCACGGGCGGGAGGATCGACGTGTTCTACGCGTGCGAGCCGCAGCCGGACGGCTCGTACTGCCTGTCCAACGCCGACTGCACGTCCGGGTTCTGCTACGCGTCGCCGGGCGCGACCGATCGCTCGTGCCAGTCGATGTGCATCGGGCTCGGCGCCGAGGAAGGCACCTGCAACGACGACGCCGATTGCTGCAACGGGTTCTGCTGTGTCGGCTGCGGACCGAACGGCGGCAACGCCTGCGCGGCGATCTGAGCCGCGTTACGACGCCTGGATGACGCCGCACCCGATGCGGTCGCCCGCGCCGCCGCTCGGTTGAGCGCCGGTGTCGCGCTCCGCGTGCAGGATCACCGCACGTCCGACCACCGCATCCGTCCCGTCGAGCGAGAAGCCCTCGAACGTCTGCGAGCTCGACACGCGACCCTCCGCGTCGGCCGTCACGTTGCCGAGGTCGCCCGCGTGCCGCGGCTCGTCGACGCTCGGCAAGCCGTGTTGCACACCCTCGGGGTTGTAGTGGCCGCCCGCGCTCGTCCCGTCGGAGGCGCTGCAGTCACCGGTCTCGTGGATGTGCATCCCGTGCGTGCTGCCCGGCGGGAGCCCGCTCAGCTCGGTCTCCACCACGACGCCGTCGCTCGTCTCGCGCATCCGAACCGTCCCGGTCACCGCGTTACCCTCGGTCGGCATCACCGTCGCGAGCGCGGCGGCGTCGTGAGGCTCGGGGGTGGCGACGGCCTCCGCCTGAGGCGTGTCCGCCGCGCCGGCCGGCGGAAGATCGGTCTCGGCGGTCTGGTCGGTGGGCGTCGGCTCCGCCGGCTCGTCGTGATCCGGCGTACACGCGGTGCACACGGCCAGCACCATGAAGAGGGAGAGGGTCGTTCGCATGTTCTTCTCCAATCGTCAGGGGATCGACGCCCGTGCAAGCTCCGCTCCGCGCGCAGGGCCCACGTCGCCGACGGCGCCGCGCGGGGCATCGCGACACGGTGGGCGCCCGCGCTCGTGGCGGCTCCGTGGCGGCGGATCGCGTGACCATGCTCGACGCCCCGCGGAGTGATATGAGGGGGGCCATGCGCGTGCGAGCGATGGTCATGGTCCTGTCTTGTTGCGGTGCGCTCTTCGCCGGCTGCGAGGTCCGCACGGAGATCGACGCGGGCGGCCGTGACTCCGCGGTGCCCGCGACCGACGCGGGCGACACCGACGCGGGCCCCGCGCGCGACGGCGGGATCCGGCTCGACAACGTACTCATCTATGCGCACTCCGGCGACACCCTCTACGAGTTCTCGCCCTACACCAACACGGTGACGGAGCTCGGCGAGTTCTCCGTCGACGACGGCGTACCGCCCAACATGCTCGACCTGGCGGTCGACGCGGACGGGCGCATCTTCACCGTCGGCTACGAGCGCATCTACGTCGTCGATCCCGAGACGATGGAGACGACCACCGCGATGACGTATCGGATGGATCGCGACCCGACGATCGATCCGCTGTTCGCGCTCAGCTTCATCTCCGCCGATCAGTCCCCCACCGGCCGCGAGATCCTGGTCGGCGCGACGAACAGCGGCTCGCTCTTCGAGGTGGACCTCGTCACCGACCGGCTCGTCCCCCGCGGTCACTACCCCGACAACTGGGGTTCCTCGGGAGATATCACGAGCATCCAGGGCCTCGGTACGTTCGCGACGCTCCGCCAGCGCGACGCGATGGGCCGCCCGATCGACGGCGAGCCGGACGCGGTCGCCGAGATCCAGATCCCGATGTCCGGCGACGCCACCGTGCGGATCATCGGCACCATCCGCACCGCGGGCGGCCAGACGTTCACCGCGCTGTTCGGCCTCGGCTACTGGGGCCGCGACCTCTACGGGTTCACGAACGGCGGCGCGCTCCTCCGCATCGACCGCGACACCGGCGTGAGCGAGCTCGTCAGCGACACCACCGGCGCCGGCCAATTCTACGGCGCCGGAGTGACCACCAAGGTCCCGTTCCTCATCTGAGCGCTCCGCTCGAGCCGATAGAACGCGCCACGCCCAGAGCAATTCGCGGCGCGATCGCGTAAGGCAAGCGCATGAGGCCGCATCTCCCTCGCGCCGTGCTCGCCATCACGTTCGTCTCCTCGCTCGCCCTCGGGTGCGACGGAGGATCCGAGCCGTCCGACGCAGGCGGGAGCGCCGACGCCGGAGGCGCGCGAGACGCGGGCGGCGCGATGGACGCGGGCGTCGATGCGGGCGCGGACGACGCGGGGTCCGTCGCATCCGACGCCGGCGGCGGCGACGCGGGCTCGCTCGATGGTGCCGCCGGATCCGATGGCGGCGGCGCGGTCTGCATCGACGCGGACGGCGACGGATACGGCGACGGCTGCTCGCTCGGCGGGGACTGCGACGACACGCGCGCGGACGTCCACCCGGGCGAGCGCGACGTCTGCGGCGATCGCGTCGACAGCGACTGCAGCGGCACGGCCGACGAAGGGTGTCCGTGCCCGCTCCTGACCGTGAGCTGCCCGACCGGGTGCTGCGACGTGCCGATCGTCGAGCTCGACATGCGCGGCGAGTACCCGTCGATCGCGACCGACGCCGACGGCTTCATCTACGTGAGCTACACGATCCCGAGCAGCACCGTGTGGGGATCGGGGTTTGCGATCTACGATCCGGACGCCGGCACCTGGTCGACGAGCCGCTCGAGCGGCGCCGGATACAACTCGGCCGTCCGCGTGAGCCCGTCGGGCCGCGTCCATCACGTGTACGGCGGGAACACCTACGCGTTCCGCTACCGCTACTCCGACGACCACGGCGCGACGTGGGCCTCGTATCCGATCTGGACCCCGAGCGCGATCGGCGGCGGGATCGACGTCGCGATCGGCGCGAGCGACGTCCCGCACGTGGTGATCCAGGGCAGCGGCCCGTCGGTCTGGTCGCGGATGTACTACCTCGTGTGGAACGGCACCGCGTGGACGTCGACCGAGCTCGACATGGGCACGACCGAGAAGGCGCACCCCAAGATCGTCCTCGGCTTCGCCGACCGGCCGCATATCTTCTCCGAGGCGTACCACCCGGACGGCGGGACCGGCTCGTCGGTACGCCACGCGTTCTACGACGGCGCGCGCTGGGTGTACGAGAACGTCGACGCGGGCGACAACTACGGCCAGGTCAACGACTATTACTCCGTCGTCCAGCCCGCGGCGCTCCCCGACGACACCATGCGCGTCGTCTTCGCGCGCTGGAACAGCGGCGCGCCCGCCGTGATGCGCGCGACGCGAGGCCCGCTGACCACCGACGGATGGACGAGCGCCGCGCTGCCCGGGATCACCGCCCCGTTCCGCAACGCGATCTATCTCCACGACGTCGCCGGCGCGCCGTTCGTGGTCACCGACGGGGTCGTCGTCTACCGCGAGAGCGGCGGCTCGTTCGGATCCGTGAGCACCGGCGCGATGGGCGACGGCCCCGCCGCGGCCGAGTACGGCGATCGTGTGCTCATCGCGTACGCGAGCACCGAGCCGAGCACGAGCAACCGGCTCTACCTGACGAGCGTCCCGCGGGCACCGTAGCGGCCGCCCTCGCCCGAGGCTGCTCCGGGAGTTCGCAGCCCGGCGCTGCTCGATCGTGAACTTCGGTTCCACTCGGGCGCGCCCGGCCCTGGCGGCGGGCGCGGCACGGTGTGTGCTGTTCAGCTCCTCGTGAACGGACTCCGAGGACTCGCCGTGGTGGCGACCATCGCCGTCAGCCTGATCGGCCCGCTGTACGCGGCCGCCGCGCGCGGAGAACGATCGGCTGAGCCGTCGGAGTCGATCGGCGCGCACGAAGTGGTCCTGCCGGAGCCGATCCTGAGGGCGCCCGAGCCCGCGATCGTCGCCGTGGAGCCGGAGCCGGTGGCGAGCGAGCCGGCCGACCCGGTGCCCGTCGGGATCGACGCGCCGGAGGACGTCGCGGCCCTGCTCGATCCGCCGGAGGTGCTGATCGACGAGGACACCGGCGTGCGCGTCGGCCCGCTCAAGTGGAACACCGAGCCCGAGAGCGACGCCGAGTCGGAGGCCGAGTCGGCGCCGGCCGCCGCCCGCACCGCTCGCCGCGCCCGACCGGCCTCCCCTCCGCCGACGCGTCTCCATCCCGATCCAGGATGGAACGTCATCTTGACGGCGCGCCAGATGAACGCGCGGGGCGAGCGCATCCAGGGGTCTTGCTACCACTACCTCTCCGAGGTGTTCTCGCGCGCAGGCCATGACGGCTGGCGCAGCCGGCGCGTCGTCTATAACGGGCACCGCAACGGACCGTACGCGAACCTGGATCTGATCCGGCCCGGCGACTGGCTGTACATCGTCAACCACCCCGAGAGCACCCCGGTCGGCACGCACAGCGTGCTGTTCGTCGGATGGCAGGACCGCGCGTCGGGCTACGCCAACGTCATCGAGCACTCGGGCTGGGGCGCCGCGATGACCGGGCAGGAGCGTGGGTACGACGTGAGCCGGACGTACCGCATCACCCGGCCGATCCGATCCGAGTAGGCGCACCGCCGCCGTCGTTCACCCTCGTCGTCGCGCTCGTGCTCGTGCGCGCGCTCGTGCTCGAACACGTGCGCCAGAGCGACTCAGTCCGGCGGATTCTCGTGCGAGGATGATCGCCGACCATGCCCCCGACCCCGCTCCTCGACGCCCTCCGCGCGCGCGGTCTGATCACACCCGACGAGGAGCACATCCTCCTGTCTCCCGAGGTCGCCGCGCTCTCGCCGCGCGATCAGCTCGAGCACCTCCGCTCGAACCGCCGCGTCGGGCGCGCGGTCACGCTCTTCGCGGGCGGGTTGCGGGTCACCCTGATCGCGGGAGCGCTGGCCGCGCACGTCGGAATGACGCTCGACGGCACCCTCTCGTTCGGCTGGTGGGCGCCGCTAGGGTGGCTCGGGCTCGTCGCGGTGCTCAGCTGGCTCGCCCTCGGGCTGATCCGGCGCGTGCGCGCGCTGAGCGCCGTGCTCCCGTCTGCCGAGGTGCTGGGCCTCGAAGAGCGCGCAGGCTGACTCCGCCTTCTCCGCCCGACGATCGTCGAAGAGCCAACCTGGGTGAGGCTCTCCGGGTCTCCGGCTCGGTTTCCCATCGCGCGATGGTTCTCCGGTCGGGCGACCCGCGGGGCCGGCTCGCTACGGCATCGGCATCAGGTTGACGTTCGCGGCGGTGCTCATCGTCGCCGTCACGTCGATCATCCGCGTCTGCGTGACGTAGCCGTCCTTGCTGATGCGCAGCTCCCAGCGGCCCTCGGTGATGTTCGCGAAGTTGAAGTTGCCGGTCCCGTTGGAGGACTGGCTCGGGAAGAGGCCGCGGTTGATCTCCACCGTCACGCCGCTGAGCGGCATCGAGGTCGTCGCGTCGCTGATCTGACCGAACACCGTGCCGGCCCCCGGGTCGGCGCCGATCCGCACCGTGTAGTGGCGCGCCGTTCGCGTCAGGTATCCTTGCGTGTCCGCGCTCACGACGTGGAACGACCAGATCCCGTCCGCCACCGCGCTGAGCAGCACCTGCTGCTGGCTGACCGGAAGGAACGTGCTCGACGTGTCCGGGATCGTGTCGCCGTAGTGATCGAACACGTAGTACACGCCGCGGTAGTTCTCGTTCGCGTGCGGGAACGTCCACGACACGAACACGTTCGGGTTCGTCGACCACGACGACGGCGTCGGGTGGCTCATCGACGACAGCGTCGGCGGGGTGCGGTTGAGCTGCACGCGGAACGAGCCTTCCACCGTCCCGATCATCGCCGTCGCGTCGGCCGGCACGACCTGGAAGTAGTTGTTGCCCGCCGCGAGCATCTCCACCGGGTGCGACGTGAGCTCGGTCGGCACGAACTGCGCGTTCGACGGCGTGGGCACGCGCTCGCTCGTGTGGAAGAGCCAGTAGTAGCCGGTGATCGGCGACCACGGTCGGTTCCACCCCATCGCCACGATCGGGAAGCCGTCGTTGTAGACGAGGTTCGGATCGGGGTGGGTGCTCGAGCTCAGCTCGAGGGGAGGCAGGAGGCCGCGCGTGACCGCCGCGCCGGTGATCATCGCGGTGTCGGCGACCATCGTCCCGTACAGGATCTTGACGCGCCCGTTGCCGCCCGTGCCGCCGGTGCGCGAGCCGGTACCGCCCGGCGCGCCCGAGGTGCTGATGTTGCCGGTCATCGTGACGCGGTCGCCCGCGACGAGGATCCCGCCGCCCGATCCGCCGCCGCCGCTGTACGTCGCGCTGCCGCCGGCCGCGCCGTTCGCCGTGAGCAAGCCCGCGATGTTGATCGTCCCCGCGATCAACCGGAGGACGCCGCCGCCCGCGCCGCCCGCGCCGCCCGACGAGGAGTAGCCGGCGCCGCCGGGGCTACCCGGATGCACGTCGGCGTCGTTGTTCGAGCCCCACGCGCGCCCGTTCGACGCGTAGTACCCGCCGGTGCCCGCGCCGCCGTAGCCGCCGCCGCCGCCGCCGCCGTAGTTGTAGATGGGGTAGCCGACGTACGCGCCCACCCCGCCGACGCCGTCGGGCGACATGCCGGTCGGCGCCACGCTGATCGACGCGCCGTTCTCGATCGTGATCGAGTCCGCGCGGATCGTGAGGTCGCCGGTGCTCGACGTGACGGTGGCGCCCGACCGGATCACCACCGCGCCGCGCACCAGCACCTCGCCCTCGAGCGTGCGGTCCGTCGCGATCTCGAGCCCGTCGAGCGCGCACACGCCGCGCGAGCAGAACGTCGCGCACGCGGTGCCCGCGTCCCACGCCGTGCCCATCGTGTTGCACGTCTCGACGCGCGTCCCGTTGCAGCGCGTCTCGCCGGGCGTGCACGCCCCCGTGCAGAGGCCCGCCGCGCACGCGACCGCGCAGGTGCGAACGTGGAGCCACGCGCTGCCACTCGAGTTGCACGTCTCCACGTTGTCGGCCTGGCATCGATACGCGCCCGGCGTGCACGCCACCGTGCTCGAGCAGGTCCCCGTCATGCAGCCGAACGGGCACGACTCCACGCTCGTCCAGCGCCCGGAGAAGCACTCCTCTACCCCGCCGCCCGCGTCGCAGCGCCGCGTCCCGTCGGTGCACGGCATGCAGACGCCGTCGCCCGTGCACACGTGATCCATCGGGCAGGCCTCGGCCGGGCTCCAGTCGAGGCACCCCGACGCCTGCATCGCGCAGACCTGGAACTCCTCGTCCGTCCCGCAGCGCCGCGCGCCGTCGGTGCACGCGTCGGTGCAGCCGTCCATGCATACGTCGCCCGAGCACACCTGCGATCCCGGACACGCCGCCGCGTCCGACCACACGAGGCACATCGAGCCCGGATCGTAGATGCACGTCTCGATGTCACTGCCCGAGCAGCGCGACTCGCCCTCGGCGCACTCGTCGGTGCCCATGCACACCGCTCCGTCGGGCCGCGCCATGCCGCCGTCGCCCATCATCATCGAGCCGTCGCCGCCGCCCATGCCGCCGTCGCCCCTCGGCGAGTCGCCGTCGCGCGCGGTGCCGGCGTCATCGCGCGGCGGGTTGGCCGCGCAGCCGGCGGCGAGGATCAGACAAACCACGGCCATCCGGCCGC
The DNA here is from genome assembly GCA_050186575.1 of Sandaracinaceae bacterium. Lineage (GTDB taxonomy): Bacteria > Myxococcota_A > Polyangia > Polyangiales > Sandaracinaceae > JAUHXR01. Next base: position 32,469 of record JBFWYI010000081.1, on the reverse strand, counting down.
TACGCAGAGTAGACATCGGCGCCTCCGAGAGGTCGGGATTCGCTCCCTGACGCACCTGGTACGGCCTCGCCGAGGGCGACCTTCCCGCGGGGCTGGAATGCGCTCGGGTCCGATCTCGCGCCTCGGATCTTCCCTCGCGCCGTCGGTGCCGAAGATCGCGACGCCATCGGGGATCTCGCCATCGTCCATCGTCGTCCGCATCCGCACGAACGCGCCGCCCTCGATCCACTCGAACGCGACGCGACCTCGGAGCTCACGGCCCAACAGATACGGATGCGATCCGGTGACGGCCCAGGTCCCGATCGCGCGCGCGAGCGGCGCCAGTGCTTCGTTCGTACCCATGGGCCGGCTCATACCATCGGCCGCTCGCTCACCGAACCGTGGAACCTCGCGGCGTCCTCACCCTCGCAACCTCTATCCTCGCAACCTCTATCCTCGCAACACTGCTTGCGCCGCCGCGAGCCGCGCGACCGGGACGCGGAACGGCGAGCAGCTGACGTAGTCGAGGCCGACCTCGTGGAAGAACGCCACCGACCGCGGATCGCCGCCGTGCTCGCCGCAGATCCCGAGGTGCAGCCCGCTCCGCGCCCCGCGGCCTCGTTCCACCGCGAGCCGCACGAGCTGCCCGACGCCGGTCACGTCGATCGTCTGGAACGGATCGTCGGGCAAGATCCCGTGCTCGATCATGTACGGCATGAAGCTCGCCACGTCGTCGCGGCTGAAGCCCAGCGTGAGCTGCGTGAGGTCGTTGGTCCCGAACGAAAAGAACTCCGCCTCGCTCGCCAGACGGTCGGCGACGAAGGCGGCGCGCGGCACCTCGATCATCGTGCCGACGGCGTACGCGACCTCGCGCCCGGTCTCGGCGAACACCTGCTTCGCGATCGCGACCACGATGTCCTTCTGGTTCTTCAGCTCCGTGAGCCGACCGACGAGCGGCACCATGATCTCGGGCCGCACGTCCACGCCCTCGCTCGCGACCGCGCACGCCGCCTCGAAGATCGCGCGCGCCTGCATCTCGGTGATCTCGGGGTGGGTGATCCCGAGCCGACATCCGCGATGGCCGAGCATCGGGTTGGTCTCCTCGAGCGCGAGCACGCGCTGGCGCACGTGCTCGGGGCGGATGCCCATCGCCTTCGCGAGCTGCGCCTGGATCTCCGGGTCCTCGGGGAGGAACTCGTGGAGCGGCGGATCGAGCAGCCGGATCGTCACCGGCAGTCCGTCCATCACGCGGAAGATCCCCTCGAAGTCGCTGCGCTGGTGCGGCAACAGCGCGGCGAGCGCGGCGCGGCGGCCCTCGACGTCGCGGGCCAGGATCATCTCGCGCATCTTCGCGATGCGCGCGTCGTCGAAGAACATGTGCTCGGTGCGCACGAGGCCGATGCCCTCGGCGCCGAGCTTGCGCGCGACGGCCGCGTCCTTGGGCGTGTCGGCGTTCGCGCGCACGCCGAGGCGGCGCACCCCGTCGACCCACCCCATGAAGGTCTCGAGCCGGCCTTCGACCGCCGCTTCGGCGAGCCGCTCCTGCCCGCGGATGACCTCACCGCTCGTCCCGTTGAGGCTGATCCAGTCGCCCTCCGACAAGACGACGTCCGCGGCGGTCATCGTCTTCTTGATGTGATCGATGACCAGCGAGCCACAGCCGGCCACGCACGGCTTGCCCCACCCCCGGGCGACGACCGCCGCGTGGCTCGTCATCCCGCCGCGAGTCGTCAAGACGCCCTCGGCGCTGTGCATCCCCGCGACGTCCTCGGGGCTCGTCTCGGTGCGCGCGAGCACCACCTTCTCGCCGCGCGCGTGCCACGCCTCGGCGTCCTCCGCGCTGAACACGAGCCGCCCCACCGCGGCGCCGGGTGACGCGGCGAGCCCCTTGGCGAGCACCTTTCCTTGCTTGCGATAGAGCGCCTCGTCGGCGAAGCCGGGGTGCAGCAGGTGATCGATGTGCGCGGGCTCCACGAGATCGCGCACCGCGGCCTCGCGCGTGACGAGGCCCTCCTCGACGAGGTCGACGGCGATGCGCACGGCCGCCGCGCCCGTCCGCTTGCCCGTCCGCGTCTGGAGGAGGAACAGGCGGCCCTCCTCCACCGTGAACTCGACGTCCTGCACGTTCTTGAAGTGTCGCTCGAGCCGCGCGGCGAGCTGCGTGAGCTCCGCGTGCGCCTCCGGCAGCTCCTCTCTGAGCTCATGGATGGGCTTGGGGGTGCGCACGCCCGCCACCACGTCCTCGCCCTGCGCGTCTACGAGGTATTCGCCGTACAGCTCGGGCTCGCCGGTCGCGGGGTTGCGCGTGAAGAGCACCCCGGTCGCCGAGCGCGGCCCCATGTTGCCGTACACCATCGCCTGCACGTTCACCGCCGTGCCGACCAGCCCGCGGATCTGCTGCACCTCGCGGTACTTCTTCGCGCGCGCCGAGCCCCACGATCCGAACACCGCGAGCACCGCGCGCTCGAGCTGCTCCTTCGGATCGGTCGGGAACGCGCGCCCGTGCGCCTCGTAGATCGCGAGGTAGCGATCGACGAGCTCGCGCAGCGCCGCCTCGTCGAGCTCCTGGTCGCTCGCCGCGCCGCGCTCCTCCTTGAGCGCGTGGATCGCCACCTCGAACGCGTCGTGCGGCAGGCCGAGCACCACGTCGCCGAACATGTGGAGGAAGCGCCGATACGAGTCCCACGCGAAGCGCGGCTTGCCGGAGCGCGCCGCGAGCCCGTCCACCACCTCGCGGTTGAGCCCGAGGTTGAGCACCGTGTCCATCATCCCGGGCATCGAGACGGCCGCACCCGAGCGCACCGACACGAGGAGCGGCCGCGCTGGATCGCCGAACCCGACGTCGAGCTCGGCCTCGATCGCGCTCAGCGCCTCGTCGATCTCAGGCCAGAGCCAGGCGGGGAGCGCGTCCGCGGAGCCGACCGACGCGCAGACCTCCGTCGTGATCGTGAACCCCGGCGGCACCGGGAGCCCGGCGCCCGCCATCTCCGCGAGGTTCGCGCCCTTGCCACCGAGGAGCGGCTTCATCCCCGCGCCGCCGTCGGCGCCGCCGGATCCGAATCGATAGACGTGCTTGGTCACACCCGTCCACCTAGCCGCCGAGCGGCGCGTCGCCAGCCCCCACGTCGATCGGACCGCGCCGCGAGGGTGGCTACGGACCGCCGTGCTCGACGCGCCAGCGCGCGTCCGCCACGTACCACGCGGCCGCGGCGGCCGCCTCGGGCGTCATCGTCCCTTGCGAGACCTGCGCGTCGACGAGCCGCTGGAGCTCGGTCATCCGCGTGAGGTGCGCGCGCATCGACGCCACGCGCGCCGGCTCGGACTCCGCCCAGCGCAGCGACCACGCGTAGACCCGCTCCGCGTCGCCCGTCCCCGTGCGCAGCGCGGCGAGCGAGAGATCGTAGGCGCGGTGGGCGGCCTGATCGCGGGTCGACGTGGGCGCTTGCGCCGACGCGCCGACGGTGATGGAGAGGAGAGCGAGGGCGAGGAGAGACGATCGCGGCATCGGATCACCGTACGCTCGCGCGCGCCCCATGTCCCTCCGCGGTCAGACGACCGTCGACTCGAGCGTCTCGATGACCCAGGCCTGCGGATCTCGCATCAGCGCCTGGGCCGGGCCCGACCACATTCGGCGCAGGCGGTCGAGGAACGCGTCCGCTTCCCTGACGGTGTCGAACTCGAGATCGATCATCACGAACCTCGGGTCGTGCACCGCGCGATGGACGTGGTAGCGGCGCACCCCGCCTCCCTTGCGATCGACCGGGTCGGCGTCGAACGCGCGGCGCCACCTCTCGAGATCGTTCACGGCGTGTTGGATCCTCAGCGTCACCATGTGCCCTCCTTCGGTTCTCGCGGCCGCCATCGCGACGCGTCGACCACGCGAGTTGCGAGCTCCATCTCGCCCCCGGGCCGTCGATGAACCATACGGTCGGGCGGGCGCCCCGACGCGCATCGATTCGGTTGAGCGCCCATGCGAAAATGCATGCATGCCGCCGTCGAGGGGGAGAGGACGACGCGAGCGCCCGACCACGAGCGACGCGCGCCACGCGATGAGCTGGGACGACGTCCGGTTCTTCCTCGCGATCCACCGCGCCGGGAGCCTCTCCGCGGCGGCGGTCCCCCTCGGCGTGACGCAGCCTACGTGCGGACGACGCCTCGTCGCGCTCGAGCGCGCGCTCGGCGTGCGCCTCTTCGATCGCACGCCCGATGGGCTGCGCGTCACCGCGGAGGGCGAAGCGCTGCTCGACGCCGCGCTGGAGATGGAGCGGAGTGCGGCCGACCTCGCCCTCCGCGCCGCGGTGAGCGATCGCGAGCTCGAGGGGGTCGTCCGGATCGCCACCACCGAGCTCTTCGCGTGCTCGTTCCTCGTCGGCGCGCTCGACCACGTCCGGCGCATCTACCCGAGCATCGCCGTCGAGCTCGTCCTCTCGAACACCGACACCGACCTGCTCCGACGCGAGGCCGACCTCGCGTTCCGCTTCGGCCCCGACGCCGCGCGCCCGAAGCCGCCGACGCTCGTGGCCAAGAAGCTCGGTCGAGAACCGTTCCTCCTCTATGGCGCGGCCACCTACCTCGATCGCCGCGGCCCGCCCGCGGATCCCGAGGACCTCGCCGGCCACGACGTCGTCGTCTACGAAGGACGCCACCCCGCGATGGCGTGGTGCGCGTCCGCGTTCGCGCGCGCGACGGTCGCGCTGTCTGCGCCGAGCATGCAGGTGACCGGCGCCGCGATCGCGGCGGGCCTCGGGCTCGGCGTCCTCCCCAAGCGAGCGGCGCGCCTCTTCCCTTCGATCCGCCCGCTGTCTCCCGTCGTCGCCGAGGCGACGGGGTGGTTGATCGTCCACCCCGACCTCAAGCGGGTCCCGCGCATCCGCGTCGTCGCCGACGCGCTCGCGAGCGCCTACCGCGCCGAGCCGACCCCGCGTTGACGCGTCGCTCCGCGCCGATCCGTTCCTCCACGCCGCGCACGCGTGGAGCACGCATGGAGCGCGCGACCGACCTCTTCGACGCCTCGATCGCGGACGCGAACGCGGCCGGCCATCACCGCCTCGCCGAGGAGGCAGCCGCGTCCCTCGAGCGGGGGATCGGGGCGCGTCCCGCCTTGAACGCGAGGAGCGAGCCGTGCTGCACTCGTCCGATGAAAAGACGGCGTGCGTTCGCGTACGTGGTGTGGCTCGGTTCGGGGTGGCTCGGTGCGGGGTGGGGCGGCTGCGACTCCCCCACCCCCGCGTGCGAGGCCGCCTTCTGCGAGCCCGCCGAGGTCGTCGAGAGCGAGCCGCCCGACCTCCCGCCCCTGTGCCTCGGGAGCTACTGCTTCGAGGATCCGCGCCTCGGACCGCTGACCGACGTGTGGTCGGCGGGCGACGGAGACCTCTGGCTCGGCTCGTTCGACGGGTTTCGAACCCTGTTCGTGAACCGCCTCGCCGAAGGGGGCGCGCGGTGGGAGGCCCCCGCGCTCGGCGTCCCCGACGACGTGCACGTCCGCATCGTCGGCGGCACCGGGCCGAACGACGTGTTCCTCGCCGCCGGTCCCTCGCTCCTCCACTACGACGGGAGCGCGGTGCGCGTCACCGCGGCGGAGGGTCCGCTCGTCTCCGCAGCCCCCCTCGGTCCCGATGACCTCGCGACGGTCGTCGTCGCGAACCGGGGCGTCAGCTTCGTTCGCTACGTGGGCGGCGTCGCTCGGCGCACGGATCTCCGCGGGCTCTACGGGCGCCTCGAGCCGATCGGAGACACGGTCTGGGCCCTCGCCGGCGAACACGGCATGGTCGCGCTCCCGGGGGGCAACGTCCTTCTCTTTGGTCGAGCTGAGATCCGCAACTTCGTCAACGGTACGATCGCCTCCGAGCCGCTGTTCGTGCGCGGGCACGACGACGGGTGGACGCCGGTCACGACGCCCGAGGGCGCGCGGTACGTCCTGTCGGCGGCGGCGTTCGGCGACGACGACATCTGGGTCGTCGCCGAGGAGCCGGGCGAGCCGACCGGCCTCTATCACTTCGACGGCGCCGCGTGGTCGCCCTTCGCCGACGTGCCGGTCGACCGTCTCCTTGGTGGCCCGCGCCCGAACGAGGTCTGGGGGCTGGCGGGCGGGACCGAGCTCTACGCATGGGACGGCGTCGCCTGGACCCTCCGCTACACGGCGACGACGGGCATCGACAGCTTCGTTGCTCCCTCGCCGAGCGTCGCGTGGGCGCTCGACGGAGGCGCGCTGGTGCGGTTCGGCGGTCGCGACTTCGAGGTGATCTCGGCGCCCACCCTCCGCGACTACGAGGAGGTCTTGTCCATCGCGGCGCCGGCGGCCGACCCGGACGAGGTGCGGGTGCTCGTTCGCACCCTCGGCTCCGAGAACCTCGTGTTCGCGCGCGATCCGGACGGCGCCTATCGCATCGACCCGTTCGCGTCGCCGACGTACGGGCTCGATCAGATCCGCGCGTTCGAGCCCGGGCTCGCATGGGTGTTCGGGCCTGGCGGCGCTTTCGAGCACACCGACGCCGGCTTCGTGCGTCGGAGCTTCGTCGGCGGCAACGCGCTCCCGTCCGGCATCACCGACATGGTGAAGCTCCCGTCGGGCGAGACCCTCGCGATCGCCTATCTCGTGCTCTACGGGGTCGAGCCCGCGGGGTTCCGCCCGCTGGGTCGCTCGCCGGGTCGCGCCTTTCGCCTCGTCGAAGACGAGCTCTGGTTCGAGGACCGGCTCGCCCGGCGGACGGCCGACGGAACGATCCGCGAGTACGTCGACTTCCGGGACCGATCCCCGGCGCACGCGTTCGCGCCGAGCCCCGACGCGATCTGGGCGGTGGGCGACACCCCGGGCGCGGTGCGCTTCGACGGGCGTCATTTCGTCGTCGAGCGCCTCGAGGGAGCCGCGCTCGCGTCGGACGACGTGTGGGTGTGGGACGTGACGGGCGTCGACGCCACGCACGTCGCATTGCTCGTCAGCGATACGGCAGACCTCGGCCTCGTCCCGAGCGATCGACCTCAGCGCGTCGTCTTCCACGATGGCGCCGCGATCACCGGGATGGTCGACCTTCCGGCCGGCTTCCGCGGCGTGACGATCCGGATGCTCCAGCCCGGCGAGATCCTCGCGGTGAGCCCCGAGCTGGCGGTGATCCGCGTCCAGGCGTCGGGCGCGATCGACGAGCTCGCGCCCCCGCGCACCGACCGCACCGCCGAGCGCGCGACGTTGATCTCGGAGACCGACGGATGGTCGCTCCCGATGCGCTTCGACGGCTCGACGTGGATCGAGGATCCCAGCGCGCCGCCCTACGGCGACGTCGTCGCGTCCGCGTCCGACGACGTGTGGGCCTCCGCGATCGGCGAGGGCGTGTTCCACTTCGACGGCGCGACGTGGACGCGCGTGATGCCCGCCGACAGGCCGCGCACGTTGTTCGTCGCCGGCCGCGACGACGTCATCGTGGTCGATCAGGACGGATCGTTGTCGCGCGGCGGAGCGGCCGGCATCTCCCCGCTCACCACCAGGTTCCGCGCGCTCCCGTACCACGCCCGAGCCCCCGTCAACGTGTCGTACGTCTTCGGCACGGCCGCCGACGATCTCTACTTCGGGTCGGGGCTCGTCGCGCCGGGGGTCCCCTGTTTCTTCCACTTCGACGGCGCCGAGGTGGCCGAGGTCCCGCTCCCCACCCGATGGACGCGCGTGCGGAGCGCGGGTGGCACCACGCTCCTCGACGTCTACGACCTCGAGGCGGCAGGGAGCTTCGTCCTCGAGGACACCCCGACCGGCTTCGTCGAGCGCCCCGATCTCCAGGTCCTGCCGGACGCCCCGGAGGTCGCCGTCAGCACGCCCTGGGTCCGAACGACCGGCGACGCCCCGCACACCGCCGCGTTCAAGTTCCGCGGCAGCGTCATCCTCATGCGCGAGGCGGGCGGCAGACCCTGACCGGCTCGCGTCGTCGCGTGCCCGCGACCCCCGAGGTCGCCCTCCGCGGGCCCGGGTTCCGAATCACCCCACCTGAGGCGGCTCAGTTCGGGAGGAGCCAGTCGAGGACATCGACCGGCCCGCTCGTCTCGGTGGAGGGGAACGCGCCCTCCGGTCCCGCGACGAGGCCCGGCGGGAGCGTGCCGAACAGCTGAGCGGGCGCACCCCGGCGCGAGAACGGCTGCATCGGCTGCGTGCGCGGATCCGCCGCCGCACCGACGGTGCCGGCGGTGAGCGCCTCGGTGGTCAACGTGAGCGGGCGCGCGGCGTCGGTGGCCGGCTCCTCGTGGCAGGTCGTACAAAACGTATTGTCTTGCGTGTCGGGCCGCGCCTCGCTCGCGCGGAGCGGTCGCGTCCCTTCGCCCCGAGGAGGATCGCGTCACGCCGCGCGATCGCTCCGTCGGGCAGGAGGCCGCGCCCGAGCGCGAGCGTCGACGAGTAGTCGGTCGCGCAGAACGTCCGGCGAGCGTCGCGCACCGCCGCGACGCCGAGCTCGTCGAACCACCCCGTGACCCCACGGACCGACCCTTCTGCGCCGAGCGCCACGCTCGCTCCCTCGAGGTCGGGCCGGCGGAGCGTGCCGCGCGCGAGCAGATTGCCGTCGAAGAACACAGTCAGCGCTCCGTCCGGCTCGGAGAGCACGCCGACGTGAGCGCTGGCACCGTCGACGGCGTCCGCCTCCTCCGCCCGGAGACCTGCGCGCTCATGACCGCGAACCGGTTGAGCGCGCTTCAACGCGCTGACGCCCGGCTCCTCGGCATGCCGCTCTTGGGCGCCGGTCACGGCTTCCGCCTCGGCGCGGCTGTCGTCCTCGGTCCGGAGGCGGCGGCGCCCTCCTTGTGTCGGGGCGGCGTCGGCACGGTGGGTTAGCCGGGCGCGTTCGGCGGCCGGTGGCAGGCGGATCGCGGCGGTCCCCGCGCCCGGGATCGCAGACGACGTGCGATCGTCGCACGGGCGATCGAGCGCGTCACCGAGCGGCGCCTCCACCTCGAGGAGATGGTCGACCAGAAGCTCGAAGAGTGCGCCTCGGAGCTCCACCCGCTCGCGATGACGGTCGACAAGCTGTGGGTCGGTCTCCGGATGGCGTTCGACGCCGCCGCGCGCCTCGAGGGCACCGAGACTGGCGAGCGCGGCGCGCGGCTCGTCCGCCTGGTCTTCCCGCAGGGCACCAAGTTCGTGACGCAGAACCACCGCGCTCAGTGGCTCGTCGCGGATCGGATCCTCGCGCGCATCGAGCGGCTCGGGCTCGAGCCCGACATCGTCACCGTCGCGGGCCCCGAGTACCTCCCGCGCATCCGCGAGCTCCACGCGCGCTACGCGGATCGTCTCGGTACGGGGTCGTGCGCGACGAAGCGCCCGAGCCGGCGCGCGATCGCCCGCGCGATCGGCGAGCTGGCCGACGCGATCGCGGACTACGGAAGGCTCATGGCGGGGATCACCGACCACGAGGACGAGGACGCGGTCGACGTGTTCTTGAACGCGATGGAGCCCCTCGAGAGCTACCGCACCCGTGCGTTCGGCGCGCGACGGACGAACGAGGAGGCCGGCGAGATCGGCGACGCGGACGACGACGACGTCGACGACTCGGCCGGCGCGACGGAGGACGTGCCGACGGAGGACGGCGCGACGGAGGACGGCGCGACGGAGGACGGCGCGACGGAGGACGGCGCGACGGAGGGCGGCGCGACGGAGGACGGCGCGACGTCCGCAGACGCCGCCGCGGAGGCGCGGCGCATCACCGAGGGCCCGGCGGAGCCGACTCCGCTCATCGGGGAGTCGCCCGCGTAGTCATCGCGTCAACGCATCTCTCGGACCGATCCGAGCGCCTCGTCGACGTATCGCATCGGATCGTCGAGCCCGACCTCAGCCGCCGGTCCGGCAGGTGCCGAGGTCGAAGACGACGAGGGCCACCCGGCCTTCACCGCCGTCGTCCTCGAGCACGCCGACGTACGTGCGGCCTTCGTGTTCGGTCGCGACGAGCGCGCGAGGATCGGGCGTGCCGATCGGCCGGGGGAGATGCAGGACGGTTCGCGCCATCGCCTCCTCGTCGCCGGCACACGTCCGGCGCGCCGCGAGCACCCGGAGATCGCTCTCGCCGACGCTCGCGAGGCTGGCCTCGACCCAGAACAGCGCGGACGACGTAGACGCCATCGCGAGCGGCGGGAGATCGCCGGCCGTCGAGATCGCGCGCAGCTCGACGGTCGTGTCGCCTTCGATCGCATACCAGTAGAGGCGCCCATCGGACAGCCCTTCGTCGCGTTGGAAGCGCACCATCTCGAGCGCGCCGTCATGGAGCCACGGGTGCGGCGTCGGATCGCTCGGCGCACCCGGCATCGAGATCGGCGCTTGCAGCGTCGACTCGTCCAGGGCGAGCGCGTACGCCGGACCCTCGACGGCCGCGGCGATCTGGCGCGTCCCGCCCACCGCCAAGAGACCTACGCCGGAGCGGTCGCCGCGCGCATCCAGGGAGGTGGCCGGCACCACGCCGGGCATCGCGAGCGTCTCCCGCGTCATCGCGGCGGTCGCGAGATCGACCCGGCCGAGCCAGAGCTCGCCCTCCGCTCCGACGCCGACGAGGCCCGTCTGCTCCCCGATGCCGACCGCGGCGCCACGCGCGAGGCAGCCGGGACACTGAGCTGGCGGCTCGCCGTCCGGGTCGATGAGCGGATGGTGCACGAGGCGCGGAGCCGTCGCCGCGCCCTCCCAGGTCCCGACGAGCACGGTCGGTTGGTAGGAAAAGGGGTAGGACGACGGGTAGTCGTGCGGGTCCGCACGTGCGGCGACGAGGGTGAGCGTCTCGCCGCGGCTCGCCAGCGCGCCCGCGATGATCGACGGCGTGACGTGGTCCCTGTCGGGCAGCGTCATGTCCACGACCTCGAGGCGCGCCTCGCCGGTCTGGCGCGAGACGCGCGCGAGGACGTAGATCAGGCCGCTCTCCTCCAGTGCGGACTGGGACATCGCCACCACGAGCTCTCCGCGGTGAACGACCATGTCCAACAGCGAGGCCACGACGTTGAACCCCAGGGGGCTTTCGAACGGTACGCGCGCCACCACGCGCGGCGGCTCGCACAGCGTCGCGCACGGCGAGGGCAGCGCCGCCGCGTCGACGTCCGCATCGAGCGCGCCATCGCGGACCCCTCCGTCGCCAGCCGGCCCATGCGCGTCGAAGCAACCGGTCGTCAGGCCGACCGGGATCATGAACGTGAACAGGAGGAAGGTACGGTGACGCATCACGGGGCTCCTTCGCAGACGTAGAGCACCTCGAGCTCCTGTTGCTCGAGCAGAGCGATCGCGGCGGTTCCGCGGGACGGCGCCCAGGCGGCGGCGGCGCGGACGACCGTGTACGCGCCGATCGGTTCGTTGCCGCCTTCGACCTCTCCTGGAGCACGGACGCGGGCCGCGGTCACCCACGTTTGTCCGTTGACAGACTGAGCGAGGACCAAGGTCTGCTGCGGCATCTCTCCTCCGAGCGCGAGGATCGACGCGCCGATGGAGGACGCAGGTCGCACGACGCGGCGGGTGACATCGTCACTTCCGATCGACCACCAGAAGAGCTCGACGGTTTCCGCGCTCTCCCCCGTTGACTCGACGGGCTGGTGGACCACCGCGGCCGTGACGACGTCGGCGGAAATGGCCAGGCCCGGCCCATTCGTGCGCGCCAGGCGAACACCGTCGACGAGCGTCGCGAGGCGAACAGTCGCGGAAACGGGATCCACTTCGTAGCGGACGATGCGGGATCCGTCCGTCTCCCCCAGCCCGATCAACGTCTCCCCAGTCCAATACAGCAAGTGAATGAAGCTGCGCGTCGTGTCGAAACCCAAAGGGATGTGCTCCACCGTCCCCGAAGGAGCGGCGAGCTCCAGCTCGACGTCGACGGCCCGGTCCGTGAATCCGACCTCGGGTGCGAGCCCGACGTATCGCCCGTCGTCGAGGCGAACGACTGGATTGACGGACAGGGGCAGCAGCTCATCGCTCGCGCCGGTCGATCGGCCATCCCGGTCGACGTACACGACGCGTCTGGACTCGTCGTTCCCGACCACGATCTCGAATCCCCCCGGCGCCTCGAAGATGCCGTAGAGGCCCTCATCGAGCACGACGTCGTGTGCGAGCTCCCGCTCGGTGTCCAGATCGAACAGCCGCAGACGCTCCGGCAGGCCGGAACGAAAGCCCGTTGAGCCGGGGTGCACCCACGCTCGGGAGCCCGACGCCCAGACGACACCCGTCCACGGCAGCCCATAGCCGACCGGCAACGTGATCCGCCGGCTCGGCACGTCGCACGGCTCGGGTGGCAGGATCCCCGTATCCGTCGGCGCATAGTCCGACGCGTCGAGCCCGGCGAAGAGCGGCCCGCTATCGGCGGCGGGCGCCGATTCGCAGCTACAGCCTTGCACCACCAGGAGACCAGCGGCCGCTGCGAGAACCGCGATTGTCCGTCGGATCAAGGACACCCCACCGAGCTCCATGTCAGCCCTCCGGCGTTCTCGAAGGTGTAGCACCCATTGCATTGGCGAGCGCCGAGCCCGCAGTAGAAAGCAAAGCACGTGTGGAGCGCAAGCGGGTCCGTGGGGTCACGGAGAGAGAGCAGTGGAGGCGATGGCGCCGCGCGTTGCACGCCTCGCCGACGTCCACCTCGGCCCGAGCCCACCGGAGGTTCCCATCTTTGCCCGCGATTCATGCCGGCGGTGGGCTGAACGGCTACCGGTACGATCAGTGCGCGCTTCACCGCGCCGGCGCTCCTCGTCCCTCCACGACGTGGCCGCGACCGCCGCGTTCGTGAGGACCGAACGCCACGACGGGCTCGCGCTCACCATGGACGGCTCGAGCGGCCTCGGCGCGAGGACCGGCACATCGGACTCGACGTGGTCCCGCCCGTCGGCTACCGCATCGCTCCATGCTGGACGACATCGACCTCGACGACTTCTGGGAAGACTCGGACTACGCGCGGAAGGAGTACGTGGAGGGACCGGTCACCGATCATCTCGTCGCGTCGGTCGAAGCGACGCTCGGCTTCACGCTCCCGCGCGCCTACGTCGCGCTGATGCGCAGCCAGAACGGCGGGCTCCCGAAGCGGACGTGCTTTCGGACGAAGACCCGGACGAGCTGGGCGGATGACCACGTGGCGATCACCGGCATCATGGGGATCGGCCGCAACAAGACGTACTCGCTGCTCGGCAAGCTCGGGAGCCACTTCATGCAGGAGCAGTGGGGCTACCCCGACTTCGGCGTGTGCGTGTGCGACTGCCCGTCCGCCGGTCACGACATGATCATGCTCGACTACCGGGCGTGCGGACCGGAGGGAGAGCCCGCGGTGGTGCACGTCGATCAGGAGCGCGACCTCGCGGTCACGTTCCTCGCGCCCGACTTCGAGACGTTCGTGCGCGGGTTGGTCCACGCGAGCGAGTTCGATGAGTCGGAGGCGGAGCTCGCCGAGGCGCTCGCGCGGATCGACGGCGGGACGTTCTCGACCGAGCTCGCAGGAGCGATCCGGAGCGCGCCGGATCCGATCGAGGCGGAGCGCACGCTGCGTCGGCTCCTTCGCGCGGTGGCCACCGAGAAGGGCTACTTCGCGCTGCACGGCGATCCGCTCTCGCACCTCGTGTACGACGCGCTGTTCCAGCTCTACGCCGACGCGCGCGAAGTCCTGACCGGCGAGCAGTTCCTCGAGACGTACGCGGACCTGATCGCGCTCGGCGATGGCGAGGTGACCACCGGCGGGTACGCGCCCGGGTTCATCGCGAAGTGGATGGAGACGCGGCGCGGGAACGACGAGATCGTGGAGCGCGACGGGAGGCTCACGCTCAGCGACGGCCATCGACGCAGCGTGGCGGAGCAGCTCGCTCGCTTCGCGTAGCGCGCATCGCGAAGATCACGCGACGGGAACAACGTAGGCCGGACCATGTGTCCGGGGGCGCGGAGGGAGTCGACCATGAAAGACGACCACGCCGCCGACTATGCCGCCGAGCGCGCAGCCGAGCCGACAACCACGAGGAGACAGCGCGCGTGGAGCCGCGCCAGCGTGGCGATCGCCGCCGTCGCGGTGACGCTGATCGGGGCGCTCGCGCTCACCCACTACGTCGACGTCCGCTACGGGACGGATCGCACGGTGCGCGTCTCCGGCTCGGCGAGCCAGCGGATCACCAGCGATCGCGCGATCTGGTCGGCGCGGGTGATCGCGCGGGGGCCGAGCGTGGCCGAGGCATACGCGGTGCTCCACCGCGACGTGCCGCGCGTGGTTCAGTTCTTGGTCGATCAGGGGCTGTCCGCCGACGACATCTCGACGCAGTCGGTGCACACGTCGGAGCTCCACGCGCACAACGAGGATGGCCTCGAGCTGGAGGAGGAGATCGTCGGCTACGAGCTGACGCAGGCGGTGCAGGTGACGTCGACCGAGGTCGCGCTCGTCGGTCGGAGCGCGCGCGACGTGACGCAGCTGATCGAGCAGGGAATCTACATCGTGTCGAGCGCGCCCGAGTACATCTACTCCGAGCTCGGCGAGGTGAAGATCCGTCTCGTCGGCGACGCGACGGCCGACGCGCGCGCGCGCGCAGAGCAGGTCGCCGAGAACAGCGGCTCGGCGCTCGGTGCGCTCGAATCGGCCAACGTCGGGGTCGTGCAGGTCAACGCGGCGAACGAGACGCAGGTGTCGTGGGAGGGCGTCTACGATCGCTCCTCCGTCGACAAGGACGTGATGGTCGTCGTCAGCACGACGTTCGCGCTCGAGTAGACCGGGTGCCTGTCCCGCGGCGATCGGCTCGGCGAGCCCTCGCGATCACGGCGCGCGCGATCTCACTGGGCGCGATCTCACTGGGCGCGATCACGCTGAGCGGCGTGACGCTCGGGCTCGGGACATCCAGCTCGGCGCAACGACCCGTGCTCGAGCTACGCGGCTCGATGATGGGAGGGAACCTGATCGTCGGGCGCACCGCACCGGGGAGCCGAGTGCGCGTGGCGAACGCCGACGTGCGGGTGAGCCGGCGCGGCGTGTTCCTGTTCGCGCTCGCGCCCGACCAGACCGGACGCGTGGCGGTATCGGTCCGCACCCGCGATGGTGACCGCGAGCATCGTGAGCTCGAGGTGAGCGCGCGGACGTACCCCACGCGGCGGCTCGACGACGTCCCCGAGGAGCTCGTGACGCCGGACGGCGAGCTCGCAGCGGAGGAGCGCGCGTTCCAGGCGCGCTTCCGCGAGGCGGCCCTCCATGACGGAGAGGATCCGCACTTCGAGGCGGGTTTCACATGGCCGGTGCAAGCCGCGATCACGTCGCCGTTCGGCGCGCAGCGGATCATGCACGGCACGCGACAGCGCCACGTCGGCGTGGACCTCGCAGTGCCCGTCGGTCACGCGGTGCGCGCGCCCGGCGACGGAGTCGTCACGCTCGTGGCGACGGGTCCAGTGTTCGGACACACGCTCGTGATCGATCACGGTCACGGTCTCACGTCCGCGCTCTTGCACCTCTCGCGCGCGCACGTCGGCCTCGGCGATCGCGTGCGGCGCGGCGACGTGGTGGCGAGCTCCGGTCGGAGCGGCCGGGTGAGCGGTCCGCACCTCGACGTGCGGACGCAGCTCCTCGGCGTGCCCGTCGACCCCGCGTCCGTGATCGCCGGGTTGCCGCCGCGCCGATGAGCCGGCACGCGAGAGGCTCAACGGTCGAACGGGACGCGGGTCAGCTCGAGGTCACGGCGGCGATCCGGGTGGGCTCGCACCGTGAGTCGATCGCCGACGCGCGGCTCGCGCGCCCCGACGCTCGACCAGTACTGACGAAGCGCGAAGCGCTCTCCGTCGCTCAGGCTCACGTCGAGCGTCAGGAACCACTCGGTCACGGGCTCGCCGACCGGAGGGCTCACCGCTTCGAGGTCGGAGACCACGGCGGTGCCGTCGATGCCGGCGGTGCGCCAGCGCTCGGCGTCGGCGCGGGCCCATCGGATCGACTGCACCCCTTTGCCCGCGACCGCGAGCGCCACGAGCCCGAGGAGGCCGGCGACCAGCCAGAGCTCGACGGTCATTCGGCACGCAGGATGTCACCCGGCCGTCCGGCTGAACAGCGACGCTCGCGCTCGGTCCGCGACCGGCGCCGTGATCACACACGCGAGGGATACTTCGCGAGCTTGCGTTGGAGCGATCGCCGATGGAGCCCCAAGAGGCGCGCCGCCTGCGAGATGTTGCCGCCGCAATCGGCGAGCACGCGCTGGATGTGCTCCCACTCGGCGCGCGCGAGGGACGGCGTGCTCGGCGGTGGCTCGACCGCCTCGTCGCCGCGCTCGGCGCGGTCGAACGCGGCGAGCAGATCGTCCACGTCGGCCGGCTTCTGGAGGTAGTGCACGGCGCCGAGGCGCACCGCCTCGAGCGCGGTCGCGATGCTGCCGTAGCCGGTGAGCATGACCATCTTCGTGTGCGGGTCGATGCTCGCGAGCTCGCGCACGAGCGCGAGGCCCGACGCGTCGCCGATGCGGAGATCGATCACCGCGAGCTCGGGGCTGTCGGCGCGCGCGCTCGCTCGCGCTTGCTCCGACGTCGGCGCGAGGCGCACGTCGAAGCCGCGCGCCTCGAACGCGCGTCCCAGGCGCGTGCGCAGCACGTCGTCGTCGTCGACGATGAGGATCGAACGGCCGCGCTCGAGGTCGCCGCTCACGCCGCCCCCCGCACCACGAGCCTCGCGACGGTGCCGCCGCCGGGCGTCGAGCTGTACTCGAGCGTGCCGCCGAGCTCGTCGGCGAGCGCGCGGACCAGGAGGACGCCGAGCCCCATGCCGCGCCCGTTGGGCTTGGTGGTGAAGAACGGCTCGCCGACGCGCGCCGCGATCTCGTCGGACATCCCGTGGCCCTCGTCGCGCACCGTCACCTCGATGCGATCTCCGGACGCCGCCGCCTCGAGCGCGACGCGATCGTCGGGCCCGCTCGCGTCGAACGCGTTGTCGAGGAGGTTTGCGAGCGCGCGGGCGAACGCGCGCCGCGGCACCGACACGAGACCCTCGGACACGCGCACCTCCACGCGCGCGCGCCACTCGTCGTCGAGGAGCGCGACCGCGTCGCCGACGACGTCGGCGAGCGCGACGGACGAGGGAGCCTCGCCCGGCGCCTCCGCGGAGCGCGCGGCCAAGCGGTCGAGGACGTCTCGGCTCCGCTCGACCTCGCTGCGGATCAGGAGCGCGTCGTCGAGGGCGTGCGCGACCTCGGGGTGATCGCCGAGCGCCCGGACGAGCTCGGCCGACGCGACCTTGATGGTGGCGAGGGGCGTCGCGAGCTCGTGCGCCGCGCCCGCCGCGAGGGTCGTCAACGCGGCGAGCCGCGCGTGACGGGCGGAGCGCTCCCGCTCCGCGGCGAGGGCCGTCGTGACGCGGGTGACGAACCACGCCACGAGGCACGCGCTCATCGCGAACGCGATGAACATGCCCTGGAGGTGGATCGAGAACGCGTCCTCTCGATGATGGTGCGCGTGATGGCCGCCCATCGCGTCGGGGAGCGGGACGTTCCAGAGGAAGAGCGCACCGTAGGACGCGATCGAGAGCCCGACGAGCATCCACGTCCACCGCGGACGACACAGGATGGCCGCGAGCGTGACGTGCACGAGGTACAAGATGCCAAACGGGTTGCTCGGTCCACCCGTCAACGCGAGCAGGATCGTGAGGAGCGCCGTGTCGACGACGAGCGCCGCCCCGACGAGCCCCTCGGCGTCGCCCTCGGACCGTCGCGCGTACACGGCGAGCCCGACGTTGAACGCCGCGGCCGCCGCGATCACCGCGCCGAGCTCCATCAGCGGGAGCGGCACTCCGGCGCCGAAACGCACGACGGCCAACGTGGCGAGCTGACCGACGATCGCGATCCAACCGAGCCGCACGCGCCACGCCAGTCGGTTCTGGGGAGGCCGAGCCTTCACGCGACCAAGCCTGCGCGCGCGGCACGCCCGCGGCAAACACCGCGGTCGGGGTGCGACGATCGGCCGCATTCGGATCCTCGGCCCGAACACCATCGGCGCTCCCTGCGGCTCACTCGCGCGCGATGCGCGCGACGATCGTGGTCTCGAGCGCGGCGAAGAGATCCGCGGGCTCGCTCGCCGTCCCCGCGGCGGCGATCGCGGCTTCGAGCTCGACGTCGACGACGAGGTAGCCGGAGTCGGACGCCGTCTCGAGCGCGAGCACGGCGGGCTGGCCGGTGGCGTCGACGATCGGCACCTCGAAGGTGTGGTCGTCGCACACCCGCACCTCGCGCGCGCCCATCGCGAGGATCGGGCACGCGTCGATCGCGTCTCCTTCGAGTACGTCGGCCGCGCGCTCCACGCGGACGCGGACCGCGCAGTACGCGCCGGGCGGCGGGTGAACGAGGCCGAACGGCGACTGACTCCCGTGTCCGCTCGCATAGAGACGGACGATCTGCGGCTCGTCGAGCGAGGGTCCGAGCCCGTCGCCGTGGTGCGCGCGCGCGGTCGAGAGGACGCGCCACGCCTCCGCCCGGACCGCGTCCTCGTCCTCCTCGCACGCGACCAGCTCCACGCGGCCGACGCGCATCCACGCGGAGTCGATCGTCGCGGTGCCGTCCGAGACCCCGCGCGCCCAGAGCTGGACCTCGATGCCGCGGTCGAGCTCGAGCACGCACGACGGCGTCGACGCGCCAAGCGCGCTGAGGATCGCCGCGAGCGCGATGGTGCGGGCGCCCGTGCGGGTGACGCTGTGGGTGACGCCGTGGCCGCGCCGGCTCACACGTCCCCCACGATCGACGTGACCACGTACCATCCTTCATCGCGCGGCTGCTCCGACAGCTGGAGCACGGGGATGCGGAGGCCGATCGCGATCAGCAGGTCGGACATCGGCGACCAGACGAAGTCGGGAGACACGAACAGCGCGAACGCGTCCGTCTCCGGATCGCGCCGGCCCCGGACGCTCGCCGGGGCGTCGAAGCGCGCGTCGACCCCCGCCCGCAGGCTGACGTGCGTGTCGAGACGAACCTGCCCGGCGACCGTGGCGCGGAGCGACGGGCCAGGCTCCTCCTCGAACCGGCCTGCGAACGGCAACGCGACGTGCGCGCTCGCGAAGAACGCCCACGGATCCTCGAAGTGCGAGTAGAAGAGGCCGACGAGCGGATCGATGGTGCCCGTCCCCGTCTGCGCTTCGAACGGCAGGCGCGTCCCGTCCGGTCCGACCTGATCGATCGACGTGGGCAGCTTCACCCCGGCCGTGATCGCCAGCACGTTCTCCGGCGCGTACGCGCGATCGCGCAACACGATCATCCGGGCGCGCAGATCCGCGTCGCCCGGCCCCGCGACGAGCGCGTGCGAGAGATTGGGCCAGCTCACGTCGCGCACGAGGAGCGGCATCTCCGCCGAGAGCACGAGGCGATCGGTCGGCGCCCAGCTCCCCGTGAGCACGAGCGAGCCCTCGTGCATCATCGCGCGATCGACCCCGGGCTCGCCGACGGCGTCCCAGCGATATTGCAGCCGCGCGCCGAGCCGCAGCCTCCCCGCGAACGGGACCTCGGTCCCCATGGTGGTGAACGTCGGATCGCCGCAGCTGCAGCTCGCGCACGCGTACGCCGACCGCGCCGCCGCGAGCGTCGCGACGGCGGCGAACGATGCGGTGAGGACCGCGGCGCGCCGACCGAGCACGCGCGGAAGCTACCCGACCGCCGGACCGCGACCACGCGGCGAATCGTCGCACCGGCTCTCCCGGGTGGAGGCCCCGCGTGAGCGGACGCGCCGAGCTCGCGCGGACTGATACGCTCCGTCTTCGTGGGCGCGGCGATCGTTGCGAACAAACGCTACGCGTTCCTCGGCCGGCTCGGCGTCGGGGGGATGGCGGAGGTGTTGCTCGCGCGGATGCGGGGGCCAGAGGGCTTCGAGCGGCTCGTCGTGGTGAAGCGCCTCCTGCCTCACCTCGCGGAGGATGCCGACCACGTGTCGATGTTCCTCGACGAGGCGCGGCTGCTCTCGGGCATCCGGCATCGCAACGTGGTGTCGGTGCTCGAGCTGCTCCGAGACGAGGGCGAGTACGCGCTCGTGATGGAGTACCTCGAAGGGGAGAACGCGTCGGCCTTCCTCAAGCGGAGCGTCGACGCGGGCGGGGCGGATCCGTGGCTCGCCGCGTACGTGATCGCGGAGGCGGCGGCCGGGCTGCACGCGGCGCACACGCTGCGCGGCGCAGACGGAGAGCTGCTCCACCTCGTCCATCGCGACGTGTCGCCGCAGAACGTGTTCGTGACGTACGGCGGCGAGGTGAAGCTGCTCGACTTCGGAGTCGCGCGCGCGCGCGGGCGGAGCACGCGGACGGAGAGCGGAGTGCTCAAGGGAAAGCTCGCGTACATGGCGCCCGAGCAGCTCATGAAGGGGCCGATCGATCGGCGGGCCGACGTGTTCGCGCTCGGGGCGGTCCTCTACGAGCTCACCACCGGCGCGCGGCTATTCCGGCGGGACAACGAGATGGCGACCGTCAACGCGGTGTGCCATGAGCCGATCGCGCCGCCGTCGGAGGTCGTCGACGCGTACCCGCCCTCGCTCGAGGCGATCGTGATGCGCGCGCTCGCGCGCGACCTCGGCGAGCGCTATCCGACCGCGGACGCGATGCGCGCGGATCTGCGGGCGGCGCTCAAGGGCGCGCCGTTCGAGGAGGCGCCGTCCGACCGGCTCGCGGCGCGGATGCGCGCCCTGTTCGCCGAACGGATCGATCGGAAGACCGAGCTGATCCGAGGAACCGCGGGCCACACGCCGGAGGCCGACGAGCAGGCCGCGGTCGCCGACGCGCATCGCTCGCCGTCGAAGAGCACGGTGCTGCGCAAGGCACCTTCGTCTCGACGGTGGATGATCGCGGTCGCGATCGGCGCACTCGCGTTGCTCGGCGGCGCCGCGGCGATGGCATGGGTCGTGAGCTCGAGCGAGCCCCCGGAGGTGCGGATCGAGCTCGCGATCGAGCCGCCCGGCGCGACGGTCGAGGTGGACGGGCGGACCTGCGTCTCGCCGTGCGCGCTCTCGCTCCCGCGCGGCGACCATGCGCTCGCGGTGCGCGCGAGCCTCGAGGGCTACCGTGGCGATGTGATCCCGATGGTCCCCGACGTCGACCAGTCGCTGCGGGTGACGCTCGTGCCGATCCCGACCGCCGAGCCGCCCGCCGAGCCCGTGGCGCCGACGGCGGATGGACCGAGCAACGCTCCTTCCGAGACCGCGAACGTCCCGTCGGCGGAGGACGCGACACCTGAGCCAGCCGCGACGCCTGAGCGTCGCCGCGGAGCCCGGCGACGGCGCGACGAGTCCTCGACCTCGACCCCCGAACCGGCCTTCCCGGTGTTCGACTGATGCAACCCGCGATGACATTCCCTTCGATCGCATCTCGTTCGATCGCATCTCGTTCGATGGCGTCTCCTCGGATGACGTGGCGGCGGCGTACGGGAGCGCTCCTCGTCGCGCTGCTCGGCCTCGCGATCGCGGCGCCGGGCGCGGCCCAGGACGACGGCGCGCGAAGGAGCGCGATCGATCTGACGCGACGCGCGCAGGAGGCGTACGACGCGGGGCGGTTCGACGACGCGGTCGAGCTGCTCGAGGCGGCCCACCGCGTCTACCCGGAGCCAACGATCCTCTACAACCTCGCGCGCTCGCGCGAAGCGAACGGCGACGACGAGGGCGCAGCCGAGGCCTATCGCGGCTACCTCGCCGAGCGCGGCGACGCGGATAACGCGGATCAGGCGCGCGCGCGGCTCGCGGTGGTCGAGCGGCGCATCCAAGAGCGGCGCGCGCTCGAGGAGGCGGCGCGTCCCCCACCGTCCGACGATGTACCGACCGACGCGCCGGTCGACGACGAGGGCGGCAGCTCGATCTCTGTCGTGCCGTGGATCCTCGCGGGGCTCGGCGCGGCGACGCTCGGGGTCGGCATCGGCGTCGGCGCGCTCGCGCAGGCTCGCGCCGACGAGGCGACGAACGCGGTCGATCACCGCACCGCCTACCCGCTCGCGCAGGAGTCGCAGGACCTCGCGCTCGCAGCCACCGTGACGCTCGTGATCGGCGGCGCGGTCCTCCTCGTCGGCGCGATCTGGGGGATCATCGAGCTCGCGACGCAATGAACCGACGCGATGAACCGACGCGATGAACCGACGCGATGAACCGACGCGATGAACGAGGCTTGCTCCCCTTCTCGGGAGCGGAACGGAACGCTCACGGACCGAGCTGGAGCGTCAGATCGCGGATGCGCGGCGACTCGAACGAGCGGTCGCTCTCCATCCGCACCTCGAGCTGGACGAACGCGGCGCCGGTGAGATCGACGTCGTGCGCGACGGGAGGCGACAGGTTGTCCACCGGGTCGTCGAACACCGTCTCGGGCGTTCCGTCCGGCCCGACGAACGGCGGGTCGTCGCTGCACGTGGCGTCCGCGCACGCGCGGAGCTGGATCGCCACGCGCAACGCGCCGCGACGGTGGGCGGCGAGCACCTCCAGCGCCTCGAGCGCGCGGCGGAAGATCGTGACGTGCGCGAGATCGACGGTCGTCACGAACGAGCCGGGGAAGTCGGCGTAGCCCATGGCCGCGTCGGCGCTGAACACGAACGGTCCGTCGAACGTCGTCATCGTCTCCGTCTCCGGTGCGCCGTCGACGTAGACGGTGATCGTGGCGGTGGGGTGGCCGTGCTTCGTCATCGCGACGAGGTGCCAGACTCCGTCGTTGACTACGCTCGTTCCGCAGTACGACATCTCGTCCGTGCCGGCGCTCGAGCGGAGCGTGCCGCCGAGCGCCGCGCCCGGAGCGGTGCCGTTGCATGGATGGCTGGGGCCGAACCAGATGTGCGGGTCGTGCGAGCCGACCTCCTCCATCCCGAACAGCGTGCGGTTCTCGAGCACCATGCCCTCCGAGCTCTGCGTGGTGCGCATCCACGTCATCCACGTCCAGTCCGACGCGCCGAGCTGGAGGTCGGCGTTCACGAACGGCGTCTCGAGCCAGTTGGTGTCGATGAACCCGTAGCCGCTGCCCACGGGAGCGTCGACGGGCACCGCGGGCACGCTTCCCACGACCTGACCGAGGTTCCCTCGACCGCTGAGGTCCGGCACCGCGACCCCCGCCATCGATGCCGTCGACGGGAAGTCGTAGAGCACGACGTTCTCGCGCATCGAGAGCGCATCGTCCCGGTAGCCCGACTCCGCCGCACGATCGCGGGGGAACCGCTTCGCGTACGGACCATCCGGCGTCCACCCGAGCCGGCGCGGCACCGGCGCCGACAACGCGATGACCTCCGTACGGTACGTGCCCGCGGCGCCGGCGAGCTCGAGCGCGCCGTCGGCTGCGACGCGCGTGCCCGCGTGCTCGCCGATCGAGAAGTCGACCGTGACGTCACCCGCCGAGGCGCCCGCGTCGTCGCCCGCGTCCACGCGCGCGTCTCCCGCCGCGGCCGCGTCGACGTCGCCGGCGTCCGGCCTCGCGGCGTCCATCCCGGATCCGTCCTCGACGCAGCGCCCGCTGACACAGGTGAATCCGTCTGCGCACGGACACGGCTTGTCGTCGATCCGCGGATCGACGGAGCAGCTCGCCAGGAGCACGACCGCGAGACCGAGCGAGGCGCGCACCCGGACATCCTAGCCGAGATCGCGCGCACGCGGCTCCTCCCGCGGAGGACCGTCCAGCTCGCGAGCGCCTCGGCGCCCGCGAGGGATCGGCACGATCGACCGTCGAGGAGCTCCGGCGCTTCTCCGACACGCACGCGGAACGCGCAGCGACGCGCCCTTCGGCCGAGCGCCGGATCGAGGTGGTCGCGTACCGCAAACGTCGTGGACGCCCGCGCGCACCCGAGCATCCGCGTCGTAGGAGGCTTGACGATCGGGCGCGCGGTCGGCGTACTCGCCTCCATCCCGTGACCATCCGCCTCACACCCGAACGTCTCGTCGCCCTCGTCGACTCGAGCCCGGAAGGCGTCGCGCTCGTGAGCGCGGACGGGGCGATCGGAGACTCCAACCCCGCGTTTCGCCGGATCCTCGGCACCCCTGCGCCATCGTTCTTCGATCCCATCCATCCGGAGGACCGCGCCCGCATCGAGACCGCATGGCGCGACCTCCTCGCGAGACCCGATGGCTCGGCGGAGCTCGAGCTCCGAGTCGGCCGGTCCCGCGGCGCGTGGTCGTGGGTCGGCGCCCTCGCGCAGAACCGGCTGGACGCGCCCGACATCGGCGCGGTCGTGGTGCTCCTCCGCGACATCGGCTCTCGCAAGGAGCTGACGAGCCAGCTGACGCGGATGGGCAACATCCTCTCGGAGGGTCAGCGCATCGCGCACTTCGGGAGCTTCGAGTACGTCGCGGCGACGCAGGAGACCGTGTGGTCGGAAGAAGAGTTTCGCATCTACGGGCTCGACCCGGCGAAGGGCTCCCCCGACTACGCCACGCTCCTCGCGCGCTGCATCCACCCCGACGACAGGGAGCTGCTCCACCGGACGTTCGGCGAGGCGATGGCGAGTCGCGGGGTGTACGAGCTCGAGCATCGCATCATCAGGCCCGATGGCACCGAGCGCATCGTGGTCGATGTCGCGCACCCGTACTTCGACGACGACGGCAACCTCGTGAAGTACATCGGGACGACGCACGACGTGACCGAACGTCGCGAGCTCGAGGCGCAGCTCCTCCAGTCGCAGAAGCTCGAGTCGGTCGGCCGGCTCGCGGGCGGCATCGCCCACGACTTCAACAACCTGCTGATCCCGATCCTCGGCTACGCGTCGTTCGTGAAGGAGAAGCTGAGGCCAGGCAGCGAGCTCTATGAGGACGTCGAGGTCATCGAGGAGGCGGGCCAACAGGCCGCGCGCCTCACCCGACAGATCCTCGCGTTCAGCCGCAAGCAGGTTCTCCAGGTGCGGGTCGTAGACCTCAACCAGGTGGTCCGTGACTTCGAGCGGCTCGCGGGTCGGCTGCTCGGCGAGCAGATCCAGTGGACGAGCTTCCTCGACCCGAACCTAGGCCGTGTCCGCGTCGACCCCGGACAGATCGAGCAGATCCTCCTCAACCTGTCCGTGAACGCGCGCGACGCGATGCCGGACGGCGGCCGCTTGACGCTGGAGACGAGCAACGTCGTGCTGGACGAATCGTACGTCCGCAAGCATGGTGGACAGCTGTCGCCCGGCAAGTACGCGATGCTCGCGGTGAGCGACTCGGGCGTGGGCATGGATGAGGCGACGCAGAGCCGCATCTTCGAGCCGTTCTTCACGACGAAGGAGCTCGGCCGCGGCACGGGCCTGGGGCTCGCGACGGTGTTCGGGATCGTCTCCCAGCATCGCGGCAGCGTCTTCGTGTACAGCGAGCTGGGCAAGGGCACGACGTTCAAGATCTACCTCCCGGAGACCGACGCCGCGGTCGACCGGGATGCTCCGGCGCCGAGCGAGCCCGCCCCCGCCGGCGGCGAGCGCATCCTCGTCGTCGAGGACGAGGACATGGTGCGGCGCCTCGTCGTCGACACGCTCGAGGCGGACGGCTACGCGGTCACCGGCGTGAGCACTCCTGAGGAAGCGATCTTGCGGCTGACCCGAGGCGCCGAGTTCGATCTCTTGTTCACGGACGTCGTCCTGCCGAAGCTCAACGGCAAGCAGCTCTTCGATCGAGCGCGGGTCACGCTCCCGGCGCTCCGGGTGCTCTACATGTCCGGCTACACGGACAACGTCATCGTCCATCACGGCATCCTCGACGCGGGCGTCTCCTTCCTCGAGAAGCCGTTCGCCATCCAGGCGCTGCGCCGCAAGGTCCGCGAAGTGCTCGCCTGATCGGCGCGACGCCGCGCTCCGCGGGCGGCGACCGATCACGCGCGAGCGCTCGGGGTGCCGTCACGCCACAGCCTCGCCCGGCGAGCAGCTTGCGGCGCGGCTGGCATGACCTTCGCTCCTCGCGGCGGACATGATGAACATCACGTACAAGACGGACTACGGAATCCTCGAGCTCGAGCCGACGAGCGAGCTACGCGAGGCCGACTTCGAGCAGG
Source organism: Sandaracinaceae bacterium (assembly GCA_050186575.1). Taxonomy (GTDB): domain Bacteria; phylum Myxococcota_A; class Polyangia; order Polyangiales; family Sandaracinaceae; genus JAUHXR01. The sequence goes on along the minus strand of JBFWYI010000081.1, from coordinate 6,643 downwards.
TTGGCAACGAGCTGAAGCGCCTCCAGACGGAGGGCCGCGACCTCAAGGGCGTGCTCGTCAAGACGGAGGAGTTCCCCGGCTATCAGCGCTTCGGGGACCTGCTCGCGCACGCGGAGTTCGTCTCCGATCACGGCGACGAGATCCCGAAGGTCGCGCTCTGCACGGACTCGCGCATCGGGAGCCTGCTCGAGGTGATCGGCGACGCGTTCACCGAGGCGGAGGTCGAGCGGTTCGACTTCGCCGACACGGATCGCGCGGAGAAGTGGATCCTGAGCTGATCGCTGGGTCCTGAGCCGATCGCATCGTCCGCGTGCGTATGGATGGGGAGGCGTGAGGCCACGGTCGAGGCATATCCCCACCACACGCGGCGAGAGAGCGAGGCGCGCGGCTCCCGGTACCGACCTTGCGGGCGATCGCAGCATGACCCGGATCCTCGCCCGCTCGGCGGCCCTGGCGATCGTCGCCTCCCTCTCGCTCTCGATGTCGGCGCACGCGCGCGCACAGGACGCGAGCTACCGCGTGGCGCCCGATCAGAGCGTGCTGTACGTCCAGGTGTTCAAGGACGACGGCACCGTCGGCTCGGGCTTCGCGCACGATCACGTCGTGCGGGCCACCGCGTGGTCGGGCCGAGCGCGCTTCGATCCCCAGCGACCCTCGTGCGACGTGGAGATCCGCGTGCCGGTCGCGCAGCTCGCGGTGGACGAGCCCGCGATGCGGCGTCGGGTCGGCTACGACGGCGACCTCGACGACGACCAGCGCGCCGACGTGCGCGAGTCGATGTTGGGAGAGGGCCAGCTCGACGCCGACGCCCACCCGACGATCGACATCCGAGTCGATCGCTGCTCGCGCATGGACGAGCAGCGCTTCCGCGCGCCGGTGACGGTGACCGTTCGCGGACACCGCGCGACATCGAACGTCGTCTTGCGCATCGCGTTCGACCACGACGGACGGATGCGGATGCGGGCGCGCTTCTCGCTCCGGCACCGGGACCTCGGCATGGAGCCCTACTCCGCCGCGCTCGGCGCCGTCCGCAACGCGGATCCGATCCGCTTCGTCGCCGACCTCGTCCTGCTCCCCGAGTCGAGCGAGCCCGGGGGCGGCTGAGGGGTGGCGGGCTGTCGAAGCCTCGGCGGACCGCTCGCCGTTCGACGCGTGTCGAGAGGTCGCGTGGCCCGGCGCCCCGACCGAGGCGTCCGCGTGCCTCGCGCGAGGTCCACTCCGCGCGTCGAGCTCTCGATGGAACGCGTGATGCTCTCCCTTTCGGCATGACCACGCGACACTCACGACGATCCCGTCGGAGGCATCGCTGTTGGCGCCCGTTCGTCATCGTGACCGCCCTCCTCACGTGGAGCACCGGGTGCGACAGCGGCGAGCGCGGGCTCCTCGCCGCGGTGCGCACCGGTAACCTCATTGCGGTCATGCCCGCCCGCGTGCTCTGGCCGAACGAGATGCAGCCGCAGTGCGAGCGCCCCGAGGAGACCGGCGCGCTCGTGCGGGCGCCGTACGTGCAGCGGGTCGGCGACCACGGCGCCTCGGTGCTCTGGCGATCCGACGCCGCCGCGCTCGAGCACGTGACGTTCTGGGATCCCGGCGACGTGAGCGAGGGACGCGAGGTCTACGCGGTCGAGTCCACGGGCAAGTGGGTCCCGCGCCACGCGCGGCTCGATGACCTGCGTCCCGGCACCGTTCATTGCTACGTCCTGCAACGCGACGAGGCGGGCGAGGAGAAGGTCGTGGCGGGGCCCTACCCGTTCCGGACCGCGCCCGAGGGAAGCGACGAAGACGAAGAGGTGCACGTGGTCGTCTTCGGAGACTCGGGGACCGGGCTCGAAGAGCAACGCCTCTTGGCGGAGCAGATGAGGACGGTGCGCTCCGATCTGATCCTCCACACCGGCGACATCGCGTACGAGGGCGGCGACGACGACGAGCTCGAGGCGCACGTGTTCGACGTCTATGCGCCGCTCTTGCGCTCGGTGCCGATGTTCCCTTCGCTCGGCAACCACGATCTCGTGGCGAACCGCGGCGAAGGTTTCGCGCGCGCATTCGAGCTGCCCCGCGCGTCCGACCCGGAGGGAGTCGACCGCTGGTACTCCTTCGACTTCGGTCCCGCGCACTTCGTCGCGCTGGACTCCACCGCCGACTTCGAGGAGCAAGTCGCGTGGCTCGATCGAGACCTCGAGGCGACGGACCTGCCGTGGGTGGTCGTCTACTTCCATCACCCGCTCTACTCGAGCGGCGTCCACGGCTCGAGCCACGATCGGCGAGAGGAGATCGCGCCGGTGCTCGCGCGGCATCACGTGCCACTCGTCTTCAATGGGCACGACCACGACTACGAGCGGACGATCCCGATCGACGGGACGACCTACGTCGTCACCGGCGGAGGCGGACGGCCGATCACCCGCGCTGACGGAGACTCCGCGTTCACCGCGTTCGTCGAGTCGGCGCATCACTTCGTCTATCTCGTGATCCAGGGTCGAGTCGCTCGCCTCTACGCGATCGACGCGACGGGCCGCGTGTTCGACTCCGCCGAGCTGGAGACCGAGCGATGAACCACCACGGCGGCCCGCGCGTCGTGGCCGCAGGCGACCTCGGCTCGCACACGTTCTGTCTCGTCATCGCGCGCGCGCACGGCGCGCAGGCGGGGTTCCGCGTGATCGACTCGATCAAGGAGCACGTGTCGCTCGCCACCGAGCTCGACGCGACCGACGGCAGCCGCGCGCGCGAGGCCATCGATGGCGCGCTCGCGGTGGCGCGACGCCTCGGGGAGCGCATCGAGCACTTCGCCCCCGATGACGTGCGCATCGTCGGCACGAGCGCGCTGCGGCTCTCCGATCGCGGGCGCACGTTCCGCGCGCGCCTCGAGGCCGCGATCGGCTTTCCGGTCGAGCTCATCGGCGGTGAGATCGAGGCCGCGCTCGCGTACCGCGGCGTGGTGCAGGGCGGGACCCCACGCCGGCGTCGGATGGTCGTCGACGTCGGCGGAGCGAGCACGGAGCTCGCGATCGGAGACGGGTTCGATCCGGACGTGACGTGGAGCGAAGCGCTCGGACACGTCGAGCGTACCCGCGCGCTCGAGCTGGCGGACGGGACGCTGGAGCGACGCTACCGGACGATCCGGAGCGACGCCGTCGAGCGATGGTCGAAGATCGCCGCGGAGCTCTCGCCTCGATTCGACGAGGTGATCGGGACCAGCGGGATCCTCCGTGCGATCGCGGACCTCGTCGAGGGCGAGGGCGCGCCGCCCGGCGTGATGACGCGAGCCGCCATCGAGGAGCTCGAGCGGCGCGCCATCGACCAGGGCGAGGCCATCCCCGAGCTCGCAGGGTTGAGCGCGCTTCGGGCGCCGACGTTCCTCGGGGGCCTCGCCAACGTCGCGGCGCTCTTCGACGCATTCGCGATCGAGAGGCTGACGGTGTCGGAGCGCGGCCTGCGCGACGGGATCGTCCACTCGCTCCTCTCACCGCCGCCGGATCTCTCCGAGCGCACGGTGGTGCGGCTGTCGCGACGCTACGGGATCGATCCCGCGCAAGCGGAGCGGGTCGCACGCGTCGCGTCGAGCCTCCTCCCCGACGGGTGGGCCCTCGGTCCCGAAGCGGGTCGACTGCTCGACTACGGGGCTCGGCTGCACGAGCTCGGCCAGGCGGTCACGTACCGGGGCTATCACAAGGAAGGTGCGCGGCTGCTGCGGCGCTCGAGCCTCGCAGGGTTCTCGCGTGAGCAACGGTTGGCGCTCGCCGCCCTCGTGCGCCTGCACCGGCCCGGCCGGCGGATCCGAGACAAGCACCTCCGACGCATCCCGAGCCCCGCGCTCCGCGCGGAGATCACGCGCGCCGTGCTCGCCCTCCGCCTCGCCGTCCTCCTGTGTCGCGCGCGTCGCGACGACCCGGAGCTCGACGGGTTGACGGCGCGCGCAGCGGGCGCCGGCCTCGAGGTCGAGTGTCCAGCGGGCTGGCTCGAGGCACGGCCGTTGACCATCGCCACGCTCACCCAGGAGACGCGCGAATGGAAGCGGATCGGTGTCGTGCTCTCCACACGGTTCGTGGACACACCCCGCGCGGACTGGCGGGCGGCGAGGAGCGGATGATGGGGCTCGGGCGAGGCGTCCGCGTCGCGCTGTCGGCGGGGGTCGCCGTCGTGCTCGGAGGATGCGCGGGGAGCCTCGCGCGCTTCACGCGCGCGGACGTGATGTGGGAGGACGACGACCGCCGGCCGTTCCGCCCGATGCCCGACGAGCGGTTCGCGCCCGAGAGCTGGGACGCGCTCGATCAGATGCTGTTGCGGCCGCTCGCGCGCGGGCTCGCGTTCGAGACGCGAGGCGAGTCGATCGACGTCAACGCCTACGACGAGGTCCCCGACTCGAGCTGGTTCACGAATCGCATTGGGCAATACACATTGTCACCGCGACGCGTCGCGCGCGGACCGTGCCCGGCCGACGAAGCGCCCGACGAGGCGATCGCGTGGCCGCTCCGGGTGACGTCGAGCAAGGACCAGGGCGCCACCGCGGGCGCGGTCGTCGAAGACGCTCGCGGCCGGGGATACGTCGTCAAGGCGGATCGCGAAGGCCAGCCGGAGCTCGCGACGGCGGCCGACGCGGTCGGCGCGCGGATCTACTGGGCCGCGGGCTACTACACGCCGTGCAATCGCGTGGTCACGCTCGCGCGAGCCGACCTCGAGCTCGGCGATGGCGCGCGCGTCGAGGAGGGCATCCACCACCGACCGATGACCACCGCGGACCTCGACGACCTGTGGAGCCGCTTCACGGACGCGGGGGAAGGGCGCCGGCGCGCGCTGGTGAGCCGCTTCGTCGAGGGCACCCCGCGCGGGCCGTGGGACTACCGCGGGATCTTCGAGCCGGATCTCAACGACGCGGTCTCCCACGAGGACCGCCGCGAGCTGCGCGGGATGTTCCTGCTCAACGCGTGGGTGAACCACTGGGATGCACGACAGCACAACACGTTGATGTCGTGGATCGAGGGCCCGATCGAAGGGTCCGGCCACATCCGGCACTACCTGATCGACTTCGGGGACTGCTTTGGCTTCGTCTCGGGCCTACACCGTCAGGACATCCGCTACGGTCGCTCGGGCTGGCTCGACCCCGACCACATCCTCGCCGACACGCTGACGTTCGGGCTGCTCACGCGGCCGTGGCATGACCTCCCGCGCAGCGACGCGTGGCCGATGTTCGGCTACTACGACGTCGACAGCTTCGAGCCGGAGGCCTGGCGCCCGAACTACGAGAACGGCGCGTTCCGTTGGCGGACCGCGAACGACCTCGCGTGGATGGCGCGCATCGTGGCCGCGTTCCGAGCCGAGCACGTCGGCGCCATCGTCGAGCAAGCACGCTTCACTGACGCGCACGACGCGCGGCGCCTCACCGCGATCCTGCTCGGCCGGCGCCGGCGCATCCTCGAGCGCTTCCTGACGGAGCTGTCTCCGCTCGCCCATCCGCGGATCGAGCGAGGCCGCGTCTGTCTGACCGATCTCGCGGTGAGCTCGGGGCTCCGGCGCGGCGCCCGGCGCGCGTACGCCGCGTGGCGGCTCGAGGACGGACGCACCGAGGAGCTCCGCGTCGAGGTCGACCCGCAGCGAGCGGAGGTGTGCTTCGCTCCGCCGCCTCCGCGCGGCGCGTACGCGGTCGTGCGCATCGCATCGCAGACGGCCGGCCGCGCCCCCACGCACCCGTTGGACGTGCACCTCGCCGAGGTCGAGGGTCGCCTCCGCGTGGTCGGCCTGGTGCGACGACACGACGGTCGGACGGCGCCGTGATCAGGACGCGGACGACCTCGACGGCGCTCGGACCAGCCGCGCTCTCTATGGCCGCGCTCTGTGCGGTCGCGGTGCTCTCCGGCGGCGCTCGCGCGGAGGCGCAGCGCATCCCGCCGGAGCTCGTGCGGAGCCTCCCGCTGACGGAGACGGACGCGCCGCTCGCTCCGCGAGGTGCCCTGGGCATCGCGGCGGTACCGCGCGCGATCGAAGCGCCGCGTCCCCACCTCGATGCGCGCCTCCGAACCTCGCGCCGCAGCACGCCCGACTTCGATGGCAGACCCGACCCGGAGCCGCCGCCCGAGCAGATGCTCGCGTGGCTCCCGCGCATCCTCTTCGCGCCGGTGTGGCTGGTGCTCGACTACGTGATCCGACGACCGATCGGCTGGCTCCTCACGACCGCCGAGCGCGAGGGCTGGGACGTCTTGCTCCTGGACCTCTTCACGTGGAACCACACGCGGTCGAGCCTCGTGCCCACGTTCTTCGTGGCTTACGGGCTCCAGCCTTCCATCGGAGCTCGCGTCTCTTCGGTCGACGACGTCGCGCCCGGCCATCGCATCTCGGTGTCGGCCGCGTTCGGGGGCGTCGACTATCTCCGCGCGACCGGCGGCTACGAGATCCGACTGCCGCCCTCCGAGCGCGTCCGGATCGCGATGGACGCGCTCGGGGAGCGGCGCCCCGACCGCGTCTATTCGGGTGTCGGGTGGGACGTGGCGCCCGAGCAGTATCGCTACCGCCAAGAGATCTACCGCGTAGGCGCGTCGCTCGAGCTCCGCCCGTGGCGCGAGAGCCTGGTGCGCACGCGCGCCGACGTCGACGGCCGCGCGTTCGGCCCCGACGGCTATGCCGCGCTCTCCGCCGACGCGCGGGCCCCGTCGCT
>JBFWYI010000080.1:0-48784 GCA_050186575.1 Sandaracinaceae bacterium | reverse complement strand
GCGACTTGGCGTGCTCATCCTGAGACGGTCATCGCACGAATCGTTCGACGAGCTCGACGTCCACAACATGCAGCAGAGAATCTCCAGCGCCTAACGCTTAGATTTGAGGGGATCCATCAGAATCGGACACGGAATCGGAATCGGACTACTCGGACTCGGACTCGGACTCGGACTCGGAATCGGAATCGGACTCGGAATCGGACTCGGAATCGGAATCGGAATCGGAATCGGAATCGGAATCGGAATCGGACACGGACTCGGAATCGGAATCGGAATAATCGGAATCGGAATCAGAATCGGAATCGGACACGGAATCGGACTCGGAATCGGAATCGGAATCGGATCGGAATCGGAATCGGAGGTCGGTAGTCGCCTTGTCTCCGCGTCCGCGGAGGGGACCGCGCTCTCCTCGTCTGCCGGTCTAGCGCCTCAGCCTCCGTGACGAAGGCCCGCCCGCCGCAGACGCCGACGCGCGTGACCCGTAAATCAGTCCTTGCTAATATAAGTATGTACTGATACATGCTCGCGCGACGGAGGCCGCATGGGGAACGTATTCGGAGCCGAGTTTCGTCGTGTGGAGAACCGCGAGCACCTGGGGAAGCCGGCGCTCGTGGCGGTCGCGATCCGTACGTACGACACGGACGTGGACGACCTGTGGGACGCGATCACCACGCCCGAGCGGTTGGCCCGGTGGTTCCTCCCGGTGGAGGGCGACCTCTCGCTGGGCGGTCGCTACCAGCTGAAGGGCAACGCAGGCGGCACCATCACGCGCTGCGACGCGCCCGAGGCGCTCGACCTCACGTGGGAGATCATGGGTGGCACGAGCTGGGTGACGTTGCGGCTCGACGCCGATGGAGACCGCGCGCGGCTGACCCTCGAGCACATCGCGCATCGCGACGGGATCGGAGAGGACCACCTGAAGAAGTTCGGTCCGGGCGCGGTGGGCATCGGCTGGGACCTCACGCTGCACGGGCTCGAGCGCCACCTCGCCGCGCCTGCGGCGGTGATGGATCCCGCCGAGGCGGAGGCCTGGGCGCGGTCGAGCGAGGGCAAGGCGTTCATCCGCGAGAGCGGCGAGGGGTGGTACGAGGCGCACGCCGCCTCGGGCGAGGACAGGGACCAAGCGCGCGCGCAGGCCGACCGAACGATCGCGTTCTATACCGGAACGTGATGCACGCGTTCGACGTCCTCGGCGACCCGGTCCGGCGTCGCATCCTGGAGCTGCTCGCCGACGGCGAGCACGCGTCGGGCGAGGTCGTCGAGGTCATCTCCCACGAGTTCGGCATCACGCAATCCGCGGTGTCGCAGCACCTCAAGGTCCTGCGCGAGAACGGCTTCGCTACGGTGCGCGCCGAGGGCACGCGGCGCGTCTACGCGGTCGACGCGCGGCCCCTGGCCGAGGTCGATGCGTGGCTCGATCGCTTCCGCCACTTCTGGGGTCCGAAGCTCGACGCGCTCGCCACCGAGATCGCTCGCGGCAAACGTAAACGCAAAGAAAGCTGACGGCGCGTGGACTCGCAGTCGAAGGTCGGTAATCGCCTTGTCTCCGCGCCCGCGGAGCGGACGTACTCTCCTCGTCTCGCAGTCTCCCAGTAGTCCGCCGCAGGCGCCGTCACGAAGGCCGAGCTGGCCGCCCGCCGCAGGCGCCGTCACGAAGGCGACCCGGCCGCCCGCCGCACTGCGAATGCCGAACCGGGTCGCGACTCCCGTTTGCGCCTCGCCACCCCCGGACGAATACTCCGCACGCCTCGATGCCCGAAGCGACCTCCCGCCCCGCGATCGACCTCGGTCGGCTCGCACCGGATCTGCGCGAGACCTGCGGCGACTACTGCGGGAGCTACCACGACGAGCTCGCTCAAGCGGTGGCCCGGGGCGAGCACGGGGTCGCCATCGCGAAGCGGCATGCGCGCATCCTCGACGGCCTCCTCGGCGCGCTCTACTGCGCGGCCGACGCCACCTCGCGCGCGGAGGGCCATCCGCCCGAGGGGCGCGTCGCGCTCGTGGCGGTCGGTGGGTACGGCCGCGGCATGGTCGGGCTCCATAGCGACATCGACGTCCTCTTCGTCTGCGACGATCCGCAGGACCGCCACGTCGCGCTGCTCGCCGAGGGGCTCCTCTATCCGCTCTGGGATCTCGGCCTCGAGATCGGTCACGCGGTGCGCGGGGTCGAGGAGACCGTCGCGCTCGCCAAGGGCGACCTCCGGACGGCGACCACGCTCCTCGACATGCGCCGCATCGCGGGCGACAAGCAGATCCTCAGCGATCTGCTCCGTCTCGGCCGTAGCCGCGTCTTCGAGGTCGGCCTCGAGAGCTTTCTGGATCAGCTCGGCGAGGACCGCGCGAGCCGGCACGAGCGCTACGGCGGATCGCTGTACCTCCTCGAGCCCGAGGTGAAGAGCGGCTGCGGCGGGCTCCGCGATCTCGATCTCGCGGGCTGGGCGGCCAAGGCGCGCTGGAACGTCGAGGACACCGACGGGCTCGTGAAGCACGGCGCGCTCCTGAGCCGCGAGGTCGACGAGCTCTCGGCGGCGCGCGAGATGCTGTGGCGCACGCGGAACCTCCTCCACCTGCGGGCCGGGCGTCGTCAAGATCGCTTGACGTTCGAGGACCAGGAGGAGATCGCGGTTCAGCTCGGTTTCATCGACGGCGTCACGCTCGGGGTCGAGCAGTTCATGCAGGCCTACTACCGACACGCGAAGGTGGTGGAGCAGACGTCGGAGCGGATGCTCGCGCGCGCGCGCGAGCGTCACGGCAGCCGTTCGGTGCGCACCGAGCCGATCGACGAGCACGTGCTGCTGTTCGGCGACACCGTGACGTTCCGCGACTCGGCGCGGCTGGAAGACGAGCCCGGCCTCGCGCTGCGCCTCTACGACGTGGCGCGCGAGCGCGGCCTCGCTCCCTACTCGTTCGCTCGCGAGGCGATCGCGCGCGCGACGAATGAGCCGGCGTGGGGCGAGCGGCTCCGCCAGGATCCGGAGGCGGCCCGGCGCTTCATCGCCGCGCTCCGGGGCGGCCCGATCGCGCACGGGCGTCGCTCGCTCCTCGGTGAGCTGCACGAGCTCGGCGTGCTCCTCGCGATGATCCCGGAGTTCGGTCCGGTGACCGGGCGCGTGCAGCACGACGTCTATCACGTGTACACGGTGGACGTTCACTCGGTCGCCGCGGTGGATCGCCTCGCCGCGATCAAGCGCGGCGACTTCATCAACGAGCTCCCGCTCGCCTCGCGCCTCGCGGCCGAGCTGCCGCGGCCCGATCCGCTGTTCCTCGGGCTGCTGCTCCACGACATCGGGAAGGCGCACGGCAAGGATCACTCGCGCACCGGCGCGTTGATGGCCCGCCCCATCGCGGAGCGCCTCGGGCTCTCCCCGGTCGACGTCGCGCACGTGGTGTGGCTCGTGGAAGCGCACTTGCGCCTCTACCACTGGGCGACCCGGCGCGACACCACGGATCCCGACGTCATCGCCGAGGTCGCGCGCGAGGTGGAGACGATCGATCGCCTCCGCGACCTCTACCTCCTCACGGTGGCCGATCTGAGCACGACGAACCCGAAGGCGATGACCTCGTGGAAGGCGCGGATGCTCGAGGACCTCTACCTCGCGACCGCGCGCGAGCTCGAGCTCGGCGGGAGCGGTGGCGCCGCGCGGCGCGCGGATGCGATCCGCGACGAGGCGTGCGCTGGCTTCGTGGACGATCCGGATCGAGAGGAGCTCGATCGCTTCCTCGTGCAGATGCCGGATCGCTATCTCCTCGCCAACCCCGTGGATGCGATCCGCGACCACGCGCGCGCGTGCGTCGCTCGCAAGGGGGATCCGCTGCTCCTGCGCGTGCGTCCCGGCTCGAGCGCCGACGTCTCGGAGCTCGTCGTCGTCACCGACGATCGGCCTGGCCTCTTGGCGCAGGTGGGTGCCGCGCTCGCGGGGCTGCGCCTCAGCGTGGTGACCGCGCAGGTCTACACGCGCACGCGCGCGGACGGACGCGACGAGGCGGTCGACGTGTTCGAGGTGCGGCACGTCGCGAGCGGAGCCGACGGAGCGCCGCTCGCCCCCGAGCGCCTCGCGCGGCTGGAGAAGGATCTGCGCGGCCTCCTCGACGGGAGCGTACAGGCCGACGATCTCCTCGCGCGTCGTCGGACGCCGGCGTGGGCCAAGCGGCACAGCCCGCCGGTGAGCACGGAGATCAAAGTGGACAACGCGGTCTCGACCCGCTTCACGGTGGTGGACGTGTTCACGCGGGATCGCCCCGCGCTCCTCCACCACATCGCGAAGGTCCTCCATCAGCAGGGCCTCAGCATCGCGATCTCGAAGGTCAACACCGAGGGCGACCGCGCGGCCGACGTGTTCTACGTGCTCGACGGATCGGGCAAGAAGGTCGAGGACGCCGAGCGCGTCGCGAAGATCCGGAGCGCGCTCCACGCCGCGCTCGACGCGCCGGAGGCGAGCGCGTGAGCGCCCGCAAGACACTTTGTGTGATCGCGCTGCTCGCGATGCCGGGCTGCGGCGGTGCCGGCGCGGGCCAAACGAGCACCGCGTCCGACGAGCCGGTGCAGTTCGAGGACGAACGCGCGGCGGCCGCCGCGCCGCCCGCGAGCGAGCAGGTCACGCGCGGCGAGGCGCTCCTCGCGGAGGGTGACGCACAGGGCGCCGAGGCGGCGCTCCGGGCGGCCATCGCGGAGAACGCAGGGGATCCGCGCGCCCACCTCGATCTCGGGCTCGCGCTCGAGATGCAGGAGCGTTGGAGCGACGCCGAGGGCGCGTACCGCGCGTCGATCGAGGCGGACCCCGAGTTTGCCGAGGCGCTCAACAACCTGGGCGCGCTCCTGCGCGATCAGGATCGCGCCGAAGAAGCGGTCATCATCCTGCGGCGCGCGGTCGAGGCGCGGCCCGGCTTCGGGAGCGCCTACCTCAACCTCGGTCTCGCGCTCGAGGAGCAGGGCGACGCGGAGGGCGCGATGGCCGCGTACCGCCGGGTGATCGAGCTCGCCCCGCGCGAGCCCACCGCGCGCATCCAGCTCGGGATGCTCCAGCTCGCGGCCGGCGATCAGGAGCACGCGCTCATCACCCTCCGACGCGCGGCCGGTCCCGCGGCAGGCAGCCGCGCGATGCTCTCGGCGCTCGGCAACGGGCTCCGGCGCGCCGGCGATCCCCAGATGGCGGTGCGCGTGCTGCGCGACGCGATCGCGGCCGAGGAGAGCGAGCCTCCGGCGGCGATCGTGGCGGAGCTGGCGCTCGCGCAATTCGCGGCCGACGAACGCGCAGAGGCGGAGACGACGTTGCGCGAGCTCATCGCGGCGCAGCCTCGCTACGCGACGGCGCACTTCGTCCTCGCGAACATGCTCGCGGCGCGCCGGGCGTTCGCCGACGCGGGGCGCGAGTATCAAGCGTACTTGCGGATCGATCCGCAGGGCGAGCACGCCGAGGAGGCGCGCGGCCGCCTCGCGTTCGTGCGCCGCCAGCGCTGAGCCGATCCGCGCACGTTCGTCGACGCGCCGCGGCGCGAGCGCGCTGGCGGATTCTATCGGTTGTCCCAGGGTGGGCCCGAGGCCAAGCCAGAGACCGCAGTTGAACCGTTCCGTCCTTCCTCGGGGGAGGCGATGGAGGTCCGCTCATGCGCACGATTCGTTCCGGTCGACCGGGGTGGCTCACTACGCTCGCGATCGCGCTCTTCGCCCTCGGCTGCGAGCCAGGTGAGGTCGTCCCCGACGACGCGGCGATCGACGCCGGTACCTCGAGCCGTGACGCAGGCGGAGGATCCGGCGAGCGCGACGGCGGCGACGCGCCGCTCGACGCGAGCACGTCGGGTTGCGTCGACGACCCCGACTGCGACGACGGCGACCCGACCACGGATGACTTCTGCTTCGACGGACGGTGCCTCTGGTTCGAGTGCACCTCCGCTCGTCCCGAGGCGTGCGACGACCTCGATCCGTCGACCGACGACGTGTGTGTGAGCACCGAGACCGGCTCGATGTGCTCGCACGGGCGGGTAGGGGCCGGATGCGTCGAAGCGGCCGATTGCGCCGACCATCTCGACTGCACGACGGACCGTTGCTCGCCCGAAGGCGTCTGTCGCTACGACTGGAGCGGTGACTGCGGCGTCCACCGTGACCCGATGCCGCCATGTCCGGCGGGCGCGGCGGTGGGCGACATCTGCTGCGACGACTTCACGCCCATCTGCGTCTCCTCCTGCGTGTCGAGGACCTCGCCGGCGGGCTGTCCGCTCGAGCTCCGCTGCGGCCTCGGTGCGAGGGGGTACATCCCCGTCTACCCCGCGGGGGGAGCGTGCACGAACCCCTGCCCGACCGTTCCCGTCGATGGCGCCGCGTGCGCGTTCACCGGGATGTGCAACTACGCGATGGACACGTGGGGCGTGACCGTCCAGAGCGAGCTCCTCCTCGAGTACGTGCCGGGACCGTTCTGTGAATGTCGAGACGGCACGCTACGTTGTCGCGCGATGACCGTGTGTCCCCTCGCGCCCCCGACGCCCGGGTCTCCGGTCGTCGCGGCGGCGGGCGAGCCGATGGCCATCGCGTGCCCCTACATCGATCGCGAGTGTCGCGCCGTCCCCGACGCGAGCGGCGCGCTCGTCTGGGATTGTGACTCGGGCGTCGACTGCCCCGCCGCCGCGCCAACGACCGGTGAGTCGTGCATCCGGCGCCTCTCGCCGTGCGACTACTACCGATGGAACGGGAGCTTGCCGGCCGATACGTACACCGGCAGCTGCACGTGCGCCGTAGACACCTGGGCGTGCACGCCGAGCACGAGCGCTGGCTGTCCGGCGAGTCAGCCGATGCATGGCGCGCCGTGCGGCGACCTCGGCGAGCCACCGCCCGACGGTCTCGGGTCGTGCCTCTACTACGACGCCGACTGGAACCAAACTACTTGCCGATGCGACATGCCCGTCCCGGGACTCGCGCCGCTCTGGACGTGCTCCTGACCGCGACAGCGACTGTTGCGGTGCTCTAGGGACGCGAGCGCTCGACCCGGAGCGCGCCCTCGTGGAGCAGCGCCGCGCGCAGGTCGTCCGCGGAGCTCCCGCGTACGACGAGCCGCAAGACCGTGCCTCCTCGCTGCGTGCGTGCGTGCGCGCCGCGACGGAGCGACCAGAACCAGAGACCCCAGAGCGCGAGCATCACGATCGGAGTCGTGATGATCAACGCGGCGGCGGCGCTCGCTCGCGTCAGCATCGCGGCGGCCCCGAGCGCGGCGGCGCCGACCGCGATCGTCCCGATCGTCCAGCGTACGGTCCATGCCGGGCCCCGCGATCCCACGCGAGCTCCCTTCACGGGCATGACCTGACTCTCCACGATCTCGCCGTCCCACGCAGCGGCGGCGTCGTGGATTCTCCGTTGCGCCCGCTCGGCGTCGGCCGGGGCGGGGAAGTAGGCGGCGAGGTGTCTCGCGATGCGGCGCGGAAGTGCTCTAGGCATGACGCAGATCGAGCGTTGCAAGATGGGCTCCGCGGTGTGCTCCCTCGCGAGGGGACCCGCGGGAAGGCGGCTGCGGCGGCGTTCCGCCTCGCGTGGTGCACGACGCCACGAAGCGTCCGCCTCACGCGCGGCTCCCGATCGGCGCGCGCGCGGAGGCTCGAGACGTTCCTGACGCGGTGCGGCCCGACGGGCGGCGCGGTCTGGATGTTGCGCGGCATGTGCGTATGTCATCGCGATTCCAAGCTCCGCGGATCGACCTCGGCTCCGCGGTCTTCGTCCTCGCGCTCGCGGGGCTCTCGATCGGGCTCACCTCGGCGGGGTGTCGCACGCGCGCGCGGGTGTACGCGTCGACGGCGACGCCCGCTTCCGTGCGCCTCGCCGCGATCGGACCGAACGTCTGGGTGGTCGCCAACTCGGCGGATCCGGTGTTCTACGCCGACGGCGCGTATTGGTATTACGACGGCGGTGGCTGGTACACGTCGTCGTACGTCGGTGGGTGGAGCGCGGTGCGCGTGAGCGCGGTGCCGCCGCCGCTCATCCGGATCGATCGGCCGCAGCGCTACCGGCGCTACCAACCGCCTCCGCGCGCGCGGGTGCGCGTGATGCCGACGCCGCGCGCGCGCGGCGGGTCGGTGCGCGTGCGACCGGGTCGTCATGCGCACGGCGCGCGGGTACGCGTCCGGAGCCCTTCGCCGCGTCGCATGCCGCACGCGCGAGGAGCGGACGTGCGAGTGCGCGCGGTCCGACCGCCCGTACGCGGCGGGCGTGTCGACGTGCGCGGCTCGTCGGGACATGGCCGCCACGACGATCGTCGCCACGACTACGATCGCGGGCGCGGACACGATCGAGGTCACGGGCAGGTCCGCGATCATCGACGCGAGCGGAACAGGTAGCTCGGGCGGCCGGTCGACCCCGTGACGAGAGGGCGGAGCGCGCGCGCCAGCTCGTCGACCCAGCGCGAGTGAGCATTTGCGTCGCACTGGGACGGGGCTGCTCATCCTCGCGGAAGGGGCCCCGTCGTCGTTCGGGTGCGCGATCCCCCGGCCACGCAGCCGCCCGTGTCTCCGCCCGTGCTCTCGCGCCCGAATCGACAATGTCCATTGTCTAGGTCCATTGTCTAGATTCACTGCGTGGCACGAGAGCCGCAGTGCATCCGGGTGGCAGGACGTACCGCACGTCTGCGCGCGACTCGGATCCCGAGCACGCGTGGCGAGCGGCGCTGCCCCATGGGTCGTCGATCCCGCCTCGCGTGTCGCGAAGCGGCGTCGCGGCACCCACTACCGAGAAGGAATACTCCATGACCCCGTCGCGCTACGCATCCCTCGTCCTGTTCCTGTTCGGGTCTTTCATCGCCGCGTGCGGATCTACGCCGGTGATGACCGAGACCACCACCACCACGCGCGTCCAGCGGCCGGAGGGCGGTGGCGAGATCCGGCGCACGAGCACCGAGACCCGCGAGGTCGAAGAGGACGGGAGTCAGACCACGGAGACGAACGTGTCCACGCAGAGCTCGGTCCCCCCGAGCCAGCAGTGATGAGCACGACGGACCAGGAGAAGCTGGTCATCAGAGTTACATTGCCTCGATCGGCGCACAGCGCATCCTCGAGATCGGAGCGTTCAAAGGCCAGACCACGCGGGTGATGGCCGATGCGGTCGAGGCCGGAGGACGCGTGATCGTGATCGACCCCATGACGTGGTCGAGTGAGGTCCTGCGCAACGGGGTCGCGCGGCATCTCTCCATCGGCTTCCCGTGGTTGCTCCGCAACCTCGAGACGGTGTTCGGCTGGGCGAGCTACGAGAGCGCGTTCTGGCGAAACGTGGGGGTCGCCGCGAAGCGCGTCGTGCTCCACCGGCGGCGCTCGACCGACGCGGCGCTGATCGCGAGCCCCGATGAAGAGCTCGCCTCGTTCGACCTGGCGTTCATCGATGGCGACCACGGCTACGAGGGCGTGAAGCACGATCTCGAGAGCTGGGGGAGCCGCGTGCGCGCGGGCGGCATCATCCTGGTTCACGATGCGACGCCGCGGTTTCCCGGCGTGCTGCGAGCGCTCGGCGAATGGGCGCGAGCCCAGGGCGTCGAGGTCGAGTGGCCGACGAGCGGTAGCCTGGGCGTCGTCCACGTCGGAGCTCGTCCCGCGACGGCGCGGAGCCCACGAGCGACGCGCGCGTCGATGCCGGCGGTGGCCCCATGACGCTCGTCGACGCCGAGCGTGCGTCCGACCCGGGCCGACCCGCGCAGCTCGCGGGGTCGGGAGTCGACGAGGCGTGGCAACAAAACGTAACCGTGATCACACGCACCGCGCACGATGCGCGATGCCGGAAGGAGAATGGTCGATGTCGATCCTCGCGTGGGTAGTCTTGGGTGTCATCTCCGGGTTCATCGCTAGCAAGATGGTCGGAGGAACCGGCAAGGGGCTGATCCTCGACCTCGTGCTCGGAGTCGTCGGCGCGTTCGTCGGTGGCGCGGCGTTCCACCTCATCGGACAGGTGGGTGTCACCGGCTTCAACCTCTGGAGCATCCTCGTCGCGACGGTCGGCGCGGTGCTCGTGCTGGTCGTCTACCACGCAGTGACGCGGGCTCGAGGCGCGGCGTGACGGCTGGTCCGTCCGTAGGTCGCCGCGCGGCCGTGGGGCGCGTTCATGAACCGCGCTTCATGAGCTGCGCAGGGCGCGGATGACCGGGCCATTCACGCGGGGCTCCGTCATCGTGGTGGGGGTCAACGTCGTTGTCATCGCCCTGATCGCCGGCGCCGCGTACCTGTGGAGTGTCCACGGTCAAGACGCGCGGATCGCCGAGCGGGAGGCTCGAGCCGTGGCGGCCGAGCAGCGGCTCGTCGCGGCCCAGCGATCCCACAGCGACGAGCTGGAGCGTCGGCGCGACGAGGCTGTCGCCCAGTCGCGTCTCGTCAGCCTCCTTCAAGCTCGCCGACATCTCGCCATCGCCGTCGATCAACTCGACCAGCGCAACTTTGGGGTCGCCGGAGAGCACTGGCGTCACGCCGCGGGAGACCTGGATCGGATCGCCGATCGCGAAGAGGCGGTCGAGACCCTCCGGGCACAGCTCGCCGACTACTCGCTGGGCGAGGCGGCGAATTTCGATGACACCCGCCAGGAGCTCCGGGGGTTCGCGCGGGTCCTCGACGGATTCATCGAACGTGCACCGCCCCCCGTCGGTCCGTCCGCGAGCGCACCCACCCTGACCGCGAGCGGCGACACCGAGCTGGACTGACACCGGAGCTCCGCCACGCGCCTGGCTCAGCGCCTACTCGCGGGCTACGAGGCTTGCACGTCGACGACCGCTCGGTCCGCCTGCTTCGCGTTTGGCCATCGCGCGCGCGACGGCGAGGGCGACTGCCCGGCCTGGGTCACCGCGAGGAGCAGCGCTCGTCGTGCTCGGAGCCTTCGACGAGGGCGCCGGACGCCTGGTGCCCGAGGCGACGGATCGCGGCGACGTGCGCGGCGACGAGCGGTGAACCCGTGGAGGTCGCACGGTGGGAGAACGAGGGCGGTTCGCTGCTTCACGAGCGAGGAGTCGGCGTCGCCGGACCGAGGTGAGTGAGCGGCTCGCGCTCGGCTCCTCCGCGGGAGCCGAGCGACGCCCCTCGAAGCGCCGCGCCGCAGCCACCGATGCGATGCGCACCGGCGGCTGACGCGGTCTCGGTTCACGAGCTCTTCTCGACCTCGTGCTCGCCATCGAGCCTTCGTGCCGCGCCCTTGAGCCGGATGGTCTCGCTCCCGATCACTTCGCCGATGACCTCTTCGGCGCGGCCGGCCGCTTCCTGCAACGTTCCTTTCGACTTGCTGATCGCCTTGGCGCCGACCTCGCGCGCCTGGCCTTCCGCTTGTTCGACCTTTCCCTTCGCCGCCAGTCGGTCGTTGCCGAGCGCTTGACCGACCACCTCCTTGAGCTTGCCCTTCGCCTTCTGAGCCTTCCCGCGGAGCTGCTGCTTCTTGGATCGATCCATGTTCGTCCTTCGTGACGGCCGGCTCGCCGGCCCTGGGTTGGGGTGTCTGGGCACCGCAACGCACTGTTCGTGCCGTAGCTCCGCCGAGTGGATCGACCCGAGGGTGGCTCGCACCCTCGACGCCCGGTCCTCCTCGCTCGACCGCGGCTCGAAGAGGAAGCGCGCGAATGCTTCAGCGCTCGGCCGGCGCCCTCGTTCGCAGAATTCTATTCTGACCTTCCCGGTGTCTGCCGAAGAACGCTCTGAGTTTATCGCGTCGTACAACAGTTTATTCTTGACTCGCTGCGTCATGTCCCGTAGGTCTGCGGACGTGTCACGGACGCGCGTGTACCCGTTGGACGAGGTCGACCGGCAGCTCCTCGCCGCCCTCCAGGACGACTGCAAGCAGCCGCTCGCCAAGCTCGGCGAGCAGGTCGGTCTGTCGGCTCCCGCGGTCCTCGAGCGTGTGCGCAAGATGGAGGCGGCGGGCGTGATCGGCGCGTATCGCGCGGTCGTGCAGCCGCGCGCGCTCGGTCTCGACATCGGCGGGTTCATCGGCGTCGGCATCGATCATCCGCGGAGCATCCGCACCTTCGAGCAAGCGTTGAGCACCATGCCGGAGGTGCTCGAGTGTCATCACGTCACCGGGCGTCACACGCTGATGCTCAAGGTGCGTACCGAAGACACGAGCTCGCTCCACGAGCTGATCAGCCGCATCCGCGAGCTCCCCGGCGTCGCGCGCACGGAGTCGATGATCGTGCTCGCGACGCAGCTCGAGCGGCAGCGGGTCGCCCCACCGTCCGAGCATGACGAACCGGACGAGGGTCGCGCGCCCAAACGTCGAGCTCCTCGCGGTGCGCGCGACGTCCCCGCGGCGTGAGCCCGCTCCCGCCCCAGACGTGCCCGGCCCCCGGCGGGACGCGCCCTCGTCCGCTGTCGTCCTGGAGAAGCTACGTTGACTACACCCCCACCGAGACCGAAGGCTCAGCGCGCCCACGCGGCGCACGCCGCGAAGCACGGGCTCTATGCGCCGAGCGCGGAGAGGGACTCGTGCGGGGTCGGCTTCGTCGCGACGCTCGGGCGCGAGCGGACGCACGAGTGTATCGAGCAAGCGTTGTTGGTTCTCGAGAACCTCGAGCACCGCGGCGCGGCGGCGAGCGATCCGCTGACCGGGGACGGTGCGGGCATCCTGCTCCAGATCCCGCACGAGCTCTTGTCGGCAGACTGCGTGGCGAGCGGCGTCGCGCTCGGCGCGCCCGGGACGTACGGGGTCGGCATGGTGTTCCTGCCCGCGGCGCCGGCGTTGCACGACGCGGCCCGCGCGATGATCGAGGACGTGGTGCGGGCGGAGGGGCAGATCGTGCTCGGCTGGCGTGACGTGCCGGTCGATCCGGAGCGCGCCGGCCCGGCGGCGCGCGAGACGATGCCGCGCTTCGCGCAGGTGCTGATCGGTCCCGGCACGCTGCCCGCCGACGACGCGGCGCTCGATCGCAAGCTGTACGTCATTCGGAAGCGCATCGAGCGCGAGGCCCGCGAGCGCGCGCTCTTCGAGGGCGACTACCCCTACGTCGCGTCGCTCTCGACGCGGACCGTCGTCTACAAGGGGCTGCTGACGCCGGAGCAGCTCCCGCGCTTCTATCCGGACCTCTCGGATCCGCGCGCTCGTACCGCGCTCGCGCTCGTCCATCAGCGGTTCAGCACCAACACGTTCCCGAGCTGGTCGCGCGCCCACCCGTATCGGTGCATCGCGCACAACGGCGAGATCAACACGCTGCGCGGCAACGTGAACTGGATGCGCGCGCGCGAGCCGGTGCTGAAGGCGCCGGTGTTCGGTGAAGACGTTCAGAAGCTCCAGCCGATCATCGACGAGACGGGCAGCGACTCCGCGATGTTCGACGACGTGCTCGAGCTCCTCGTCCACACGGGGCGCTCGCTCCCGCACGCGGTGATGATGATGATCCCCGAGGCGTGGCAGAAGAACCCGCGCATGGATCCGGTGCGGCGCGCCTTCTACGAGTACCACGCGTGCCTCATGGAGCCGTGGGACGGCCCCGCCGCGATCGCGTTCACCGACGGCCGCCTCGTCGGGGCGGTGCTCGATCGCAACGGCCTGCGGCCCGCGCGATGGGTGGTGACCAAGGACGGCCTCGTCGTGATGGCGTCGGAGGTCGGGGTCCTCGACATCGCGCCGGAGCGCATCCTCCACAAGAACCGGCTCCAACCGGGCCGCATGTTCCTCGTCGACACCAAGGAGGGTCGCATCGTCGACGACGCCGAGATCAAAGCGCAGATCGGCTCGCGGCGTCCCTACGGCGCCTGGCTCTCGCAAAATCTGTTGCGGGTCGACGACCTGCCCGAGGCGAGCCCTCGCGCGCCCGTCGATCCGGCGCGGCGGCGAAAGCTCCACAAGCAGCTCGGGTACACCGAGGAAGATCTCGATCTCTTGCTCCGGCCGATGGCGGAGCGCGGCGAGGAGCCGATCGGGTCGATGGGCGACGACGCGCCGGCCGCCGTGCTCAGCCCGCGACCGCAGCTCCTCTATCGCTACTTCAAGCAGCTCTTCGCGCAGGTGACGAACCCACCGATCGATCCGATCCGCGAGTCGCTCGTGATGTCGCTGATGACCACCATGGGGCCCGAAGCGAACCTGTTCGAGGAGAGCCCGCGCCACGCGCACAAGCTGCGGCTCGACTCACCGATCCTCTCCGCGGAGGAGCTCGCGCGGATCGAGGCGCTCGAGCGCGAGGACTTCCGCACCGCGACGCTGTCCACGCTGTTCGTCCCGGGCGCAGCGCCGGGGGAGCGTCGAGGCAGCGCGCCACCGCCTCCGCCCGAGGCGCCGGGGCTCGAGGCGGCGCTCGCGCGGCTGGAGCAGGACGCGGAGCGCGCCGTCGAGGGGGGAGCGACGCTCCTCGTCCTGAGCGATCGGGGCGCCGACGAGACGCACGCGCCGATCCCCGCGCTCCTCGCGGTGGGCGCGGTGCACCACCACCTCATCGCGCGCGGGCTGCGCCAGCGGTGCGGGCTGATCGTCGACTCCGCCGAGCCGCGCGAGGTGATGCACGTCTGCTTGCTCCTCGGCTACGGCGCCGGCGCGGTGCACCCGTGGCTCGCCTTCGAGACCGTCGGCGATCTCGTCGACGCCGACGAAGCCGGGCCCGAGGCCGCCACGGAGGCGCGGGCGGCGTATCGGCGGGCGCTCGAGAAGGGCGTCCTCAAGGTGATGAGCAAGATGGGGATCTCGACGCTGCAGTCGTATCGCGGCGCGCAGATCTTCGAGGCGCTCGGCATCGGACCGGGGCTGATCGATCGGTTCTTCCACGGTACCCCGTCGCGGATCGGCGGGATCGAGCTTTGCGATGTCGAGGAAGCGTGCGCCGAGCGCCATCGTGACGCGTGGGCCCGACGCCGCCTCGTCATGGCGCATGAGGAGCCGCTGCCCGAGGCGCTCGCGCTCGCCGGCGACGAGCTCGATCCGGGTGGGCTCTATCGCTTCCGCCGACGCGGTGAGCACCACGCCTGGAACCCGGGGACGATCGCGCTCCTCCAGCACGCGGTGCGATCGGCGGACCGCGAGAAGTTCCGCGCGTTCAGCCGGCGCGCCGACGAGGAGACGCGCGCGAGCGGCTTCTTGCGCGGTCGGCTCGAGTGGGGGGACGGCGAGCCGGTGCCGCTCGAGGAGGTCGAGCCGGCCCACGAGATCGTGAAGCGCTTCAAGACCGGCGCGATGTCGTTCGGATCGATCAGCAAGGAGGCGCACGAGACGCTCGCGATCGCGATGAACCGCATCGGCGCGCGCTCGAACAGCGGGGAGGGCGGCGAGGACCCCGCGCGCTTCGTGCCCGACGAGAACGGCGACTCGCGCAAGAGCGCGATCAAGCAGGTGGCGAGCGGCCGGTTCGGCGTGACGATCGACTACCTCGCGTCGGCCGAGGAGATCCAGATCAAGATCGCGCAGGGCGCCAAGCCGGGGGAGGGCGGTCAGCTGCCCGGACACAAGGTCGACGCGCACATCGCGCGGACGCGGCACTCGACGCCGGGGGTCGGGCTCATCTCACCGCCGCCCCACCACGACATCTACTCGATCGAGGATCTCGCGCAGCTCATCTACGATCTGAAGAACGCAAACCCCGCGGCGCGCGTCACCGTGAAGCTGGTGAGCGAGGTGGGCGTCGGCACCATCGCGGCCGGCGTCGCGAAGGCGAAGGCCGACGTGATCCTGATCAGCGGAGGCGAGGGCGGGACGGGCGCCTCGCCGCTCACGAGCGTGAAGCACGCCGGCGTGCCGTGGGAGATCGGGTTGTCCGAGACGCAGCAAGTATTGTTGCTCAACGGCCTCCGCGGACGCGTGCGCCTCGAGACGGACGGCCAGCTCAAGACGGGGCGCGACGTCGTGATCGCGGCGCTCCTCGGCGCCGAGGAGATGGGCTTCGGCACGGTGTCGCTCGTCACGATGGGCTGCGTGATGATGCGGGTCTGCCACCTCAACACGTGCCCGGTCGGCGTCGCGACCCAGGATCCGCGCCTCCGCGAGCGCTTCACCGGGCAGCCCGAGCACGTGATCGCGTTCATGACGTTCGTGGCCGAGGAGGTGCGCGAGCACATGGCGGCGCTCGGGTTTCGCCGCTTCGAGGAGATGGTCGGTCGCGTCGACCGGCTGCGGCCGCGCGAGGCGCTCGACGGCGAGGCGCAGCTCGATCTCTCGCGGATCGTCTACGCGCCCGAGGTGGAGGGACCGCGGGTGTTCACCCTGCCGCAGGACCACGAGCTCGAGCTGTCGATGGACACCGTCCTGATCGAGCAGGCGCGTCCCGCGCTCGAGCGCGGCGAGCCGGTGGAGATCGACATGCCGATCAAGAACGCGCACCGCAGCTCGTGCACGATGCTGAGCGGCAAGCTCGCCGAGCGCTGGGGATCCGAGGGGCTGCCGGACGGAACGATCCGCATCCACTTCACCGGCTCGGCCGGACAGAGCTTCGGGGCGTTCCTCGCGAAGGGGATCGACGTGACGCTCGAGGGCGACGCCAACGACGGCCTCGGCAAGGGGCTCTCCGGCGGACACATCGTCGTGCACCCGCCGGAGGAGAGCGACTTCGTCGCGGAGGAGAACGTCATCATCGGCAACGTCGCGCTCTATGGGGCGACGAGCGGCGCGTTGTTCGTCCGCGGCATGGCGGGGGAGCGCTTCGCGGTGCGCAACAGCGGCGCGATCGCGGTCGTCGAGGGCTGCGGCGACCACGGGTGCGAGTACATGACGGGCGGGCGCGTGGTGGTCCTCGGCCCGACCGGTCGCAACTTCGCGGCCGGCATGAGCGGCGGCATCGCGTACGTGCTCGACGCCGACGCGACGTTCCACGAGCGGCTCAACCGATCGATGGTGGAGCTCGAGCCCGTAGATCCCGAGGACCTGCGCTTCATCCGCGGGCTCGTGCATCGCCACTACCAGCGCACGATGAGCGCGCTCGCGTGGCGCGTGCTGTCGGGGTGGAAGCAGTGGAGCCGTCGCTTCGTGAAGGTGATGCCCACCGACCTCAAGCGGGTGCTCGGCGAGAACCGCCGCGCGAGCCTGGGTTGACGCGATGGGCAAGGTAACTGGCTTTCTTCAGTACGAGCGCCGCGACGCGGACGAAGAGGACCCTCGCGCGCGGCTCGAGCACTTCTCTGAGTTCAAGGAGCGCGTCGCGCTCGAGGTGCTGCGCGAGCAGGGGGCGCGGTGCATGAGCTGCGGCGTCCCGTTCTGTCACTCGGGCTGTCCGCTCGGCAATCGCATCCCCGACTGGAACGATCACGTCTATCGCGGGCGCTGGGCCGAGGCGTGGGCGGCGCTCGAGAGCACGAACAACTTCCCCGAGGTGACGGGCCGCGTGTGTCCGGCGCCCTGCGAGGCGTCGTGCGTGCTCGCGATCTCCGACGAACCGGTGACGATCGAGACGATCGAGAAGGAGATCGCGGACCGCGCGTGGGACGAGGGCTGGGTGCGCCCACGCCGCGCGGCGGAGCGCACGACGAGCCGCGTCGCGGTGGTGGGGAGCGGTCCGGCCGGCCTCGCGTGTGCGCAGCAGCTCGCGCGCGCGGGGCACGACGTGACGGTGCTCGAGCGCGCGGATCGCATCGGCGGCCTGCTCCGCTACGGGATCCCCGACTTCAAGCTCGACAAGGCGTGGATCGATCGCCGCATCGGGCAGATGCGCGAGGAAGGAGTCTCGTTCCGCACGGGGGTGACGGTCGGTCGCGACGTGTCGGTGGAGGCGCTCCGCGCGACGCACGACGCGGTGGTGCTCGCGACGGGAGCGACGGTGCCGCGCGACCTCGCGATCGAGGGGCGCGAGCTGCTCGGGATCCACCCCGCGGTGGACTTCCTCACCCAGCAGAACCGTCGCGTGGCGGGGGACGACGAGGCGGCGATCGGCGAGCCGATCCTGGCGACGGCAAAGCGAGTGGTCATCCTCGGCGGCGGCGACACGGGGAGTGACTGCCTCGGCACGAGCCTCCGACAGGGCGCGTCGTCGGTCGTGCAGATCGAGCTGATGCCGCGTCCGCCCGACGCGCGCGACGCGGAGCCGGTCTGGCCGTACTGGCCGATGGTGATGCGCACCTCGAGCAGCCAAGCGGAAGGCGGCGAGCGGGAGTTTGCGGTGATGACGCGGCGCTTCGTCGGAGACGACGGCGGGCGTGTGTGCGGCCTCGAAGCGGTGCGCCTCGCGCGCGCGCCGAGCGGGCGGCTCGAGCCGATCGAGGGCAGCGAGCACGTGATCGACTGCGACCTCGTGCTGTTGGCGATGGGCTTCACCGGACCCGCGCCCCGCGCGTGGGCGGGCACCGAGCTGTCGACGGACGGACGCGGCAACCTGCTCGCCGACGTGGAGCGGTTCGCGACGAGCGAGCGCGGGGTCTTCGCGTGTGGCGACGCGCGCCGCGGACAGTCGCTCGTGGTGTGGGCGATCTGGGAGGGCCGTCAGACGGCGGTCGCGGTCGACGCGTTCCTCACCGGACAGCGGAGCGTGCTCGCGTCGTCACCGATCGCCCACGGGTTCTGAGCGCGCGGACCCTCAGAAGCGCCCGGCGCAGGCGAACGGCGCGCACGCGACGCTCGGCTCTTCGGCTTCGCGGCTCTCGCGATCGACCGCGAGCAGCGCCCACGCGATCCCGAAGCCGATCGCGATGGAGAATCCACCGGCGAGCAGACCGATGCCGATGCCCTGCTCGGCCTGGACGACGCCGCGGTTCACGCAGCCCATCGAGTGGTCGTCGCGCGCCTCGAGCTCGGCGCACATGTCGGCCGCGCTGGTGCGCTCGATGACGACGAAGATGCCGACGACGCCGACGCCCGCGGCGAGGAGCGTCAAGACGGCGGACGCGGTCTCTTCGGAAGAGGCGGAGCGCTGAGCGAGGACCCGAGGATCGTCGAACTCGCGATCGGCGTTGGGATCGGGCTCCGCGGCGGAACCGGAATCGGACCCGGAATCGGACACGGAATCGGACACGGAATCGGAATCGGACACGGAATCGGAATCGGAATCGGCATCGGAATCGGAATCGGAATCGGAATCGGACTCGGAATCGGAATCGGACTCGGACTCGGACTCGGAACCGGAGTCGCTCTGAGCGCTCCCGTTCGCTCCGTCCCAAAACGGATCGATCGGCGAACCGTTCTCGTCGTCGGCTTGCGCGAACGCGCGGGAGGCCAGGAGCGAACCGGTCAGCGCGAGCAGCAGCGCGGCGCGCCTCATCCCGCGTCTCCGTCGCACTCGCCGGCCGCCTCGCACAGACCCTCGGGCAACGTGTCGTGATGCTCTTCCGCGCAGCCGCGGCCGCCCCACGGGAGCGAGTGCTCGAACGGGAGCGCGCGGGGGCACCGCGTGGTCGTCGTCGGGAACACACACCACGGTTGCCCGTCCACCCGCACGAACCGGCCCGGCGTGCAGTCGGCGATCTGCGCGCCGGTGCAGCCCATCAGTGCGAGCACCGCCGACACTCCGAACGCGTGCAAGGTCCGCACGCCGCGAACTTACTCCGGATCGTCTCCCGACGCCGCTCGCTCCGTGTCTGCGCGGAAGCCGGTGCCGCAGAGGAAGACCTCGTAGCTCTCGCGCCGCGTCGCGTCGGGCCGGATCACGCGCACCGTCGAGAACGACGCGCGAACCTGATCGCGCACCGCCTCGAACTCGCCGCCTTGGAAGATCTTGCCGACGAACGCGCCGCCGTCCGTCAAGACGGATCGCGCAATCTCCAGCGCGCGGAGGAACAGCGCCTCGCTCCGCGCCTGATCGGTGAAGCGGTGCCCGCTGGTCGAGGGCGCCATGTCGCTCAACACGACGTCGAAGCTGGCCGGCCCGCCGAGGTCGGCGGCGGCGATCTCCATCACGTCGCCCTCGCGGATCTCCGCGTGCGGCGGCAGCGCGCCGCGGAACGGCGTCCGATCGATCCCGAGCACGCGACCCTCGCGCTGCACCTTGTCGGCCGCGAAGGTCGTCCAGCTCCCGGGAAAGGCGCCGAGATCGAGCACCCGCGCGCCGCGCCGCAGGATGCGAAGCTTCTTGTCGATCTCCTCGAGCTTGTAGACGCTCCGCGCCGCGTAACCCTCGCGACGGGCGCGGCGTCCGTAGGCGTCCTGGTGGCGCCGTCTGCGCGGTCCCGCCACGGCTCTCGATCATGCGCGCGAGCGCAGCTCCGGGCGAGCAGAGCTCCGCGCGAGCGAGCTCAGCTCCCGGCCGCCGCGACGTTGCCGCCGCGCTTCTTCACCGCGCCGCGGACCGTGACGTAGCCGTTGCGCGGACCCGGGATGCCGCCCTCGATGAGGAGGAGCTGCTCGTCGTCCATCACCCTTGCGACCTTCAGGTTCAGGATGGTGACGCGCTCGTTGCCATACTGGCCGGCCATCTTGACGTTCGCGAGCGTGCGACCGGGCGTCATGTTCGTGCCGACCGAGCCGCCGTGCCGCTGATACTCGTGCGTGCCGTGCGTCGCGGTGCCCGAGCCCGAGAAGTTCCAGCGCTTCATCACGCCGGTGAAGCCGCGACCCTTGGTCGTCCCGCACACGTCGACGAACTGGCCCGCTGCGAAGACCTCGGAGGGCTTCAGCTGCGCGCCGATCTCGTACTTGCCGACGAGGTCTTCGGGGAGCCGGAGCTCCTTGACGACCCGCTTCGGGCTGACGCCGTTCTTCTTGAACGAGCCCGCCTCGGGCTTGTTGACGAGCTTCTCGCGCTTCTCCTCGAACCCGAGGATGAGCGCCGAGTACTTGTCCTTCTCGACGGTGCGCTTGCCGAGGACGGTGCAGGGACCGACCTTGACCACCGAGACGCGCACGGCGCGTCCGTCGTCGAGGAAAACCTGAGTGTTTCCGAGCTTTTTGCCGATGAGGCCGGGATGGGTATTCATGGTGCTACCGGTGCGTTCCGCCGCGAAGGACGCGCACCATGACGCGCGTCGGACCCGAACGCAAGCGCCGGCTCAATCGCCCCCGAGCTTGGCGAGCGCGGCCGCGACGACCTCGGGATCCGCGCCGCGGGGACGTCGGGAGAGCGCCTCGAGCTCGGGCCGGAGCTCGACCAGGCCGAGGTCCCCCGCCACCTCTGCCGCGTAGCTCCGCGCGTCCGCGCGCAGGGCCGTGAGCGCGCCCCGGAGCGCCTCGATGCCCCGCGGATCCCCGATCTTGGCGAGCGCCATCCCCGCCGCCGCCTTCGCGAGGAGCGGCGAGAAGAACGCCTTCGCGAGGCGAGCCAGCGGCTCGGCGGCCCGTGGGTCCGCGATCTCCCCGAGAGCCCACGCGGCCTCGAAGAGCCGATCGCGGTCGCTCAGGGCCTTCACCAGCTCGTCGATCCCAGCCGGGTTCTTGGTGCGCGCCAGCCCGATCGCGGCCGCGCGGCGGACGCCCATGTGCTCGTCCCCGAGGAGGCGCTCGAGCGACGGCTCGGCCTCCTTCACCTCGAGCGCGCCGAGCGCGTCGGCGAGGTTCTCGCGCACGAGCGGGTCGTCGTCGGTCACGAGCTCGCCGAAGCGGTCGAGGATCTCGTCGGGCTCGACCTCCTCGCGAGAGAGCGCGGCGAGCGCGGCGACGGCCTGGAACCGGACGTCGGGCGCATCGTGCCTCAACAGGCGCAACAAAGGTTGCAGAGCGCGACGATCGCCGATGTCCCCCGCCGCGAGGATCGCGATCTGGCGGACCACCGGATCGCCGTCGTCGAAACGCGCGAGGATGGTGTCGAGCGCATCGCGATCGCGCAGTCGCCCGAGGCTCTCGATCGCCGCGGTGCGCACGTCGCCCGAGGGATCGTCGAGGAGCGAGCGGAGGGCGCGCTTGGCCTGGTCCTCGCGACCTTCTACGTTGCTGCCGAGCGCCTTCGCGGCGGCGGTGCGCATGCGGACGTCCTTGCTCGTGACGTCGCGGAGCGCGGCCTCGAAGGTGGGGCGCAGCTGGGGGAAGAGCGGCATCAGAGCCGCGCGTCGAAGAGGAGGGCGTCGACCACGATCTGAGGGTTTCCGTTGCGCTCGAGCGCGAACAGCGCCTCTTGGATGAGCTCCACGCGCCTGGCCGCGCGCGCCGCACCGAGTCGCTCGCCGCGCGCGCGGATGGTGTCCGCGCGGTGCCGGAAGGCGAGGGTTGCGTCGGGGAGGCCGAGCGCGGCCGCCGCGAGGTCGCGCTGGAACGCCATCCACGCCTCGAGCGCGGTCGTCAACGCGACGTCCGATCGCACGAGCGCCTCCGACGCGCGGACGAGCGCGCCGGGGCCTCCGTCGAAGCACGCGTCGTCGAGCGCGAGCGCCTGATCGAGCAGCGCCTCGGCGTCGCCCTCGGCCAGCGCGATCGCGCGGTCCGCGCGACCGTCGGCGAGCGCGATCGCGGGGCCGCGCTTCTCCTCCGGGATGCCGCGCGCGGCGAGGATCGCGTCCACCCGCTCGGGGGAGAGCCGCGCGAAGCGCACGCGCTGGCACCGCGATCGGATGGTCGGGAGCAGCCGGTCGGGGCGCTCGCTGAGCAAGATGAAGTGCACGTTGCGGCGCGGCTCCTCGAGCGTCTTGAGCAGTGCGTTGGCGGGCTCGGGAGGCGTGTCGGGGAAGCAGACGTCGGCCTCGTCGAACACGAGGAACGCGGCGCGCGCCTCGAACGGCGCGAATTGGGCGATGGGGAGGATCTCCGTCCGCAGCGTGTCGACCTGGATGTTGCGGCGACCCTCGTCGCGCGGGCCGAACACGCGCACGTCGGGGTAGGTGCCCTCGCCGATCCGTCGCGCGATCGACTCGTCGGCCCCGATCACGTGCGCGGCCAGCGCGAGCGCGGCGCGGCGCTTGCCCACTCCGCTCGGGCCCTCGAAGAGATAGCTGCTCGCGAGTCGGTCGTGCGCGACCGCCCGCTCGAGCACCTCGCGGGCCGGTCCCTGCCCCTCGAGCGACGCGAAGGAGAGCGCCTCGAGCGCGCTCATCGATCCCCTGACGACGGCGCTCGCTCGAACAACGCCTGCGCGATCAGCTCGACCGAGCGGACGAGCTCGTCCGGATCGATCACGTCCGGGTCCACGAACACCTGGAGGAGGAGCCCGTCGAGCAGGCCGAGCAGGAGCCGCGGGATCATCTCCGGCGCGACGCGCGGCCGGAGGCCGAACGCGGCGAGCACGAGCGTCAGGTACTCGGTCGTCTGCGTCGTCGCGAACCGATAGTAGGCCGCGAGCTGTGGGCGGAGCGATGGATCGTGCAGCGACTGGGCGAGCAGATCGCTGACGACGCGGACCTCTTCGCTCCCGCTCGTGCGCACCGCCCAGAGCTCGCGCACCGATGCGCGGAGCGCCTCGAACGGATCCTGTCCGCCCGCGGACCACGCGTCCTTGGTGCGTGCAGCGACCGCCTCGGTGGCGGTCTCGAGCACCTTCGACACCAAGGCTTCCTTGGTCGGGAAGTGGTAGTGCACCGCCCCCTTACTCATCCCCGCCTCTTTGGCGATGTCGTTGAGGCTGGTGTGAGCGTAGCCCTGGCGCGCGATCACGCGCGTCGCGGCGGCGACGATCTGAGCGGCGCTGATCGCGGACTTCTTGTACCGCATCGCCGGATCACGAGGCGGACGGGCGGCGCGCGTCGACCACGCGCGTCACTCCATCGGCATGTCGGGCGGCTGGCAGGTCGAGACCATCGACCCCTCCGCCCGAAGGCACGTCGTGCCCTCTTCGCAGTCGGCGTTGTCGTCGCAGATCGTGCGGCAGAAGTAGCGGAGGTTGTTCGGCTGCTCGACGGGGACCGTCTCTTCCGGCGGAGCCTGGGTACAGAACGCGCCGTCGACGCAGTCGTTGGTGGCCGAGCCACCGTGGCACTCCTCGCCGATTTGGCCGGGGCCGCACGCGCTCAACGCGAAGAGGGCGAGGGCGGCGAGCGCCGGCAGGTGGATGATCGCACGAATGTGCCGTCGCATGGGGGGCTCCTCCCTGAAGGTGCGGGGTTCTAGATGACCGGCCCGCCCCTCGCAACCCCCAGCGCTCTCAAGGCCGGTCGCAGATGAATCGCTTCGAGTCGTTGCAGTCGCCGTCATTCCACTCGCCGCTGGCGGAGAACATCTCGACGCAGTCTTCGTCGATCGTGACGCTGTTGCCGTCGTTCGGCTCCCCGGAGGCCCAGCGCGACCACGACATCGTCGAGCCGTCGGTCCACGTCCACGCACCCGAGCCACCCGGCTGGTAGAGCCCGATCCAGTACCCGCTGCTCGCGACCGCGTTCGCGAGCGCCGCCACCGACCCCTCCTCGCTCGCCGAGGCGAACGTGGCCAGGCGATAGCCGTACGACGCGCAGTAGCTGCGCGCGCCGGACCAGCCCTGAGGGTTGGTCGTGCAGACCATGAACGGATCGGTGCCCACGTGGACGACGGTGCAGGGGGCGCAGCCCCCGTGATCGTCCGCGAGCCCGCTGCAGTCCTCGTCGCGTCCGTTGCATGTCTCGGTCGCGCCCGGATGCACGGCGGGGTTCATGTCGTCGCAGTCTCCCCCCGTGTTCGCGGCGCCGGCGGGGAGCGTGCACGCGCGCACCGGCGTGCTGCCGTGCCCGTCCATGTCGCCATCCATGTAGAACGTGATCCCGTCCACCGCGCCGCCCTCGTCGACCAGGCCGTCGCAGTCCTCGTCGCCCGGCGAGGTGCACAGCTCCGGCGTGTCGATCATCGGATCGTCGCAGCGGAGCGGGACCGTACCATCGCAAATGTAGTGTCCGTCACGGCACTGGTCGATGTCGGCGCCGTCGCACGCCAAGCCGAACGCGGGCTCGCCGCTTCCGTCCACGGTGCTCGGATCGCAGTCGTCGTCGCGGCCGTTGCAGAACTCGCGAGGGTCCGCGGCGAGCATGCACTCGCAGCCGTTCGTGGGATCGCCGTCGACGTCGACGAATCCGACCGGGCAGGATCCCGAGTCGCGATCGCCGCCGTCGAAGCGCCCGCCGTCGCGGGCCGCGGCGTCGCGCCCACCCGCATCGATCCGACCACCATCGCCGGCTGCGGCGTCCATGCCGGACGCGTCGCGGGGCCCGCCGCCGCCGTCCGGTCCGAGCCCCGAGAGCGGGAGCGCACAGGAAGAGAGCGCGAGCGCGAGCGGGGCGAGGAGCGCGGTGGATCTCGCCTGCATGCCGTTTCTCAAGGTACTCCCAAGCGCGCGCGCGAGCGACCTCGCCCTCATGGGAGGTCCAGGTCCGTCGGATCGGTGACCGCGCGCAGCTCGCGGGCTCGGCTGCGCGCGCGCTCGGCCTCGGGGAGGCGCGGACCCTCGCTGTTCCGCGTGAACGGACGCGCGTAGAAGGCCACCTCGCTGCCGGTGCGATCGAACGTCACCTGTGCGCTGGTCGGGGCGTCCGCGCACGTCGGCGCGCCGGCCAACGAGCGCTGGTCCGATCGGGTCCACGCGAGCCCGACGCTGTTCCACGAGGTCCCCATCGCGGCCATCCCGCGTCCCGCGATGAGCCACATCACGCATCCGTCACCGGGCACCGGAGGCTCCCACGTGGTCGTGCGGCCCGGCGGCTCGACGAGGAGCGCGCGATCGGACGGCGTCCAGCCCTCACGCGCGAGCAGGATCTCGCCCTCGGCGAGCGCGAGGAGCGACTCCGCGTCGATCTCGGTCGCGCTCACGTCGTCGGGCGTGAGGTCGTCGAACGCCCATGCTCGCAACACGGCTTGCCCGAGTCCATCCAGGTGGATCGGGGTGTCGCCGCACACGCCGATCGTCGTGACGTTGCTCCCGCCGCACGGCGGGCGCGACGGCTGCCCCACCACCCCGACCGGGCCGAGCGCGGCGCCGGGCGCGCCGACGAACGCGACGACCCCGCAGGCGTCGGCGAGCTCGGGCACGCCGGTGCTCAGGGGGAGCTCCACGGTGCGGCTCCCGTCCAGCGACCGATAGCCGCGATCCCGCAGCCGCTGCGCTAGCTCGCGCTCGGCGTCCGGGCCGATCGTGCAGTCGCGCCAGTCGAGCCCGGCGATCGTCTGGGTCGCGCCGGGGAACGGCTCGGTGCCGACGACCTCCGCGGGGTCGGGCGCGCACGCGCGGGTGATGAGGAGCAGGCCCACGATCACGCCGACCGCGATGGCCGCGAAGACGGCCCACACCCCGATCGCGCCGCTCTGGGTGACCGGCTTCTGAGACTCCCCCCGGGACACGCGCCGCGAGCATGGCGCCCCCTCGATCGCACGGCAACCTTGGCTTTTCTGCGCTCCCCGGGGTGCTACAAGCCCCCCACGATGCCGTCCCCGTGGCTCTCCGACGACGATCTCTACCTGTTCAACGAGGGCACGCATCAGCGCTTGCAGGATCACCTCGGCGCGCACGTCGGCGTCGACGCCAGCGGATCGTCGGGCACGCACTTCGCCGTGTGGGCGCCCGGGGCCGAGCGGGTGAGCGTGATCGGCGACTTCAACGGGTGGGACGACGGCGCGCTCGTCCTTCGGGCGCGGGGGAGCAGCGGGATCTTCGAGGGCTTCGTCCGCGGGGTGGGGCGGGGCGCGCTCTACAAGTACAAGATCGTTGCTCGGGACGGGAGCGTCCTCGAGAAGTCGGACCCGTGCGGGCTCCTCCACGAGACGCCGCCGAGCACCGCGTCGATCGTGTGGGACCTCGACTACGCGTGGGGTGACGCCGGGTGGATGGAAGCGCGCCCCGAGCGCGGTGTGCTGAGCGCCCCGATGAGCATCTACGAGGTCCACCTCGGGAGCTTCGCGCGCGTGGTCGAGGAGGGCGGCCGCTCGCTCGGCTATCGCGAGCTCGCGCCGCGCCTCATCGAGCACGTCCAGCGCTGCGGCTTCACGCACGTCGAGCTGCTCCCCGTGATGGAGCATCCGTTCTACGGGTCGTGGGGTTACCAGGTGACGGGGTACTTCGCGGCGACCCATCGCTACGGCAAGCCGCAGGACTTGATGGCGCTGATCGACGCGCTCCATCAGGCGGGCATCGGGGTGATCCTCGACTGGGTCCCCGCCCACTTCCCGACCGACGCGCACGGCCTCGGGATGTTCGATGGGACGCACCTCTACGAGCACGCGGATCCGAATCGCGGCTTCCACCCCGACTGGCGGAGCTACATCTTCAACTACGGCCGGCACGAGGTGCGGAGCTTCCTCATCTCGAGCGCGCGCTTCTGGCTCGAGCGCTACCACGCGGACGGCCTACGCGTGGACGGCGTCGCCTCGATGCTCTACCGCGACTACTCGCGCAACGAGGGCGAGTGGGTGCCCAACGAGGACGGCGGTCGCGAGGACTACGACGCGATCGGGTTCCTCCGGCAGCTCAACGAGTCGGTGTACGCCGCGCTGCCGGACGTGACGACGATCGCGGAGGAGTCGACGAGCTGGCCGATGGTCTCGCGCCCCACCTTCATGGGCGGCCTCGGGTTCGGGCTGAAGTGGGACATGGGATGGATGCACGACACGTTGCGCTATCTCTCGCGCGATCCGATCCATCGCGCGTACCACCACAGCGAGATCACGTTCCGCTCGCTCTACGCGTTCCACGAGAACTTCGTGCTCCCGCTGAGCCACGACGAGGTGGTGCACGGCAAGGGCTCGCTGCTCAACAAGATGCCCGGCGACCGCTGGCAGAAGTTCGCGAACCTGCGCCTCCTGTTCGCGTACATGTTCTCGCAGCCCGGCAAGAAGCTCGTGTTCATGGGCGGCGAGTTCGCGCAGTGGCGCGAGTGGAGCCACGACGGGAGCCTCGACTGGCACCTCCTCGAGGACGACGCGCACGCCGGCATCATGCGCTTGGTCGGCGATCTCAATCGGCTCTACGCGAGCGAGCCCGCGCTCCACGCGCTCGACTGCGACCCGCGCGGCTTCGAGTGGATCGATGGCGGCGACTCCGAGCGCAGTGTCCTTTGCTATCTACGAAAGGGCGGCGGCGCTCCCGAGGTGCTCGCGCTCCTCAACTTCACGCCGGTGGTCCGCTACGACTACCGGGTGGGGGTGAGCCACGAGGGCGAGTTCCTCGAGGTGCTCAACACCGACGCGGACATATACGGCGGCAGCGGCGTCGGGAACCTCGGCCGGGTGCGCGTGGAGGCGACCCCGTGGCACGGGCGGCCGCGCTCGGTCCTCGTGACCCTGCCGCCGCTCGCCGCGGTCCTCTTCCGTGCGACGGAGGCGAACGAGCCGTGAGCGCGCGCTACGTGTGCGTGCACGGGCATTTCTATCAGCCGCCGCGCGAGAGCCCGTGGCTCGAGGCGATCGAGGCGCAACCGAGCGCGTGGCCGGCGCACGACTGGAACGAGCGCGTGAGCGCCGAGTGTTACGCGCCGAACTCGCACGCGCGCATCCTCGATCGCGAGGGAACGATCGTCTCGATCGTCAGCAACTACGAGCGGATGAGCTTCAACTTCGGGCCGACGCTCCTCAGCTGGATGGAGAGCGAGCAGCCCGAGCTCTACCGCGCGATCCTCGACGCCGACGCGGCGAGCGCGTCCCGGTTCGGCGGGCACGGCTCGGCGCTCGCGCAGGTCTACAACCACATGATCCTCCCGCTCGCCGATCGGCGGGACAAGTCCACCCAGGTGGCGTGGGGCGTGCGCGACTTCGAGCGCCGCTTCGGCCGCGCGCCCGAGGGCATGTGGCTGGCCGAGACGGCGGTGGACGTGGAGAGCCTCGAGGTGCTCGCCGAGCACGGCGTGCGCTACACGATCCTCGCGCCGCACCAGTGCAGGCGCGTGCGCCCGCCGCTCGGCGACTGGATCGACGTGAGCGGTCAGCGCGTCGATCCGCGCCGCCCGTATCGCGCGCGCCTTCCGTCGGGCGAGAGCATCGACCTCTTCTTCTACGACGGTCCGATCTCGCGCGCCGTCGCGTTCGAGCGGCTGCTCGACGACGGGTATGGCTTCGCGCAGCGACTGATGGGCGCGTTCGACGGTCGCGCGGAGCCGCAGCTCGTGCACATCGCGACCGACGGCGAGACCTACGGGCATCACCACGCCTACGGAGAGATGGCGCTCGCGGTCGCGCTCGCGCGCTTCGACGCCGACCCGAGCGTCACGCTCGTCAACTACGGTCTCGCGCTCGAGCGGATGCCTCCCACGTGGGAGTGCGAGATCGAAGAGCGCACGTCCTGGAGCTGCGCGCACGGTGTCGAGCGGTGGCGCTCCGACTGCGGCTGCAACACCGGAACGGGCTGGCACCAGAAGTGGCGCGCGCCGGTCCGCGAGGCGCTCGACTGGCTGCGGGACGAGATGCGCGCGCGCTGGGAGCCGGCCGCGCGCGAGCTGCTCCGCGATCCGTGGGCCGCCCGCGACGCGTACATCGACGTGGTGCTCGATCGGAGCGATGCGAGCGTGCGCGCGTTCCTCGAAGCGCATGGCGATGGGCCCTGGGAGGCGCCGCGCGTGCAGCGGGCGCTCGCGCTCCTCGAGCTCCAGCGCCACGCGATGCTCATGTACACGAGCTGCGGTTGGTTCTTCGACGAGCCGAGCGGCCTCGAGACCGTCCAGGTGCTGCGCTACGCCGCGCGCGCGATCCAGCTCGCCCAAGAGCTCTTCGATCACGACTTCGAGCCGGCGTTCCGCGAGCGCCTCGCGACCGCGCCGAGCAACCGCGACGTGTACCGCGACGTCGACGGCATCTATCGCGAGCTGGTGCTCCCCGCGCGCGTCGAGCTCGACCGCGTCGGGGCGCAGTTCGCGATCGCGAGCGTGTTCGACGGCGACGCACCCAACTGGGCGGCGCACGGCTTCGAGGTGACCTCGCGCGATCACGACCTCATCCGCACCGGGGCCAGCCGCCTCGCGACGGGGCGCCTCATCGTCCGTTCACGGGTGACGCACGCCGAGCGCGACCTCAGCTACGCGGTGCTCCACTTCGGTGACCACAACCTGATGGGCGGGCTCCGCCCGTTCGAACACGCGGCGAGCCACGTGGGCATGCACGGTGCGTTGACGTACGCGTTCGAGCGCGCCGACCTCGGCGAGGTGGTGCGCCAGATCGAGCGTCAGTTCGGGAGCGAGCGCGTGTTCACGCTGCGCTCGCTGTTCTTCGACGAGCAGTCGGCGATCCTCGCCCGGCTGCTCGGGGCCCGCACGCACGAGGTCGAGGACACCTTCGAGTCGCTCTACGACGAGCTCGCGCCGCTGATGCGGTTCGTGATGAGCCTCGGCCAGGCGGTGCCCGGCCCGTTCCGCGCCGCCGCAGATTATACGCTGCACGCGAGGTTGCGGAGGGCGGTGGGGCGCGGGACCGAGTTCTCCCTCGACGAGGTGAGCCGCCTGGTCGACGCGGCGCGCGACGCGGAGGTGGTCCTCGATCGCCACGTGCTCGGGGTGGCGCTCGAGGAGAGCCTCGACGCGTGCGCCCGAGCGCTGGAGGCGGAGCCGGACGATCTCACCGCGCTCCGACGCTGGCGCGACGTCGCCGCGTTCGCCGCCGACTCGGTGTGGGCGTTCGAGCCCGGCGCGGCGCAGACCGCTGCGTGGCGGCTCGCGCAGCGCGCCCGGCCTCGCTGGTCGAAGGAGGGCACGCCCGAGGCCGCGCAACGTCTCGCGGTGCTCGACGAGCTGCTCGGCTATCTCGGCATCCGCGTCGCCTGAGCGAGACTCGCGGGCGACCGTGGCGCGCCTCCACGGAGCTCGAAGGCGCTCGAGATTCGCTCGTTTTCGCGGTTCCAGAGGACTAGCCTCGCCACGTGTCCGAGCTTCCCCGCGGGAGCCGCGTCGCGCGGCTGGTCGAGATCATGCGTCGCCTCCTCGCGCCCGACGGGTGTCCGTGGGATCGGGAGCAGACGTTCCGCTCGCTGAGCGCGTACGTGCTCGAGGAGGCGTTCGAGGTCGTCGACGCGATCGACTCGGGCGATCCGGCTGCGCTCGAGGAGGAGCTCGGCGATCTTCTATTGCAAGTCGTGTTCTTGTCCGAGCTCGCGTCGGCGCGAGGGTGGTTCGGGCCCGATGACGTGGCCGACGCGATCTCCGACAAGCTCGTGCGGCGCCACCCGCACGTGTTCGGGGATGCCGACGCGTCGGACGCGGCCGCGGTGGCCGAGCAGTGGGAGGCGATCAAGAAGAAGGAGAAGGCGGGACGCGGCGCGCTCGAGGGGATCCCCGTCGCGCTCCCCGCGCTGCTCCGCGCCTCGCGCGTCGCGCAGAAGGCGAGCCGCATCGGCCTCGACTGGCCCGACGCCGCGGCGGTGCGCGCCAAGGTCGACGAGGAGCTCGCGGAGCTGGACGCGGCCCAAGACGCGGAGGGGGAGGCGCGCGAGCTCGGCGATGTCCTGTTCGCGCTCGCGAGCTGGGCGCACAAGCGCGGACACGATCCGGAGCTCGCGCTGCGGACCACGCTCGACCGATTCGGCGCGCGCGTGAGGCAGCTCGAGGCGGACGCGAAGGCGGCGGGCGAGGATCTCGCGACGCTCGGGGCCGACGAGATCGATCGGCGCTGGCGGCGGGTGAAGGCGCAGGAGCGGTAACCGGACGCTCGAGCAGCGCGTGGCAGACTCGCGGGATGCGCCTTGCTCCTCCGCCGCTCACCCCCGCCGGACCGACCCTCGAAGAGTGCGGCGTCCGGCCGTGACCGCTCAGCGCCGGTAGCTCGCGGGCGGATCGGGGATCGGCCCGCCCCCGTCGTTCGCGATGAGCGCGTAGTTGTGCGCCATCGCCTCGCGCTGGCGCAGCACCACCGCGCGTCGCTCGCGATCCTCGGCGAGGTCGCTGATCGCGGAGGCGTAACGCGGGCTCGGGTGGAGGCGCACGGCGCGGCGCAGCATCTCGTCGGCGAGGTCGAAGCGCGTGTCCTCCGGCAGCGAGGGATCGAAGCGCCGGATCTGTCCGAGGTCGTAGAGCACCGCGGCCTGCGCCTCCGGACCGAAGCGGCGGAAGCGCGGGATCTCGACGAGCCGCTCGAGGCCCTCGCGGGCGCGCGTCCACTCCCCGTCCTGGAGCAACCGCAAGGATACTTGTACCGAGGGATCGTCGACCGCCACCAGCTCGACGGGGACCTGTTCGTGCTGCTCGAGCAGCAGCCGGTGCGCGCTCGCCTCGAGGCGCTCGACCACGCGGAGGCGCGCCCCGAGGTCGTCGAGGCCGGCCTCCTCCGCGCGCACCGTCTCGCGCTGGAGCTGCCGCCCCGACGTCGCGTCGACGACCGCGATGACGAGCCGACCGACCACCACCGGGACGTCCTGGAGATACGGGCGCTGACTCTGCGCGCAGCCGAGCGGTCCACACATCAACGTGCTTTGCCGGTTCCAGCGCGGCTCCTCCGTCTGATCGAGCCGCAGCTCGAGGCGCAGGATCGCGGTCGCCGGCCCGATCCCGCCGCGCGCCTCGAGCGCGTCGAGCTCCGCCTCGTCGAGGCGGCGCACCTGTGCGGACGACCCCGCCAAGCGCGCCGCGATCGCGTCGGCGAGCCGATCCGCCTCCGGGGTCTCGCCGCTCACCACGAGGATCCGCGGGAACGCGCGCACCGGGATCGTCGCGGGGCGCACGACCGTGCCGCGCACCGTGACGGTGCCCGCGCACCCGCCGAGGAGGGCGAGCGCGAGCGCGACGGTCAGGCGGGCGGCGGATCGAGCCACCGCGTCAGCATAGCGAGGCGCCGCGCTCAGATCCGGTCGTGGCCGAACGCGATGACGTCGGCGAGCGACGCCGCCCCTGCCGCGAGCATCACGAGGCGGTCTACGCCGAGCGCGTTGCCTCCGCTCGGCGGCATGCCCTCCTCGAGCGCCACGAGGAAGCGCTCGTCGATGGGGTACGCGTCGAGCCCCTGCTCGCGCCGCGCTCGGACGTCGCGCTCGAGGCGCGCGCGCTGCTCGCGCGGATCGGTGAGCTCGCCGAAGCCGTTGCACAGCTCGATCCCCGCGACGTACGCCTCGAAGCGATCCGCGAAGCGCGGGTCCTCGGGATGGAGCCGCGCGAGCGAGGCCATCGAGGCGGGCCAGTGCGTGACGAAGCACGGTCGGTCGACGCCGAGGCGCGGCTCGACCTCGAACGCCCAGCGCTCGAAGAACGCGGTCTCCGATTCGACGTCCGCGAGCCCACACCCGGCGTGCTGCTGGAGCGCGTCCTCCACCCGCACGCGCGGCCACGGGGGAGCCACGTCGATGGTGCGGCCGTCGCGCTCGAGGGTGGGCTCGCCGCGCACCCTCGTGGCAGCGGCGGCGACGAGCGCCTCGGTGTCGCGCATCACCTCCTCGGCGCCGGCGAACGGCCGATACCACTCGAGCATCGTGAACTCGGGCTCGTGCAATGCACCTTGCTCGTCTCGACGAAAGCACCGGGCGAGCTGATAGATCGGCCCCGCGCCGCCGACGAGGAGCCGCTTCATCTGGTACTCGGGGCTCGTGATCAAGAAGCGCGGCGCGCCCATGCCCGAGACCTCGAACCCGCGGAGGTGGAGGTCGAGGCCCGGGCTCGGGACGGCGCTCGGGGTCTCCACCTCGAGGAACCCCTCGCCATCGAGGTGGGCGCGGATCGCGCTCAGCACCTCTGCGCGCGCGCGGAGACCCGGCAAGGTGCGTTGCGTGTGGATCCAGTCGCCGTCCGGGCGCGGGAACGTCGCCTCGGGGGTCGTCCGCTCGACGAGACGGACGTCCCCCAGCCGCGTCGGGCCGACCTCGCGACCCTCCACCACCACGAGGTCGCCGGGCGCCGCGCGGGCCGCGTCCGCGACCTCGAGCTCGAACGTCACACCGCGCGCGTCGGCCACTCGGAGGAGCCAGCGCGCTCCTTCGGCGAGGACGACGCGCCCCCGGAGGCGCACTACTTCTTCACGCGCTCGACGTAGGAACCGGTGCGCGTGTCGATCTTCAGCATGTCGCCCTGGTTCACGAAGAGCGGCACCGGAACGACCTTTCCGGTCGACAGCGTGGCCGGCTTCATCACGTTCGACGACGTGTCGCCCTTGAACCCCGGCTCGGTCTCGGTGACCTCGAGCTCGACGAAGATCGGCGGCGTGCATCCGATGGGCTTCTCACCCCAGAACAGCACGTCGACCATCATCCCGTCCTGCAGGTAGTCCGGCGTATCCTCGAGGACGTCGCGGCGCAGATAGATCTGCTCGTAGGTCTCGGTGTTCATGAACACGAAGGCCTCGCCCTCCGGGTAGAGGTACTGCATCTGATGCTCGGAGATGTCCGCCTTCTCGAGCTTCTCCCCGCTCTTGAACGTCCGCTCGAGCACCGAACCGGTGATCATGTTGCGGAGCTTGGTGCGGATGAACGCCTGGCCCTTGCCCGGCTTCACGAACTGATGGTCGATCACCGCCCACGGGTTTCCGTCGAGGATGATCTTGAGGTTCTTGCGGATGTCGGACGTATCCATGGCTGCTTTCTACTTTCGATCGATCAATCCGTCTGGACGTCCTGACGGAACAAAACATTCTCGCTGGGCTCGACCACCTCGAAGTCGCGCTCGACGGTGATCACCACGCTGAACCGGGTGAGCGGCGTCGTGGCGGTCGCCCGGCCGGTGCGCGAGCCCTCGTCGTACTCGACGCGGCCGGCCTTGGTGCTGTGGCCGCGCTCGTCGCGGAACCACATCACGACCTCGGTGAGCCCATCGCCGAGCCGCGCCGGCGGGCTGAGGTGGGACAGGGACGCCGTGACGAGGCGATTGCCGCCTTCGATCCGCTCGATCTGGAGCGTGCCCTCGGCGCCGGGGTCGCGCGCGGTTCCCACCACGCTGTAGGACCACGAGCCGCCTCCGCACCCGGCCACCGAGGCCAGGCCGCAGAGGAGGAGGGCCAACGCCGCGCCGCGAAGGGCGCGCGAGCTAAAGGATCGGACGGTTCGCTGCATCACCGCTCCTCGTGGAGAACGGCGAGCGTGGTAACCGCGCGACTGTCCGAGGTCAAGCGGGAGCGCCCCCGGGCCTTGCTCGAGGCGCGGGGGCGGGCTACGCCGCCTGCTTCATGCGCGAGGTCGACGAGGAGATCCGCGAGATCAAGAAGGAGATCATCGAGTCGCGCGGGCTCGTCATCAAGACGAACAACCTCACCAACTCCCTCGCGGCCGACATCAAGTCGATCGCCAAGCGCCAGGCCGGCTACGAGCGGCGCTTCGTGTGGAACAGCTGGATCGCGTACATCCTCTTCGCGAGCCTCTCGTTCCTCGGGCTGTGGCTGGCCACCAACTATCGCGTCGCGGAGATCGAGCGCGAGAACGAGCGCCTCGGTGACCGTCTCCGCGAGATCCAGACCGAGCTCGAGGAGGCGAATACGCAGGCGGATCGGCGCTCGCGCGCGGAGAACGCGGCGGCCCAGTTCTACCGGCTGATCCGCGAGCGCCGGCGCACCGAGGCGGTGGAGACGTGGCCGGAGGTCCGGCGCGAGCACCTCTCGCCCGCGGAGGCGGCGTTCTTCCGCGACACCGTCGATCGCTTCCACCTCGACCTGTCGATCGAGGCGTACCAGGGCGGGCTCGATCTGATGCGCACCGAGCGCTACGCGGAGGCAGCCGAGCTCTTCCAAGAGGCGATCCGCTTGAAGGAGGACGCCTCACACATCCCCGCGGTGAAGTACCAGCTCGCCCAGGCGCTGGTGCGGCTCGACCGCCACGCGGAGGCGCGCGTCCTCGCGCAACAGGTCGTCGATCAGACGATCAACCGCGAGCTCCAGGACGACGCGCTCCTCCTCTATGCGTCCGCGTCGGAAGATCTCGAGGACATCGACGAGGCGCGCAACGCGCTGCGCCGGTTCCTCGTGCGCTGGCCGCGCGCGGCCGAGGCCGTCCCCGTGCGGCGGCACCTCGCCGACCTCAATCGGCGCGTGATGCGCGGTGAGATCGGCGGCAACCGCCAACCTTGACGCTCATGCGCCGAGGGGGAGGCCGAGGATCGCCAGGACGATCAGGAGCCCCCAGCCGAGCGCGGCGGAGAGCGAGCCGACGATCGCGAGGCCGATGCCCGGCGAGACCCCGTCCGCGCCCGGCCGACGCAGGATCACCGAAGCGCCCAGCGCGCTCGCGCCACCGGCGAGCCACGGCACGCTCCCGAGCAAGGCGCTGAGCGGAGGCGCGCCCGCGCGCCCGAGGAAGTGCTCCGCGATCGTGCCGAGCCCGTGCAAGTAGCCGTGGCCGAACAAGTAGAGGCCGCCCGCGAACGTGGCGAGCCCGATCAGCTGACGCCACCACGGGACCTCGAAGCCGCCGAGGCCGAGCGCGAGCACGGCGAACAGCAGCGCGGCCGCGATGCTCAAGGGCAGGCCGATCAGCGCGAGCATCGGCACCGGCAAGAGCGTCCCGCCGACCGCGAGGAGGAGCCCGGCGATGCCGAGCCCGAGGAGCACCAACGTGTCCTGCGCCCTCCGGGACGCGCGATTGGATTCAGTCATGTGGACCTCCGTTTCGAAGAACCGGACCAACCGTCACGAACGCGGCTTTCTCGGCGAGCGGACGGACCGGCGAGCACGCGCTGCACGGGCGCGGACATCGGATGCCTCCTCGAGCCGCGGCTCGTACGCGGCCCGGTACGCAGCGCGGTACGCGGCGCAGTCGGCGGCTCAGTCGTCGGCTCAGTCGTCGGCTCAGTACTCTGCGCTCACCGGGCAGTGGTCGCTGACCTCGCGATGGAACGCGGGGCAGCGATCGCGGTGCCCGCATCCGAACGTCTCGCATGGTCCGCGCGCCGCGATCGCGCGCGGTGGCTCGCGGCTCAGCACGTGGTCGAGCGCGGAGCCGACGCATCCGTCGCGCCGGTTCCAGTACGAGGTGCACGGCAGCGCCTCGGACGCCCACACGAGCCCGGTCTGGGCGGCGAAGCGCGCCAGCGTCTGGCGGTCCGGGTCACCCGTCGCGTTGAAGTCGCCGAGCAGGACCACGTCGTCCCATGAGCGCGCCGCGTCCTCGATCACGGGGGCGAGCTGGCGGAGCTGCTCGCGTCGCACGTGGGCGGAGTCGCCGCCCGCCTTGAGGTGCACGACGAACACGCGGACCGCGCGGCCGCCCCGACGCCGGCGCAAGCGCACCTCGAGGGTGGGCTTGCCGTGTCCATCGAGCACCGTCTCGCGGTGGGTGCGCGCGTACGCAAGCTCGAACGTTTCGTTGTCATACAGCACCCCGACGCGCTGCGCGGGTCCGCCGTCGTTGGTGACGAAGCGAAACCGGGCGCCGAGCCGCTCTCGTGCCTCGCGCGCGAACACGTCGGGCTCGAGGATCTCCTGCACCGCGACGATCTCCGCGTCGAGACCGGCGAGCGCGGCGAACGCTCCGTCGATCTGGCGCGCGTCGCGAGGGAAGTTCTCGATGTTGAACGTCGCGACGCTCAGCTCTCGACGCGAGCCGCGGAACGCGAGGCACGCGAGCGCGAGGAGCGCGAGGATGGCCAGCGCGCCGAGGGCGACCTGGTGGCGGTAGAGCGAGGCGGCGCGCAGCGCGAGGCCGGCGACGGTGCGAGGGCGGGTGTCTCGGATCACGGGGGTACTATGGGGGCCGCAAGGTGGCCGAAGAAGGACACGATCCCGGACATCCGCTGACGTGGGGCGCGCTCCTCACGGTGCATCGCGAGCGGCTGGGCGGATGGACCGGGCTCGCCGAGGAGCTCGTGCGGCGCGGCGGGGGGCGCGCGCAGCTGCCCGACAACCTCGCCACGTTGGAGCGCGGGCTGAGGCGTCTCGCCCAGAAGGGCCACGCGCCCGGCGGTCAGTACGGGCGGTGGGTGGAGCGGTTCTTGGGGCTGCCGCCCGAGACGGAGCCGTGGCTGCGCTGGCTCGGTCAATACCACTCGCGCTTCGCGGACCTGCCGGTC
This sequence comes from Sandaracinaceae bacterium, assembly GCA_050186575.1. Lineage (GTDB taxonomy): Bacteria > Myxococcota_A > Polyangia > Polyangiales > Sandaracinaceae > JAUHXR01. Next base: position 11,251 of record JBFWYI010000080.1, on the reverse strand, counting down.
TCGCTGCGGCGCCGTCAGCTCGAGCTCTGGGATCGGCCGCCCGTCGCGGGATCCGCGTCGGGGATCTGGATCGATCTCGGGATGGCGTCGGTGGGCTTTCGCGCGGGCGACGACGCGATGCTCCGCGCGAGGCTGGATCGAGCGGGGAGGGCGGCCCCGCGGGCGAGCGTAGCCGCTCGTATCGAGCATGCCCTCTTGCGCGCGCGGGTGAACGATCCGGACGGGCGATGGCTCGAGGCGGCGGAGGACGAGCTCGCGCACCCCGAGCTCGCGCCCGAGGATCGCGCGTCCTACCGGGCCCGCACGCTCGACGCCCGTGCGTACCGGGCGATGCGGGCGAGCGGTCGCATCGAAGACGGCCGCGCGCTCTACGAAGCGATCGATATCGACACCGGGATCCCGTTCGTCGACTTCCGCCGGGCGCTCGGGCTCGCGTACTGCGCGTGGAAGCTCGGCCAGCCGCACGAGGGGGAGCGCCTCGCGCTCGAGGCGGCGGAGCACGCGGCGGATGGCGGGCTCGTGCGCTTCCGCGCGATGGCGTTCAACCTCGCGAGCCGCATCGCCCTCGGAGACGCGGCCGTCCGATGGCGCGCGCGGGCGGGGCGCCTCGGCGCGATGCTGGAGGACGAAGAGCTCCTCGCGCGCGTGGCCAAGCGCGACGGACCGGGCTGAAGGGAGCCGCCGCGACCGATCAGAGCGCGCGGTTGACGCGCGCGGTCTGACCGGAAACCACGTTCACCGTGACGTTCGTCGACGGCGGCTGACCGTACGGCCGGAGCGACAGGCGATGCGAGCCCGCCGGCAAGCTCAGGGTGAGCGGCGTCTCCCCGAGGAAACGACCGTTGCGATCGTACACGTTGGCCCAGCCGCCCGGCGTCGAGAGGATCACGGTCCCGGTGCCAGACGCGTTGCCCCCGGCCTGCGCTCCCGCCGGATGCCGTCCCCGCCGTCGGCGGTGCGGCTCGGTCGGCGGATCCGGATCCGCGGGCTCGTCCGCGGTCGGCTCTTCGGCCTCCGGGTTCGTGGCGGGCTGGACGGTCTGGCCCGAGCCGGACGCGGTGCCCTCCGCGCCGTCCGGGTTGTCGACCCGGATGCGCCCGGATACGCCGACGGACTCCGAGCCGGTGGTCTGTTCGGATCCGCCGACGATCTCCGAGCCGCCGATGGACGTCTCGGGGAGGCGCGCCGTCGCGATCGGGGCGGGCGGGGTTTGCTGCGCGTCTCCACTACCCAGCACGGTGAACAGCGCGAAGCCGCTGCCAAACGCGAGCACGATGAACAACGCGACGAGCGCGGCGCGGAGCTTCCACCGATCGCCCGACGCGTCGGGTCGCGCGATCGCGTGGGGGGTGAGCGACGAAGCGGAGGTGGCGACGCCGACCGGTGGCTGCGACGGCGCCCGGTTCGCGCGCATCGGCGGTGGCCGCTCGGAGGCGGTGGTGTGCGCCTCCTCGTCGTCGGCGAGGAGCTGCACTCCGTCGTCGCCGATGATCTCGGCCGGCAAGCCGGGCGCCGCGCCGAGGACAGCGTGCTTTGCGCCACTCCAGGAGCTGCGGCTGATGACCTCCGACACGGAGCTCGGCTCGCTGAGCTCCGTCGCCTCCGCCTCGCCCCAGCGTGCGTTCTCGAGCATCAGCTCGTGGCGTCGCTTCCCGTCGGGGAAGAGGCCGTCCATCCACTCCTCGACCTCGGCGCGATCGACCGGATCGCCGAGTCGCCCCGTCGCGCGGAGCAGATCGCGCCCGAGCTCGCGCGCGCTCTCGTAGCGCCGAGCCGGATCGCGCTGGAGCGCCTTGAGCACGATGTCGTCGAGCTCCGGCGGCGCGAGCTTGCTGACCTGCGAGGGCGGGATGATGTCGTCGTGGAGCAGCGCGGCGAGCGACTGACCCGGCGTGTCGCGACGGAACAAACGGCGGAACGCGAGGAGCTCCCACAGCACGACGCCGAGCGCCCACACGTCCGCGCGGCGGTCGATGGCCATGCCGTTGGCTTGCTCGGGTGCCATGTACGCGAACTTGCCCTTCACCGTGCCCGACGACGTCTGGTGAAGCCGATCCGACGCGCTCGCGATTCCGAAGTCGAGGATCTTCGCGTTGCCGTCGAACGCGACGAACAGGTTCTGCGGCGAGATGTCGCGATGCACCACGTTCATCAGCTCGCCGTCGCGGCCGCGGAGCTCGTGGGCGGAGTGCAGACCCTCGCACGCGTCCACGACGATCCGCGCGAGCACCATCGGTCGCCGCGGGTGCGAGAGGTAGTCGGAGTGCGCGATGGCTCGTTGCACTTTGCTGAGCGTCTCGCCGACGAGGAACTCCATCGCGAGGAAGTAGTCGTCGCCCTCGTGACCGAAGTCGAACACCTGACAGACGTTGGGGTGCTGGATCCTCGATGCGATCTTCGCCTCGTCGAGGAACATCTCGACGAACGCCGGCTCGCGCGCGAGGTGCGGGTGCACGCGCTTGAGCGCGACGAGCTTCTCGAACCCCGACGGCCCGCTCATGCGCGCGAGGTACACGGTGGCCATGCCGCCCGACGCGATCGACGCGCCGACCTCGTATCGCCCGATGCGGCCGACGCCAGGGGACGCTGCGGGCTTGCCGGCCATCAGGTCAGAAGCGTAGCAAGGCTGGCCCGCTGTCGACGAGGCCGGCCACCGAGGGCGCGCCGAATTGCGTGTCGTCGGAGGGAACGGTGAAGACGACGATCAGGACGACCGCGATGGCGACCGCGATCACGGCGCCTCCCACGATGAACGGCCAGGCCGGGACGCCCTCGTCCCCCCCTCCGGTCCCGGTGTCTCCACCCGTGCCGCCCGCGACATCGGGATCGCCGTCGCCGCCGACCCCGTCGGGGTTGCCGTCGGCGACCGCACCGTTTCCCTCCAGGCGGTCCGGCGCCATCTCGCTCGCGTGGACGGCGATCACGGCGCCGCCGGGGCCGAGCACCTCCGCCCAGAACTCCGCGATCTGGGATCGCGGCACGTGGACGTCGAGCCGCGGATCGCTGGTCTGCTGGATCGTCCCGCCGGCCGGGCGCCCGTACAACCGGAACCCCTGCGCGAGGGCCGCCACGTCGTCGGTCACCTCGGCGCGGATCGTCACGACCTCGCCGTTCCGCTCCGCATGCACGTCGATCCGGATCGGACCGGGGACGCGCTCCTGCGCCTGCTCGAACAGCCGTCGCAGCTGAGGCGGGACCTCGCGACCCAGCTCGCGCGTCGGGTCGAGCCCGGCGAGCCGGAACATGTCGACCTCCGCGAGATCCATCTGCCGCAGCGCGCGGTGCGCTTGTGCGCGCAGCAAGAGCAGCTGCGCTAGGTCGTCGCGCGTCAGGTCGCGGCCGTCCTCGGCCTGCTCGAGGATCTCCAGCGCTCGCGCGTGCTGCGTCGCGTCGAACGCGGCGCGCGCCTGATCCAGCAACGGATGCGCATAGGCCGTGGACGCGAGGAGCGAGAGGGCGAGGGTGATCCCCCCGAGGGAGAGGCGGCGGCGCATGGGATGCAGAGACGATACACCACAAACCGCTGCGTCGCGCGGGATCCGGGGGGTCAGCTCGCGAGGGAGAGGGGGCCGGCGTCCTCGCGCCGTCGCCGGAAGGAGCGCTCGAGGTGTCGCAGGACGATCTCCTCCGCGGGGCTCAGCCGACCGAGCGCCTCGCGAACCGTGGGGGCCTTCCGGTTACGCAGCGCGGCGGCAAGCGTTCGCACGTCGTCGTCGCTCGGCGACAGGACCTCGGGGTGGATGTAGCAGGAACGGCAGATCGCCGGCGTGTTGCCGAGCGCGTTGGCGACGCGCTCGACCGCCCGGAGGGTCCGCTTGTCCGGCTCGAGCTCGGGGCGCTCTCGCTCCAGCTCCTCGATCGCGACGGCGGCGAGCACGGTCCCCGCGAACGTCCGGAAGTCCTTGGCGGTCACGTGAGCCGACGCGAGCTCTTGGAGGTAGCGGTTCACGTCGTCGGAGGTCACGTCGCGCTTCTGTCCGCTCGCGTCGAAGTACTTGAAGAGCTCGTAGCCGGGGGTCTCGAGGCACTCGAGGATCACGCTCGCGACCTCGTCCTCTTCGACGCCGACGCGCCACTCCTTACCGGTCTTGCCAGGAAACTCGAACACCACCGGCGCCTCGCCCTCCTCACACCGCACGTGCTTCTTGCGGAGCGTGGTCAGCCCGTAGCTCTCGTTGTGCTTGGCGTATTCGTCGTTGCCGACGCGAATGAGCGTCGTCTCGAGCAAGCGCACGACCGACGCGAGCACCCGCGAGCGCGAGAGCTCGTCGGAGCTCGACAAGTCTTCGTGCACCTTCCGGCGGATGATCGGCAGGAGACGCCCGAAGGCCAACACGCGGTCGTACTTGCGCTCGTCTCGCACGCGCCGCCACTCGGGATGATAGATGTATTGCTTGCGCCCGGCGTCGTCGCGCCCGGTCGCCTGGATGTGCCCGCGTGGGCTGCTGCAGATCCAAACCTCGGTCCACGCCGGAGGGATCGCGAGGCTGGCGAAGCGACTCCGCCGCGCGCCATGACGGACGAGCTGACCGCTCGGGTCGAAGTAGGAGAAGCCCCGCCCTCGCGGGCGCCGCGAATAGCCGGGCTCGTCGGGGTCGACGTACAGCAGCCGCGCCTGCTCGGCGCACGCGATCGGGTCGTCTTCGAGGAGGCGTCGAATGAGTGCGCGGTCCACGAGCCCCCGGCACCGCAAGCCGCGTGCCTCGCGCGCGTCCATCGATCGTCGCGAACCGGTGGAGGCCGCGTGGCGCCTCACCCCGGGGCGCGGCGCCGATCCGCCTCAGCCGCTCACGGCCGGGTGATGCTGAGCGTGAAGTTCGCGCAGCTCTCGCCGCCGGTCACCCGGTAGACGCGGACCCAGATGGTGTCCGGCCACGCCTCCGAGCGCGTGGTGAACTGGTTGACGCCGGGGGTGCTGACGTTGTCGACGATGCTCCACGACGTGAGGCTCGCCTGGCCGCCGCACCACGGATTGCTGCCGGTGCACGAGCCGCCGACGATGTCGAATCGGAACTCGTTGCCGTCGTTGACGGTGAACGAGATCGTCGGCGTCCCGCCGCCGAACGTCCCGGTGCTCATCGGGAAGCTGACCTGGTACCACTCGCTCCCGCCGACCTCGGCGACGCGGCCCGACACCGAGGTGCCGCCGCCGATCGCGATGCTGCCGACTCCGGTCGGGGTGGAGCAGAACGGACCCACGTCGTTGTCGAGGCACTCGCAGCCGTTGCCCGACACCATGTCGACGTCGTACGCGTCCGGATCGCACGCGCTCACCACGCACACCGCGCCGCTGCACGCCTCGACCGCGTTCGGTAAGTTGCACCCGAAGCCGCACGAGCCGCAGTTGCTCACGCTCGTCTGCAGGTTGACCTCGCAGCCGTCGGTCGCGACCGCGTTGCAGTCGCCGAAGCCGGCCGAGCAGTTGTAGCCGCACGCCGAGCTGGAGCAGACGGCGGTGGAGTTCGGCCGGCTCGGGCAGACGTTCCCGCACCCTCCGCAGTGATTGATGTTGTCGGTCGTCTGGATCTCGCATCCGTCGCCGATGAGCCCGTTGCAGTTGCCGTAGCCGGGGAAGCAGTTGAACTGGCAGCTGCTCGCGACGCACGAGCGCGATCCGTTCGGGCCGGTCTGGCAGACGTTGCCGCAGAAGCCGCAGTTGTCGGGATCGCCTGCGGTGTTGATCTCACATCCGTCGGCCGGATTGCCGTTGCAGTCGACGTAGCCCGGAAGGCACGCGTAGCCGCACGCGCCGGCGCTGCACGTGGTCATCGCGTTCGGCCGGTTCGGGCACGCGATGCCGCAGCCGCCGCAGTTGTTGACGTCGGTGTTTCGGTTGACCTCGCAGCCGTCCGCCGAGCTGCCGTTGCAGTCTTCGAAGCCAGCGTTGCAGGTGTATCCGCACGACGAGGCCACGCAGGTGCGCGTCGCGTTCGCCGGCGTCGGGCACGCGATCCCGCAGCCGCCGCAGTGGGCGAGCGTGGAGGTCGTGTCGACCTCGCAGCCGTCCGCTCCGCTCCCGTTGCAGTCGCCCCAGCCGGGATCGCACGTGTAGCCGCAGGTGCTGCTCGCGCAGGTGGTCGTCGCGTGGGCGCGCGCGGGGCACGCGTTCCCGCAGAAGCCGCAATGCGAGAGGTTGTTCGACGTGTCGATCTCGCAGCCGTCCGCCGGGTTCGTGTTGCAGTCGCCGAACGTCCCATTGCAGGTGAACCCGCAGCTGCCAGAGGCGCACGTCGTGGTCGCGTTCGCGCGGGTCGGGCACACGTTGGGGCACGCGCCGCAGTGCAGAATGTCGACCGCGGTGTCGATCTCGCAGCCGTCCGCCGAGCTGCCGTTGCAGTCCGCGAAGTTCGGGAAGCACGAGTAGCCGCACGCGGAGCTCATGCAGGTCGTGTTGGCGTTGGCGCGCGACGGACACGCGTTGCCGCAACCGCCGCAGTTGCCGGTGTCCATCGTGGTGTTGATCTCGCAGCCGTCCGCCGCGCCCGCGTTGCAGTCCGCGAAGCCGGTGAGGCACACGTAGCCGCAGCTCCCCCCGCACGTGGTCGTCGCGTTGGGGCGCATCGGGCAGATTCCGCCGCACATGCTGCAGCCGCCCGATCCGTCGCACACGCCGGCCGGACACGTGGTGCCGAGCGTCGCGAACCCGTTGGGCGGGCACGCGGCGGAGCCGCCGTTGCACGCCTCGGTCAGATCGCAGACGTCGACCGCCATGCGGCAGATCGAGCCGGCCGGTCGCAGCATGTCGGTGGGACACGCGGCCGCGCTGCCGGTGCAGAGCTCGTCCTGATCGCACACGTCGATCGCAGGGCGACACACTACGCCGGACGGCGTGAGGATATCCGCGGGGCACACGTTGCTGATCCCGTCGCAGCTCTCCGCCGCGTCGCACGCGCCGCCCGGCGAGCGACACGTCGTCCCGGCCGGCGCGACGCCGTCGGGCGGGCAGAGGTTGCTGATGCCCGTACACACCTCTTGCACGTCACAGGCGCCCACCACCGGGCGACACACCGTTCCGACCGGCGTGAGCGCGTCGGGCGGACACGTGGGGCTCGCGCCGGTGCAGGTCTCTTCCGTGTCGCAGGCGCCGGTCGATGCGCGGCACACCGTCCCCGACGGCTGGAGGCCCACCGCCTGACACACCGGCGCCCCGGATGCGCAGTCGATCTGGCCGACCTCGCAGGTGTTCGCGGTCATGCAGGTCAAGCCCTGGATGCACGGCGCGCACACGCGCATCCCATCGCAGACGCCGCCGGGGCAGATCGTGCCGGGCGGAGCCGGCGCGTCCGCTGGGCACGTGACCCCGCTCCCGTCGCACGTCTCGGCCGCGTCGCACGGAGCCACCGACGCGCGGCAGAGCGTGGTCGCATCGAACGCGTCGGGCGGGCACATGGTCGTCGTCCCGTCGCAGCGCTCCTCGACGTCGCACACCCCCGCCACCGCGCGGCAGAGCGTGCCCATCGGCGCAGGACCCGACGGCACGCACACCGGCGCGCCGCTCGAGCAGTCGAGCTGTCCCGCTTCGCACGGATTGGTCGGCGTGCACGGCGCGCCGTCGACGCACATCACGCACATCCCGGCGGGATCGCAGACACCGGTCGGGCACATCGTCCCCGGCGGCTCGTTCGCGTCGACCGGGCAGGTCAGCGAGCTCCCATCGCACGCCTCCTCGGCGTCGCACGGGTTGGTGCTCGCGCGGCAAACCGTCCCCGACGCGCGCGGTCCGCCGGCGACGCACACCGGGCTCCCGCTCGAGCAGTCGGTCGTCCCGACCTCGCAGTCGTTGCCCGTGTTGCACGGCGCGTCCTGCACGCAGAACGGGATGCAGATGCCCATCCCGTCGCACATCCCGCGATCGATGCACGCGGTCCCGGCGGGCGCGAAGCGATCCGGTGGGCACGCCGCCCCCGAGCCGCTGCACACCTCTTCGATGTCGCACGCGTCGACCCGCGGGCGGCACACCGCGCCGGGTGGCGCAGGGCCCGTCGGCATGCACACCGGCATCCCGCTGGTGCAGTCGGTGGTGCCGACCTCGCACGTGGTGGTCACGCACGGATCGCCGGGCACGCACAAGTTGCAGTTGCCCGAGCCGTCGCAGGCGCGGCCCACCCCACATCGCACACCGGAAGGAAGATTGCTCGACGCCATGCATACCGGCATCCCGCCGGGGCACGCCTGCGTCCCCGTGGTGCACGGGTTGCCGGTGTTGCAGACCGTTCCGTCGATGCACTCGCTGCACTCGCCCGCGCCGCTGCAAATGCCGCCGGTGCCGCAGCCCGTCCCCGGTGGAGCGTCCATGTCCGGCACGCACACCGGCGAGCCCGAGCCGCAGTCGGTGTGGCCGGTCGCGCAAGGGTTGCCGGTGTTGCAGATCGTCCCCTCGTTGCAGACGGTGCACTCACCGCTGCCGTTGCACGCGAGGCCTTCGCTACAGCTCACGCCGGGCGGGAGGTCCGCGTCGGGCACGCACTCGGTGGTGTTCGCGTCGACGCAGCGCGTGTGTCCGGTCGTGCACGGGTTGCCGGTGTTGCAGATGACGTCGGGGATGCACTCGCTGCACAGCTCGCCGCCGCAGATGCCGCCCGTGCCGCATGGCATCCCATCGGCGGGGGTGTCGGGCAGGCACACCGGCGGATCGGTCCCGCACTCCTGGTGGCCGCCGAGGCAGGGGTTGCCTGTATTGCACACCGCGTCTTGCACGCAGATCGAGCACGAGCCGTCGTCGGCGCAGGTGAAGCCGCCGCCGCCGCACGGGTCGCCGGGGCTCAGGCGCGAGACGACCTGGCAGGTGGGGCCGGATGCCCCGATGCACTGCCAGATGCCGACCGCGCAGAGGTCATCGGGCGGATTGCACGCGCCACCTTGCACGCAACCATCGAACGATGCATCGATGTATCCGCGGCAAAAGATGCTGTCCGACACGCCGGGGGGGCACATGTCGGTCTGGCACCCTGCGTTGAACGCGCCGAGCACCACCAGCGCCATGATCCCGAGCCGCGTCTTCCCCACTGCCCGCACTCGAGCATCAGGGTGCGACAGCTCGCCTCCGGCGTTCAAGTGATCACGGGGCGATTTACACTCTCGGCACCCCTCGCGTCGGCGGGGCGAGGTCCGCTATCGTGGCGTCGTGCGGTCCCGCGTCGTCTCGGTCCTCGCGCCGGCGGTCGTCCTCCTCGGATTGACGATCCCGGTCGACGCGGCCGCCGACGATGGCGACGGGCCGGACTTCGAGATGGGACTGACGCTGGATCTGGCCGGCATCGGTGGCCTCGATCCGCAGACCCTGGCCCTCGGGATCGGGAACTCGGCGTCCATGGAGCTCCTCGTCCGGCCCCATCCGGTGATCTCCCTGGCCCTCGGCGGCCAGATGTTCGCCATGTACGGCGACGGCGCGGTGGCCTGGTTCGGGACGCGTGAGGGCCTGCGCTTCCACTGGTCGGCGTTGATCGACGGGTTCGAGCCGGACGCGTACATCGAGGTGGTCCACATCTTCGGGCTCTCCGGCACGGTCGCGAGGCACGGCGTCGACATCGGGTTGGGGATGGGCTTCTGGCTCTTCCAGGCGATGAGCGCCGGACCGACGATCCACCTCATCTTCACGGACGACCCCGATGGCACGCCGGTGTGGGCGCTCACGGTAGGATTGACCATCACGGGCTGGCCGGGCCGCCCCTCGTACGACGCGCCGGCCGCGTACGTGAGCCGCGCTCATCGCCCACGATACGTCGCGCCGTCGAACCTGGAGATGGCGCGCCAGAGGGTGCGCGGCTCGCAGACGCTGCCGTTGCTCCCCCACGTGGAGCTCTTCGGTCTCCACGCGCTCGACGATGGTCACCGCGACTCGATCGGCTTCGGGGGCGGCGCGACCGCGTCGGTGGAGTTCCCGTTCGCCCCGTGGATCGGCGTGCAAGCCGGCGTCACCGGCCTCGCGGTGAGCGCGGCGTCCGGCAACCCGGCCGCGTGGGCGGGTACGCAGCTCGGCTTGCGCTTCCACTGGACGCCGCTCGCGGGCATCGAGGGCGACGGCTGGCTCGACGCGCACTGGGTCTACGGCGTCTCGGGGGGCATCACGACGCACGGCGCGGACGTCGGCGTCGGCTACTCGTTCGACGCGCTCAGCTTCCTGCGGGTCGGTCCGATGGTGCGCGGGACCCTGCTCACCGACCCGGGCGACGAGCCCGCGATCCTGCTCCAGATCGGGGTCGCGTTCACCATCCGCGCCCCCGAGCGTGGCCCCGGCAACCTCGACGGCGACTTCACGCTGGATCGAGACGACCACTGTCAGGACACCGAGGAGGGTGGCGTGGTCGACCCCCTCAACCCAGGTTGTCCGCTCCTCGACCGCGACTCCGACGGCATCCCCGACGATCGCGACATGTGCGACGCCGAGCCCGAAGGCGACGACCCGGATCCGGATCGCCTCGGCTGCCCGCTCCCCGATCACGACGGCGATGGCGTCCCCGACGCGCACGACTTCTGTCCCGAGGAGGTCGGGGTCCCCAACGAGAGCGATCCCCTGCGCGACGGCTGCCCGATCGGGGCGTTCGACGCGACGCGCCGAATCGAAGAGGAGCCGGAGCCGGAGGAGTTGCCGAGCGAGGTGATCGAGGAGACGGGCGAGGACGACTGAGCTGAGGGCGGATCCGACTCCGATCGCACACGGAATCGGAATCGGACTCGGACTCGGAATCGGAATCGGAATCGGAATCGGAAACGGAATCGGAATCGGAAACGGAAACGGAAACGGAATCGGAATCGGAAACGGAATCGGAATCGGAATCGGAATCGGACTCGGACTCGGACTCGGACTCGGACTCGGAAACGGAATCGGAATCGGAATCGGAAACGGAATCGGAAACGGAATCGGAAACGGAATCGGAATCGGAATCGGAAACGGAATCGGAAACGGAATCGGAAACGGAATCGGAAACGGAATCGGAAACGGAATCGGAAACGGAATCGGAAACGGAATCGGAAACGGAATCGGAAACGGAATCGGAATCGGAATCGGAAGTCGCCTTGCTCTCGCGTTCGCGTTGCGGACGCACTTCCTCGCTTCCTGAGCTTCCTCGCTTCCTCAGGGATCGTCGGGTCGGAGAGCGCGAGGGCGTGGCGGGACGTGGGCCGGGGGCTTCGTCCTCGTGATGCCCCAGGGTGCCGGACGGGCGCGCACCGCCTCAAGGAGGGCTGCGCCCCCAGCGCGATGCGCTGGCTTCGTCGCTTCGGTGCGCCAGGTCAAGCCTGGGAAAGGGGA